>JBGAUO010000128.1:0-13017 GCA_044228605.1 Nannocystis sp. | reverse complement strand
GGCCGGGGGCGAAACGCCGGGGCGCCGCGCCGCGCCGCCGGCGGGCGCCGCGGCCTTCACCGCGCGGGGGCTCGCGCGGGCCGTGGCGGTCACCGGCGAGGCGATCAGCCGGGCGAGCGGGTACCGCTGGCGGCCGCCGCTGACGCGGGTGGCGCTCAAGCTGATGGGCGAGGAGGTCACGGTGGTCGACGCGAAGGCGCGGGCCGAACTCGGTTACCTGGGCACGCGGCGGCACGAGGACGGGTTTCGGGCGATGCGCGAGGCGCAGGCGAGCACGGCGTCGTGAGCTGCTTGCAGATGCAGCGTCCGGGCCGGTAGCGTGCGGCGGGTGACGGACGACCGACCCAGCTCGCTCGCGCTGCTGCGGCGGGCGACGTCGGGGTGGCCGCGGCTGCTGCCGGCGGCGTGGGCGTGCGTGATGCTGGCGTGTCTGCTGGTGCCGCTGCCGACGGTGGCGGTCGACCTGCTGCTGTCGCTGAGCCTGGCGGGGTCGATGTTGCTGCTGGTTGCGAGCCTGGCGGTGCGGCGGCGGGCGGAGCTGCTGGCGTTCCCGTCGCTGCTGCTGTTGCTGACGCTGTCGCGGCTGGCGCTGAACGTGGCGACGACGCGATTGATCTTGAGTCAGGCCGACGCGGGGCGGGTGATCGACGCGTTCGCGGGGCTGGTGGTGCGCGGCGACATCGTGGTCGGGGCGGTGATGTTCGCGGTGATCACGGCGGTGCAGTTCCTGGTGATCGCGCGCGGGTCGGAGCGAGTCGCGGAGGTGGCGGCTCGCTTCGCGCTCGACGGGCTGCCGGGGCAGCAGGCGGCGATCGACGCTGACTTGCGGGCGGGGGCGATCTCACCGGAGGAGGCGGCGCGTCGGCGCCACGCGCTGCTGCAGCGGAGCGACTTCCACGGGGCGATGGACGGGGCGGTCCGCTTCGTGCGGGGGGACGCGATCGCGGGGCTGGCGATCACGATCATCAACCTGGTCGGCGGGATCGCGGTCGGGACGCTGCGGCACGGGATGGAGATCGGCGCGAGCCTCGAGCTGTACGGGCGGCTGACGGTGGGCGACGGGCTGCTGGCGCAGATCCCCGCGCTGCTGGTGAGCCTGGCGGCGGGGGTGCTGGTGACCCGCGTCGACGAGGAGGCGACGAAGCAGCGGCGGGCGCTGGCGTGGCTCGAGCCGGCCATGCTGGCGGTGCCGGCGGCGCTGCTGACGGCGCTGGCGCTGGTGCCGGGGATGCCGCGGCTGGCGTTCCTGGCGACGGCGATGGGGCTGGTGTGCGCGGGGCTGTGGCTGGCCGCGCGCGCGCCGGAGGAGGCGCCGGAGGAGCCGGCGCCGGCGATCGAGCTGCGCCTGGCGGGGGCGGGGCCGGAGGCGCTGCGGGTGCTGCGTCCGCCGCTGGCGGCGCTGCGGCGGCGCTGCGCGGCGGCGCTGGCGATCGAGCTGCCGCCGATCGTGGCGGTGGCGCTGCCGGGCGAGCCGGGCGGCGCGGAGGTCCGGCTCGGCGTGCGCGTGCTGGCGACGCTCGGGCCGGCCGAGCTCGCGGTGCTCGTCGGTCCTCCGGGACAGGGCGCAGAGGACATGTCCTTCGGGCCAGGTCATGAGCCGTCGGGGCTGGTGGTCGACGCGCTGGTGGTGGTGTGCTTCCGGGCGGTGATGAACCACGCGGAGGTGTTCTACGACCTGCGCCAGCTCGAGGCGGCGCTCGAGCGGAGCCGGCGACGCGACCCGGCCGCGGTCCGTGAGGCGCTGCGGGTGACGCCAACGGGCGAGCTGCTGGCGCTGTGTCGCGGGCTGCTGCGCGAGCGCCTGCCGCTGCCGCCGCTGGCGGAGCTGCTCGACGCGGTGGCGAGCGAGCCGCGGCTGCGCAGCGCGAGCGAGCGGGGGCGCTGGGGCGAGCTGCTGCGCGAGCGGCTGGCGGGGCTGTGGGTGCACGATCTGGTGGCGGCGCACGCCCGGCTCGGGCGGCTGCGCTGGGTCCGTCCGCTGCCGGACGTCGAGGCGGAGCTGCTGCAGCGGGCGCGCACGGGCGAGGGCGGGCTGGCGCTGGCGCTGGCGCCGGGCGAGCGGGCGGCGTGGCTGGCGAGCCTGCGCGACGGGCACACCGAGCCGCCGATCGTGGTGACCACGCCCGCGGCGCGGCCGGCCTTCGCGGCGCTGGTCCACCGCAGCGCGCCGCAGGTGGCGGTGATCAGCACGGCGGAGCTGCAGGCGGTCGAGCTGATGCTGCCAGGCGAGCCGGGCGGGCCGCCGGTGCGCTGGTGGCAGCCGGGGTAGTGGCCCGTCGTACGCCACCGCGAGATGGCGGTAGGGACATGTCCCTTACGACATGCGAGGGCTGCCCGTGGTGGCGGCCGGGCCTAGCTCGTCGTGGCGATCGCGGCGCTGCAGCGGGCGCAGAGCTCACGGGCGAGGTCGTGGGCGTGCTGGGCCGGGCCGTGGGCGCTGCGGCCGAGCTGGACCAGGGAGCCGCTGCCCATGACGGCGATCTGCAGGAGGCCGGCGGCGAGCGGGCGGAGCTCGTCGGGCAAGGGTGCGATGGCGATGCGGGGGTCGGCGAGGGCGCGGAGGTGGTCGACGTAGCTGCGACCCCAGCGGAGCTCGGCGCCCGCTTCGGCGCCCGTTTCGACGCCAGCTTCGTGCGAGGCGACCAGGACGGCGTTGAGGGCCATGCCGGCGGCGCGGCGGGCGTGGGTGACGGCGGTGCGACGGCTATCGAGGTTGGCGGCGGCGGCGGCGAGCTCGACCTGGGCGGCGCACAGCCAGGCGTCGGCGTCGAGGCGCCACAGCCAGTGCTCGCTGCGATCGTGGGTCACGGCGGATCGGGATCAGGTGGTGCTGCCGGTGCCAGTGCCGGTGCCGGTGCCAGTGCCAGTGCCAGTGCCAGTGCCAGTGCCAGTGGTGCCGGCGCTGGTGGTGTCGCCGGTGGTGCTGGTGGTGCTGGTGCCAGTGGTTTCGCCGGTGGTGCCGGTGCTCGTGCCGGTGCTCGAGCTGCTGTCGGTGGCGCTGGTGGTGACGCCGGTGCTCGCATCGGTGGCGCCGGTGGTGACGCCCGTCGTGCCGCTGTGGCCGTGGCCACCCAAGTCACGGCGGGAGGGCAGGTCGAGGTACATGAAAGGCTCGGTGGCGACGAGCGGGTCGCTGGCGTCCGAGTCCTTGCTGGTGTCCTCGACGCAGCGGCCGTTGGTCGGGGGCGGGAAGCACATGTCAGGGGTGAGGGTCTTCTCGCCCTCGGACTCGCAGACGAGGCCGGCGCGGCAGTCGGAGGCGCAGCGACAGACGGCACCGATGCCGCTGCGGCAGGCGGGCAGCAGGGCGGCGACCACCAACAGGGCGGCGGGCATGCGCAGGAAGCCAGGCATGCGCAGGACAGGATGCACGGCGCGGGTCACGGGATGGGCCTGTACTCGACGCGGATGACCTCGTATTCGCGGTCGCCCTTGGGCAGCTTGACGATGACCTCGTCGCCGACCTTCTTGCCGAGCATGGCGCGGGCGATCGGTGCGGAGATGGAGATCTTGCCGCTCGAGGCGTCGGACTCGTCCTCGCCGACGATGTGGTAGACGACGTCGGTCTCGTGGTCGACGTCGTGGAGGGTGACGGTCGCGCCGAAGGTGACCTTGGACTCCTTGACGGTGGTCGGGTCGATGACCTGGGCCATGCCGATGCGGGCCTCGAGGTAGCGCATGCGGCCGTCGAGATGGCCCTGGCGCTCCTTGGCGGCGTGGTACTCGGCGTTCTCGCGGAGGTCGCCGTGCTCGCGGGCGACCTCGATGTCGCGCACGTTCTCGGCGCGGTCGTGCTCCCGGATCTGCCGCAGCTCCTGCTTGAGCCGCTCGAAGCAGCCGGGTGTCATGGGGATCTTGGGCTCGCTGGACATGACCGTGTCACCTGCGGGTGGGCTCAGGGCGAGTCGCCGCGGTAGCCGGTACGGCTGGCCACGGCGGCGTCGGGGAGATCCCCGGGGACGCGATGATAGTCCTGCAGGGTGCGGGCGACGAGGGTTTTCTCGCCGGCGCGGGCCGCCGCGATCGCGTGGGCGGCGGCCAGGGCGGCGGAGATGGTGGTGAAGTGGGGCACGCGCTGCATGAGCGAGGTGCGGCGGATGCTGAAGCTGTCGGCGATGGCCTGGGCGCCGACGGTGGTGTTGATGACCATGGCGATGTCGCCGTTGACGAGGGCGTCGACGATGTGGGGGCGGCCCTCCTTGACCTTGTTGACCGCGCTGCAGGCGAGGCCGGCGGCGCGGATGAAGGCCGCGGTGCCGCGGGTGGCGACCAGCTCGAAGCCGAGGGCCTGGAGGTGGCGGACGGCGGGCAGGACGGCGTGCTTGTCGGCGTCGCGGACGGACACGAAGACGCGGCCGGACTGGGGCAGGCGCATGCCGGCGGCGAGCAGGCCCTTGTGGAAGGCGGCGCCGAAGTCGTCGGCGACGCCCATGACCTCGCCGGTGCTGCGCATCTCGGGGCCGAGGATGGTGTCGACGCCGGCGAATTTGTTGAAGGGGAACACGGAGACCTTGACGGCGACGTGCCTGGGGATGCGCTCTTGCAGGTGCATGCTGGCGAGCGACTCACCGGCGGCGACGCGGGCGGCGATCTTGGCGAAGGGGACGCCGGTGGCCTTGGCGACGAAGGGGATGGTTCGCGAGGCGCGGGGGTTGACCTCGAGGACGTACAGGGTGTCGCCCTGGAGGGCGAACTGGACGTTCATGAGGCCGACGACGCCGAGCTCGCGGGCGAGGGCGGCGGTGGTGCGGCGGATCTCGTCGAGGATCGCGGGGGCGACGTTGACGGGGGGCAGCGAGCAGGCGGAGTCGCCCGAGTGCACGCCGGCCTCCTCGATGTGTTCCATGATGCCGGCGATGACGACGGCGCTGGCGTCGGCGACGGCGTCGACGTCGAACTCGGTGGCGTTGTGCAGGAACTCGTCGACCAGGACGGGGTGGTCGGGGCTGGCGAGCACGGCGGTGCGCATGTACTCGTCGAGGTCGGCGGGGCTGTAGACGACGCGCATGGCCCGGCCGCCGAGGACGTAGCTGGGGCGGACGAGCACGGGGAAGCCGATGTCGCGGGCGATGGTCTCGGCCTCGGCGGGCGAGCGGGCGACGCCCCAGCGCGGGCACTTGATGCCGAGGCGGTCGACGAGCGCGCCGAAGCGGCCGCGGTCCTCGGCCTTGTCGATCGCCTCGGCGGAGGTGCCGAGCAGCTTGTAGCCGGCGCGCTCGATGTCGGCGGCGAGGCGCAGGGGGGTCTGGCCGCCGAACTGGACCAGGACGCCGACGATCGGGCCGGTGCTGGCCTCGCGGTCGAGGACCGCCAGGACGTGCTCGCGGGTGAGGGGTTCGAAGTAGAGGCGGTCGGAGGTGTCGTAGTCGGTGGAGACGGTCTCGGGGTTGCAGTTGACCATCACCGTCTCGAAGCCGGCCTCGCGCAGGGCGAAGGCGGCGTGACAGCAGCAGTAGTCGAACTCGATGCCCTGGCCGATGCGGTTGGGGCCGCCGCCGAGGATGACGATCTTGGGGCGGGTGCTGGTGTCGGCCTCGTCCTCCTCTTCGTAGGTGCTGTAGAGGTAAGGCGTGTGGGCGGCGAACTCGGCGGCGCAGGTGTCGATGCGCTTGTAGACGGGCCGCAGGGCGTGGGCGAGGCGAGTGGCGCGGATCTGGGCCTCGGGGACGCGGCGCAGGTCGGCGAGGCGGCGGTCGCTGAGGCCGGCGCGTTTGGCCGCGCGCAGCAGCGCGGCGGGGAGGTCTCCGGCGCACGTGGCGACGCGGGTCTCGAGGGTGATGACGGCGGCGATCTGGTCGAGGAACCAGGGGTCGATGCGGGTCAGCTCGTGCACGCGCTCGATCGAGACGCCGAGGCGCAGGGCGGCGCCGACGTGCCACAGGCGGGTGGGGTGGGGGCTCCCGAGCAGGGCCTCGACGCTGGCGGCGGTGGCGTCCTTGGCCTGGAGGTCGAAGCCGTGGGTGCCGGTCTCGAGGCTGCACATCGCCTTGCCGAGCGACTCCTGGAAGGTGCGGCCGATCGCCATGACCTCGCCGACGGACTTCATCTGGATGGTGAGGGTCTCGTCGGTGCCGGTGAACTTCTCGAAGGCGAAGCGGGGGATCTTGGTGACGACGTAGTCGATGCTGGGTTCGAAGCTGGCCGGGGTGGTGCCGGTGATGTCGTTGGTGAGCTCGTCGAGCGTGTAGCCGACGGCGAGCTTGGCGGCGAACTTGGCGATGGCGAAGCCGGTGGCCTTGGAGGCGAGGGCCGAGCTGCGCGAGACGCGGGGGTTCATCTCGATGACGATCATCCGCCCGGTCCGGGGGTCGACGGCGAACTGGATGTTGCAGCCGCCGCAGGTGACGCCGATCTCGGTGACGCAGGCGCGGGCGGCGTCCCGCATGCGCTGGTACTCCTTGTCGGTGAGGGTCTGCGCGGGGGCGACGGTGATGCTGTCGCCGGTGTGCACGCCCATGGGGTCGAGGTTCTCGATCGAGCAGATGACGACGAAGTTGTCCTTCGTGTCGCGCATGACCTCGAGCTCGTACTCTTTCCAGCCGAGCACGGACTCCTCGATGAGGATCTCGTGGCGCATGCTCTCGGAGAGGGCGTGCTCTACCTGGGCCTCGAACTCGTCGCGGTTGTACGAGATGGCGGCGCCGCTGCCCCCGAGGGTGAAGCTGGCGCGGATGATCGCCGGGAAGCCGATGTGCTCGAGGGCGGCGCGGGCCTCGGCGAGCGAGTGGCAGTAGACGCTGCGCGGGACGTCGAGGCCGATCTTGAGCATCGCGGCCTTGAATTGGTCGCGGTCCTCGGCCTTCTCGATGGCGGGCAGGTTGGCGCCGATGAGCTCGACGCCGTGGCGGGCGAGGATGCCCTGGCGGCCGGCCTCGAGCGCGAGGTTCAAGGCCGTCTGGCCGCCGACGGTCGGCAAGATGGCGTCAGGCTTCTCGGCCGCGAGGACGCGGTCGAGGAACTCGGGGGTGAGCGGCTCGACGTAGGTGCGATCGGCCAGATCGGGGTCGGTCATGATCGTGGCCGGGTTGGAGTTGACGAGGATGACCTCGTAACCCTCCTCGCGCAGGGCCTTGATCGCCTGGGTCCCGGAGTAGTCGAACTCGCAGGCCTGTCCGATGACGATCGGGCCGGAGCCGAGGACACAGATCCTGCGCAGGTCGCTGCGGCGTGGCATGGCTAGCGCTCCTTGATCCGGGTGCCGTCGAAGCTGTGCTCGTTGCCGAGGTTCTTGACGATGCGCTCCTGGTGGGCCGACACGTCCCACTTGAGGCGAGCGAGGCCGGTGAGGATCTTGGTGCGCAGGCGCAGGGAGTCCTCGGCGGGGTTGGCGATGTGGGCGGTGAGCGCGTCGAGCAGGGCGGGGTCGGGCTTTTGCTCGTCGGCCATGTCGAGCAGGCTGTCGACGACCTGGAAGCGCACGGTCTCGTCGGGGTCGGCGAGGTACTTGATGAGGATCGGGGTGACGCGGGGGCTGTCGATCTCGGCGATGTGCGTGAGCAGCTGGACCTTCTTCGAGGGGTCGCGCTCGTAGACGGGCGGGTGCTTCTCGAGCAGGGCGTCGAACAGCTCCCACTCCTCGCGCTCGTTGGCGCGGTCCTCGACGATGCGCAGGACCCAGGCGATGTTGTCGTTGTTGAGGCAGAACTCGCGGGCGGCGCTCAGCATGAGGGCCTTGTCGAGGTCGGTGAGGCGCTTGGAGAGCCAGTTCTTCTCCTCCTCGTCCTCGATGCTCTTGCTCGAGTTGATGGTGAAGCGGCGCATGACGCCGACGATCGCCGGGAGGGTGCCGATCTCCAGCAGCTCCTGCATGGCGTGGTAACGCTCGGCGGACTGGCCGTACTGGTTGACGACGGCGCGCATGTGGCGATCGAGGCGGTTCTTGCTGCGGCCGCTGCTGCTGAAGAGATCTTTGAGTCCCACGGTGCTCCTGGTGACGGCGCGACGCCGGGTGTTATGGGCCGGTGCTCGTGCTCGTCGAGCTGGCGTCGGTGGCGGTGCTGGTCGTGCTGCCGCTGGTGGTGCCGGTGGTGCCGGTGGTGCCGGTCGGTAGATCGCCGGTGGTGGTTCCGGTGGTGGTTCCGGGTCCGCCGAGGCCGCAGGTGCCGAAGTTGGCGGTGATGTCGCTGCCGTCGCGGTGGCAGCAGCCGTCGCTCGCGCAGCTGTAGTCGGCGGGGCAGTCGGGGGCCTCGGGTGTGCAGGCGAACAGGACGGCGTCGGCCGGCGCGCTGAAGCAGGCGGCCAGGGCGAGGCCAGCGAGCAGCGCGAACAACGGCGCAGGCGGGCGGCAGATGGCCGGAAGGACATGTCCGCGGGGCCAGGTGACTCGGGGAGCGCAGACCATGCGTGGAGATCTCAGAAGCGGACCTCGAGGCCGCCGCGGGCGAGGCCGAGGCGGGCGGGGGCGGGCTTTGCGGCCTTGCGGGCCTGGACTGCGTGGACGATGAAGAGGACGATGCCGGCGACGAGGAAGCCGCCGGCGGCGGACACCAGGCCCTTGGCGGCGGCGGCGTCGCGGCGGCCGACTCGCAGGGTGTGTTCGTACTCGTCCTTGATGTCGGCGTAGACGAGGGCGGAGCCGGTGGTGCTGTCGAGGGTGATGGCGAGGCGGGTGGCCTTGTCCTCCTGGACCTCGGCGAGGCCGGCCATCACGCCGCCAGCGCTGCCGAGGGCGAAGGCGCCGAACATCATCCACCAGGCCCGGCGCTGCATGGGCGGGAGGCGCTTCGGGACGTCGGCGTTGGGGGTCTTGTCGAGCGAGGTGCCCTCGAGCTCGGCCTTGGCGCGGCGGGCCTCGGGGTCGGTGCTGGAGACGAGTCGGCCGCCCATGCCGGCGGTCGGGGACATCGGCGAGACGTTGTTGGCGGGGGCGACGATCGCCGGCTGGCTGGTTGCGCTGGGGCGGGGGGCGTCCTGCAGCGGCTTGCCGAGCGTGGGGGTGGACGGCGGCGGCGGCTCCTTGGCGGTCTGGGCGGCCTCGGTGCTGATCGGCGCGGGCGGGGGCGCGTCGGTGGGGTCGGCCGGAGCTTCGCGGTGTGGAGGATCGTCAGGGGCGGGGCCTGTGCTCGCGGCGCGCGCGGGACCCGTCAGGGCGCCCTGCGCGACGGCGATGGCGGCGCAGAGGCCGAGCGCGCGTGATGGCGACGAAGCCCGCATGGTCGGGGCGGGATTGTAGACGTGCGGCAGGGCGCCGGAAAGGCCGACGAGCGTGCGTTCGCGGCCCGTAGACCGTGTTTTTGTGACTTTTACCACCGCCATGGTCTGGTCGCCGCGGCAGATGGTATCCACACCATCGCTTGTTCTGTCGCGGGGTGACCGTCGGTGTGCTCTGGGTGGCGATCGCCGCGATGGCGTGTCGCCAGGAGGGGCAGGCGCGCGTCGATCCGTCGCTGCCCGTGGCCGAGGCGTACGCGAAGGGGAGTGACTTCGCGGGCGAGTGGGTGGGCGAGAGCAACACGGTGCTCGGGGCGCTGAAGGTGAAGGCGCTGGGCGGCGGCGCCGACGGGCCGCGGCGCTACTACGGGCAGTTCACGGGCGACGACGGGACGACCCGCTTCGTGATCAACCTGCAGCAATCGATGGTGACGGTCGGCGCGGTCGCGATCGCGGGCAACCTTGCGCGCTTCACCTGGCAGGACGGGCGCGGCGGGGTCGGCGATGGGTGGGTGCTGATCAACCCGGAGGACTCGGCGTTGACCGGGGAGATCCGGGTCGGCAACGCCGGGCGGGCGATGGACTTCGTGCGCGTCGACGAGTGAGCGCGCGTGCTCAGGGGAGCGGCGCGGGGCTCATGTTCGCTGGGGGGGCGGTGGCGCCTGGGGGCGGCGGCGGTGGGGCCTCGAGGAAGGCCTCGCCGTCGGTGCGCAGGATCGTCTCCTTGCCCTTCTTGTCGCGGGCGAATTTGCCGAACTGGTAGTTGATCGTGGTGATCGTCTGGAACTGGCTGGTGGGATCGCGACGGGTTGCGATCTGCTCCTTGATCATGTGCGGCTCGCCGACATCGAGGAAGAAGTAGAGGATGCCCTGCACGGTGCCGGTGCGGGGCGTGGGCTCGCCGGGGGCGCTGTAGTTGCCGAGGTAGGTGAAGTCGGCGCGGCGGCGGCCCTTGTCGTCGGTGCTGACGCGGGTCAGCTCCCAGATGACCTCGCGGGTGTCGATGACGCCGGCCGTGCGCATGTGGCAGGTGTCCTTCCACTTGGCGCCGACGCCGATCGGGACGTCGGGGAAGCGGATGCAGAAGAAGCGGTTGGCCTCGCGTGTGGCCTGGCCGTCCTTCGAGTCTTGCTGCTCGGCGGGGCCGCTGACCTCGGCGTCACCGTCGCGCGCGCCGTTGCTGCGCAGCGTGTAGCGAGTGACGAGCTTGTCGACCTTCTTCTCGTCGCCCTCGAAGATGCGGCCGTTGGGCGGCTCGGCCTCGAAGTGCACGTAGCTGTGGGTGAGGCGGCAGTGGCGGGCCGCAGCCTCGCCCTCGCAGGCGCCGAGCTCGACGCGCTCCTCGCGGGCGAAGCCGCTCGGCTTGACGCCGGTGAAGGCGACCATGCCGACGGTCGTGATCTGGTAGGCGGTGGCGTCCTGCAGGGCGAGGCGGACGGGGAAGAGCTCGGTGCCCGAGGGCGGCTCGGCGGTGAGCTGGCCGGCGGCGACGTCGGCGGGCACGGGCACGGGCGCAGGCGTTGCGGTGGCGGGCGTCGCTGGGGTCTTGACGCTGGCCGCGGGCGGTGTGGGTGGGCTGTCCTTGGGGACAGGTGCGGGGGTCGCGTTACGCTGTTCGAGGCCGGAGGGGCTGGGGCTGCCTGTACATGTGGACAGGAACACGAGGGGCAGGAGCAACGGGCGAGCGATCACGCGGGGCAGCATGGCAGGTCGGCGCGCGCTTGCCCAGATCGGGCGATGTGCGGTCGGGCCGGGGCTGGCGGGGCGTTGGCGCGAGTCTGCCGGTGGCGCAGGCGCCGGGCAAAGCCTGTATGCTGCGCCGCATGTCACGTCGTGTCGTCTCTCGTCCCCTCGCGCTGTCGTGTGTCTTGCTCGCTGCTGCCGCTCCGCTGGCCTGTCAACAGGTCCAGGAAATGATGGGTGGCAAGGCCGAGGACAAGCAGCCGGTGACGCCGCCGGTGACGCCGCCGCCGGTGACACCGCCGCCGGTGGTGGTCGCGCCCACGGCGATGCCGGTCCCGGTGCCGGAGAAGCATGCGGTGACGCTCGACGACATGCTGGCGCTGGTGCACGCGGACTCGACCAGCGAGTTCGCGGTGGTGCGCAACCCGGGCTCGCTGCTGGACCTCGGCGACGAGGCGTTCAAGTTTTATGACGGGCCGGTGCAGTCGCTGGTGGCGCTGGTCGGCGCGCAGGAGGTGGCGAGCGGGTTCGCGGCGGCCAAGGCCGGGCTGGCCGACGCGCGGGCGCAGCTGACGAGCTCGGGGATCGACCTGACGCGCGGGCTGGTGGTGACGCAGACCGGGAAGGACTCGGCGAGCGCGGTGTTCCTGGTGGCGGCCGACAAGGCCGACGGGGTGAAGGGGCTGCTGACGGCGCTGAAGATCCCCGACGCGGACAAGACGGTGTGCAAGGCGATCGAGGCGGCGCCCGGCTACGTGGGCTGCTCCGACAGCGAGGCGGTGCTCAAGGCGTACAAGCCGGGCGACGGCAAGAAGCGGCGCGAGACGGCCGCGGCGGCGCTGCCAGGGGTGAACCTCGATGAGCTGTCGGTGCTGTTCTTCTCGCCGGACAACGGCGGGATGCACATGGGCGCGGCGACGCCGGCGGGAGCGGGCGTGGTGCACATCGGCATGGGGGGCAAGCAGGACGACATGAAGCAGGCGCTGGCGGGCCTCGAGCCGGGGCCGTCGACGCTGCTGCGCTTCGTGCAGCCGGGCGCGGGCTTCCTGTGGGCGCGCGCCGACATGGCCGAGCTCAAGAAGCAGGCGCCGCAGATGGCCGCCGCGCCGCCGCCCTTCGACGCGCTGGTGAACGGCTGGAGCGGCGAGATGCTGTTCGCGGGCTCGAGCGAGCCGGCGGCGCTGGAGATGCGGCTCGCGCTGGCGGACACCAAGGCGGCCGAGGCGTTGATCAAGACCGGGGTCGATCTGGCGAAGGCGCAGATGCCGGCGACGGTGCCGGGGCTCGACAAGAGCAAGATCGAGTTCGGGATGGTCGAGCTCAAGGTCGGGGACGCGACGGTGCAGGCGGCCCACCTCGGGCTGACCGGTGTGGAGCAGGCGCCGACGCTCAAGCACCTGGTGGCGCTCGGGCTTGACGCGTGGGTGTTCGCGGCGGAGGGGTCGCTGGCGATCGCGATCGGTCCGGATGCGGCGAACGTGGGCAAGCTGGTGGCGGAGAGCAACGTCGAGACGACGCTGGCGAGCCTGCCGCAGGCGCTGGCGGAGGACCTGCGGGCGAACCGGGCCAACTTCGTGGCCCACCTGCCGCTCGACGCGCTGCAGGGGCCGTCGCTGCGCAAGGGGCTCGACGCGGTGCTCAAGAACGTGGCGCAGTACAAGCCGGACCAGGCGCGCAGCGCCCTGGCCCTGCTGGCGCCGCTGTCGAGCGGGACGGTGTGGATCACCGAGGGCAACGGGGTCGGTGTGGTGCACCTGGCGGTCCAGGGTGTCGGTCACACCGCCGACGAGGAGGGCAAGGCGGCGCTGGCGGCCGCGGTGGCGGTGGCGGGGGGTGGTGATCCGGTGGCGCTGTTTGGCGAGCTGGTCAGCAAGTACCCGGGTTCGCCGCGCTTGGCGGCCTACCAGGCGCGCGCGGGCAGCAACGGGCCAGGGGTGCTGATCGGCTCGACGATCGGCGGTCTCGCGCTGACCGGGGCGATGGCCTACACGCTGCTCAACAACCTGGCGAACCCCGACCTGGCGACCGAGCTGGGCGTGCCGCCGCCGGTGGTGGAGAAGCCGGCGGAGAAGAAGCCGGTGACGGAGAAGAAGCCGACGACGGAGACGAAGCCGACGACGGAGACGAAGCCGACGACGGAGACGAAGCCGACGACGGAGACGAAGCCGACGACGGAGACGAAGC
>JBGAUO010000127.1:0-13075 GCA_044228605.1 Nannocystis sp. | reverse complement strand
GAGCTCGCCCTCGGCCACGACCACAGCTGCGCCCGCGCCAGCGACGGCAAGGTCTCGTGCTGGGGCGCCAACAAGGCCGGCCAGCTCGGCGACGGCACCACCAGCCCGCGCCCACGACCCACCCCCGTGCCACGCATCCTCGACGTCACCGACCTGGCCCTCGGGACAGCCCACAGCTGCGCCCTGCAACGCAGCGGCAACGTGACCTGCTGGGGCAGCGACGAGCACCGCGCCCTCGGCCCGCGACACCTGTGACATCACGGGCCGCGAGCGTGTTAGCCTCGCACGCGTGCCCCTGCCAACCCCCGTGGACAGCGCAGGGACCTCGGCTGCGCCGCGCGGCTTCGGCGTGCTCGAGCTGCTGCTGGGCGGCCTCGCCGCGCTCGGGCCGCTCTCGATCGACATGTACCTGCCCGCGCTGCCGGAGATCGGCAAGGACCTCGGAGTCCTCACCGCCGACGTCCAGTATTCACTCGCCTCATTCTTCGTCGGCTTCGCAGCCGCGCAGCTGCTCGCCGGACCGCTCGTCGACCACTATGGCCGCCGACGCCCGCTGGTGCTGGCCCTCACGCTCTACGTGCTCACCTCGCTCGGCTGCGCCGCCGCCCCGAGCAACGACTGGCTCATCGCCTGCCGTCTGCTGCAGGGTCTCGCCGGCTCGATGGCGGTCGTGGTCCCACGCGCCGTGGTCCGCGACCTCCACTCCGGTGCCGCCGCCGTGCACATGCTCTCGCGCCTCATGCTCATCATGGGTGTCGCCCCGATCGTCGCGCCGCTGCTCGGCAGCTGGGTGCTCACCGGCTTCGGCTGGCGCGCCATCTTCGTGTTCCTCGCCGGCTTCGGCGCGCTCACCATGGTCGCCTGCCTGCGCCTGCTGCCCGAGACCAGCCGCCCGCCTGACCCCAACAGCACCCTGCGCACGCAGCTGAGCGCCCTCGCGCGCGAGCCCGACTTCCGGGTCTACACCCTGTGCGGCGGCTTCTCCTCGGCCGCCATGTTCGCCTACATCTCCGGCTCGGCCTTTGTATTCATCGAGGTCTACCAGGTCGACCCCGATCACTACAGCTACCTCTTCGGCCTCAACGCCTTCGGGTTGATCGCCGCATCGCAGCTCAACCGCGTCCTCGTCGGGCGCTTCACCGCGGTCCAGGTGCTCGGCGCCGCCACGAGCCTGGCCGCCGTCGCGGCCCTCGCCGTCCTCGCCGTCGCGGTCACCGGCGTCGGCGGGCTTTGGAGCCTCACCGCGACCCTCTTCGTGTTCATCTCCTCGCTCGGCATCCTCGGACCCAACAGCACCGCGCTGGCGCTCGAGCGCCACGGCCAGCGCGCCGGGCTCGCCTCCGCCGTGCTCGGCTCGCTGCAATTCGCGATCGCCGCCGGCGCGGCCGCGGCCGTCAGCGTCCTGCCTGAGCACAGCGCCGTGCCGATGGCCCTGGTCGTGGCGATCGCAGCCTGCCTGTCGTGGCTGTGCTTCATGCTGCGACGGCGCGAGGTGGCGCCCGCCTGAGCTCACCCACCGACCACGCCGGCCTCGCTCACGCGAAACTCCCGCTCGCTGTGAAACACCACGTCGAAGATCGGCAGGCCTGCGGCCAGCACCCCGAGCGTGGCCGTCAGCTGCACCCCAGCGACCCGGCGCATGTCCTTGAAGAGCACCCCAAAGTGGTCGGAGTCGATCGGCGAGAAGTCGGGGTGCAGGGTGAAGAAGCGGGCGACCTGCTCGCGGTGGAAGTCGGCGACCTGCGGGTGATTGACGAACATCTGCGTCTGGCCGCAAGCGGGCGAGATCAGCGGCACGCGGGTGAACGGCCACACCCCGCGCTCGAGCCGGATGTTGACCACCGCGCCCTCCTGGTGACCACCGCCGAGGGTCACGTACTCGAGCTCGTTCGTACCACCCCAACGCATCCGCAGGTAGGCGCGCAGGAACGCCTCTACCAGCGGACGGCGAACCATGTAGCGCTCGGGGTGTTGCAACATCAGGCGCAGGTGACCACAACCGAGGTGACCGTCGAGCAGCATGTGGTCGATGATCGGGTCCCACAGCTCGGGCGGCGGCGAGGTCATGAAGAGGCGCCAGTCCTGCGGCGTGCTCTCCTTCGTCGGCAGGTGCGGCAGCAGGCGCTCATCGGAGCGCATCGACTTGATCAGCCGGTTGCCGGCCGTGGTGTCGGAGTGGATGTAGAAGTGGCCGAAGGTATCGAGGTACGCACGCAGCACATCCTCCATGCACTCGACCGGGAACGGCTTGCCGGTCGCGCGCTCGATCGAGGTCAGGGCCAACAGAAACTCGCCGGCGTCCCCGCCCGGCGTGCCGATCACGCCGTGCTCATCTCGACCGTCGACACACGAGGTCTTGCCGTGCAGCAGCAGCGCCGCCATCTTCACCCAGCGGACGCTGTGCGGGTCGCCGATGTGCGCCTCGATCTGGGCGCGCGTCAGCGGCCCCGATTGCTCGCTCGTGGGGGCAGGAGCCCGTGGCGCCGCGAGCTCGCGGGTCAGCACCGCCTCGTCGCGCACGGTCGCGAAGCCGAGCTTCTTCCACGCCAAGATCCCTCCGTCCATCACCGCGACGAAGCGGAGGCCGGCGCACTCGAGCACGCGGGCGGCCTCGGCGGCCCGCGGCCCGCCGTTGCGCGACAGCAGGATCACCGGAGCGGTCACTGGCAGCACCTCCGCGAGCTCGGCGACCCGCGCGCTCGGCACCCAATAGCTGCCCGGGATGTGGCCCGCCGGCCCCGTCAGCTCATCGCCCTCGCGCACGTCGACCAGCGTCACGCTGCGACCGAGGCGGCCGATGAAGTCGGCGGCGAGGAACGGAGTGCCGCTGTCCGAGCGCCACATGTTGCCGAGCCAGTTGAGCTTGATCAGGCGCTCTTGCACCGGCATCGCCCAGAGCTGGTCCGCGGCCAGGCGGCTGTTGGTGTTGATGGGGACGTGCGGGAGGCTTGAATCGACGGTCATCGCGGGCGCCCACGATAGCGCGTCCCTTCACCGATCGGACCGGCCAGGTTCGCCCGCGCGCACCCTCGGCGCGTCGACGCGCCAGTGTGCCGCGACCCTCAGCTTCTCTCACGCCCGCCGCCCCGGCGGCTTTGTTAGCGTGGCGTGGTGGTGCGATGGATCGGATGTGTGCTCGCTGCGGGCCTCGGCTGCACCGTCCCCAATCCATGGTTCCAGGTCAGCGAGCAAGCGAGCACCGGCGAGCCGAGCACCAGCACGACCCTCGACACCACGAGCACCTCCGGGGCCGTCGACCCCAGCGCTGACCCAGGCGGCGCCGCGACCGACGCGACCTCGACCAGCAGCGAATCCGCGACCCTCGGCGCCATGAGCAGCGAGAGCGGCGACCCGGCAAGCACCAGCGACACCGACCCGAACACGAGCGAGCCCGGCACTGGCACCACCGGCGACGCTTTGTGCCACGACGTCTGCGGCACCGCCGACTGCGGCGAGTGCCCCGACGCCCCGATGGCCGCCTTCGACCTGTTCTCGATCGACGCCCGCGAGGTCAGCAACGCCCAGTACGACAAGTTCCTCGCCGCCCAGGTCGACCCGGCCGAGCAGGGCCCGGCCTGCGCGTGGAACGACAGCTTCACGCCCACCCAGTGGCCGGCGGGAGACGGCGCCTTGCCGGTCGTCAACGTCGACTGGTGCGACGCCAAGGCCTACTGTCGCTGGGCCGGCAAGCGCCTGTGCGGGGCGATCGGCGGCGGCCCGACCCCGCTGCCGCAGGCGTTCAAGCCCGACATCGACCAGTGGCACCACGCCTGCACGGACGGCGGCAAGCTCGGCTTCCCCTACGGCCCCGTGTACGAGCCCAAGGCCTGCAACGTCCACGACTACGACCCCAACAAGGACGCGATCATGCCAGGTGGAGCGCTCGCGTCGTGCATGGCCCCGCTCGACGGCCTGTACGACCTCAGCGGCAACGTCTGGGAGCTGACCGACACTTGCACGGGCGACGGCCCCGACGACACCTGCATCCGCCGCGGCGGCTCCTACTTCAGCGAACCCCAGGACCTCGGCTGCTATATCCAGAGCGTGCGCCCACGCAAGGACACCTACGCCTACGTCGGCTTTCGCTGCTGCAGCACCTGACGACTCACGGCCTCGGCCCCGCGCGCCACGGCGACACCTTCGCGCTGCGGGCCAGCAGCACCCGGGCCTTGCGACGGACCACCAGGAAGTAATAGGGGACCGGCAGCAGCGCCGCGAGCAGCGTCAACCCGATCACCTTGAGCCCGGCCCCGGCGATCATCAGCAGCACCACCACCAGCCCGAGCCCCGCGGTGATCGGCCCGCGTCGTTGCTGCCGCGGCGTGAAGCGCCCGGGCTCACGGCGCACCAGCACGATCTCCGCCGCGCAGGCCACCCCGATCGCGACCAGCGCCGTCGCCGTCGAGAGCAGCGCGACAAACCCGTAGATCTCGAGCAGCCCGCCGCCGAAGTACAGCAGCACCAGCCCTCCGGTCAGCGCCGAAGACACCACCAGCGCATTCACCGGTGTGGCCGTACGCGGGTGCAGGCGCGCCAGCCGACGCGGCGCCAGGCCGTCACGCGCCGTGGCGAAGGCCATGCGGCTGGTGACCAGCAGCCAGCCGTTCAAGATCCCCGCGATCGACACCAGCGCCCCGAGCGTGACGATCAACGCCCCGGCCTCGCCAAACTTCGCCCGCGCCACCGCGGCCAGCGGCCCCTCCGACGTGCCCGCCAGCTCGCTCGCCGGCACCGCCAGGTTGAGCGTCAGCAGCACCAGCAGGTACACCCCGCAGGTCACCGAGAAGCCCGTGTAGGCCGCGCGGCGGATCGTCTTGCCCGCCCCGCGGATCTCCTCCGCCGGCACGGTCACCGACTCCATGCCGATGAACAGCCACGACACCAGCGACACCGCCGGCAGCAGCGAGCCGAGCCCTTGCGGCGCGAACGGCTGCAGGTTGTCCAGCGAGGCGTACGGCAGCAGCGCGAAGCTCAGCAGCAGCAGCGGCGCCACCTTGCACACCACCGTGATCGTCTGCACCAACCCGCCGGCCTTCACCCCGATCGCGTTGAAGAGGGTCAGCGTCCACAGCAGCCCCTGGCTGACCGCGAAGGCCATCCACGGCTCCTTGGCCCCCGGCCACAGCACCGCGAGGTAGGTGACAAAGCCGGTGAGGAACGCCGCGTTGCCGATCACCGCACACATCCAGTACAGGTAGCCGACCTCGAGCGCCGCGAAGTCGCCGAAGGCCCGCCGCGCGAACGCCTGCAGCCCGCCCGAGACTGGATAGGCCCCGCCGAGGTCGGCGAACACCGAGGTCAAGCACAGGTACCCCGCCGTGTTGATCGCCCACGCGACCAATCCGAGCGGCCCCGCCAGCTCCGCCAGCTGCCCGGGAACCACATAGATGCCCGAGCCGATCATGTTGCCGACCACCAACGCGGTGGTCGCCAGCGGCCCGAGCCCGCGCACCAGCGCCGACTTGTGCACCCCGCTCGCCGTCGAGTCGCCCGGCGCTCGTGTCTCGCCGGGCTCGTTCATCCGAGCGGCCGCAGTCGGCTCATCAGCGGCTCGACCTGCTTGCCGAGGCCCTGGTCCTTGGCGCGGCGGACCAGCCCGCCGACGGTGAACAGCGCGAAGCTGACGTAGTCGTAAAGCAGCTCCTTGAGGAACTTCTCGACGTTGCCGCCCATCGCCACCGCGCGCGCGTTGTCGACGACGCGCTGGGCGTGGAAGGCGCCCTTCTCGTACGGCCCGGCCTCACGAAACACCATCTCGTAGGTGCCGTCGGCGAAGCTGGCGAGGTTCTGCCGCAAGATCGTGCCCTTGCCGCCGGTGTCCGCCTGCTGATGGATCTCCCGCAGCACCGCGTTGGCCGTCTCGACCACCTCGAGCGGGCCGCCGCGCAGGCGCGGGCGCTGCATCGCCACGTGCTTCGACTGCACCAGCTGGAACAGCTGCTTGGTCACCTCGAACTCGCCGAGCCCGAGCACCCGCCCGAGGTCGTTCACGCTCTGCAGGCCGTCGATCGCGCGCCACAGCGCGACGAACTCTTTGCCGGGCTCAGGGCGCTCCGGCACCCGCTCGGGCACATAGTCGGCCGAGGGGATCCGCTGCCGGAAGTAGCGCATCTCGTCCATGCGCGTGCAACCATCCATCAGCAGCCCGTTCAGGCTGATGCTGTGGCGCGAGTGCAGCACGCTGTCGTCGAAGCCGTCGAGGAACACGTACGCGCCGTCGGCCACGGTCATGGTCGCGAGCACGACCTCCTCGACCTGCTTGGCGAGGTACGTGAACACCTGGTTGTGGCTCAACAGGCCGAGCTCGACCCCGGCCTCGCCGAAGCGCTCGCCGCTGCCCTGGGCCTGGCGCTCGTAGATCGCCCGGTGCGCGACCTCGTCGATCACCCCGAAGCGGTACAAGATCCGGCCGATGCGCTCGTCCTCGACGTCGGTCGTCGCCGAAACTGCGTTGCCGCCCTCGATGAACACGCTGCGGTTGTGCTCGCCGTCCCTCACCGTCAGCTCGCCGCGCCAGCCGGCTTGAGCCACCAGCGCGAGCACGTCGCACATCGTCCCGGGCGCCACGATCTCGCCGGCGAGCCGGACCACCGCGCCGTCCTCCTCGTCGCGCCGCCCGTCCTGGCCGGTGAAGCGCATGAAGATCACGTGGCTGGGTGTCGGCAGCAGGCGGAACGCGCCGTCCTTTCGCCGCTTCATCTGCTCCCCCGCGGATTCGCCCAGCGGATGGACCACCCCGTTGCTGTCGACCCAGACCAGCTCGTCTTGCGCGTGTTTCATGCCCGCCGGATCCCGTTCTCTCGTAACATCACCCGGGCCGGCCCCGCAAGTTGCGGCCAGACCCACGATGGCGCTACGGACAGCTTCGCACGGGGCCCAGCGCCTCCCGTGCAGCTGCCAGCGGAGCAGCGTTTACAGCACCGCGACGGCCCCACCCCAGGTGAAGCCGGCCCCGAAGGCCGCCATCAGCACCTTCGAGCCCGGCCCGATCTTCCCGCTCCGCCACGACTCGCTCAGCCCGATCGGGATCGTGGCCGCGGTGGTGTTGCCGTACACCTCGATGTTGTGCACCACCTTGTGCTCGGGGATCCCCAGCTTGGCCGCGACCATCTGGTTGATGCGCATGTTGGCCTGATGCGGCACCAACATGTCCATCTCCTCCATCGTGAAGCCCGCCTTCTTCACCACCGAGTGCGCCACCTCGGGCATCTTCTCGGCCGCCCAGCGGAACACCTGCTTGCCGTTCATCGCCGGGTAGTGCTTGCCCGCGTCGAGCATCTCGTGGGTCAGCCGCGGCATCATCTTGCTCGCCGGCGCCTCGAGCCACAGGTCGTACGCGCCGGAGCCGTCGGCGTGCAGCTCGAGCGACAGGATGCCCTGCTCTGGCCGCGTCGCCTCGCCGATCAGCGCCGCCCCGGCCCCGTCGCCGAACAGCACCGCCACGTCGCGCCCGCGCTCGTTGAACTCCACGCCGGTCGAGTGCACCTCGGAGCCGACCACGAGCACGTTCTTGTACACGCCGGCGCGCACCCACGCGTCAGCCACGGACAGGCTGTACAGGAACCCCGAGCACTGGTTGCGGACGTCGAGCGCCGGCACGCCGGGCAGCCCGAGCTTGTGGATCAGCAAGCAGCCCGCGCCGGGGAACTGGTGGTCCGGGCTCAGGGTCGCGAACAGGACCGCGTCGACGTCCTTGATGTCGCGCCCGGCCTGCTCGATCGCCATCTTCGCCGCCGGGATCGCCAGGTCGCTGGCGCCGATGCCCGACTCCTCGATGAAGCGGCGCTCACGGATCCCGGTGCGCTGGTGGATCCACTCGTGCGTCGTCGGCATGAGCTGCGCGAGGTCGTCGTTGGTGACCACCCGCGTCGGAAGGTAGTGCCCGGTGCCCAGGATGGCGGCGCGTCTCTCCATAACGTCATTGCCTATCGGGGCCGCCGATCCTCCGCAAGATGTGTAAGCGCCTGCGCGCCGTCTGCTCACGCGCCCTTCGGCCATCCTCCGGGGGCTTAAAGAGCTGAAGCGAGGACCGGCATGGCCCTCGCTTCAACCCTTTGCGCCTTCTCAAAGTGGAGGCAAGGGGGATCGAACCCCTGACCTTCGCGCTGCCAGCGCGATGCTCTCCCAGCTGAGCTATACCCCCGTGAATGTCGGAACGCGTGCCCGCGCTCCTGTAGGCTTGGTGGGGCGGCTATCTATCAACGACCCGGGACCGCGTCAAGCATGAATTGCAGACGACCTGGGGCGGCTGCACGGGCCGAGCCCCTGAGCGCCACCCTCGGGCCCCTGGCCTGGCCCCTGGCCCCGGCCCCTTGCGCCGGCGGCCGGGCGAGCAGCATCATGCGCGAGCCTTCGGGCACCCCATGGACCTCGCGGAACTGTTCGAACAAGGCGGCCCGCTCATGTGGGTCATTTTGCTGGCCTCGGTCGTCGGGGTCGGGGTGTTCTTCGAACGCCTGTGGTCGACCCAGCGCGCCCGCGTGCTCCCGCGCGCCTTCGTCGACCGCATCCGGGCCCTCGTCGCCAAGGGCAAGACCAACGAGGCCCTGCTCCTGTGCGAGGAGAACGGCTCGAGCATCGCCCTGATCATGGCCGCTGCCCTGCGCGCCTACGAACACAGCGTCAACCGCTCCGAGATCAAGGAGGCCGTCGAGGAGGTCGGGGCCCGCGAGGTCGGCCACATGGACCGCAACGTCGAGGTCGTCGGCACCGTCGCCACCATCTCGCCGCTGCTCGGCCTGCTCGGCACCGTCGTCGGCATGATCCAGGTGTTCCGCGAGTTCGTCGAGGCCTTCGCCTCCGGCAACGTCGGCCCTGACACCTTCGCCCAGGGCATCTGGCAGGCGCTCATCACCACCGCCTACGGCCTCATCGTCGCCATCCCCACCCTGCTCCTCTACCGCTTCCTGCAGGGTCGCACCGGCCGCATCGTCGCCGAGATGGAGGAGGACGCGATGGGCATCGTCAACCTGCTCGAGGACGGCCGTCGCGGCCGCGTCCGCGCCGAGGGCGCCCTCGCGGGAGAGCCCGCGCGATGAACTTCCGTGGCCGAGGCGGCGGCGGCCTGCGCAACAACCGACGCAACCTGATCGACGGCGCCGCCGTCGACCTGACGCCGCTGATCGACGTCACCTTCCAGCTGCTCATCTTCTTCCTCCTCACCGCGACCTTCAACAACGACGCCGCCTTCAAGGTCAAGCTGCCGAAGGCGACCGCCAACGACCCGGCCACCGAGACCAAGGCGATCGTCGTCGAGATCTCCGAGGACGGCCGCTTCGAGGTCGACAAGAAGGTCGTCGACGAGGCCGAGCTGCAGACCCGCCTCTGTATGGCCGCCAAAGAGATGAACGCCAGCACCGTCAACATCAAGGCCGACCAGAACACCAAGCACGAGAAAGTCGTGCAAGCGATGGACGTCGCCAAGGCCTGCGGCATCGAGAAGCTCGGCATCCTCCACCGCCGCTGATTGTTGACACAACGCTGACAGCCAGCCCGCCGCTTCGCAGGTGACAACCGCCAGCGCGAGCGCGTACAAACGCCGGCGGAGCACCCCCATGTCCATCACGTTCTATTACACCCCCCAGTCCAACGCCGACCGCATCCACGGCAGCCTCGCCGCTCTCGGCGTCGCCTACGAAGAGGTCCGCGTCGACCTCCGCGCCGGCGACCAGAAGAAGCCCGAGTTCCTGGCCCTCAACCCCAACGGCAAGGTCCCCACCATCGTCATCGATGGCACCCCGATGTTCGAGTCGGTCGCCATCCAGATCGCCCTCGGCGAGCGCTACGGCGTCGAGAAGGGCCTGTGGCCCGCGCTCGGCTCCGGCGAGCACCTCACCGCGATCACCTGGCTGGTCTGGGGTCAGGTCACCCTCGCCGCCGCCCTGTTCCGCCACATGCACAACACCAGCGACTGGGTCCCCAAGGAGCAGCACAACGCCGCCCAGGCCGCCGCCGCCCTCGTCGAGTCCAAGGAGCTGCTCGCCATCCTCGACAAGCACCTCGCGGGCCGCGACTTCCTCACCGGCGAGCGCTGCACCCTCGCCGACCTCGACCTCGTAAGCGTGCTCGGCTGGGGCCTCATGATGGTGAAGATCGACCCCGCGCCGTACACCAACCTCGTCGGCTGGCTCGCACGCACCGGCAAGCTGCTCCCGCAGCACAGCGCCAGCTGAGCGCGACCCAGGCGCCCCGGTCAGACCTCGCCGGGGCGCCGCGCCAGGCGAAAGCCCAGCGTCAGCACCGACGCCGAGATCAGCACCAGCAGCGCGTACAGCAGCGGCAGCCACAACATGCGCGCCTGCTGCTCGCCAGGAAAGCTGGCGATCAGGATCCCGAGCGCCAGCGGGCTGTTCTGGATCCCCGTCTCAAACGCCACCGCCCGCCGCTGCCGCGACCCGAGCCCGGCCACGCGGGCCCCGAGCCAGCCGAAGCCAAAGCCCAGCACCCCGAGGCCGAGCGCCGCCGCGTACATCGTCCCGGTGGTCGCCACCAGCAGGTCCTGGTTGTTGTACAGGCCCGTCCCGATCAAGAGCGCGAGCACCCCGAGTCCCGCGACTCCGCCGACCTGCTCGACCACCTTCGCCGCGCCCGGCCGGCGCGCCCGCACCACCATGCCGATCGCCAGCGGCACCAGCATCACCGCCAGCGTCGTCGTGATGTTGCCGTAAGGGATCTTCAGCCCCGCGCTCGCGTAGCCGCTGGCGTAGATGTAGAGCGTCAACGGCATCAACACCACCGCCGCGATCGTCGACAGCGCCGTCATCGACACGCTCAGCGCCACATCCGCGCCCGCGAAGTAGGTGAACAGGTTCGAGGTCGTCCCGCCCGGCGTGCAACCGACCACGATCAACGAGATCGCCAGGTCGTCCGGCAGCCCGAGCACCTTGCACAGCCCGAACGCGATCAGCGGCATCCACCCGTACTGCGAGAGCAGCCCGACCAGCGGTCCGCGTGGGCGCCGGAGCACCTCGCGAAAGTCGTTCATCGTCAGGCTCGCGCCCATGCCGGCCATGAGCACCACCAGCAGGGCCGCGAGCAAGATCGTCTGGACGGTCGTCAGCATCGAGCCCGAGATCTTACTGCACCGGTGTCGACAAGTGGAGCGCCGTCGCCACGTCGCTCACGCGGATCCTCCGCAGCTCCTCCTCCAGCGCCGAACGCTCGCTGTAAAGCTCCCACGTGCGCTCCATCCCCCGCTGCGCCGCGAAATACTCGACCCCCAGATCGACCGCACGCGTCAGCCCCCCCTTGCCAAAGTACTGCCCGCCCGTCAGCTCCAGCCCGTCCGGCTGCTCGCGCAGATTCCCCGCCAGCGCCCCCACACACTCGCTCAGGGCCACCAACGCCTGCATCTGCTTGCGCTGCTGCGCCTGCTCCTCCTTCAGGATCTTGCCGTTTAGCGCCGCCCAATCCCGCTGCTTCAACTTGTACGCGCGCGACAGCGGCACCTTGTCGATCTGCTGCGAATCCACCCCGGGGAATTGCCCGTACGGCTGATTCACCGTGCTCACCGCCGCGCTGTCGAATCCGGACGACTGCAACATGAACGCCGGCAACACCACGTCGAGCAACCCCTGCGCCGCCACCTCGCGGGCCGTCAGCACCGGCACCACCGCCGCGGCGAATTGCCGCGGACCCGTCGTCCCCGTCGCGACCCGGCGGATCACCCCCGCGTCCGTCGTCACCACCAGCTGCCCCGCCACCACCGCCGCATAGACCGTGCGGTACCCCGGCACCGCCAGCGAGTGCGCCCCCGACTTCGCCTCGCGCCCCAGCGGCGCCGCCATCGCCTTCGCCACCTTCACCACCGCGCGGTCGAGCAACACCTGCGCCCCCGCGCCGTCCTTCACACCGAGCGCCAGCGCGAAGCCCTGCCACTCCTCCCGCTTCGCCTCGCCGCGCAGCCCCGCTTCGTTCACCGTCAGCGCGAAGCCCCCGCTCCCGCTCAGCAGCGGCAGCACCTCGCCCTTGAAGTCGATCCGCGTCTGCGCCCGCAGCTCGGCGTAGGCCTTCTCCGGCTCCTCCCCGCTCGTCCGCAGCATGTCCTCGAAGTAACCGAGCGTCGCCGCCACGTCGACGTTGCCCCCAAACAGCACCGTCGGCCGCTCAGCGAGCGCCGCGAACAGCGGCGAGGGCAGCGGCGCGTTGCGGAGGATCGCCCGCAGCGGCGCCGTCTCCGGCATCTTCGCCCGGATCTTCCCGGTCACCCCGCGCAGGTCCGCGGTGAACTCGAACACCAGCGGCTCCACCGAGCCGAGCCAGCGCTGCCACTGCAAGTCCTCTCGCTGGCGCCGCTCGGCCCACTGCTGCTCCCACCGGCGCTGCTCGTCGGCCTGCTGGCGCAGGCGATCCTGCTCCTCGGCCGACGCCCCGCTCTCGATCGCACGCCGCAGCTCCTGCTCGGGCCAGCTCGACTCCGGATCGGCGCGCTGGGCCTCGCGGGCCGCCTGTTCGGCCTGAAAGAACGCCCACAGATCGACGTAGGCCGTCAGCGTGCGCCCCGGCTCGCCCCCCGCCACCGCCCGTTGATACCGCGGCGTCGACGTAAGCCCGCGCGCCGGGTCGATCATCGCCAGCAGCCGCGCGAAGTCGTAGGGCGCCAGCGCCTCGCGCCCAGTCGCGACAAAAAATCCGAAGCCGTCGCGCAGCACCAGCGCCGAGCTGTCATCCGGGTTGACCTTCAACACCAGCCCGCGGTCCTCGAGCACCGGCATCATCCGCCGCGACCCGCCGACACGCGCGAGAAACGCGAGGAACTTCTCGCGATCCGAGATCGTGAAGAACCCCGCGTAGGTCTCGCTGCGCGCGTCGAGCACCGCACCGCCCATCGGCCCCTCCGGGTCGACACCGATCTCCCGCCATTGCCCCGGGTCGAGGAGATTGAAGCCCGCCCCGGCCACCACCGCCTGCGCCGCCTGATCGTAGTAACTGCGATATTTGCTGATGAGCGCGTCGATATCGATGACCCCCAAAAGCGCCCGGAGGCCCCCCCCGTGGCCCCCGGCCCCCGGCGGTTCCG
Source organism: Nannocystis sp. (assembly GCA_044228605.1). Lineage (GTDB taxonomy): Bacteria > Myxococcota_A > Polyangia > Nannocystales > Nannocystaceae > Nannocystis. The sequence continues at coordinate 57 of JBGAUO010000127.1, read as the reverse complement.
GCAGCGGCTGCGCCGGGGGGCGCGGCCGGGCGCCTGGCCCGCCCGCCGCGCGCCCCC
>JBGAUO010000126.1:0-13444 GCA_044228605.1 Nannocystis sp. | reverse complement strand
GACCGGATCGACCAGCAGGGCGTTGAGGCTCCAGCGCAACCCGCCGAGCACGACCGCCGCCAGGATGATCCGGTCGTCGGAGAAGCGGGAGAGCAGGCTCCGCCCGTTCGCCATGACGCCGATCTCCGCGGCGACTTCGACCTCACCGTGTCCGGCGACTACGCCTACGCCTATCACACCACCATCACGGTCGACACCCGCGGCGCCCCGACCTACGTGATCGACGTGTTGCCGACCCAGGAGCTCGGCGCGAGCCAGCTGCGCTGCGAGCTGACAGACGACACCCTCACCTGCACCGATGTCAGCGGCAGCGGCCTCGGCGATCCCGTGTTCAAGCGCGGCTGACGTCGCATCGTCCGTCACCTGTCCGCCACGACGAGAGAAATCAAAGCAAGCCAGCGCACAGTTTTGCCCTGACGAACGGACGAGACTCACCCCGCGCGAATTGTGGCCAGGCGCCCACAACTCCCCATCGCGGCTAAGATCCCGTCCCCCGGTGCCCCTCGCTCTCCCCCACGCCTTTGGCCGTTACACCCTCACCGAGCGGATCGGTGAAGGTGGCATGGCCGAGGTCTTCCTCGCCCAGGTCACCGTCGCCGAGGGCCTCAGCAAGCGCGTCGTCATCAAGAAGATCCGCAAGGAGCTCGCCGACCAGCCCGAGTTCACGCGGATGTTCGTCGACGAGGCGAAGATCGCTCTCGGCCTCAACCACGCCAACATCGTCCAGGTCTTCGACTTCGGCCAGGTCCACGGCAGCTTCTATCTGGCGATGGAGCTGATCGAGGGTCAGGACCTGATGGGCCTCACGCACGAGATCCGGGCCCGCGGCGAGCGCATCCCCGTCGTCATCGCCGCGTACATCGCCCACCAGGTCGCCGCCGGGCTGGCCCACGCGCACCTGCGCCGCGACGACTTCGGCGCGCCGATCGGCATCGTGCACCGCGACATCAGCCCGCACAACATCATGCTGAGCCTCGCGGGCACGGTGAAGATCCTCGACTTCGGCATCGCCCGCACCGCCGCCCGGGCCCGCCGCGACGACGCCCTGCGCCCGCCCGTGGCCGACGATCACACCGACGTGACCATCCAGGGCAAGATCGCGTACATGTCGCCCGAGCAGGCGATCGGCGCGCCCCTCGATCAACGCTCCGACATCTACTCGCTCGGCGTCGTTCTCTACGAGATGCTCTCGGGCGAGCTGGTGTTTCGCCACCGCGACCGCCTCGTCGCGCTCGAGCAGGTCCGCACCCGCCCGCTCGCGCCGCTGCGCAGCGTCGCCCCCGAGGTGCCCGAGGCGCTCGCCGCGGTCGTCGACCGCGCCCTCGCCCGCGAGCAGGACGATCGCTGGGACACCGCCCGGGCCATGCAGTCGGCGCTCGCCGGCTTCTTGCACCGCGCCGACCCCGTGGTCGACGACGAGGTGCTGAGTGCCTTTGTCGCGCGCTTCGCGGGCGCCACCCCCAACAACCCGCCGCCCGTGGACGACCCGACCCGCGAGCTCGACACCAGCGAGCCGTCGCAGATCGTCTCGCCCGCCCGCGCCGAGACGCTGCGTGTCGTCCTCCTCAAGGCCGCCCTCGTGCCCGCGCTGCCCGGCGAGACCCCACCTGCCCCGGCCCGCTTCCTCGCGCTGGCCCGCGACATCGCCTACAAGCGCGACGCCCAGGTCCACCAGCTCGACACCACCGGCATCCTCCTCGCCTTCGGCACCCTGCTCGACACCGGCGACGCCGACGAGGCCGCCCTGCGCGTCGCGCTCGCCCTGCGCGAGGCGATCGGCGAGGCGGCACCGGGCTTCGGCATCGGCATCGCCCTCGCCGGCCTGCCCCTGCCGCTGCAGCGCGGCGGCTCCGAGCGGGTCGACATCCCCCACGAGGTCGCGCGCCGCATGCAGCAGGTCGCCGCGCACAGCATCGACGGCGCCGTCATGCTCACCGGCGATCTCGTCGAGCGCCTGCGTCGCGGCTGGCGCGTCGGTCCGACCGTCAGCTTCGACCTCGACCGCCGCCCGGCCGCCCCCGCCGCCCGCCCCGGGCTCGGCCCGGGCAGCGCGCTCGCGGGCAGCCCCGGCTCCGGCCCCGGCTTTGGCCGCGCGGCTGGCCGTACAGACATGTCCCATGAGACAGGCGATGCCCTCGAGCTCGCCGCCCCGCTGCTCGGCCCCGCCGGCGCCGAGGAGCGCATGCCCGCGGCGACCGGGCGCGGCGCGCTGCTCGGCCGCGAGCTCGAGCAAAAGGCCCTGCGCGACGGCTTCGCCGAGGCGATCCGCACCCGCAGCTCGCGAGCCCTCCTGGTCGTCGGCGCGGCCGGCCTCGGCAAGCGCACCCTCGTCGATCGCTTCGTCGCCAGCCTCCCGCGCGGCGCCTGCTTCGTGCTCCGCGGCAGCGGCCAGTGGCGCCGGCGCAACGTCCCGCTGGGGGTCTTCCTCGAGCTCCTGCGCGACTTCTTCGCCGCCCCCCGCGGCGCCACCGCGCACGAGCTCGAGGCGCAGCTGCAGAGCCACGGCATCGCCGGCGCCGCCGCGCTCGCCCCCGGGTTGGCCGCGGCCCTCGATCCCAGCGGCGTCACCAACACCCGCGAGCTCGACCCGCTCGAGCGCCGCGATCGGCTGTGGCAGCTCATCCGCCGCCTGATCCGCGCGCTCGCCCAGCGCCGGCCGGTGCTCATCATCCTCGACAACCTCCACTTCATCGACGAGCACAGCCACACGCTCCTGCTCGAGTGGCTCGACCACCCGCACGGCCTGCCGCTCTTCGGCCTGTGCACCGCCCGGCCCGGCCCGCGCGCCGAGGCCACGCGCACCATCGCCGGCGTGCACACCGTCGAGCTGCGCGAGCTCGACGAGCAGGCCCGCCGCGACCTGGTCCTGCGTCGCTTCGAGGACCCCGAGGAGGCCGAGCCGATCGCCACCGCGATCCTCGCCCGCACCGGCGGCCACCCGCTCTTCATCGAGGAGACCCTCGCCGACCTCGTGCGCCGCGGCATCGTCGGCTGGAACGCCAGCGGCCGCCAGCTGCAGGTGCTCCAGCGCGGCGCCAGCATCGAGCTGCCGCCCTCGGTCGAGGCGGCCCTGCGCGCCCGCCTCGACGCCCTCGCGCCGGCGCAGCGAGCCCTCGTCGACGCCGCCGCGGTGCTCGGCCAGAGCTTTCGCGTCGCCGAGCTGGTCACGCTCGCCGAGAGCGAACCCGCCGCGGTCGAGGTGATCCTCGCCGGCCTGGTCGAGCTCGGCATGTTCACCGCGGTCCCCGGCGCGCGGGTCGGCGCCCACCCGGTCGCCCGCTTCGCCACCGTCAGCCAGCACGAGGTCGTCAAACAGAGCCTCGGCCCGATCGCCGCCGAGGCGCTGCATCGTCGGGCCGCCACGATCAAGCTCGGCCGCGCCGACTACCGGCCCGGCCGCGACGACGGCCCGATCGCCGATCACCTGGTCCTGGCCGGCGCCCCAAACGAGGCCAGCGATCCGGCCATGCGCGCCGCGAGGGCCGCCCGCGACGTCGCCGGCAACGTCGAGGCCTACTACTACTGGTCGCTCGCCCTGCGGGCGCTCGCTCCCAAAGACCCGCGCCGCTGGGAGGCCCTGCTCGCGCGTGAGGCGATCTTGCAGGCATGGGGTCGACGGCGCGCCCAGGGCAGCGACATCCGCCAGATCTTGCAGGTCGCCGAGCGCAGCGGACCCGAGCGCGAGGCGGTCGCGCTCGGCCGCCTGCTCCGCTTCTACCTCGAGTGCGGCCGGATCCAGCGCGCCGCCCAGCTCTACCCCCGACTGGCCGAGACCACCGACGCACTGCCGCGGGCCGAGGCCGGCCACGGCGATCCACGGCGCGCCGAGCTCGGTGAACTCGCGTGTGAGCTGATGACCCGCCTCGGCCGTCTCGATGAGGCCGAGGCCCACGCCCGCGCCGCCCTCGAGCACTGCCCGCCCGGCCCGCGCGGCGTGCTGCAACGCTGTCGCCTGCACACCGGCATCGGCCGGGTCCAGCTCGCCCACGGCCGCCTCGCGGAGGCCACCGCCAGCTTCGAGGCCACCTTGCAGCTGGCCCGCGACGCCGGTCATCGCCGGGCCGAGGCCGAGGCGCTCAACAGCCTCGGCGAGGTCGTCGGTCTCAGCGCCCGCTATCAGGAGGCGGTCGATCGCTTCCGCGCCGCGCTGCAGATCGACCGCGACCTCGGCGACCGCGCGGCCACCGGGATCAAGCTCGCCAACCTCGGCATCGCCTACACCGCGATCGGCCTCTATCGCCGCGCCGAACGCCACCTGCGCAAGGCCCTCGAGCTGCACGTGGCGACCGGTCACCCCGGCCTGCTCACCGAGGTCGTGCTGCACCTCGGCGAGGTCTCAGCCGAGCTCGCCCGCGGCCCCGAGGACCTCGCCGCCGCCCGCGCCTTGCTCGAACAGGCCGCGAGCATGGCCGGAGCTCGCGGCGACCTGCGCACCGAGCTCCGCGCACGCGCTCGCCTGGCCCGCTGCCTGCTCGACGTCGGCGATCCACACGAGGCCCGCACGATCGCCGAGGCGGTGCTGGCCCGCGGCCGCGAGCACGGCCTGCGCAGCGCCCAGACCCGGGCCCTGCACGTGCTCTCGCGGCTCGCCGAGGCGGACGGCGACCGCGACCGCGCCATCGCCCTCGAGGACGAGGGCGTGCGCCTGGTCCACGCCGGCGCCGCCCCGCTCGACGGCGTCCTCTCGATCCACCACCTCGGCATCCTCAGCGGTCGCACCGACCTGCTCGCCGACGCCGCCGCCCGCGTGAGCGCCCGCCTGGCCGACCTCCGCGACCCCGAGCTGCGCCGCGGCTACCTCGCACAGCCGCGTGTCCAGGCGATCCTCGCCGACGCGCAGGCCCCCACCTGACGGGTCACCCCCTGGCAAAGGCCGCGCGATCGCTCCAGTCCGCCGCTCCGCCGCCCCGCGCAAACGGAGTATGCTGACGCCCGTGCCACGCCTCGCACTCGCCGCTCGCCTGCTGGGCCTCGTCTTCATCGCCGTCCCCGTCGCGCTGACGGCCGGGTGTCTGCCCTCGGGTGACCTCGCCGCCGCCGACGGCAGCCGCCGCATGGTCGCCCGCGACCCGCAGACCGGCCTGTCGATCGTCCTCACCTCGGGCGCGTGGGAGGGCAGCCCCAGCGACCTCGCCAGCGAGCTCACCGTCATCCACGCCCTCGTCGCCAACATGGGCAGCACCCCCGTGCGCCTGGCCCCCGGCGACCTCGACCTCGTCGACGAGCGCGGCTTTCGTCGCCAGCTCCTCGACGCCGGCGGCAGCTTCGTGCTCAGCGGCGAGACCGACCGCGGCTACCACCCCGGCCGCGACCTCGACTACGGCCGCCTCGACTGGAACGGCGGCGACGTCAACGCCCTCGCCCTGCCCTGGGGCGTGCTCGCCCCCGGCACCCAGATGCGCGGCTACCTGTACTTTCGCAAGCTCGACCACGCCAACGCCGCGACCCTCACCTGGCACTTCTTCAGCGACAAGAACCAGCCGCTGGTCGACCTGGCCTTCGACTTCATCGTCGCCCGCGCCGCCCGCTAGGCTCGCCCCTCGATGCTGCGGCTGTGCGAACGCCTGGCCCTTGCGACCTGTCCCTTCGGACAGCTCGTGCGCGCGCTCGCCGGGCCCGCGCTCGTCGCCGCCGCGCTCGTCGGCCCCCGGGCGGCCGCCGCCAGCAACCCGTGGCTCACGCCGGTGGGCAGCGAGGCGGCGATGTCAGGCGGGGCGGTCGCGACGATGGGCCGCGACACCGGCATGGCCTACTACAACCCCGCCGGCCTCGGCGCCAACACGCGGGGCCAGTTCGACATGTCGACGACCATGGCCGTGCTGCGCTACCGCACGATCCCCGAGGCCTTCCGCGTCGACCTCCCCGAGGGCCGCGGCCAGTCGGCCCAGCTGTCGAGCATCCAGCCGCTGATCCTCGCGACCTCCACCGTCTACACCCGCTACGTCGGTCGCGGCGTCACCGTCGGCGCCGGCCACTTCGCCAACGGCTACGACTTCTACGACTACTCCGGCAGCCTCAACGACGACCACAACCCCCACGGCCTCAACTACCGCGCGCGCGTGCAGGTCGACGGCTGGAGCACGCGCCACCACTTCGGCCCGACCGTCGGCTGGCAGATAAGCCCGCGCTTTCGCATCGGCATGTCGCTGTTCCTCACCTACGAGTGGCACCGCGACGAGGGCCGGATCTGGCTGCAGGCCGGGCCCACCCCCGAGCAGGTCAGCCATAACTTCGTCGTCGGCGACATCGACCTCAAGCGCTCCACCTACGCCGGCGAGGCCGTGTTCGGCCTGCAGTGGGAGTTCGCCCGGCGCTGGCACACCTCGCTCGTGATCCGCACCCCACGCCTGGCCGCCTACGAGCGCGCGCGCAAGTACTCGCTCACCACCGGCGCCGTGGTCCGCGAGGACAAGAACAGCGCCGCCCTCTTCGACTACAACGACGACCCCGGCGTCGCCCGCCGCGGCCGCATCGCCCCGATGCAGGTCGTGCTCGGCCTCGGCTACGCGATCCCCCGCGACCGCGGCTGGGTCAGCGTCGAGGCCGACTACACCCCGGCCCTGCGCCTCCCGCACAACAGCGTCGACCTGCGCCACAACGTCAACGCCCGCCTCGGCGCCCGCCTCCGCCTCAACGAGAAGGTGATGGTGGGGCTCGGCCTGTTCACCGACCGCACCAACGAGACCGCGATCAACGACTTCCCGCAGTTTCACATCAACTACTACGGCGGCTCCGGCGGCGCCGAGCTGCGCCGCCCCTTCAAGCTCGGCCGGACCGAGCGCGCGAAGGACATCGTGTTCACCACCTCCGTCGCGTTCCGCTACGCGCTCGGCATGGGCTCGAGCGGCGCGGTGCGCTTCGATCTCACCGAGGCGAACAACAACCGCCTGTCCTACAGCATCGGCGAGGTCCACCCGGTCCAGTTCCACGTGTGGAGCGGCCACCTCGGCGCCGGGCTCTACTTCTAGCGCGCGTCGACCCGACCCTCGCTGTGTCCTCGCCCACCGCGTCGGGCCGCGCAGCTCAGCCGCGACGCCCGACGCGGTGTCCTCGCCCGCCGCGTCGGGCCCGCGAGCTCCCGGCAAACACGCGCAGCTCAGCCGCGACGGCGGCGACCCAGGCCGAGCCCGAGCAGCGCCAGCAGCAGCCCGGCCGGGCCCGGCGTGGGCGCCGTGTGACAGCCGCCGCAGCCGTCGCTGGCCATGTCTTCGCCGCCGCCGGTATCGTCGCTGCCGCCCCCGCTCGCGCTGGTGATGCCGGTGTTGTTGCCACCCGTGGGCATCTCACCGCTGTCGCCCGCCCCGGTGGTCGGCGCCGCCGTCTCAGCGCCGCCGGTATCCCCGCTGGTGTCGCCCGCGGTGGGGTCGGTCGTGGTCCCGGGATCCTCGCCCATGACCACGCTGATGCTGACCACCTGCGACGCGTAGTTACCGTAGGCGTCGAGCGCCTCGACCTTGAACTTGTAGTTGCCGGGCGGCGGCTTGTTCAGGGTGAGGAAGTCGTAGGGCTCGCTCTGCGGCTTCCAGGCGCCGTAGCCGTCGTCGCACACGTCGTTGGTGCAGCGGCGGTACGACGGGAGATCGTCGGGGAGCCCCTCGATCCAGCTCCAGTTGACGCCGATGAAATTCGAGTTGTCCATGATCGTGGCCGAGATCAGGACGTTGTCGCTGCTGCTCACCTGGGTGCCGTCGGCCGGGGTGACGCTGACGATCGTCGGCGCCTCCGAGTCCGCCTCGCGCGGCCCGAACACGCCCATCAGCTCGCCGTACGAGTTCTGCTGCTCGCCGCCGCCGTTGGGGCAGTAGAGCTTGTGCACGTAGGTGCACTGGGTCACCCCCGATCCCGTCGCGTGCGAGATGTCCATGCACTCGTCGCGGAACGAGGAGCCGCCGGCGACGTAGGGGTACATCAGATCTTGCTGCACATCGGTGTGCTCGAGGCCCCAGTTGTGCGCGGTCTCCTGCGCCGCCACCTCGGCGACGTCGCCAGGACACGAGTCCGAGAAGCTCAGCGACACGTGGTTGCGCTTGCCGCCGTCGCAGGCGACGTTGGCGATGCCGCACACGCCGTTGCCCTGCCCGGCCATCTGCGAGGTGCCGCCGACGACCGCCATCGTGTACGGCAACCAGTCCGGCGGGCGGCCGCTGGTCAGCACCACGTTGAAGGGCGCGTAGTAGCTGTTGAGCTTCTGGAACGCCGACGCCTTGACCTGCCCGTTGCCACCGGCGAGCGGCGGGAAGTCGACCACCGAGTCGACCAGCGGCGAGCAGTTGAGCGCCGCGTTGGCGACCTGCGGCCCGCCGCAGGTCGGCTTGATCTGCGTGCCGTCCATCGCCACGTAGAGGATGCCCGGCGTCGGGTCGTGGTCGAGCGCCTCGGACGGCGGGATGTCCAGCGCCTCGAGCATCTCGATGGCCATGCTCTCGGCGTCGTAAACGAGGGTGCCGTCGCGGATCGGCGGCACCGTGCGAGGGTCGATGCGCTCGCCGCTGACCCGCTCGAGGTAGCTGCGCGGACCCTCCGGCGCGACCGCCCACGGCGCCGACTCGACGATCGGTCGCCCGGGTTCGACCTCGAGGGTCAGGAGCGCGGGGAGCAGGAAAGGCAGGGTATGCAGCATCGATCCCACGGTACAAACCATGGATCTCGGTGTCCAGGGCTCTCGGAAGCACCCTATGTGACAAAACGAAAAATGCGATCAATTCGCATCATGGCAGCTGTCTCAAGGACCAGGCGTGCTCAGGCCTGGGGTGCCTTGCCGCTGCCAGGCCCGGCGCCGACCAGGCGGGCCGGGTCGATACGGACCGAGCGCAGCGCCTCGGCCCACATCGTCTCGGGGGAGCTGGACCACAACCACGCGGGCGTCACCCCCTGACCATCTTCGACGGTCTCGGGCCGCAGCGGCACGGCCATCCAGCTGCCGGCCGCCATCTCGGCCTCGAGCTGGCCCGCGCCCCAGCCGGCGTAGCCGAGGAAGGCCAGCGCCTCCGAGCCTGGCCCGCCGAGCGGTGGTGTGGTCGCCTCACCGGCCTTGACCGCGTCCAGCGAGGTGGTGAGAAACAGCTCCGGCGTGAGCGCCTCGGCCAGCGGATCCCAGCTCGGGCGATCGTGGAGGATAAACCCCCGCGAGGGCTCGACCGGGCCGCCGAGGCGGACCTTGCGGTCGGTCGGCCCGAGCCACAGCAGACCGATCGCGCCGGCCATGTCGGCGATCGGGGTCGGCAGCGGATTGTTGAGGACGATCCCGAAGGCTCCCGTGCGCGAGTGATCGACGATCAACACGACGGAGCGCACAAAGTTGGGGTCGCGCAGCTGCGGCACGGCGCACAGAAGATGCTGCGCGAGGCTCGATCCTCCGCCACGCTTGCTGGGCTCGCCGGCCTCGCCAGCGCCGCCTCTCTCGGGAGTGTTCGCCTCCGAGGAAGCCGCTCTGCGCTCGACGGGCATCGGATGAAGTGAAGTGCCAGAGGTCGGACTCGAACCGACACGAGGGTTTGCCTCAACGGATTTTGAGTCCGCCGCGTCTACCGATTTCGCCACTCTGGCGAGCGGACGGCCTTCCTTAGCACGGGCCTCGCAGCCCTCGCAAGGGGGGCAATTCTACGGGCGGTCGTCGAGACGGACCTCGACGTTCCCCGTCGGCGCGTCGACCCAGACCTTCACACCGCCGCTACCGACCTGGCGCGTGAACGACCCGCGGGTGATCGTCGAAACGGTCCGCGTATGCACCCGGATCTCGCGGCCGGCGAGCTGCAGATCGAGGTTGGCGTCGGAGCGCAGGACGACCAGGGCGTCGCCGCCGCGGGCGCTCACCACGATGTCATTGCCACCGGCGCCGGTCTGGTAGATCTGGGCGCCGCCCTGCCCCGTGTGTGCGTCGACGTTGCCCGAGGACCGCAGGTGCAGGTTGCCGTCGCCGGTGCGGACCGCGAGCCCGCCGGCGCCGCCGTCGATGTCGATGTGACCCGTGCCGATCTCGGCGCTGATGTTGCCGGCGACCGCGAACACGTAGAGATCGCCGAGCTCACTCACCAGCTCGAGGTCGCGGTCGGTGGGCACGCGGATCTCGTCGACCTCGAAGTCGACCTGCCCGTGCAGCTTGAGCGGGACCTCGGCCCGCAGCTCGGCGAAGCGCTGGTCGACCGCCCACACCAGCGCCGAGCCGAGCGCCTGCTCCTTGGCGACCTTGCTGTTGCCGCCGAGCGAGCGCCACGCGCCGGTGAGCTCGAGGCCAGCGGCGAGATCGTCGCCGAGGATGGTCAACGGCGTGGGCCCGAGGTCGACACGCACGACGTCGATGCCCGTGAGCGGATAGGTGGCCTCGACGCTGGCCTCGCCGCGGTAGCCGAACACGCAGCCGGCGAGCAGGAGGGACGCGAACAGGCAGGTGCGACGGAGCATTAGAAGTACACCCCCACGCCGGTGCCGAGCTCGAGGGTGACAGCGCCGCGGGCGACGGCGCGGTCGTCGGGGCCGCCGAGCGCAGGTCCGCTGTAAAAGCGCGGTCCGCCGAGCGGGGCGCTGATCCGCGGCGTGAGGTTGAGCGACCAGCGGTTGACGATGAAGTAGCGCAGGTCGAGCTGCGCGTAGGGGATCGCGGCGAAGCTCCCCTGCCCGCCTGGCGTCTGCGCCTCGGCCGGCACCAGCGGGGTCCGGGCGCGGCCAAAGCTGCCCTGCAAGATGAGACCCGCGGCGGCGCCGAGCCAGACGCGGCCGCGATCGAGGAAACGGTAGTGCAGGCGGATACCCCCCTGCACCGTGGTGCGGGTGAAGCCTTGACCTTGCTTGACCGAGAGGTCGCTCGCGCCGACGCTGAAGCGCCGCGCGACCTGACCGAGCAGGCTCAAGCTCCAGTCGGCAAAAAAGCCCGCCGCGGGATCACCGGGGCGAGCGCCGACGGTGGCCATGCGTGTCATCTCGAGCGAGACGCGGTGACGGGTGTGCGGCTCCGGGCTGCGCAGGCCGGCCGCGGTCGCGTAGGCCTCCATGATCTGCGAGGCGTAGAGCATGTGTAGGCCGCCGCTCAGCACGCCGTAACCGGCCGCCCCGATCGCCTCGGTGCCGAAGCTGCCGCCGGCGAGGCCGCGCGTCGAGACGTCGGTGCCGCCGCTGGTGCGCTGCAGCAGGCCGGCGCCGAGCGCCAGGGCGATCGTGCCGAGCAAGATCCCCACCCCCTTGCCCGCCTGCCGGTTGAGCATCTGGCCCGTGCCGGGCACCACCGCCGAGAACAGCGGCGCGGCGACCCGCTTCCAGCGCCGCGGCGGCGCCGGCTCGGGGCTTGTCAGCGGCGTCAACGCCTCGCCTGCGCTGCCGCGTGCGCCCGAGGGCGCGAGCTCGAAGCGGGCGCGCTGACCGGGTGCGACCGAGAGCGTGAGGCGTCCGCCGCGGGCAGTGTCATCGACACTGTACTCGCCGGGCGCGAGCTCGAGCTGCATCTGCCGATCGGGTCGCAGCTGCAACGTCGCCACCAGCTCGCCTCGACTGTCGCGCACGCTCACCGGTCCGCCCTCGGGTCGCGTGCTCACCAGCTCGAGCGTCCCTCGCGGAGCGTTGGCGGCGGCGACCACCGGCGGCGGCACGGGCGTCACCACGGGCACGCTCGCTGCCGGCGTCGCCACGGCGGCGCTCGTGCTCACGGGCGCCGGCGCGGGGCCAGCAGCGGGCGGGGTGGTCGAAGGCGGAGCCGCCAGCGCAGCGACCAGGAGACAGCGCAGCACCTGGCGGTTATAGGCGGGGTGGCGGTTCCCCGTCCAGGGGGTCGAAGCACCAGGGCCCGAGCCGCCCCGGCGCCCGGACACCGCGCCCGAGCGCCGCGAGGAAGACCTCCAGCTCGAGCTCGCGGCCGCCGAGGCTGCGCAGATGCGAGGTGGCGGCTTGACAGTCGACGAGTTGAAAATGCCAGCGCTCGAGCTGCTGGACCAGCGCGACGAAGGCCCGCTTGGACGCGCCGGGCTGGCGACTGAACATGCTCTCCCCGAAGAACACCGCGCCGATCGCCAGGCCGTAGAGCCCGCCGACCAGCTGCTCGCCGTCCCACACCTCGACGCTGTGGGCGAAGCCGAGGCGGTGCAGCGCCGTGAAGGCCTCGGCGATCTCGGGCGTGATCCAGGTCCGATCCTGACCGGGTCGCACCTCGTCCGCGCAGGCGGCGAGCACCGCGGGGAAGTCGGTGTCGAGCGTGATCCGCAGCGCGGCCCGCCGCTGCTGCTTGCGCAGCGTCCGCGGGACATGCAGGCCGCCAGGGATCGTCACCACCATGCGCGGCGCGGGGCAAAACCACAGGCGCGGCTCGTCGGCGGCGTTCCACGGGAAGATGCCGCGGCTGTAAGCCAGGAGGATGCGCGCCGGCTCGAGGCCGCCGCCGACCGCCAGGAGGCCGTCGGGCTCGGCGTTTCGCGGGTCGGGGAAGATCGCGAACTCGTCGGGGAGCAGGTAGATCGGCACGCGGAGCCCGGCAGTGTGCCCGCTACGAGGCGGCGAAGTCGAGCGCGAGGTCGCTGTCCGCCAGCACGACCGCCTGCGCCGCGCAGCTCAGCTGCGCGTGCGAACACAGGACCAGCTTGTCGCCCGGCAGCAGGCCGCGCAGCGCGTAGTAACCGTCGCTGTCGCTGCGCGTCACGTGGAACTCGCCGATCGCGATCGCGGCGTCCGGCACGCCCTTGCCGTCGGGGTCGGTCACGCGGCCGCGGATCGTGTGCGTCCCGGGACGCGCCGCCACCGTCGCAAACAGCCAGTCCTGCGCGCTCGCCCGGGAGGCCGCGTCGTCGATGATCCAGGTGTCAGTGTGTCCGACCCCCGGGACCGCGAAGGTCGTCACGGGATCGCCAAACGACGTCAGCAGCGCCGCGCCCTTCTGACTGTTGCCCATGCCGCCATCGCCCGCCGCGCCCCACGACAGCAGCGCCGCGCGGCCATCGACGCGGCCCATGCGGATCGCCGAACCCGCGCCCTTGTCGGGCGTCAGGTTGGTGACCACGTCGGCGTGGCTGTGCATGAAGAAGCCGAGCCAGTGATCGGCGATGAGCTCGGTGTGGAGGCCGACGTAGCTGGTCGAGATGGCGCCGCGCGAGAAACCAGCGCTGATCACCGCGCCCGGATCGCCGCCGTATTCGGCGAGGGTGCGGCGCAGATTCAGGTCCCAGTAGGCCACGGCGGCGGGCACATCACCCCAGCCAGAGTCGAGGTTCGCGTCGGCCTGGATGTACGGGAACACGACGACGATGTAGCTGCGACAGCCGGCGAGGTGATAGCCGAGGCGGGTGTCGTCGACCTTGCCGAGGAAGCTCTGATATTTGTTGCACGGCGACTCGGCGATCACCGGCCAGCGGCGCCCGGGCTGCCAGTCCGGCGGGAGATAGAGCCCGTGGTAGACGCCCTTGCCCGCGTACTCGGGCGCGATCACTTTCACAAAAGCGCCAGGGGCCGGCGGGCCCTCGGTGAGCGG
>JBGAUO010000125.1:0-13603 GCA_044228605.1 Nannocystis sp. | reverse complement strand
AGCGGCACCAGACCCGCTTCTACGTCTGCTTCGCCCTCGCCATCAGCAGCGTGATGGGCCTCGCCTTCGCCGGCAACCTGTTCACCCTGTTTGTCTTCTACGAGATGCTGACCCTCACCACCTACCCGCTGGTCGCCCACAAGGGCACCGCGGAGGCGCTGCGCTCGGCCCGGACCTACCTCGGCATCCTCGTCGTCACCTCCGTCTGCTTCCTCCTCGCCGGCATCATCGCCACCTACGCCTACACCGGCGACCTGTCCTTCAAGCCAGGCGGCGTCTTCACCAAGGCCCTGGCCTCCGGCGAGCTCTCCGCGCCCGTCCTCGGCACCCTGTTTGTCCTCTACATGTACGGCATCGGCAAGGCCGCGCTCATGCCGATGCACCGCTGGCTGCCCGCCGCCATGGTCGCGCCGACGCCCGTCAGCGCCCTGCTGCACGCCGTCGCCGTCGTCAAGGCCGGCGTGTTCACGGTCGTCAAGGTCATCGTCTACACCTTCGGCCCGCTCACCCTCATCAAGTACAACGAGGGCAGCTGGCTCATCTACGTCGCCGGCGCCACGATCCTCACCGCCTCGTTCATCGCCCTGTTCCAGGACAACCTCAAGCGGCGCCTCGCCTACTCGACCGTCAGCCAGCTCTCCTACGTCATCATCGCCGCCGCGCTGCTCTCCCCGATCTCGATCATGGCCGCGGCCCTGCACATCGCCGCCCACGCCTTCGGCAAGATCACCCTGTTCTTCGCGGCGGGCTCGATCTACACCGCCGCGCACAAGACCGAGGTCAGCCAGCTCGACGGCATCGGCCGGCGCATGCCCTTCACCATGGGCGCCTTCACCATCGGCGCCCTCTCGATGATCGGCCTCCCGCCCACCGCCGGCTTCATCAGCAAGTGGTACATGCTGACCGCCGCCTGGGAGACCGAGTACACCTTCGTCGTCGGCGTCATCATCCTCAGCACCCTGCTCAACGCCGGCTACTTCCTCCCGATCATCTACCGCGCCTTCTTCCGCCCCTCGCCGAAGGCGCACGGCCACGGCCACACCCCCACCTCGACCGACGGCATGTTCGGCGACGAGGACGACCACAGCCACGTCCACGGCCAGCACGGTGAACACGGCGAGGCCCCCTGGCCGATGGTCGTCGCGCTCTGCTGCACCGCCGCCGCCACCGTCGCCTTCTTCTTCTACTCCGACATCGCCATCGACCTCGCCACCCAGCTCCGGAAAGGCCTGCTGCCGTGAAGCTCGAAGATCCAGCCACCATCCGCATGCTGTGGGTCGTGTCGCTCATCGTGCTCGCCCTGCTCGTCGCCGCCGACGGCCTCGTCGAGCACCACCCCCACTTCGGCATCGACGGCAGCTACGGCTTCCACGCCTGGTACGGCTTCGCCGTGTGCGCCGGCATGGTGCTCGTCTCCAAGTTCGTCGTCGGCCTCCTGCTCAAGCGAAGGGACACCTACTACGATGACTGAATCCGTCGGCCTCCCGCCCCCGGGCGTCATCCTCATCCTCGGCGGCCTGCTGCTCCCGCTGCTGCGCCGCGCCGCGCCAGCGTTCGCGCTGCTGCTGCCGCTGCTCACCCTCGCCACCATCTGGGCCATCCCGGGTGACCTCAGCGTCACCCTGCCCTTCATGGACCAGACCCTCACGGTCCTGTCCTGGCAGCCCGCCACCCGCGTCTTCGCCACGATCTTCGCGCTCATGGCCTTCGGCGGCGCCCTGTTCGCCCACCCGATCACCGGCCTCGACAGCGAACGCGGCAAGCGCTGGCAGATCGAGCTCCCCGCGGCCTTCGTCTACGCTGGCAGCGCCATCTGCGTCACCTTCGCCGGCGACATCCTCACCCTCTTCATGTTCTGGGAGCTCATGGCCATCGGCTCGACCGCCGTGGTCTGGAGCGCCGGCACCGAAGGCTCCGCGCGCGCGGGCTTCCGCTACGCGCTGGTCCACCTCGTCGGCGGCGTCGTGCTCATGGCCGGCATCCTCGCGCACGTCTTCGCCTTGCAGTCGCACGGCGTGCCCGACCCGCTCGCCATCTCGCACTTCGCCTTCGGCGCCGCCGGCTTCGACGGCCTCTCCTTCGCCTCCGGGGACATCGCCGCCTGGCTGATCCTCATCGGCGTCCTCGTCAACGCCGCCGCCCCGCCGCTCGGCGCCTGGCTGGCCGACGCCTACCCCGAGGCCAGCGAGAGCGGCACGGTCTTCCTGTCCGCCTTCACCACCAAGACCGCCGTCTACGTGTTGATGCTGCTGTTCGCCGGCACCGACCTGCTCATCTACGTCGGCCTCTTGATGGCCGTCTACGGCATCGTCTACGCCATCCTCGAGAACGACATGCGGCGGATCCTCGCCTACTCGATCGTCAACCAGGTCGGGTTCATGGTCTGCGGCATCGGCATCGGCACCGCCATGGCCCTCAACGGCGCCGCCGCCCACGCCTTCGCCCACATCATCTACAAGGCGCTCCTGCTGATGTCGGCCGGCAGCGTCCTTTACATGACCGGCAAGCGCAAGTGCACCGACCTCGGCGGCCTCTACCACTCGATGCCGATCACCATGATCTGCGGCATCGTCGGCGCCCTCGCCATCTCCTCCTTCCCGCTCACCTCCGGCTTCGTCACCAAGTCGATGATCAACCAGGCCGCCGCCGACCAGCACCTCGCGCTGGCCTGGTTCGTCCTGACCGCCGCCTCGGCCGGCGTCTTCCTGCACGCCGGCATCAAGTTCCCGTGGTTTGTGTTCTTCCAGAAGGACTCGGGCCTGCGCCCGCCCGATCCGCCGTGGAACATGCGCGCCGCGATGATCTTCTTCGCCGCCCTCTGTGTCCTCCTCGGCGTCCCCGGCATCTACCAGCCGCTCTACGCCATCCTCCCCTTCCCGGCCGCGGCCGGCGTGGAGCTCTACGTCCCCTACAGCGGCGCGCACGTCCTCACCCAGCTGCAGCTCCTGCTGTTCTCGGGCCTCGCCTTCTTCGTCCTGCTCCCGGTCCTCAAGCGCACCCTCACCATCACCCTTGACAGCGACTGGTTCTATCGGACCCTCGCCCCGGCCAGCTGGAAGCACCTGCTCGCGCCGGTCATGCGCGCCTTCGGCGAGGTCCGTGACGGCTTCATCGGCGGCCTCCCCGACGACCTCAAGCGCCTCGTCTACTCCCCGCCCGCGGAGGAGTCGTGGTTCCGCGAGTGGGGCCTCGGCGGCGCGATGATCACCATCACCGGCATCCTCTTCATCTACCTCGTCCTCGGCTTTGTCCCCTGACCCGCCGGCGGCCGCTTGCAGGCCACGGCGAGTCATGACATACAGCTCGCCGTCGCGGCACTCCGCGACACTGATGGACCTCCGCAGCTGAGTGAGTCTCTCCTTCGCGTCTGGCGCCCTTCGCCGGTCTGTGCATCAACGCTCCCGCGAGCGTATGTCGGCACACGATCGGCCGCCGCTGCCACGCGACCTCAGTGACCGCGCCCATCGCTCTGCGACCGGCGCCTCGTGCCCTGGAGGCCCCATGCCCAGCCTGCGTACCCTTTCCCTCGCGTGCCCGCACGCGAACGTCCTCGCACACGCCAACATCGAACTCCACCTCGGCCCCGGATGGACCGGCCTCGTCGGCCCCAACGGCGCCGGCAAGACGACCCTCCTGCGCATGCTCGCCGGCGAGCTCGCACCCGCCGCCGGCCGCGTCATCCGCGACCCATGCGACCTGTCCCTTGCGACATGTCCTCAAGACCTAGCCGACCCGACCCCGGCCGTCGCTCGCTTCGCCACCAGCGACGACCACGACGCCCAGCGGCTGCGCGGCACCCTCGCGCTCGATCCAGCGACGCTCACCCGCTGGTCCAGCCTCTCCCCTGGCGAGCGCAAGCGCTGGCAGATCGGTGCCGTGCTCGCGGAGGCCCCCGACATCCTGCTCCTTGATGAGCCGACCAATCACCTCGATGACGCCGGCCGCCAGCTCCTGCTCGCCGCCCTTCGTCGCTTCACCGGCATCGGCCTGGTCGTCTCGCACGACCGGGCCCTGCTCGACCAGCTCACCACCCGCACGCTTCGGATCCACCGCGGCGCGCTGCACCTGTGGCCCGGCTCCTACACCGTCGCGCGGCCCGCGTGGGAGGCCGAGAGGGCCGAACATAACAGCGAACACGCCGCCCTCCAGGCCAGGCACCGCGCCCTCGGTCAGCGCCTCGGCGATCTCCACCGCGATCGTGCCGGCGCGCAGCGCATGCGCAGCGCCGGTACGCGCATGCGCAGCCCCCACGACCACGACGCCAGCAGCATGATGGCGAACTTCTGCACCGCCAACGCCGAGCGACGCCTCGGCCGCGCCGTGCATGTCGTTCGTGACAGCCTCGCCCGCACTGCCCGCGAGCTCGCCCACAGCTCGCACGACGCCGAGCGCGGCGCCGCGGTTCGCCTCTCCGGCGAGCGGGCTCCGATGCCCTACCTCCTCCACCTCGATCTCCCGGAGCTGCGTGCGGGTCCCCGCCGCCTGCTCGGACCCGTGCGCCTGGCCCTCGCCCGCGACGCCCGCGTCCACCTGCGCGGCCGTAACGGCGCCGGCAAGACCACCCTGCTGCGCGCCCTCCTGGCCCGCGCCCGCTGCCCTCCCGACCGCATCGTCGAGCTCCCTCAAGACCTGTCTCAAGAGACATGTCGTCAGCTCCTCATCGACCTGCGCCGCACCGACGCGGACGCGCGCGGCCGCATCCTCGCCCACGTCGACGCGCTCGGCGTCGACCCAGCACGCTTGCTCGCCTCGCCCTGCCCCTCACCCGGCGAGGCCCGCAAGCTCCTGCTCGCCCGCGGCCTCGCCCGCGGCGCCTGGTGCCTCGTCCTCGACGAGCCCACCAACCACCTCGATCTGCCCTCCATCGAGCGCCTGGAGGCGGCCCTCGCCGACTACATCGGCGCCCTCCTCCTCGTCACCCACGACGACACCCTCGCAGCGCAGCTCACGAACTGCACCTGGGACCTCGCCGACGAGCGTGTCACCGTACGTTGATCGCAAGAACGCCGCGCAGGCCCTCGCCCGCGCGGCGCTCGTGCGAAGCGCTTACTTCCCGCTGGCCTTCTTCTTCGCCTCGGCGAGCGCCGCCTTCGCGGTCTTGTCCTTCTTGCGCAGCTCGGTCGCCAGCTTGTACGCGTCGACCGCCTCGGCCCATCGGCCTAACCCGGCGAGCGTCTGACCGCGGAGCATCTGCGCGTCGAAGCTCTTGGGGTTCACCTTCGTGACCTCCTCGATCAGCGGCAGGATCTCGTCCCACGCCTTCATGTGGCGCAAGATCTTGCTCTCCGTCAGGACCGCCTCGGTGAACGGCGCCACCGCATCCTTGTTCTCGGGCGCCAT
This sequence comes from Nannocystis sp., assembly GCA_044228605.1. Taxonomy (GTDB): domain Bacteria; phylum Myxococcota_A; class Polyangia; order Nannocystales; family Nannocystaceae; genus Nannocystis. Next base: position 8,263 of record JBGAUO010000125.1, on the reverse strand, counting down.
CGCCAGCAGCTTGCGCAGGTGGTCTGCGGCCTCGTGCGCGTGTTTGTCGGCCAGCTCCTTGGTCCCCTTCGCGAGCAGCTCTTTGACCGCCTTCTCGCGCAGACGGACGATCGCCTCGTTGCTCGCGTCGATCGCCGAGAGCTGCTGCAAGTACTCGGACAAGTTGTTACCGGCCGGCTCCATGAGACGGCCCTCGGCCAGCGCCAGCTCTGCGCGTGTCACGATCACCATCGGATCCTGGGTCGGCGGTGGCGGGGGGATCTGCGGCTCTGGCTCCGGCACCTCATCGGGCTCGGCCACGTCCGGCTTCGCCTTCGCCGCGACAGGGTCGCCCTTGCCGGCCGGGCCTGGCTGCGTCGGCCCGCCGCCAAACAGCTGCGGGTAGAACAACACCGCCGCGATGATCAGCGTCCCGCCGGCGACCAGCCACAACCACCCGTTCGAGCTCTGCTTCTCCGGGACGTCCTCGTGATGCGTCAGATCCGGAGGGCGCTGCACCGACGACGGTTCGCGCCGATCTTCATGATGTGCCGGTTCGCGTGCCGGAACCTGCGAGGGCAGCGTCATCACGGGTGTCAGCCCGCTGGGTCCGCTGCTCGGGGCCGACATGCGCGGGTTCGATGTCGATGGATCGGCGGCGATCGGCGCCCGCATCGACGAGCTCGAGGCGCTCTCTGGCGGCGGCGGCAGCGGCAGATTCGCCGACCGCTCCGACGCGTCCAGGCGCGGCACACCGGCGCCTGCCAGCGCTGCTGCCACCGCGCTCTTCACCGGCCTTGGCGCCTTGGTATCGAGCGCTCGCAGCAGCTCCACCTCGAGCACCCGCATCGACGACGGCCGGTCCTCTGGGCGCCGAGAAAGACAGGCCGCGATCACCTCCGCCAGCCCCTCAGGCACGTCCGGAGCGAAGTCCGTGACACGCGGCGCGTCGCGGGCTCCCTTCTGGATCAGCACATCGATCGCGTTGCGTCCGCGATAGGCGAGGCGCCCGCTGAGCATCTCGAACAGCACCGAGCCGAGCGCGTAGATATCCGACGCCGGATTGGCCTCGGCGCCCGCGGCCTGCTCCGGCGCCATGTAGTCCGGCGAGCCGATGATCAGCTCCTGCTGCGAGGTGGTCGTCGACGGTTCGCTGTCCACGTGCGAACAGATGCCGAAGTCGACGACCTTCACAAAATCGAGGTCGCCCTCCTGTGCCACCAACACGATGTTGCTGGGCTTGAAGTCGCGGTGGATGATCCCCGACTCATGCGCGGTACCGAGGGCCCGGCACACCTGGCTGGCCACGTGAACCGCGCGCCCTGGCGAGATGCGGCCCTCCTCCTGGATGATCGTCGCCAGGCTCTGGCCATCGAGCAGCTCGGTGACCGCGAAGACAGCTCCGTCGTCCAGCTTGCCGATGTCGAACACCTGGGCGATGTTCGGGTGCTTGAGCTCCTGTGCCGCCTGGGCGTCCGCCATGAAGCGAGCCATCACCTCGGGCTCACGCGCATAGATCTCTGGCAGCACCCGCAGCGCGCAGGGGACCCCGCGCTCCGTGTCGCGAGCCCGATACAGCGCACCCATCCCGTCGAAGACCTGGAGGTCCTCCACCCGATAGCGACCCGCGACGACAGTGCCCCAGCGCTGCTCCGCCTCCTCGCGTGTCGACGCCGTGGGCTTCGCTGTCCGCCCGCTGAGAAGCCCCATGTCCTCGATATCCGCCATCCTGCTCTCGCTTGCTGCCCGTCGGCCCCGGCGTGGGATGTCCATCGAGTCCGACAGGCTGATGGCATCCTGCCCCCTGCCTTGCTCGCGGACCCTGGAGAAATCTTCGCGAACGTAGCTCGCGTAGTCCTGAGTCTCAAATTTGTGGTCTCGCGCGAAGATGTCGCGCATAAACCCGCCGACCCGATCGGTGTCGCACGCCGGATAGTTTCGCGCCAATATCTCGGAAAGACTGGCGCGGAATCGATCGGCCGTCTGGTAGCGCTGCTCCCGCTCGGTTGCCAGCGCCCGCAGCACGATCGAATCGAGCCCATCTGGGATCTCCGGGACCAGCTCGGATGGTGGCCGGACCCGCGGATCCCGGGCGGCTGCGAGCGCCGCACCGTGGCTGGTCCCACTCGCCGGGAACAGCTGTCGCCCCGTGAGTAATTCCCACAGCACGATCCCCGCCGCATAGATGTCGGTGCGCCGGTCGACCGCCTGCCCACGCGCTTGTTCCGGCGAGAGGTAGTTGAAGCGGCCAAACACCCGCCCCGGGCTCGTGATCTCCGAGCGGAGCACGCTCTTCGCCAGCCCGAAGTCCGTCAGCTTCACCTCACCGCGGTAGCCGACCAGGATGTTGGGCGGCGAGATGTCACGGTGCACCAGCCCCAGCCCCATCGCATCGTGCACGTAGGCCAGCCCGCGCAGCAGCTCACGGACCACAAACACCGCGATATCCACCGGGATCCGCCGCTGCAGCTGTGCACAGCGGTTCCACACCGCCCGCAGGTCCTTGCCCTCCACCAGCTCCATCGCCAGATACAGCTCCCCCTCCACCGAACCCACATCGAACACCTGCACGAGGTTCGCGTGGTTGAGCCGCACCACGACCCGGGCCTCATCGAAGAAGCGGCGGGCTGTCGCCGCATCCTCATCTGCGTCGGCCAGCAGCGTCTTCACGACGCACAGCTTCCAGGGCCCGCCATGCTCGCCGGCCGCCGCGAGGTACAGCGCACCCATCCCCCCGCGCGCCATCTCGCGAAGGAACACGAACTTCCCGAAGCCCCTCGGGAACTCATCGCGGGGGGTCGCTGCCTCGTCGTGCACGCCTAGGGCGCGTTGTACACGATGTCGACGCGTCGGACGATCACCCCGTTGTCCGCATCAGCGCCCTCGGGCACCTCGATCTCTCGCCGCTGCGTCCCCGAGCCTGGCGCCCGGATGACCAGCGGGTAGGTCCCCGGCGCCACATCTTCGGCCTCCACCGTCCCGTCAGCGTCCGTACGAGCCCCCGCAAACGGCCCGCCATCGACCTGAGCACCCGCCACAGCCACTCCATCCGCGCCCCGCACCACCTCCACCACCACCGTCGGCCCCATCGCCGGCCGATCGCCGACCAACGCCAGCTGCGACCCCGCCTCCACCTCATTCGCCGTCGCCAGCGTGGCCCCGTCCTGCAGTGCGCGCAGGTCGTAGCCCCCGTCGCCCAGCTCCGTGAACGCAAAAGCCCCGGCCTTCACCACCGCCTGGTGAACCTCGTAACGGCGCACATGCGAGCGTGCCAGAACCCGCGCCCGCGGATAGTCGTGGCCGTTTGCATCCTTCAGTGTCCCCGTCAACGCCGGCAGTGGTGGCAACAGCGTCACCTGCCAGTCTTCCTGACCGAGCTCGACCGGGAGCTCCACACCGCGAAAGCCGGCTCCCCGCGCCACCAACACCAGGGCGTTGTAGGCTGGCACCTCGGCGGCGTCACCAGGCTCGCACCGGCCGCTCGCCTCCCCACACGGATCGCAGGGCGGTCGCTCGACCCGCGCGAAGTTGAACACCCCCTCCGCGTCACTCACCGTGCTGTTCGCGGTGAACGGCGGCAGCGCCGACGGATCGTCATCGCTCCCACGCCGGACCATCAACCTCGCCCCCGCGACCGGATGCCCCTCCGGATCCACCACAGTCCCGGTGATCCTTGCCGTGACCACCTGTTCCGCACGATTGGGCTCAAAAAACCACGGCTCGCGCGCCAGCAGGTGGGTATGGCGAAACTCGGCGCATACCACCCCGCGACAACCTGGCCCGGCGAACTGCCCCTCCTCCCCGACCTCCACCACCCCTCCATCGATCGGAAAGCTGTGCGACCCCCCTGTACGGAGACAGTGCAGGATCACGCGCCCCTCCGTCACGGGCATCCCATCCGGATCGACGATCCGCCCCTTCACCACGCCGACGCCGCTTCGGTCCTCATCCCGGCTGCCGACGCCCATTGCGCCGCCCGACGGACCACCAGCCACAGCCGGCCGCCGATTGCGTTTGCCGTTCCCGGCCGTACCGCCCGGTCCATCGCTCCACCACAACCAAAGCAGCAGTGCCGCACTCAGCGGCGCCACCCCAAGGAGCCACCACCGCGTCCTCATACGAGCGACTGCATGATCGCCCGTGCTGCTGCCTCAGCCTCGCCAAGCACGCGCTCGATCAACTGGTCGATGTCCGCCTGGACGGCCGGCAACTCAGCCAGGGGCAGGTTCGCGGCGCTGCGTGCCAGCGCATAGACCTTGAGCTTCGGCTCGGTTCCGCTCGGCCGCAGGACGACACGGCAGCCGCGACCGGCCCCCTCGAGTTCGAAGCTCAGCACGTCACCCGGCAAGTCGCGTGTCGCCGAGCCAGTGCCTCGCGGCACGAGCCGATCGTCCACTTTCACCACCGACAGCCCCGCAAACCCGGTCGGGGGCAGCTGTCGCCAGGTCTGCATGACCCGCGCAATCGCGGCTCTTCCAGCGAGTCCAGGTGCCACAAGATTCGCAGTCTTCTCGCGGTGATAACCGTGGCGGCACCAGATCCTCTCGAGGTTATCGAAGAGGGTCCGGCCCTCGGCATGGGCCACTGCAGCACACTCCGCCAGCAGCAGCGCGGCGATTGCCCCATCCTTGTCCCGGATATCATCGCCCCGGATGTAGCCATGGCTCTCCTCGCAGCCGAAAATCAACGTCCTTTCAGGTTGTTCCGCCATCATCCCCGCGTGATGCTTGAAGCCAACCAGCAGATCATCGACGACCTCGATCCCATGCGCCCGTGCCAGCGTCGCCAGCAGCGGCGTGGTGACCAAGGTCGTCAGGACCCAGCCCGTTGGCGGCAACCGGCCTGCCATGTTGTCGAGCACATGGTCGAGCATCAGCACCCCGAGGCGGTTGCCGTCGAGGGCCTGAAAACCACCGTCTCGGCCGCGAACGGTCGCACCCAGCCGGTCGGCGTCCGGGTCGGTCGCCAGCACCAGTTGAGCCCCCACGACCTCGGCAAGCGCCACCCCCATCGCCATCGACGCCGGCAACTCGGGGTTCGCCGACACCACCGTCGAAAACCGCCCGCCGTCCGGGTCACATTGGGCCTCGACCAGGTGCACCGTCAGACCTCGGGCCTTGAGAACCACGCCGGCGCTGGTGTGCCCGACCCCGTGCAAGGGCGTGAACACCAACGAGAACCCGCGCGCCTCGAGCGATCCCGGGACCACCCCCTGCGCCAACACGTAGTCGTGATATGGCCGGTCGGCCTCGGTCAGCACCTGCTCGGGCGCGATCACGTGGATCGGCCCCCTCGGCTCCTCGCCCAGCGTTTCCCCGGACCCGGCGCCAGCGGCAAGGATCGCCCGCATCAGCGCCGCATCGCGAGCCCCCAGCACCTGCGCCCCATCCGGCCCGTAGATCTTGATCCCGTTGTCCTCCGGCGGATTGTGACTCGCGCTGACCACCACCCCGGCCCCGCAGCCCATGCGCCGGACCAGGAACGACAGCTCGGGTGTCGGCCTCGGCGCGTCCAGGAGGATCACGGTCAGCCCTCCAGCCGCGCACTGCTCCGCGATCGCGTACGCGAACTGTCGCGAGTGCATCCGCGTGTCATAGACGATCGCCACCTGAGGTGTGTCGCCAGCCTGCCGCAGCGCGTCGACCACGCCCTGTGCCGTCTCGCGCACCACCACCGAGTTCATCCGGTTGGGCCCAGGCCCGACCCGACCCCGACGGCCGCCGGTCCCGATCGGCAGCACCTGCGAGAACGCGTCCAGGAGCTCGGCCCGCGCCACATCCGAACCGGCAGCGACCGCCGTCAGGAGAGCCACAAGCGCCGGGCGCTCGCTCGCATATTGAGGATCGTCGAGCCATCGGCGGACGGCGTACTCGGTGTCGGCAGGCAGACCGAGGCCCGGGAGCAGGTCGCGAGATGTGTGCGATGCTTCGTTCACGGGCGAAATCCTACCTCAAACTGCACAGAACTTGCTGCGCGGTGAAATCATCTCCTCGCCGGCGTCGTTCCATGGAACACTCAAGTGCTTCCGGTTGTCTGGTCGACCAGTTGAGCAAGGCGGGTCCATCGTGCACGACGATCATCAAACTCCTCCATCGCGCGCGGCACAGGCGCCGCAGTCCCCTTTCCGGCGGCCTCTTCTCCAACGATTGCGGCCGTTTCTGCGCCGCGACCTCAAGCCTCGCGCCCTCTCGGCCGTGGTCGCCGCGACCCTGCTCAGCGGTCTGACCTGGCTCGGCACCTCCGCCCTCACGCGGATGGACAGCCCGGCCGCCCAGGACGTGCGTGTGGCCATCGGGATGGAGGACCGCTATGCGGTCTGTGACGGCCTCGGGCAGCCTATCTGTAACTACGACGATCGCGAGCAGGCCAACGTCGACCGCGAATTCCAGGCGCAGCAGCGCGTCCGCGTGGCGATCCTCCACGAGCTCCGCGCTCGTGTCGATCAAGGCCTCGCCAACCTGGCCGCCGCCGAGTCGATCCTCAAGACCCAGACCGTCGACCTCGAGGGCGACCTCCTGGGCGGACGCAAAGACCTTTCGGACCTTCTCCTCACGACGATCGACCTCCGACCGCTCACCACCCGCGACGAAGACCTCCAGCGCAGCTCCGCCGTGCAGGTCGCCGCCTCCACCTTTGAGGTCCACGACGGCAAGATCGCAGGCGCCAACGTGGTCCTGCTCCGCGAGATCGAGGCCCAGCGTCGCCAGCTCCTCGGCCACGTCGACCGCCTCGACCGCCTCGCCCGCCGCGACGCCGGCTTTGTCATCGACACGATCGGCACCGACCGCCAGGCGCTGTGGGCCGACCTCTTCAACGGCGACCCCTACGGCGCCGGCGGCGAACTGGCGAGTTGGGTCCTCAGCTCGGGCGGGCTGCCCACTGTCTCGCAGAGCCTCTCTGGCCTGGCCCAGACCAACCCCAAGGCGCTGGCCGAGGCCGTGTTCCGCCAAGACGACAAGATCTGGCAAGGGGGACTGGTCGACCCGATCGCCGAGTTCACCAGCATCCAGCGCCCTAGCGTCCGCTACCACTCCCCCGTCGAGGACAACCAGCGCTGGCAGCTGCTCGGCTCGGTGCTGCTCGGCTTCGCCGCGTTGATGCTGTTGCTCGTCGGCCCGGTCATCACGGCCACGCACACCGCGCGTGAGCGCGAGGCCGGCACCCTGCCAGTCCTGCGCATGACGGGCCTCTCCGCTGGCGATCTGGCGCTCGCCATGACCCTCGGGCCCAACGTCTTCGCCATGCTCGGCGGCGGCATCCTCCTGCTCATCAGCACAGTCATCCTCGGCCTCACCGCCGGGCCCTGCGCCCTGCTCATGCCGTTGGGCCTCATCACAGTGCTCGCGGCGGCGACCCACCTCACCGCCATCGGCATCGGCGACGCCCTCGGCCACCGCGTCAACGCCCTCCTTGTCGGTGCCCTCGTGGCCTTCGGTATCGCCGGCACGGGTGTCGTCGGCGGCACCCTCGTCGGCGCCAACATGGCCAGCGCCGGCCTCCTGCTCGGGCCGCTCCCGGCAAGCCTTGGCGCTGTGGTCGGCCTGTCTGGCCTACCTGGCAGCGAGAACCTCGCCATCGCCTCCGACCCGGTGCTGGGCCCGACCATGCTGGGCTACGCGGTCCTCACCCAGCTCATGATCGCCGGCATCTGCCTTCTGAGCTGGCGCCGTCGTGTCGAGCAGGCCTGGGCCCCGCTGTTCCGTCCCGTCGAGGGTGTCGCCCTCGCGGTCGCCAGCATCGGCTGCTCCGCCCTCGCCATGGTCGACCTCTCGGCCCGTATCAACACCCAGAGCTTCGACAGCCTCAACCTCGTCACCTTCCTCGCCAGCGCCTTCCTTCTGCCCCTGCTCGGCTGGCTGCTGGTCGCCAGTCTGCGCCGCCCGGCCCGCGCCCACGCCGTGCCCAGCCACGTCGAGGCCCGCAGCGCCTTCCTGCGGTTCCAGGGCGTGCTGGCCCTGACGATGCTCGCGGTCGGCATGGCCTACACCAACGTCATGGCCAGCAGCGGCCTGAGCGGCGAGCAGTCCGAGGTCATGTGGGCCACCCTGGCCCAGATCGTCCTCATCGCCGAGACCGCGGTCGCCGGCCTGCTGCTCAGCTCGCGCCGCCGTGAGGGCCGCCTCGGCATCAGCATGGCCACCGGCGCCCTGCTGGTCGTCCAGATCGCCTTCGCCGTGCTGGTCTACCGCCTCGAGGTCGGCCACGTCGCCGTGACCCACACCCCGGGCCTGCCCTTCCTCTACGGCATGGGCGCCTCCCCCTACTGGATCGCCCTGATGATCCT
>JBGAUO010000124.1:0-13838 GCA_044228605.1 Nannocystis sp. | reverse complement strand
GACGTTGATGGTCGCCAGGAGGATCGCCGCCGCGCCCAGGATGGTCGCTGCCGAGGTCGGCGCGCCCGAGATCTGCAACATGCCCCCGAGGATGATGATGCCGCTGATCGCGTTGGTGACGCTCATCAGCGGGGTGTGCAGCGCGGGCGCCACGTTCCACACGACCTGGTAGCCGATGAAGCAGGCCAGCACGAACACGGTGAAGTGACCGAGGAAGTCCTTCGGCGCGCCGAGGCCGATGCCGACCAGGGCCACGCCCGCGAGCAGCAGCGGCAGCGGGCTCCCGGGCTCGCCCGCGGGCGGGCCGTGATGACCGCCGCCGTGGCCGCGACTGGCCGGCTTGTGGGCGACTGCGGCCGGTTTGGCGGCCTCCGGGGGCTTTTGCGGGGTCGGCGGGGTGGCGGGCTTGGGCGGGGGCCACATGAGCAGGCCCTCTTTCAAGACGAGGGCGCCGCGCACGACCTCGTCGTTGACGTCGACGCGGTACTTCTCGTTCTTGCCCATGTCGTCGAGCAGGTGGCACAGGTTGCTGCCGTAGAGCTGGCTCGACTGGGAGGCCATGCGGCTGGGGAGGTCGGTGTAGCCGACGACGGTGACGCCGGCGTACTGGACCTTCTCGCCGGGGACGGTGGCCTCGCAGTTGCCGCCGGCCTCGGCGGCGAGGTCGACGAGCACCGAGCCCGGGCGCATGAGCTCGAGCATGTCGCGGGTGATCAACTTCGGCGCGGGGCGACCGGGGATCAGCGCGGTGGTGATGATGATGTCGACCTCTTTGGCCTGACGGCGGAACAGGTCCATCTCGGCGGCGATGAACTCCTCGCTCATCGGTTTGGCGTAGCCGCCCTCGCCGGTGCCGTCCTCTTTGAAGTCGAGGAGCAGGAACTCGGCGCCCATGCTCTCGATCTGCTCCTTGACGACGGGGCGGGTGTCGAAGGAGCGGACGATCGCGCCGAGGCCCTTGGCGACGCCGATCGCGGCGAGGCCGGCCACGCCGGCGCCGATCACCAGGACCTTGGCGGGTGGGACCTTGCCGGCGGCGGTGATCTGGCCGGTGAAGAAGCGGCCGAAGTTGTTGGCGGCCTCGACGATCGCGCGGTAACCGGAGATGTTGGCCATCGACGACAGGGCGTCGAGCTTCTGCGCGCGGGAGATCCGCGGCACGGCGTCCATGGCGATCACGGTGGCCCGGCGGGCGGCGAGCTGGTCGAGCAGCTGCTTGTTCTGCGCGGGGTAGATGAAGCTGATGAGGGTGCCGCCCTGGCGCAGGAGCAGGACTTCGTCGGCGCTCGGTGGTCGCACCTTGAGGACGACGTCCGCCGCGGCCCAGAGGCTGCGCGCGTCGGCTGCGATCTCGCAGCCGACATCGGTGTAGGCGACGTTGACGAACTCCGCGGCGGCGCCGGCTCCGGATTCGACGATGACGTCGAAGCCGAAGCTCTTGAGGCGCTTTGCGGTGTCCGGGGTGGCAGCCACCCGGCGCTCGCCTGGGTGGATCTCCTTCGGGATGCCGATCTTCATGTTCGTGAGCCTGCGGGGCCGTGGAGCATTCCTAGGGCCGGGCCCATGGATATCATGTCGGCCCCGGGGGTGCATACCCCGGGGAGCGCCCACAGCGGCCGTGGACGTGACGTTTGAGGACGCGTACTTTGCGGGCGATGAGCGACCCTCTGAGTCACTTCGACCCTGGCGGCGCGGCGCGGATGGTGGCGGTGACGGACAAGCCGGAGACGCCGCGTGGAGCGGTCGCACGGGGCCGGATCCGCATGAGCGCGGCCACGCTGGCGCGCATCGTTGGCGGGATGGTGGGCAAGGGGGACGTGCTGGGTGTGGCCCGGCTGGCGGCGATCTCGGGGGCGAAGCGGACGCCGGACCTGATCCCGCTGTGCCACCCGGTGCGGCTGACCGGGATCTCCGTCGAGTTCACGTTGCGGGAAGATCTACCCGGCGTGGACGTGGTGGTTCAGGTCGCCGCGGTCGACCGCACCGGACCGGAGATGGAGGCGATGACGGGCGCGGCGGCGGCGGTGCTGACGATCTACGACATGTGCAAGGCGATGGACCGCGGGATGGTGATCGAGGCGATCGAGCTGGTCGAAAAGTCAGGTGGGAAGTCGGGCCAGTGGACGCGCGAGGCTGGCTGAGGCTCCGCGGGTTCGATGCTGTGCCAAGCATCGATGGACGCGCGGCGGCGACCGGCGCGGGGGTGGTCGGCGCGGGGGCGTCTGCCGTCTGCGAGGTGCGGCGTCGGGCCCTCGAGGCGCTGGCGCGACGAGCCGGCGAGGGTCTATGCTCGCCGCGATGGCTGCGGGCGACTCGAGTGCTGCGTCGGCGCCCGAGGCGGTGAGTTCGGCACAGGCGGTGCTGCCGAAACGCTGTCCGAAGTGCGGTGAGCGCTACCCGGCTGACTTCCGGGTGTGCCCGCGCGACGCGGTCGAGCTGGAGTCGCTGGTGGGTGAGGTCGACGACCCCTACGTGGGGGCGACGCTGGCGGGCAGCTACCGGATCGACGCGGTGCTGGCGGACGGCGGGATGGGCCGGGTCTACGAGGCGAGGCACACGCGGCTGCCAGAGCGCGGCCTGGCGGTGAAGATCTTGCACCGCAACCTGGCGGGTGATGTCGAGGTGGTGTCGCGGTTTCGCCGAGAGGCGGAGATCGCCGACGCGATCGACCATCCGAACGTGTGTCGCGTGTATGACGTGCAGAACACGCCCGACGGGGTGCCGTTCATCGTCAGCGAGCTGCTGCGCGGCGAGGACCTGGGCCAGCGGCTCGAGCGGGTCGGGCGCATGAGCATCGCCGATACGGTGCACATCCTCGGGCAGGTGTGCGACGTGCTGGCGGCGGTGCACGCCCGCGGGGTGATCCACCGCGACCTCAAGCCGAACAACCTGTATCTCGTCGGCGACCTGGCGCGGCCGACGGTGAAGCTGATCGACTTCGGCATCGCCCGTCTGCGCGGGCCCGACGACGCGAAGGCGACGCAGACCGGGGTGGTGATGGGCACGCCGGCCTTCATGGCGCCCGAGCAGGCGCGCGGCGAGCGGGTCGACGCGCGCGCCGACATCTACGCGGTCGGGGCGATCGCCTACTGCTGTGTGACCGGTCGCGGCCCCTACGATCTCAACGATGCGGCGGCGGCTCTGCACGCGGTGCTGATGTCGGAGCCGCCGCGGCCGCGGTCGGTGGCGCCGGATCTGCCGGAGGACTTCGAGATGGTGCTCCAGCGGGCGATGTCCCGCGATCGGGAGGAGCGCTACCCGACCTTGGCGGCGCTCGGTGAGGCGTTCGCGGCGTTTGAAGTCGGCCACGTCGAGGGGCCGACGACGCCGGGCAGCTCGGCGATCGTGGCGACGCGGGCGCTGGGCCGCGGCGACGGTGAGCTGGCGGCGGTGGCCAGGCGGGCGCGCCCGGAGCTGGCGGCGATGTCCGCCGTGGCCTTCGTGATCCTCGTGGGCGGGCTGGCGGAGGCGCTGACGGCCGCGTTCACAGCGTCGTCGTCGTCGTTGCCCGGGGCTGCGGGGCGGCTCGCGGTGCTGGCGGCGATCGCCGCGCTGGCGACACCAGCCTGGCTGTACGTTCGTTTTCTGCGGCAACGGGTGTGGCCCAACAGCCCGCAGGCGCTGACGTGGTCGCGCAACGTTGCGCTGGTGGTCGCCGTGGGGGTGTGCACCTACGCGTCGAGCTACCTGCTGGGCCGCCTCTTCGACCTCGCGCTCGGGGATGGCGACGGTCCGGGGGGGTGGGGTCGGGTGGCGCCGTGGGTGCTCGGGCTGACCGCTGGCGGGGTGGCATGGTTCACGCGCGCGCGCCGTCGGGCCGCGCGCTCGATCGACCTGACGGGCAACGAGAGTCCGAGCGCCGCGAGCCTGAGCGCGAGCTCGCAGGCGCCGACGATGTGGAGCGGTGTGACGCGGCGCTGAGAGATCATGGCTCCACGGACAGGCGGCGAGGGGTGCCGTCGACGCTGACGTCGTTGGCGGAGCGAGCAGACGAGCTGCAGGGTCCGCGGTCTTCTGGGGTCACGTACGGTGTTGCCGGGCCGCGTGTCCGTGGAGCGTGCTGACCGTACCCAGGCCGCGTGGTCCAGGGGAGATCATCGGTCGGCCTGCGCGGTCTTGCGCCCGGCCTGCCACCCCGGCAATCTCCAGCGATGCCCCGATGTGCCCCGGTGTTCGTGTGTCTTGCGCTGGTGAGCGGCTGTGGCGACGATTCGCAGCGGGCTGCCAGCGATGGTTCGGCCAGTACGCCCACGTCGGTGTCGGTGTCGAGCATCACCCTTGGCGGTGACACGAGCACGGCAGGGATGTCCGAAGGGACAGGTGGGAGCGGCAGCAGTGGGACGGGGTCTGGGACCGCGACCGGCGGTGCCGACAGCTTCCCCGGCACGACCGTCGATTCGAGCTTCGACGAGGTCGGCGGCGACACGCTGGATGGGGATTGCGACCAGGTGCTGCACGCCACGGTGCGCGACTTCAAGGAGGAGCACCCGGACTTTGAGTACAAGATCAAGAGCGAGAAGGGGATCGTGAAGGTCGACCTCGGCGACGACGGCAAGCCGGTGTACGCCAGCGACACCGAGACCGTGAGCACCACGGGGAAGGCGAACTTCGACCAGTGGTACCGCGACGTACCCGGGGTGAACGCGCCCTTCCTCGTCGACATCGCGCTCAAGAGCACGGGCGACGGCTTCTACAGCTACGACAACCCGGCGTTTTTCGTGATCGACGACGAGGGCTTCGGCAACGAGGGCAACGAGCACAACTACCACTTCACGCTTGAGCTCCACACCGAGTTTGTCTACCGCGGCGGCGAGGTGTTCAAGTTCCGCGGCGACGACGACCTGTTCGTGTTCATCAACAAGAAGCTGGCGATGGACCTGGGCGGGGTGCACGGGCCGCAGGAGGCGGAGGCGGTGCTCGACGAGCTGGCGGGCGAGCTCGGGATCTCGCCTGGGGGGACGTATCAGCTCGACTTCTTCTTTGCCGAGCGGCACACGAAGGAGTCGAACTTTCGCATCGAGACGACGATCGATTGCCTGACGCCGCCGATCGGCTAGGCCGGGCTACTCGACGGTCACCGACTTGGCCAGGTTGCGCGGCTGGTCGACGTCGGTGCCCTTGAGGTCGGCGAAGTGGTAGGCGAGCAGCTGCAGGGGGACGCTGGCGAGGATCGGCTGCAGCTCCTCGGCGATGTCGGGCACGAGGATGAGGTCGTCGGCGAGGTCACCGAGGGCCTGGTCGCCCATGGTGGCGAGGGCGATGATCTTGCCGCCGCGGGCCCGGACCTCCTCGAGGTTCGAGAGCACCTTGTTGTAGCCGGGCCCGCGCAGGGCGAGGACGACGACCGGCATGTGCTCGTCGACCAGGGCGATCGGTCCGTGTTTCATCTCGCCGCTGGCGTGGCCCTCGGCGTGGATGTAGCTGATCTCCTTGAGCTTGAGCGCGCCCTCGAGGGCCACGGGGTAGCACAGGCCGCGGCCGAGGAAGAGGCAGTCGCGGGCGCCCATGTGGCGGCGGGCGATGATCTTGATGGCGGCGCTCTGGGCCAGCAGGTTGTCGACGTAGAGGGGGAGGCTCTGCAGGCCCTCGATGAGCCGTGCGGCGCGTTCGCTGGTGAGGGTGCCGGTGCGGCGGCCGAGGTAGATCGCCAGCATCGTCATCAGGGTGAGCTGGGTGGTGAAGGCTTTGGTGGAGGCGACGGAGATCTCGGGGCCGGCGTGGGTGTAGAGGGTCTGTTCGGCGACGCGGCTGAGGCTCGAGCCCTGGACGTTGCAGATGGCGAGGGTCCGGGCGCCGCGCTGGCCGGCTTCTTTGAGGGCGGCGAGGGTGTCGGCGGTCTCGCCGGACTGGGAGATGGCGAGGGCGATGTCACCCGCGCGAACGATCGGGTCGCGGTAGCGGAACTCGCTGGCGATGTCGACCTCGACGGGGATGCGGGCGAGGCTCTCGATCAGGTAGCGGCCGGTGAGGGCGGCGTGCCACGAGGTGCCACATGCGAGCATGACGATGCGCGAGCGTTCGCCGAGCTCGAGCTTGAGGCCGTCGAAGCGGACGTCGTCGGTGAGCAGGCCGTTGCCGAGCATGGTCTGGTGGATCGCGCGCGCCTGCTCGTGGATCTCCTTGAGCATGAAGTGGCGAAAGCCCTGCTTCTCGGCGGCCTGCGGGCTCCAGTCGACGCGCCTTCGCGGGCGCTGCACGGGCTTGCCGGCGGCGTCGACGATCTCGTGGGTGGTGGGGGTGATGCGGGCGACGTCGCCGTCCTCGAGGTCGATGACGTGGCGGGTGTGGGCGAGCACGGCGGCGACGTCGGAGGCGACGAAGTTCTCCGGGCCAGGGCTCTGTTCGCCGAGGCCGGGACCGCCGAGCGCGAGCAGCAGCGGTGAGCTGTGGCGGGCGGCGACGATGGTGTGGGGTTCGCCGTCGTGGACGACGGCGAGGCCCCAGGTGCCGTGGAGCTGCGGGACGGCGCGGAGGACCGCGCGCAGGAGGTCGGGCTCGGACTCGAGCTCGCGCTCGATGAGATGGGCGATGACCTCGGTGTCGGTCTCGCTGGCGAAGGCGCGGCCGGTGGCGACCAGCTGGGCGCGCAGCTCGGCGTGGTTCTCGATGATGCCGTTGTGGACGACCGCGACACGACCGGCGCGGTGCGGGTGGGCGTTGTGTTCCGAGGGGCGGCCGTGGGTGGCCCAGCGCGTGTGGCCGATGCCGCAGTGGCCGGGCAGGGGGGTGAGGCCCAGCTGGTCGGCGAGCACGGCGATCTTGCCCTTGCAGCGGATGACGTCGAGGACCGGGCGGTCGCCGCGGGCGGTGGTGTGCACCGCGACGCCCGCCGAGTCATAGCCGCGGTACTCGAGCTTGCGCAGACCGTCGAGGAGGATCGGGACGGCCTGGCGAGGGCCGGTGTAGCCGATGATGCCGCACATGGGTGCCCCTAACGCAGGAGGGCCCCGCTCGCTTCCTGCCGATGGCAGGAGAGCGCGGGGCCCTTCTCGGTACCACGACCCGGGGGGTCAGGTCACTTCTTGGCAGCGGCCGGGGCAGCGGCCGGGGCAGCGGCCGGGGCAGCGGCGACGGGGGCAGCGGCGACGGGGGCAGCCACGGCGGGTGCGGGGGCAGCCTTGGGCTGGTTGGCGGCGCACAGCGGGTTGCCCTTGTCGGTGCACTCGAGGTCCGTGTTGTAGTGCACGATCGTGGCGTTGGGCAGGGCTTCTTTGATCTGGGGCTCGACCTTGTCGGCGCGGCCGACGATCACGACCACCGGGATCTCGTGCATGTACTTGCGGGCCATCGTCTTGACGTCCGCCAGCTGCACCTTGCGAACCTCGTCGCGGTAGGTCTTCCAGTAGTCCTGCGGGAGGCCGAAGGTGAGGATCGTGCGGACACGTCCGGCGATCTGGTCGGCGGTCTCGATGCCGAGGGGGAAGGAGCCGACGGCCTGGGTGAGGACCTCGTCGTACTCTTTCTGGGTCGGGTCCTCATCGCGCATCTTCTTGATGTGGCCGAAGAGGGCGGTGAGCATCTCGCCGGTGGTCTTGGTCTTGGTCTTGGTCCAGATCGACCAGGTGCCGGGGGCCTGACCGGGCTCCATGTTGGAGTAGACGCCGTAGGTGAGGCCCTTCTCCTCGCGCACGTCGAGGAAGAGGCGCCCGGTGGAGCCGCCGCCGAGGATGCGGGAGGCCATGTCGAAGCGGATCCAGTCGGGGTGCTTGCGGGCGAGCGCGAGGTTGCCGACGCGGACCTCGGACTGCGCCGAGCCGGGGCGGTCGACCAGGTGGACGACGAGCTTGGTCGGCAGCTTGTAGTCCTTGAAGCCGTTGAGCGGGTTGACGGGGGCCTGGCCCTCGATCGGCTTCCACTTGCCAAACACCGACTCGATGAGCGGCTGGGCCTCGGCCGGGGTGATGTCGCCGGAGAGGATCAGGTACGCGTTGTTCGAGCGGTAGAAGCTGCTGTGGAACTTCTTGAGCGCGTCGATGCTGACGGCGTCGATCTGCGCCTCGGTGGGCATCGGCCGGCCGTAGGGGTGGCCGGCGGGGTAGGCGGCCATGCCGAACAGGGTGTCGGCGAGGCCGTCGGCGTCGGACTTCATGGCCTTGAGGGCGGTCTTGGCCTTGTCCTTGAGCTTGGCCAGCGCGTCGGCCGGGAAGGCGGGGTTGATCACTTCGTCGGCCATCAGCGTGAGGGCCAGCTTGGTGTCCTTCTTCATGACCTGGGCGAAGACGTTGGTGTCGTGGGCGCCGGCGCCGGCCCCGAGGCTGCCGCCGACGAACTCGATCTCCTCGTCGATCTTGGCCTTGGTGCGGGACTTGGTGCCCTCGCCGAGCATCGCCGCGGTCATCTCCGCGAGCTGCTCGTCGTCCATCGTGCCGGCGCGGACGACCAGCTGGGCGGTGAGCAGCGGGACCTCGTGGTTCTCGACCACGTAGACGTCGATGCCGTTCTTGGTCGTGAACTTCTGGAGGTCGGGGAACTGGACCGGACGCGGCTCGGTGGCGGCGGGCGGATCTTGATAGACGCGCTTGGGCGCCTCGACGACCGGCTCGGGGACCGGGGTCGGGGTGACTTCGGGCGGCTTGGGGGGCGGGTCCTTCTTGCAGGCGGCCAGAGCGATCGAGCTGGCGAGCAGGACGGCGACGCGATGGGTTGTGTGATGACGGGTCAGCATGTTCGTTTGCGTGTCCTTGGCTCTCAGCCGCCCATCATGTTCGCCTTGCCGGCGGCGGGCTTGATCTCGAGGGTGAGCCAGTTGGCGCCCAGGTATTCGTTGGCGACGCGCTTGATGTCGGCGGGGGTGACCTCCTGGTACTTCTGGAGGTCGGTGAGGACGCGCTTGGGGTCGTTGTAGAACAGCGCGCCGTTGGCGATCGACGAGGCCCGGCCCTGGTTGGTGGCGAGGGTGCTGACGGTGCCCATGATCTCGCTGTTGATCGCCTTCTGCAGCTCGCGCGGGCTGATGCCCGACTTCTGCACCTTGGCGACCTCGTCGCGGATGACCTGCTTGATCGCGTCGAAGTTGCTGGTCGGGAGCGGCATGGCCTGGACGAAGACGAGGCCGGCGTCGCGCTGGGAGAAGTGGGCGCCGCCGGCGAAGGCGACGAGCTTCTTCTCGTCCTGCAAGATCTTGGGGATGCGGGCCGACTCGCCGACCAGCAAGATGTTGCCGAGCAGGTCGAGGGCGTAGCGGTCAGGGTTGGTCTGACCGACGGTGTGCCAGCCGAGCAGGTAGAGGGCCTGCTGGGCGAGCGGGTCGTCGACGCTGCGCTCGAAGGGCTTGCTCTTGTCGATCGTGCCGGGCGGCGTGGGGATGCGGTCGGGGCCGCGCTTGATGTCGCCGAAGTACTTCTCGACCTTGGTCTTGAGGTCGGCGAAGTCGACGTCGCCGACGAACACCAGCACCGCGTTGTTGGGGCTGTAGTACTTGTCGAAGAAGGCCTGGACGTCGGGGGTCTGAGCGGCCTCGAGGTCCTCGATGCTGCCGATCACGGTGTGGCCGTAGCCGGTGCCCTTCCACGCGTCGGAGAGCCAGTTCTGGATCGCGCCCGAGTAGGGCACGTTGTCCATGCGCATGCTCTTCTCTTCTTTGACGGCCTTGCGCTGGTTCTCGAAGTTGGCGTCGGTGATCTCGAGCGAGCGGAGCCGGTCCGACTCGAGCCACAGGCCGAGCTCGAGGTACTGGCTCGGCAGGTTGTTGTAGTACATCGTCATGTCGTACGAGGTGCCGGCGTTGTTGTTGCCGCCGACGCGCTGCACGAAGGTGAGGTGGCCCATCGGCGGCACGTTCTTGCTGCCCTCGAACATCATGTGTTCGAAGAGGTGGGCGAAGCCGGTGCGGCCCTGGACCTCGTCGCGCGAGCCGACGTCGTACAGGAGGGTCATGTTGAACGACGGCGTCGAGTGATCCTCGACCACGAACACGCGCAGGCCGTTGGCCAGGTCGAAGTTCTGGATCGGCATGTCAAAGCCGGGTCCGGCGTTCTTGCCGGCCTTCTTGACGGCCTTGGCGCCCGCGGGGGCGGCCTTGGTTGTGGGCGTCGTCGCCGGAGCGGGAGCGGCATCGGCGAGTGCCGGAGCCGCGAGCAGGCAGAGGGCGACGGCAACGGCGCGGCGGCGCGTTCGTCCGTGAGAGGGATGCAGCGACATCACAATGGTCTCCTCGAGGGTGTGGCGGCGGCAGCGAGGCGTGCCGGGCCGCGGCGCCGCGACCCTAGCACAAGGTGCCCTGATCGCGTGACAGGTGTCCGGGACGCCAGATCTCTCACAAGGCCCGGAGGGCTGGTCTCTCATGGAGGCCCCTGGCTTGGTTGACAGGGCAGGCACCCAAACCCTATAAATCCGCGCGCTTGGCGGGGGCTTCTGGCCACCGCTGATGCATTGGGGCGTCGGCAAGTGGTAAGCCAGCGGGTTTTGATTCCGCCTACCGCAGGTTCGAATCCTGCCGCCCCAACCACCCTCTACCCTGAATTACCCGCCCTGACCCTCGCAACCTAACCTTCGCGCCCCGGTAAGGAGCCCGAGCCTGTGAACAAGACCTTCACCATCTTTGGTGGCAACTCGAACGCTCCGCTGTCGCAGGAGCTGTGCGAGCAACTGGGTATCGTCCAGGGTCGGGCCCGGGTCGAGCGCTTCTCGGATGGGGAGATCTTCGTCGAGATCGGCGAGAACGTGCGGGGGGTCAACTGCTTCCTGATGCAGTCGACCTGCAGCCCGCCGAATCGCAATCTGATGGAATTGCTGATCATGATCGACGCGCTGAAGCGGGCCAGCGCGGGCAGTATCGTCGCTTTGATGCCGTATTTTGGGTACGCGCGTCAGGATCGCAAGGTGAAGCCGCGGACGCCGATCTCGGCGAAGCTGGTGGCCGATCTATTGACGGCGGCGGGGGCGACCCGGGTGTTGGCGGTGGATCTGCATGCGGGGCAGATCCAGGGCTTCTTTAACATCCCCTTCGACCACCTGTATGCGACGCCGGTGTTCCGCGACGTGCTCAAGCTGGCCGGGCTGCGGGGCAGTGATGTCGTGATTGTGTCGCCAGACGCCGGCGGGGTCGAGCGGGCCCGAATCTACTCGAAGATGCTGGATTGCTCGCTGGCCATCATCGACAAGCGGCGCGAATCGCCGAATGTGTCGCAGGTGCTGCATCTCATCGGCGACGTGGCCGGCAAGCGGGCGATCCTCGTCGACGACATCATCGATACCGCCGGAACGCTGTGCAACGCGGCCACGGCGGTGCTGCAGCAGGGCGCGACCGAGGTGTTTGCGGTCGCTACCCACGGGGTGTTCTCGGGGCCGGCGATCGAGCGCATCAATGCGTCGGTCATCAAGAAAATCTGGGTCACCAACTCGATCCCGCAGGAAGATCGCATGGCCCGCTGCGACCGGTTGAACGTGGTCAGCCTCGGGCCGTTGCTGGCCGAGGCGGTCAAGCGCATCCATCACGGAGATTCCATCTCGAGCCTGTTCTTTTGAGCAGGTCCTCATCAAGCTCTGCCTTCCGGCGGCGAGCCCACTGATTGGGCACCCACCCGGCGGCACGAAGAAGAAGCAGAAACCATCATGGCGAACGAACAACGTGAATTCACAGTCCAGGCCCGCAGCCTCCACGGCAAGGGCTCGGCCCGCAAGCTCCGCGCGAAGGGGCTGATCCCCGGCGTGGTGTACGGCGCCGGTGGCGAGCACCGCTCGGTGGCGCTCGATCCCCGCGTGCTGCGCAAGGTCATGGACCCGGCCCGCAAGCTCAACACCTGGTACAAGGTGACGATCGAGGACGACGGCAAGGCCGTCGCCACCGAGTCGGTGATCGTGATCGATCACCAGGTCGACAAGGTCCGCGACGCGCTGCTGCACGTCGACTTCCTGCGCGTCGATCCGGAGAAGGAGATCGAGGTCCGCCTGCCGGTCGAGGTCTCCGGTCGCGCCGCGGGCGTGGTCGCCGGTGGCACGCTCAAGACCTTCCTCCGCTACGTCCATGCGTCGGTCAAGCCGCGCGACATCCCGACCGCTCTGGTCGTGGACATCACGCCCCTGAACGCCGGTGAGAGCCTGCGGATCAAGGACCTGAGCATCCCGGGTGGGCGGATCCTCGAGAACCCGAATCAGTCGCTGGCCCACATCGAGCCGGCCAAGATCAAGGTCGAGGTGGTCGACGAGAAGGCTGCCAAGGGTAAGGCTGCGCCGAAGGCCGCTGCCAAGCCGGCAGCAGCCGCCGCGGCTGCGCCGAAGGCCGCCGCCCCGAAGAAGTGAGCAGGAGCTGATGCTCTGCACGGAAGCCGACGCTGATGGACGCGACGCCATGGCTCATCGTGGGCCTCGGGAACCCCGGTCCCCGCTACGCACGCACGCGCCACAACATCGGTTTCCAGGCGCTCGAGGCCTTCGCCTCCGCGCAGTGGCCGGCCCACCTCGGCGCGCCGCGGTGGACCGAGAAGTGGAAGGGCCTGACGGCCGCGCTCAGCTGTGGTTCACAGCGCTGTGTGCTCTTGCAGCCGCAGACGTACATGAACCGCAGCGGCACGAGTGTGGTCCCGGCAGCCCAGTTCCACCGGGTTCCGGCGACCCAGATGATCGTCGTCCACGACGAGATCGACTTCTCGCTGGGCCGCCTGGCGATCAAGAAGGGTGGCGGTCACGGGGGTCACAATGGCCTGCGTGACATCGTCGCCCAGCTCGGTTCGGCCGAGTTCTTGCGCGTCCGGCTCGGCGTCGGCCGACCGGTGCACGGCGAGGTCGCCGACTACGTGCTCTCCGACTTTCGCCCCGATGAACAGGGCCCGGCCGCCGACCTGGTCGAGCGCGCCGCGAAGGCCCTGACCTGCATGGTGACCGACGGGGTCGCCATGGCGATGAACAAGTTCAACACGCTCCCCTAGACCCGGGTCGCCCCCCGAAGTCCCCTCGCCCCTCGCAAGAAAGCCCCCTCTCGTGGATATCCCAATTCAAAACCTCCTCTACGCCGTGCCGGCCTGCGGCGGTCTGGCGCTGATCTACGCGTTCCTGACCGCCGGCTGGATCTCCCGGCAAGACGCCGGCAACGTGCGCATGCAGAAGATCGCCGAGCAGATCTTCCGCGGCGCGATGGCCTTCCTGGCCGCCGAGTACAAGGTGCTGGCGATCTTCGTGGCGATCATCGCCGGCATCCTGGCCCTGTCCGCCGATGCCAGCTCCTCGCCGTTGGTCGGTCTGTCGTTTGTCGCCGGCGCCGCTTGCTCGGCGCTGGCTGGCTACTTCGGCATGCGCGTGGCGACCCGTGCCAACGTGCGCACCGCGGCTGCGGCTCGCATCGGTCTGTCGCCGGCCCTCGCGGTCGCGTTTCGCGGCGGCGCGGTGATGGGCATGTGCGTCGTCGGCCTCGGCCTGGTCGGCTTTGGAACGCTGTTCATCGTCTACCTCGGGCAGTTTGACGCCCTCGCGGACGTCGACGGTCAGGCCCTCCAGTTCAACCGCGTGGTCAACATGTTGGCCGGCTTCGCGATGGGCGCCTCGTCGATCGCCCTGTTCGCCCGCGTGGGCGGCGGCATCTACACCAAGGCCGCCGACGTCGGCGCTGACCTGGTCGGCAAGGTCGAGGCGGGCATCCCCGAGGACCACTTCCTGAACCCGGCGACCATCGCCGACAACGTCGGCGACAACGTCGGCGACGTGGCGGGCATGGGCGCCGACCTGTTCGAAAGTTACAGCAGCTCGGTCATTGCGGCGGCCACGCTGGGCGCAGCGGTCAACATGGAGAGCGCGGCCTTCATCGGGTTGCCTTTCATGGTCGCGGCGGTGGGTATCGTGGCGTCCCTGTTCGGCATCTACATGGTGATCGGTGGCGAAGGTTCGCTTCAGCTTCCCCCCTTCAT
>JBGAUO010000123.1:0-13905 GCA_044228605.1 Nannocystis sp. | reverse complement strand
CACGGAGCTCGCCGCGGGACGCGCGGTCGTGAGCGCCATGGCGACGGTCGCGTATTCGAACGGCCAGCCGATGCTGCGCGTGAGCGAGCCCGCCGATCGCGCCACGGCCGAAGCGGCGCTGCGCGATCGCGACGCCGCGGCGCTCGTGGTCGTGCCGGAGGATTTCTCGGCGCGCCTCTTGCGCCACGAGACCGGCGACGGGCGCGCCGGCGCTCGTCCCGACTCGAGCCCCGACCACGCCGCCGACGCGCAGGTCGGCGCCGGGCAAGCGCGCGTCGTCCTCGAGGCCACCCGCGCCGGAGGCGGCCGCGCCCGCAGCTTCCCCGACGCCGCCACCGGCCGCGAACTCGACAACGGCCAGCACCTCCTCATGGGCTGCTACCGCGAGACCCTCGCCTTCCTGCGCACCATCGACTCCACCGACGGCATCTACTTCCAGCGCAACCTCAGCGTCCACATGGTCAAGCCCGGCGGCAAGCGCATGCACCTCGACTGCCCCGCCCTGCCGGCCCCGCTGCACCTCGCCACCGGCCTGCTCGCCATGCGTGGCCTCGGCCTCCTCGACAAGGCCGCGGCCATGCGCGCCGGCCTGGTCCTCCGCGGCGAGGTCGCCCGCCCCGACGACAACGAGACCTGCGACAGCTGGTTACGTCGCCTCGGCCAGACCCCCGCCCTGCGCAACGCCTTCTGGGACCCGCTCATCTGGGGCACCCTCAACGACGACCCGCTGGTCTCCTCCGCCGCCATGTTCATGGCCGTGCTCGAGCGCGCCTTCCTCAGCACCCGCGACGCCTCACGCCTCGGCGTCCCCAAGGTCCCGCTTAGCCGCCTCTACGTCGATCACGCCACCGCCTACCTGCGCGCCCGCGGCAACGAGCTGCGCCTCGGCGACCCGGTGCGCAGCCTCGACATCACCGGCACCCAGGTCGTCGGCGTCACCCTCAAGTCCGGCGAACAGATCACCAGCGACACCATCATCTCCGCCGTCCCTCCCCACGCCTTCCTCGACCTCCTGTCCGGCACCTGGCCCGCCCACCCGGTCTATCAGGACATCGCCCGCCTCAAGACCAGCCCGATCGTCAACCTGTGGTTCACGGTCGACCGCGCCCCCTTCACCGAGCCCTTCATCGGCCTCGTCGGCAGCCCCCTGCACTGGATGTTCAACCGCTCGCAGATCGAGGGCAGCGTCGGCGGCGAGGTCCTCCTCAACTGCACCATCTCGGGCGCCCGCGCCTGCATCGACGACCCGCCCGAGGCCCTGCAAGAGCTCCTCCGCGGCGAGCTCGCGCGCTACTTCCCCGGCAAGGTCCCCGAGGTCCGCCAGTTTCGCGCGATCAAGGAGAAGCGCGCCACCATCTCCCACGCCGCCGGCAGCTACCACTGCCGCCCGGAGACCCAGGGCCCGATCCGCGGCCTCTACATGGCCGGCGACTGGGTCCGCACCGGCCTCCCCGCCACCATCGAGTCCGCCGTCCAGAGCGGCCACGACGCCGCCAAGGCCGTCCTCGCCTGATCTGTCCCGACGGACAGCAAGGCCTGTCCCCTCGGACAGCCGTCCCCGCGCCCAGTTGACGCCAAAAGCAGCCGTTCCCGGCGACGACCTGTCCCCTCGGACAGCCGTTCCTGGCGACGACCTGTCCCCTCGGACAGCCGCCCCCGCGACCCACTGCCCCCGCACGCAGCCGTTCCTGGCGACGACCTGTCCCCTCGGACAGCCGCGCCCTGCTGTCCCCAAAGCCAGCCTCAGCGCTTCCCGAGCTGCACCGTCGCCGCCTTCGCCTTGCCGCTCACGCCAGGATCGTCCCCGAGCGGCCCCGACGTGACCGTCACCGCCCCGACCCCCTCACCCGACAGCACCGTCCCCGGCACCGCGACCGAGCGATGCACCACCGCCAGCCCGATCGCCCCCGCCGGATCGCTCGCCCACGTCGTCCACCGCCCCGCCACCGGTCGATCGCTCGCCGCCAGCGTCACCGGTCCCGCAGGCAGTGTCCCCGCCGCCACCCGCACCATCACCCGGTTGACCTGCCCGCGCGCATGGATCCTCGCCAGCGGCTCCTGCCCCATATAGCAGCCCTTGTCGTAGCTCACCGCTGCGACAAAGCCGACCTCCGGGGGAAAGCTGTCGGCCACGATCTCGTGCCCCCACGCCGGCGCCCCCTCGCCCACGCGATACCGGTTCCATGCGTCCTCGCTAGCGACCGCCACACTCGCCAGCGCGGCCGTCAGCGCCCCCTCCTCGCCCACCAGCAGGACCCCGGGCGCCGGGTGCCGCGTCGCGTACCCCGTCACCCCGGCCGCGCCCGCATACCCCGGCCAAGCCAGCGCGAAGCGCTGCGCCTCGTCGAGCGCGATCGTCACGTCATCCATGATGATGTGGCGATCGATCAGCCCCACCACGGCGTCCACGATCTCGCCCGGCACTGCCAGCGCGATCGCTCCGTCCGCGTCACACAGCACGATCGCCTCGCTGATCAACTTCCCCTTCACCGTCAGGATCGCCGAAGGGCACGCGTGCCCTGGCCGCAGCGCCTCGATGTCCGCCGACAACAGCCCCTGCAGGAAACGCCGCAGGTCGGCCCCCGAGAAGCGGATCAGCCGGCGATCTTGGTGAGCGAAGGTATCGAGACGGGCGGCCTGGGTAGTCACGCGCGCAACCATCGCAACCGAGCCGGGGATCGCGCAAGCCAGACACCGACGTCGTGTTCGTGTGCCAGCGACACGTAGCATTTCGCAACACTCGCCAGCCAGCTTCACCGAGATCGGCCGCGGAGCCCGAAACGCCGCAGCAAACCACGCTTTCATGGCTTGAAACCCCGCGCCGCCCGCCCTAAAAGTATGCCGTGCCACGGTCGACCCCAGCGCCGCGCTCGCGCCACTCATGGTGCCTGCTCGTCGCGCTGCTCACCGCCTCACCGCGCACCACCTCCGCAGCCTCCCCGGTCGCCACCGCCGCAGCACCTGTCCCCAAGGACAGCACACCCCCCGCACCTGTCCCCAAGGACAGCACACCCCCCGCGACGCCGGCCAGGGCCAGCACACCCCCCGCCAACAAACCCGCGACCCGCAGCAGCGCCGGCGCCCGCGACCTCTTCGACCTCCCGCCCGCCCGCCGCATGGACGCCTACGGCCCGCGCCCCGACGGGGTCCCCCCGCAGACCCGCTCCCAGATCGTCGAGTTTGGCCTGCAAAACCCGCTGATCCGCGCCGCCGACGCGCAGATCGAACAGCTCGAGGCCGTGCTCCTCAAGGCCCGATTTGCCTGGGTCCCGGTCATCAAGACCACCACCGCCCTCGCGCCTGGCTTCCAGACCCGCTGCGACGACCTCACCCTGCCCGCCAGCGACGCCCTCGGCACCACCACCCCGATCGACTTCCAGTTCTGCCGCCCGCCTGGCGGCGTCGACATCGACACCGTCGGCGGCTACTTCAAGCAGCTCGCCGGCGCCGGCGTCACGGTCCGTTTCAACGCCGACTTCGTCGTCCCCCTCTACACCTTCGGCAAGATCAAGAACGGCAAGGCCATGGCCCGGGCCGGCGTCGCCCTCGCGCAGCTGGCAAAGGAGCGGGCCCGCCAGGAGACCATCCTGCGCGTCTACCAGGCCCACACCGCCCTCCTCCTCGCCCGCGGCAGCATCGGCATCCTCAGGGAGGCCTGGTCGGTCCTTCAAGACGCCAAGAAGCAGATCGAGAAGGACCTCGGTGAGGGCGACGACGCCAACCCCGACGAGACCAACCTCGATCGCGACCCAGCCGACCTCACCCGCGTCGAGCTCGGCGAGCTCACCTTGCAGGAGCGCATGAACGCGGCCCGCAAGATCGAGGCCGTCGCGCTCGCCACCCTGTGGACGATCGCCGGCGAGGCCGCCCCGCCTGGCTTCGATGTCAGCGAGCGCGACCTGCTCACCGACCGCGTCGCGGGCGGCCTCAAACCGGTCGACCATTACCGTGATCTCGGTCTCAAGGCCCGCCCCGAGGCCAAGATGGCCGCCGGCCTCGTCGATCTCCGCAAGGCCGGCGAGAAGTTCGCCCGCTCGATGTTCCTCCCCGACCTCGGCGTCGTCGCCTCGGTGCAGATCGCCTTCTCGAACAAGGCCGACCGTGACATGCGCGCCCTCTACTACCAGGACCGCTTCAACTACAGCCGCCTGGTCCTCGCCCTCGCCCTCAACTGGACCCTCGACTTCCACAACCAGGCCTTCAACCTCAAGAAGGCCCGCGCCGAGCGCCGAGAGGCCGAGGCCCAGCGCGAGGCGGCCAACCTCCTGCTCGCCCTCGAGGTGGAGCGGGCCTACCGCGACTTGCTCGAAGCCGAACAGGCCGTCCACCTGACCGCCAGCGCCATCCACAAGGCCAAACAGCTCGTCATCGACCAGCAGCTCAAGCAGACTGTGGGCGGCGGTAACTTCACGGATCTCGAGAGGGCACTCACCCGCTGGGCCGAGTGGCGCTTCAAACACTTCGAGTCTATCCATGCCCAAAATGTCGCTCTGGCCTCGCTATCCCGCACCGTCGGGGTGTCGCTCCAAGACCCCGCAGATGCGCCAGCCCCCTCACCGTGAATCGCACCGTCCTACACGGCGTCTGAGCGCCACCCCAAGAGGCACCATGCTGAATTCCGCACGAAACTTCATCACCGGACTCGCCCTCTCGCTATGCACCTTGGGCTTCGCAGCTCCGGCCGCCGCCGCCGAAGCCACCGCGATGGACACCTTCAAGGCCCGCCACGGCAAGGTCGTTGAACTCGTGAAGAAGCGTGCCGATGCCGCCGCGCTGCAGAAGGAAGTCGACGAGCTGCTCGACTACAAGGCCCTCGCCGAGACCTCTCTCGGCGGCCCGGCCCGCTACGCCAGCAAGTGCGAGCCCCGCTGCGCCGAGTTCGAGGCGCTGCTGACCCGTTTGATCCGCGAGAACTACCTCAAGCGGATCCGGACCGACAAGAAGTACGACCTGGCCTACATCGGCGAGGAGCAGAAGCCCCGCGGCACCCACGTCCTCACCAACGTCTCGCTCAGCCGCGACGGCAAGCCCGAGGTCGTCGAAGTCGTCTATGTGATGCATCAGGTCGACGGCACCTGGAAGACCGAAGACATCATCACCGATGGCGTCAGCCTGGCGAAGAACTACAAGTTTGAGTTCAACAAGATCCTCAAGGACAAGGGCATCAACGAGCTGATCGCCCGCCTGGAGGCCAAGCTGACCGAGCTCGCCGCGAATTCCGCCGCGAAGAAGTGAGCCGCCAGCTGTGCTAAACCCGGACAGGGTGACAGCCGGCGCGTACAAACAACGAGGCGCAGCGCGAGGGACCCTCCGCCTGCGCCTCGCGGCGTTCGCGGTGAACCTGTCGCTCGCGGCCACCTCCGTCGCCTGCAATTTTGCCGAGGTCGAGGCGGAGGGAGAGTTCGGCCGCCCGATCGCTCTCGGCAGCGGCGACGCCTCCCCCTTGCCGCGCCTGGCCTTTCTACCCGAGCCTTGCCCCGGCACCCCCGGCGGCTGCAGCGAGGTTTGCCTGGGCCCGCCCGCGCAATGTGACCCGGGCGCCTGCATGCCGATCCTGATCGACAGCGCCACCGCGATCACCATGCTGGCCGACGACACCGACGTCGCCTACCCCGAGCGCACCTGCTTCGAGCTGCGCTCGGCGGCGCAGATCCTCGATCCACAAGCCGAGGCCACCGTCCTCGGCGACGCCCTCAGCCGTTTCCGCTTCAACAACACCCCCGTCGTCCGTTTACCGCGCGACCCCGCGGCGCTCGCCCAGCCCTTTGGCTGGCGCACGGGCACGGCCGGGGCCCCGGCATACGTCGGCGGCGTGCTCGGCGGCAACGTGCTGCGCGAGTTGGCGATCCACTTCGCGCACCGCCAGGGCGAGGACGGCAGCCAATTCGACGTGACCTTCTACCGCGAGTTCCCCGGCTCCGAAGCTGTCCTGGCCGACCAGGGTCGGGCCGCGATCCCTCTCCAGTTCCCGGGTCTCCTGCTCGGCAAGGACATCACCGACGTCTGCCAGGCCGGCGGGGAGAACTGCGACTACCTCACCACCTTCGACCGCGAGCGTGTGGCCAGCGCTCTGCGACCGAGCCGCATGGTCCTCGACGCCTGCGTTGCCGCGCCGCCGGCCACCGTCGAGTGGGTCGCCGACCGCAACCGCTGTCGCCTCGCCGCCGGCCCCGCGAGCCCGGCGGGCAGCTACCATTCGGCCACCGGTGTCTCGGGCACGATCGCCGAGGAGGATCGCGGCTGCGTCGTCGTCCCCGCCCCACTCGACACCACCGACCTCGACCGCGGCCGCGAGGCCAGCCTCGTCGTCGCCACGGGTGTCGCCGGCCTGATCTTGTTCGAGGACAGCGCACGCCGTCTGCTCAACGAGCTCAAGCTGCCGCTCTGCGACGGTAGTGGTGGCCTGGGCAGCACTGAACTCACCGCCCCGGCCTGCATCGACGGTTACATCGGCACGCTCGAGTTTCCGGGGTGGCCGCCCGCCGGGAGCGCCGAGAAGCCGCTGCTGCAGGTGCGCGTGCGCAGCGTCGGCCTGGTACCCGGCCTCGCCAGCTCGACCGGCCCTTCCGCGTGCGAGCGCCTGGAATTGCGGCACAAAGCGCTCAAGGCTCAATGTGACAGCGCGGCCGCCGGCAAGAGCCCGCGCCTGCGCAGCGACAACAGCTGCGCCGACGCGGCTCGCGAGACCGCCGCCGTGCTCGGTGAGGCCTTCGTCCTGGACAACACCAGCGGTCGCCCCGGGCCAAACCCCAGCCGCTGGATCACCACGGTCATCGTCCCCGACGCTCACCCCATGGTGACTGCGATGCGTCGCGACACCAACCCGGAGGCCCTGCAACCCGACGGGCTGATCGGCACCGCACTCTTCTCGAACTCCGAGGTCGTGCTCGATTACACCGACGGCACTCCTGGCGTCCGCATCTCTTGCTCCGAGCCAGGCGGGGGCACTTGCGTCGCGCTGCCGCAGTGCAGCGCCAGCGAGAGCAGCGCCCCGATCACAACTGCCGCCTGCTGCTTCGGTCTCCCCGAGAACCTGTTGATCTCGCTGATCACGGACAACGGCGAGTACGCCTGCTGCGCAGCCCTGGCGCCCGCGACCCGGGCCGAGTTGAACCTCCAGGCCGTGGGTGAGGGGCGCGAGCCCCCGTGTAGCGAGGGCTGAGCGCTGCGAGGCCGAGGCCGCGATACCCGTTATTCCCGGATCCGCACGTGGCCTAACTCCTGTCGCGCTCGCTTGCAGGCCGGCCTGAGGGCAAGCCAGCGCCCGTGAGGCGGCGTATGGTTGGTCGCCGGCCATGATCACCACCCTCGCCTCACTGTTTTCGCCCGACGGCTTCGAAGCGGCCACCCTCGGCACCTACGCCTGGGCCTTCGGTCAGGGCGTGCTGGTCGACCTCACGCCCTGCGTCTACCCCCTCATTCCGATCACCGTCGCCGTCTTCGGCGCGCAAGGGGTGTCGCGTGGGCGTGCGCTGTTCCTCGCCAGCGCCTATGTGCTCGGGATGGCGTCCCTCTACACCACGCTCGGCATCGTCGTCGCGCTCACGGGCGCCCAGTTCGGCGCATGGCTCGGCGAGCCTGTGGTCGTGCTGCCGATCGTCGGCCTCCTCCTCGCGCTCGCGGCCAGCATGTTCGGCGCCTTCGATCTCCAGCTGCCGAGTTCCGTACAGACGCGGCTCAACACCGTCGGCGGCGCCGGCCCCCTGGGCGCGTTTGGCATGGGGCTGGTGAGCGGCTTCATCTCGGCCCCCTGCACCGGCCCGGTGCTGCTCTCGCTCCTCGCGTACATCGCCGCCTCCTCGTCCGACGGCGGCGGCGTGTTCCACGGCGGCTCGCTCCTCTTCACCTACGCGCTCGGCATGGGCAGCCTATTTTTCGCGGTCGCACTCGGGGCCAGCCTGTTTCGTCCCGGCCGCTGGATGGAGTACGTCAAGAGCTTCTTCGGCATCGCCCTCGTGGTCATGTCCTTGTGGTTCCTCGCCCCGCTGTCACCCGCGCTCCGGCGCTTCATGACCGACCCTGCATGGGGCCTGTGGCTGGGCCTCGGCCTCGCGCTCGTGGGCCTGGTCGCTGGCGCGATCCACCGCAGCTTCTATGGAGGCATCGGCGAGAAGCTCATCAAGGGCCTCGGCGTCGCCGTCACCGTGCTCGGCGCGCAGATCGCCATCAACAACATGATCTACGTGCCGAGCGGCGCGTGGCAGCAGGTCGAGACCATCGACGACCTCGAAAAGGCGCTGCTGGCCGCCCAGGAGCGCGAGTTTCCGGTCGTGATCGACTTCGGCGCCACGTGGTGCGCCCCCTGCCTCGAGATGGACAAGCTCACCTTCCACAACGCCGAGGTCGAACCGATCCTCACCGGCCGCTTCGAGCTCATCAAGATCGACGTCACCAGCGCCAGCGACACCAAGCTCGCCATCCAGAAGGCCTTCCACAGCAAGACCCTGCCGAGCGTCCTCCTCTACCCGTCCAACACCCGCTGGAGCGACCTCGTCGAGCCGCTACGCCGCGGTGAGGCGATGCCCCGACCGGTGGTGCAGCTGCAGCAGATGACCCACGCTCCGGAGTTCAAGCAGCTGCTCGCCACCGTCGAGTGAGCGTCACGAGCACGTGCCGCAGCCGAGGCCCTCGACCTCGCCGACGCAGATACCGTCCCAGGAGTCGCTGCAACAGAACGGATCCTGAGCGCACACGCAGTCAGCCACCCCCTGCTCCTCGCAGCTCGGCGTGTCGTGGACGACGCAGCAGTCGCTCGGGCACATCGCGCAGCCGAGCGGCTCGACCATCGCGGCGCACTCCGCCGTCCACTCGGTGTCACAACAGCTCGGCATCGCCGCGCACACGCAGTCCGCGACCCCGGGATCCTCGCAGCCCACGCCGAGACCCGCCTCGCAGCACGGCCCTGGTGGCACCGGGCACATCGCACAGCCGAGGCTATCGACCTCGGCGACGCAGATGTCGTCCCAGGCCTGCTCGCAGCAGAACGCGTCCTGGTCGCACACACAGGCCTCGACGTCTGGGCTCGCGCACCCCGGGGTCGGCTGCGCCTCACAGCATGCATCGAAGCCCTGGCCACAGGCACCGCAAGCGAGAGATTCGACCGCGAGCACACACTCCGCCGTCCACGTGCCGACGCAGCACTCAGGCATCTGATCGCAGACACACAGCTCGATCACGGCGTCGCTGCAGCCCGGCACCACGCCCGCCTCGCAGCACTCGCCCTTGGGCGGCGGCCCGCCGCAGTCGCCACAGCTCAGCAGGTCGACCTTGGCCACGCAGCCGGGGCTCCACGCATCGCTGCAGCACGCCGGATCGTCGGCGCACACACACGCCGCGACCTGCGCGTCGCCGCACCCGGGCGCGTCGCTGGCCACGCAGCAGTCGGCTCCGCCGGTGTCGCTCCCGGTCCCCGAACTGCTGGTGGCGCTCGTGCTCGTGCTCGTGCTCGTGCTGCTCGTATCCGACGCGGTCGTGCCGCTGCTCGTGCTGCTCGTCAGCGTCCCGGTGCCAGTGCTCGACTCGCCGGCCGTGGTCGGCTCGACGGTGGTGGTCGGCGGGTTCGTGGTCGCGGGCGAGGTCGAGGTCTGCTCACCCGTCGTGGTGCTGCCGGTGCCGGTCTCGGTCCCGGTCCCGATCTCGTCGCGCCCGCAGGCGGCCACGACCCAAAAAGACAGCGCGAGGGACCAGGGACGCGGCGCGGCTGACATGGCCCTGGTTATCGGCGCAGTCGCGGGGCGCGGTCAACCCCGGCCCGCGCCACCGATCACCTCAACCATCGCTGCCGCAGTAGCGCAGCGCACAGGTCGGCACTGGCATCAACTTGAACATCACGAAGGGCCCGCAGTTGCGCACCGAGATCGGGACCTTCCAGTGACAGGTCTCGCCCTCGAAGTGGAAACACACGTCGCGTGCGACGATGCCATCCGCAGCGTCGGGGATCGCCCCGTTGAGCCAGCCCGGCGCGTGCGTGCCACAGGCGAACTCCGCCGGCGCCGTGAGAGGCATCGTGGTGCCTGCCGGGCCCGAGAAGCGCGACCACTGGCCCTCGACCGGCAGCTCGAGATCGCACTCGACATCTCCTGAGCCGCTGGCAACGTTGCGGGAGGCCTCCTGCAGCACCGTGATGCCCTGACACTCGGGAGGGAGCGCGCCGCTGATGCAGTTGTCGCAGCCGTCGCCGGGCACCTGATTGCCGTCGTCGCACTGCTCCGCACCCGCCTGCACAAAGCCGTCGCCGCAGCTCGCGGCGACACAGCCTTGCACGCACGCGTCGGTGTTGCTGGCGTTGCCGTCGTCGCATGTCTCGCTGTCGGCGCGCACGAAGCCGTCGCCACAGCTGGCGTTCAGGCAAGCGCCGACGCAGTCGTCGGTGTTGCTCTGGTTGCCGTCGTCGCACTCCTCGCCGCCCTGCACCACCCCGTCGCCGCACTCGCCGAAGCTGCAGTCCGGTTCGCAACCATCCCCAGGGATCTGGTTGCCGTCGTCACAGGCCTCGACGCCGCCGCGCACAAAGCCGTCGCCGCAGCTGGCCTGCGCGCAGCTGGCGAGGCAGGCATCGCTGTTGTCCTGGTTGCCGTCGTCGCACGCCTCGCCGGCGTCGACCGAGCCGTCGCCACACACGGGCGGCGTGTCGGTATCGGTCTCCGTGGTGTCGGTCGGATCGCCCGTCGGCAACGTGTCCGTGACCAGGCTCGTCTGCGTGAAGCCGTCGGTCAGGGTATCGCTTAGAGTGACGTCCGTCAGCGAATCGGTGGTGTCGACCTTCACCACGAGACAACCGCTCGCGCCGACGATCCCCAACAACCCGATCCCCAGTGCGAAGCCACCACGCATGCGGCCTTCAGACTACGCGGCCGATCCTCCCACCTCAAGGCCCCGGGTACGCTTCGCATGGCTCAAAAGCACGGCTGTCACCGCGCGCACGCGGCCTGGCGGCGCCACGCTCGGTGTCCCGAGAGCCGCGCGAAACGACGCTCTGGGGGCCCGCGGCGACCGTTGACAGGGCCTCGGCCCTTCTCGATAACCGTGCGTGATGGCATTCCTGCACCGCCGCAACACCCTCCCGCGATCGAACCTCGCGTCGATCGGCCATGCGCCCACGCCATCGCGGCAGCTGCCCTGGAGCCTGGCTCTGCTCCTCGCTGCGAGCGCGTGCGGCGACTCGGGCTCGAACCCCACCAGCGACGGCCCGGGCACCGGCGCCACCGAGAGCTCGGCCACCGACACGACGCCCACCACCTCGGCCGGCGACGACACCAGCGCGACCACCAGCGACGAGAGCGGCGGCGTCACGGCCGAGGATCCAGGCCGCGTCACGATCCACCGCCTCAACCGCAACGAGTACAACAACACCGTCCGCGACCTGCTCGGCACCAGCCAGACGCCGGCCGACGCCTTCCCCGCCGACGACTTCGGCCTCGGCTTCGACAACATCGCCGACGTGCTAAGCACCTCGCCCTTGCAGGCCGAGCTGTACGAGCGCGCCGCCGACGGCCTGATCGCCGAGGCCATGGCGATCCCGATCACCGAGCCCACCAAGTTCCAGATCGAGGCGGAGACTGCCCTCGCCTCGATCGGCTCGCAAGCGGGCGACGCCTGGAACCTCTACTCCAACGGTGAGGTGTACCAGACCATCGACATCCCCTACGACGGCAAGTACCTGTTTCGCGCCCGCGTCTGGGGTCAGCAGGCCGGCCCCGATCTGCCGCACGTCAACCTCACGGTCGACCAGGTGCCGGTGTTCATGGTCGACACCGACGCGATCGAGAACGCCGCCAAGATCTACGAGATCGAGGTCGACCTCAAGGCTGGCGTGCACAAGTTCGCGGTCGAGTTCACCAACGACTACTACGACGAGGTGCTGATGGCCGACCGCAACCTGCTGGTCGACTGGTTCAGCGTCGAGGGCCCGCAGGACCTCATCAGCGGCGAGAACGAGCAGCGCACGCGCATCATGGTCTGCGACCCGGTGGTCGACGGCGAGGACGCCTGCGGCCGCGAGATCCTCCGCGCCTTCGCCCGCCGGGCCTGGCGGCGCCCCGTCAGCGACGCCGAGGTCGATCGCCTGTTCCTGTTCATCAGCGACGCCAAGGCCGCCGGTCAGGACTTCGAGGCCGGCCTGCGCGTCGCCCTGCAGGCGGTGCTGGTCTCGCCGCACTTCGTGTTCCGCGTCGAGCTCGACCCGGGCCCCACCGACCTCACGCCCCACCCGCTCAGCGATCACGAGCTCGCCTCGCGCCTGTCCTACTTCCTGTGGAGCAGCATGCCCGACGACGAGCTGCTGCTCGCCGCCGACCAGGGGCTCTTGCAGGACAAGAAGCAGGTCGAGCTGCAGGCCCGCCGCCTGCTCGAGGACCCGCGGGCGGTCGCCCTGATCGACAACTTCGCCGGCCAGTGGTGGCTGATCCGCAACGTCGAGCTCGCCTTCAAGGACGTCCTGCTCTACCCGCAGTGGGACGATGGCATGAAGGCGTCGATGCGCAGCGAGCTGCGCTTGTTCGCCGCGACCTTCTTCGCCGGTGATCGCAGCATGCTCGACATGCTGACCAGCAAGAAGACCTTCGTCGATCAGCGGCTGGCCCAGCACTACGGCATCCAGGGCGCCTTCGACGACACCTTCGTCGAGGCCGACCTCGGCGACCTGCCGTTCCAGGGGATCCTCAACAAGGCCGGCCTGATGACCGTGCTCTCGCACGCCGACCACACCTCCCCGGTCAAGCGCGGCAAGTGGGTGCTGGAGAACCTCCTGTGTCAGGTCCCACCGCCGCCCCCGCCCGGCGTCGACACCAAGCTCGATCCGGTCATGGGCAAGACCCAGCGCGAGATCCTGGAGGCCCACCGCGCCGACCCCAAGTGCGCCGGCTGCCACGTCGCCATGGACCCGCTCGGCTTCGGCCTCGAGCACTACGACCCGCTCGGCGCCTGGCGGGCCGACGAGAAGGGCCTGACGATCGACCCGAGCGGCACCCTCCCGGACGGCAAGCCCTTCGTCGACGGCCTCGAGATGCAGACGCTGATCAGCAGCGAGCCCGACTTCACCCGCTGCGTCGCCCGCAAGACGTTTATCTACGCGCTCGGCCGGGCCACCGCGCTGGCCGACATCCCCTACCTCGACGAGGTCGTCGCGGGCTTCGAGACCGGCGAGTACCGCTTCGCCGACCTCGTGGTCAGCCTCGTCACCTCCGACGTCTTCCGCCAGCGCCGCGGCGACCCATCGATGTGAACCGTGCCCGCGAGCCCAGGAGAACCACCACCATGACGCGCAGCTCCACCCCACCTCGCCGCACCCTCTCCCGCCGGGCCATGCTCGGAGGCGCCGGCGCCCTGATCGCCCTGCCCTGGCTCGAGGCGCTCGCGCCCAGAGTTGGCGGCGGCAACTTCGGCAGTCGGGCCAGCGCCGCGCCGATGCCCCCGCCGCTGCGCGCCCTCTTCTACTACCTGCCCTGCGGCATCCACATGCCCTCGTGGACCCCGGCCAGCGAGGGCCCCGACTACGCGCTCACCAAGATCCTGTCGCCGCTGGTCGACGCCAACGCGATGGTCGACCTCAAGGGCGACGTGCTGGTGCTGAGCGGCCTGGCCAACCTGCCGGCCAAGCCAGAGGGCCCCGGCGACCACGCGGGCGGCACCTCGGCCTTCCTCACCTGCACGCACGTGCTCAAGTCCGAGGTCGACTTCGTCAACAACATCTCGATCGACCAGCTGATCGCCAACCAGATCGGCGACGCCACCCCGCACCGCTCGCTGCAGTTTAGCACCGCCGGCGGCGGCACCATGGGCAACTGCGACAGCGGCTACTCGTGCGCCTACACCAGCAACATCTCGTGGGCGGACCCCAAGACGCCGCTGCCCAAGCTGTCCGACCCGCAGGTGATCTTCGACCTGCTGTTCTCCGGCTTCGACCCC
>JBGAUO010000122.1:0-13923 GCA_044228605.1 Nannocystis sp. | reverse complement strand
ATCAGACCCGGCGACGTGATCGCCAGGAAGAATCGCTCGACCGAGGCCGCCTGCCAGCGCCTGAAGTCGATCGTCAGCCCCCCCGGCGTCGCCGAGACCAGCCGACCGAAGAACCGGCGCACACTCATGCCGGGCAGCGCGCTCGGCCGCTCCATGCTCGCCGACTCCGCCCGCCCCCGCGCCTCCGACTCCGCCTGCGCCTCCCGCAGCGCCGCCACCACCACCGCGGGCGCCACGTTCGGCCCTCGCGCCACCACCACCGAAGGCACGCGCCCCGGCGCCGCCGCCGGTCCTGCCCCAGCCACCGATGCCCCAGCCACCGCTGCCCCAGCCACCGATGCAGCCCCAGCCACCGCTGCCCCAGCCACCGATGCAGCCGCAGCCACCGATGCGGCCCCAGCCACCGGCATCACGACCACCGGCGCAGCTTCGGCCACCGACGCCGCCCCGGCCGCCCCGGCCACCTGAACCGCTTCGACCACCGTGGGCGCGATCGCACCGCTGGCCGCCGCCGCGCCCACAACCTGCGGGCCACGCCCGGCAGCCTCCGTGCTCTCTGTGCTCTCCGCGCTCCTCGCCTTCGCAGGGATCGCCAGCACATTCGCGGGTACCCTGGCACCAAACAACCGCTGAATCAGCGCCCTCAATCGCTGCCAGAGCTTAACGAACCCGGACTCTGCACGCATCGCTGTATCCTACCAGCAAAGATCGCCCGCAGGCGCTGCTGAAATCGGTTTGAAATCCTGCACGGTTATCATGCCTGCGCCATTCATTCGTACGGTCAAGTGTCCGAGCGCCCTATCATGACAGCGTCAGCGACTTTGTCCGCATCTCCGCGAGATCGACGTCCACCTGAGCGAGCTCGCGGATCCGCGAGCGGGTAATGATCTTGCCCGCCTCGATCAGCACGCGACCATCGACCGGGTGAAGAATGCGCTCCTCGGCGCGCCGGCCCACCAGCGCCTCGAGATCCTTCGTCCCCGTCATCAGGTAACGACCCCCGGGCAAGCTCACCACCACGCCCTCGCCCGTGACCTTCGCCTGGCACGCCAGCCGCGAGCTCGCCCGCCGATCGCCGAGCATGCGCAGCGCCAGCGTCTCCCGCGGCGTCTTCGCGGACAGCTGCTCGGCCCCCGCCTGCACATAGACGTGGCAAGTCGCGCACAGCCCCTTCCCCCCACACGCCATCAACACCGGCATCCCCGCGGTGACGAGCACGTCCAGCAGCCGCTTGTGCGTGTGGACATCCACTGGATCCGCCACGCCCTCGATCGCGACTCGCTTCATGCCCCCCCACCTTGCCAGGAACTCGGCCGCGCGCCGCCGCCTGTCCATGTGTGTTCACGCAGGAACGGCCGCCCCCCACAAACGACCAAGTACCCATAAAATAACCCCTCGAGGTTCCATGCCCCTGCCGACGGTGAAGATAAATAACGCGCAGCCCCCCGCGGTCCTCCACAACCATTACGAGGCGCGTAAATTCCTCCGCCGCGAGGCCCCCGGCCGCCTCGTCAATATCCACGGACAGCGCAATATCCTCGTCAGCGAAGACTTCATCGTCGGTTATCAGGTCGCCCTCGAGGAGGAGGTCGGCGACGCCGCCAGCGAGATCATGTACCGCTGCGGCTTCGAATGGGGCCGCCAGGACATCACCGGCTTCGAGACCCGCTTCACCGAGGAGTTCGGCCGCACGCCCGGCGAGGCCAAGTTCGGCATGATGCTCGAGACCTGGTGGTGGCCGCTGCAAGCCGCCGGCTGGGGCGCCTGGCGCTACGACCTCTCGCACCGCAAAGAAGGCCTGGTCTTCATCGACCTCCACGACTCAGTCGTCGCCCGCAGCATCGGCAACGTCGGCAAGGTCGTCTGCCACTATTACGCTGGCATGTTCGCCGCCGTCTTCAGCCACCTCGCCCGCCGCGAGCTCAGCAGCATCGAGATCCAGTGTTATTCGATGGGCGAGGACTACTGCAAGTTCCTCATCGGCTCCTCCAAGCGCATCAACGCCGCCCAGTTCTGGGTCGCCGAGGGCGCCACCGCCACCGAGGTCATGTCCCGCCTGTGAACCACGCCGCCACCATCCCCGCGGCGCCCACGGGCCTCGCCGCCGCCCTGCGCGAGGGCACCAGCGCCGCCCACCGCGACGCCGAACGCGGCAGCTTCGTGCACGACCTGATGCGCGGCCAGCTGTCCCGCAGCACCTACCTCGACTACCTGCGCGGCCTGCAGGCGGTCTACGCCGCCCTCGAGTCCGGCCTGGTCCGCCACAGCGCCCACCCGCTGCTCGCCCCGTGGCTGCGCCCCGAGCTCCTGCGCAGCCCCGCGATCACCCGCGACCTCACACACCTCGGCGCCCCCGCGTCGCTCCCGATCCCGGCCGCCCGCGCCTACGCCGACCACCTCCACGCGCTCGCCGACCACGACCCACCCCTGCTGATCGGCCACGTCTACACCCGCTACCTCGGCGACCTCAGCGGCGGACAGCTCCTGCGCCGCGGCGCCGCGCGAGCCCTCCAGCTCGAGCCCGGCGCCCCCGGCCTCGAGTTCTACGACTTCCCCCAGATCCCCGACCTGGACGCCTACAAGCGCCAGCTCCGCTGCGACCTCGACGCCCTCCCCCTCCGCCCCGACCAGGCCGCCGCGATCGTCCGCGAGGCCAGCCGCGCCTTCGCCGACACCACCGCTCTCTTCAACGCGCTCGCCCCGGCACCGCGGCTCCACCTGTCCCCACAGACAGATCGCTGAAAGCCCCCGCGCAGCTCACCCGAGCTTGCGCGCCCCGCGAGCCACCGGCGCCTCGGCCAGCGCCGTCAGCTCGGCCAGCGCCCCCAGGCACACCCTCAGCTGCGTCCGCCGGTCCGGCCCGTGCGGCTCGGGCACCGTCGTCGTCACCCGCTCGCCACCCTCGAGGCGAAACTTCCCGCCCGTGCGCGCCGACAGCCGCGCCGCCACCTCCGCCTGCAGCGGCGTCTCCGGCCCCAGCCGCACCCCCAGCTTGCCCCCGCGCAGCTCGAGCGCCAGCGCCCCGAGCCGCCGCCCGTAGGTCTTGCAGCCCATGAGCAACCCCAGGTGCTCCGCCTCGAGCGGCGGCTCGCCGAAGCGATCGACCAGCTCCGCCATCACATCGTCCACCTGATCGCGGTCCTTCGCCGCCGACAGCCGACGATAGAAGTCGAGCCGCTGACCCACCTCGGCCACATAACTCTCCGGGAGGTACGCCGGCGCATCGAACACCATCTCCGGATCCGTCTCGCGCGTGATCGGCTCCCCGCGCAGCTCCGCCACCGCCTCCTGCAAGATCCGCGCATACGCGTCGAAGCCGATCGCCTGGATCTGCCCGCTCTGCCGCGCCCCCAAAAGCTCCCCCGCCCCGCGGATCTCGAGGTCGTGCACCGCGACCCCAAAGCCCGAGCCGAGCTCGCTGTGCCGCTGCACCGCCTCGAGCCGTCGCTTCGCCTCCGGCGACAGCCGCTCGATCGCCTGCACCAGCAAGTAACAGTGCGCCCGCTGCTTGCTGCGCCCGACCCGCCCGCGCAGCTGATAGATCTGCGCCAGCCCGAACTGCTCCGCGTGGGCGATGAACATCGTGTTGGCGCGCGGAATGTCGAGCCCGCTCTCGATGATCGCCGTCGACACCAGCACGTCCGCGCGGTGCTCCACGAAGTCCACCATCGTCCGCTCGAGCAGCTCGTCGGGCACCTGCCCGTGCGCCACCAGCACCCGCGCGTGCGGCACCAGCTGGCGGATGCGATTGGCGTGCTCCTCGATCCCGAGGATCCGCGGCACCACATAAAACACCTGCCCGCCGCGGGCCAGCTCGCGGGTCACGCCCTCCTCCAGCACCGCGTCGCTGATCCGCGTGATGTATGTACGCACCGCCAGGCGATCGACCGGCGGCGTCCGGATCATGCTGATCTCCCGCAATCCCAGCAGCGACATATGCAGCGTCCGCGGGATCGGCGTCGCCGACAATGTCAGCACATCCACCTGCGATTTAAACTTCTTGAAGCGCTCCTTCTGCGCCACCCCGAAGCGCTGCTCCTCGTCGATCACCAAGAGCCCCAGATCCTTGAAGCGCACGTCGCGACCGAGCATGCGATGCGTGCCGATCACCACGTCGATCGCCCCGGAGCGCACCCCCTCCACGATCTGCTTCTGCTGGCGATCGCTGGCGAAACGATTGAGGCACGCCACCTTCAACGCAAACGGCGCCATCCGCTCGCTGAAGGTCAGATAGTGCTGCTGCACCAGCACCGTCGTCGGCGCCAGCACGGCCACCTGCTTGCCCGCAGTGGCCACCCGAAACGCCGCCCGCAGCGCCACCTCGGTCTTGCCAAAGCCGACATCCCCGCAGACCAGCCGATCCATCGGCCGCGCCCGCGACAGGTCGCCCTGCACCGCCGCGATCACCTCCGCCTGATCCGCCGTCTCCGCGTACGGGAAGGTGTCCGCGAACGCCTCCGCCTCGTCCTGCAGCAGCGGATAGGCCACACCCGGCTGCGACTCGCGCTGGGCGTAGATCTGCAGCAGCTCCTCCGCCATCTGCCGCACCTCCTGCTTGACCTTGCCGGCCTTGACCAGGAAGGTGCTCCCGCCCATCCGATCGAGCTTCGGCGGCTTGCCCTCCGCCGCCACATACCGCTCGATCTCGTGCAATCGATACACCGGCAGATACAGCTTGTCGCCGCCCGCATACT
Organism: Nannocystis sp.; assembly: GCA_044228605.1. Classification (GTDB taxonomy): domain Bacteria; phylum Myxococcota_A; class Polyangia; order Nannocystales; family Nannocystaceae; genus Nannocystis. The sequence continues at coordinate 9,229 of JBGAUO010000122.1, read as the reverse complement.
CGAGCTGCACATAATCCCCGGGCACCCCGCGCAGCGCCAGCTGCACCAGCCCGTTGTAGCGGCCGACCCCGTGGGTCACGTGCACGATGAAATCGCCGACCCCCAGCTGCGACAGGCTCGCCAACCCCGTGCGCCGCCGACTCTGCGCCCGCCGCGTCGCCTTGCCGAAGATATCCGCCTCGGCCAGCACCAGCACCCGGTCCGCCGCGCTGGCGAACCCCTCGCTGAGCTCGCCGACCGCGATCTGCACCCGCGTCACGTCCCCCACCGGCGCCCGCAGCCCCGGCGCCTCCCCGACCGGCACCGTCTCGAGCGCGAGCCCGTAACCATCCAGCACCCCGCGCAGCCGCTCCACCTGCGTCTGCCCCGGCACCACCAGCAGCACCATCCACGCCGTCAGCGCCGCCAGGCTCGCCGCCGCCGTCTCGTCCGCCGTCACCACCGGCGTCAGCTCGCGGATGCGATCGACCAGCGGCCGCAGCAGCTCGCCGCCCCGCTCGACTCGCGCCGCCTCGAGCTGCGTGCGCAGCACCTTGTGCCGCTCGATCGTCAGCCACACGATCGGCCGGTCGCGCGGGATCCCCAGCCGCGCCGCGTCCTCCGACCTGTCCCCCGGGACAGCCGCCTCCGACCTGTCCCCCGGGACAGCCGCCTCCTCGCCCGCGTCCGCGAAGGCCAGCCGGGTCGCCAGCACCGGCGCCGCCTGCAGGCGCCCCCCGATCTCCTCGTCGCTGACAAAAAACTGCTCCGGCGGCGCCACCAGATCGCGCTGCGCCACCCGGCGCCCGTGCTGCTCCACCCACTCCGCCAGCTGCTCCGCCGCCGCCCCGCACAGCCCCTCCGGCTCGTCGATGAACCACCGCGCCGCGTCCGGCAGGTAGTCCCAAAGCGGCACCATGCCCGCGTGATAGAGCGGCGTCAGGGCCTCCTGGCCGAAGAACGACAGCCCCGCCTCGAGGTTCTCGAGCACCTGCCGGCTCTTGCTCGACGGCGCCCCGATCGCGTCGGCCAGCGCCAGCACCCGCGGCCGCAGCGGCCCCGCGATCGTCGCCACCGTCTCGCGCACCGGGTGGATCGGGCAGTGATCGATCGGCCGCAGGCTGCGCTGCGTGTCCGGGTCGAACAGGCGCATGCGCTCGATCTCCAGGTCGTCCAGCTCGATGCGCACCGGGAAGCGCAGGCTCGCCACGTACACGTCGATCACCCCGCCGCGCACCGCGTAGGTCCCCGGATCTTCGACCACGTCGGCCCGCATGTACCCGGCCCGCTCGAGCACCGCGCACGCCTCGTCGCGCTCGATCAGGTCACCCCGCGCCCAGCGGGTGCTGAGCCCGAGCAAGGCTTGCGGCGCGATCACCCGCCGCAGCAGCGAGCGCACGCTGGCGATGATCAGCCGCGGCGGATCGCTGTGGGTGTCGACCATGCGGTGCAGCGCCGCCAGCCGCAGCGCCACCGCCCGCGGATCCGCCGCCGTGTCCGCGTAAGGCGAGACGTCGATCTCCGGCACCACCAGCACCGGCCCCGGGCTGCCCACCTCGCGCTGACCCGCGCCCATGAAAAACGCCGCGTCGGTCGCCAGCGCCCGCGCGGCCGCGTCGTCCGCCGCAACCGTGAACACCGGACCGTCCGCGCGCGGATCGAGGGCCGCCTGCGCCAACAAGTAGCCGCGATAACCCCCCACCGCACCGACCACCCGCAGCGGCCGCGACTCCCGCAGCGCCGTCAACACCCGCGCCACCGCGCCCGCCGGGTCCGACCCCTCGGACCACGCAGCGGATTCACGGACAGGAGGATTGCTGACGATGGGCCTTCGCATGCAAGCGGCTCTCGTCGCGCGCCGGGCTAGCCGTCCGCGCGCGCGGCGGGGTACCCTATGCCGGTGACACGAGCGCGAGACAAGACGAGCCGGTGGGAGCCCGCACACGCCCGCCGCACCTGGGGCCTGCCCGCGGCCCTGTGCCTGCTCGCCACCGCCGCGGGCCCCGGCGCCTGCGCCCACACCCCGCCGATCGCAAGCCCCGCGAGCTCGCCCGCCACCGCCGCACCCGCGACCTCACCCGCACACGCCGGCCTCGGCCAGGCCCGCGCCGCCGATCAGACCCGCAAGATCATGGAGGCCGTCGCCGCCGCCCGGGCGTTGCCCGTGATCGGCGCCGTCGAGGTCGCGGTCATGCACCGCGCCGAGATCCGCGACTACGCCAAGGTCGCGATGTACGAGCACAACACCCGCGAGCAGATCCGCATGTTCACGCGCATCGAGGCCGCGATGGGCGTCCTCCCGCTCGGCGCCGACGGCGAGGCCATCCTGCTCGACATGCTCGAGCAGGGCGTCATGGGCCTCTACGAGCCCAAGAAAAAGACCCTCTTCATCGGCACCCACGTCAGCGACAGCCAGCTCGACATGGTCGTCGGCCACGAGATCGCCCACGGCCTGCAAGACATGCACTTCGGCCTCCAGCGCCTGCAGCAGCCGATCCGCGGCAACAGCGACGCCGAGGCCGCGCGCACCTACCTGGTCGATGGCGACGCCCAGGCCGCCTACCTCGCCTGGGTCAGCGGCGCCGCCGGCCTCGGCAGCATCGGCCCCGAGGTCATGCTCGCCACCGGCAACCAGGCCCTCGACCTCGCCGACCTCGCCGACCACCCCGTGCTCGCCCGCTCGCTCCAGCTCCCCTACGCCGACGGCACCATGACCGTCGCCGCCCTCGTCCGCGCCCACGGCTGGCCCGCGGTCGACGCCCTCTACAGCGCCCTCCCCACCACCACCGAGCAGATGCTCCACCTCGACAAGCTGCTCGCGCGCGAGCCCCCGATCGCCGTCGTCGCCGACCCCACCGCCCTCGCCGCGCTGCTCCCCGGCCAGAGCGTCGTCTGGCAGGACAACCTCGGCGAGGCCACCCTCCTCACCATGCTCGCCGACGTCGAACCGGCACCGATCGCCCGCGCCGCCGCGGCCGGCTGGGGCGGCGACCGCTACCTCGCCCTCGACCGCCAACCCGCCGGCGCCGCCCCGCTCATCGTCGGCCTCATCGCCTGGGACAGCGAAGCCGACGCCAGCGAGTTCGAGGCCACCTGGCGCCTCTACCTCGAGAAGGTCATGCCCGGCGCCTTCATCCTCCAGCGCCGCGGCGACCAGCTCCTGTTCGCCGCCCAGGTCCGCGACCCCGCCACCCGCGACGCCCTCGCCAACCACGCCTGGTCCGCCTTCACCGTCGCCGGCCAGCCCGCGGGCACCCGAACCTCCAGCATCACCCGTAGCAAGGCCGCGAGCTGACCCCGAGGACATGTCTCATGAGCCAGGCCAACCTCACCCGCCTGCACGCCGTGCACCGCCTGGTGCGCGCCGTCTCGCGACGTGAGCGCTTCGCCGAGGCCACCCGCCTGCTCACCGGCCTCGCCCTCCCGCTCGGCCTCCTGATCGCCGCCCTCGCAATCGCCGGCCTGCGCCGCTTCGCCGACCCAGACGCCGCCGGACCGCTCACCTACCTGCCCTGGCTCGGCCTGCTGCCGACCCCGCTGGTGCTGCTCTACGCCGCCTTCCGCCCGCGCCACGCCCGTCACGCCGCCCGCCGCCTCGACCACCACTACGACCTCCACGACCTGCTCGGCGGCGCCGTCGAGCTCGCCGCCAGCCCGCGCCCGGACGACGACCCGCGCAGCGCCGACCTCGTCGCCCTCCTCAGCGCCGACGCCGAAGCCGCCGCCGCCGGCCTCGACCCGCGCCCCGTCGTCCCGCTCCCGCGCCCCGGCGCCCGCGAGCTCCTGCTCGGCTGGCTCGCCGCCCTGGCTGTCCTCGGGGCCATGTTCGTCCCGCCGCGGCCGCCCCCCGCGCTCCTCGTCGACGACCTCCCGCCAAACCCCGACGCGCCCGACGTCCTGCCCCCGCGCCCCGCCCCCGACCGCGCCCTCGCCGAGCCCCTGCGCGAGGATCTCCGCACCCTGGTCGGCGGCCAGGACAGCGCCGCCAAGATCGCCGAGGCCATGCTCGAGGTCATCGACGCCTTCACCCGCGGCGAGATCGATCGCGCCGCCGCCTTCGCCCGCCTCGAGCAGCTCGAGCAGGAGCTCGCGCAGGCCGAGGCCGAGCTCGAGGCCAGCGAGGACGCCGACCCGGCGATCCTCGCCGAGGGCATGCGCGAGCTCGCCGAGGCGCTCGAGCAGGAGGCCATCACCACCCCCGCCGGCGAGGCCCTCGCGCGCGGATCGAGCCCGAGCGCGCCGAGCAGGCCCTCGCCGACGCCGAGGACGCCGCCGCCAGCAACGCCGCCGACATACAGTCGCTCGAGCGGGCCATGGCCGCCGCCGAGAAGGCCCTCGGCAAGGCCGCCGGTGAGAACACCGACACCGCTGCCCAGCTCAACGAGGCCGAGCGCCGCCTCAAGCGCCAACAAAAGCAGCCCGCCGCCGATCCCGAGGAGCAGGAGCGCCGCCTCAAGAAGCAGCAAGACCGCGTCGACCAGCTGCGCCGCCAGCACGAGAAAGAGAAGGCCGCCCAGCGCCAGCTCGATCAATTACGCCGCGAGGCCAACGACGCCAAATCCGGCGCCAAGGGCAAGGAGCAGCAGAAGCGGGCGCTCGAGAAATTGCGCCGCGACGCTGGCGACACCGCCCGCAAGGCCCAGCGCTCACGCCGGCTCAGCCAGGCCCGCGACGACATGGAGGAGGCCAAGAGCTTCATGCGCCGCGCCGGCAACGGCGACAAGCAGGACTCCAAGCGCCGCCAGCAGATGCAGCGCTTCGCCAAGGCCGCCAAGGGCAAGCGCGGCGACAAGCAGAAGGGCCCGACCATGCTCGTCGAGGGCGACATCGGCGACAGCGGCGAGCCGATCGAGATGGACAGCGGCGACGGCGGCCAGGACGGCGACAGCGACGGCGACGGCCAGGGCGACGGCGACAGCGACGGTCAGGGCGACGGCCAGGGCGACGGCCAGGGCCAGGGCCAGGCCGACGGCCAGGGTCAAGGCGACGGCATCGGTCAGGGCAGCCAGGACCCGCTCGGCGACCCCAGCGGCCTCAAGGTCAAGACCAAGGCCATCCGCGTCAACCCGAAGAAGGGCCAGGGCGCCACGCGGGCCGAGACGATCCGCACCGCCAGCCAGGAGGGCTTCGCCAACGCCAGCTACCGCGACGTCTTCACCGACTACAAGAGCTTCGCCCAGAGCAGCATCGACAACGAGTCGATCCCCGCCCCGCAGCGGCGCCGCATCAAGCGCTACTTCCAGATGATCCAGCCGCGCCGCTGATCACTTGATGCAGGTCCACTGCACCCACTTGCACACGATCGGCCCGAGCCCGTCCTGGCCGCAGTTGCCGACACCCTTCCACGCCCCCTCCGTGAACACCTTCTGCCCGAGGTTCATGCAGCCCGTGCCCTGCTGATTGACCCCGCACACCGAGCCGAAGGTCCCGCCCCACAGCCCGACCGTCGAGTAGCCGAGGTCCTGGCAGATCTTGGCGATGTGATACTGCCCCTCCGGGTTGGCCGAGATCCACGCCGAGTTCGCGTCGGCCGTGCAGATCACCCACGGCGCCCCCGTCCCCGGGTCGTTGCCCTGGTCGCACTTCTGCGGCCCCTTCGGCTCCTGCTTGCACGCCGACGAGCAGCCGTCCCCGTTGTTCGTGTTGCCGTCGTCGCACTGCTCGCCCGCCTTGCTGTTGAGCGTGTTGTCCCCGCACTTCACGTTCGTGCAGTCCGCGTCGCAGCTCGCCGACGCCGCCCCCTGATCACACTCCTCGCCCGCCGCCGCATTCGGCACCCCGTCCCCGCACTTCGACACCGTGCAGTTGGCGTTGCACTGCGCCGTCGCCCCGCTCGTGTCGCACTGCTCGACCCCGCCGTACACCAGCCCGTCCCCGCACTTCGCCTGCGTGCACGCGTTCAGGCACGCGTCGAAGTTGTTGGCGTTGCCGTCGTCGCACTGCTCCCCCGGCCCGACCTTGCCGTCGCCGCAGCTGCCCGCCTGACAGCTGTTCCCGCACGCGTCCGCGTCGTTTTGGTTGCCGTCGTCGCAGCCCTCGACCCCGGCCTGCACCACCCCGTCGCCGCACTTCGCCGGCACGCAGCTGTTGCGACAGCCGTCGTCGTCGGCCAGGTTGCCGTCGTCGCACATCTCCACCCCGACGTTCACCGCCCCGTCGCCGCACGCCGCCTTCACGCAGTTGCTGCGGCAGCTGTCGTCGTCGTCCGTGTTGCCGTCGTCGCACTCCTCGTCGCCGTCGATCACCCCGTCCCCGCACCCGGGCGGCGGCGGCGGCGGATCCATCCCGGTCATGCCGGTGTCCCCCGTCGCCGCGCTCGTCCCCCCGCCCGTCGACGCGCTCGCACCACCCGACCCGTCCGAACCCGACCCCACGCCCGTCGACCCCTCCGTCGGATCTCCGCCCCCCGCCGTCTCGGCCATCGAACCCGTGTCCTCGGCCGAGTATCCGAAGGGCCCGCCACCAAAACCCTGGCTCGCCTCGTAGTCGCCGCTGCTGCACCCGCCGATCGCCCCCGACACCAACACGAGACAGGGCAGCAGGGAGCTTCGGAGCGGCATCGTCCGCCATTTCTCTCCCACCTGTGTCACGGCCGTCAAGCCGGCAAGTTCGCAGACCCCTCGCACGCGGCCCCGCGCTCGTGTACATGCAAGACTCCGCGTGAACGACCCCTACCTGGTCCGCCGCCTCGATCATCCGCTGCTCGGCGACGCCTACCTCGCCACGCTGGCCGCCAGCGGGGCCCTGTTCGCCCTCGCCGACTGGGGCTTCCTCATGGGCCTGCTCTGCGGCGTCGCCCTCGGCGTCCCCGCGATCTCGCTGACCGCCGCGGTCCACCGCCTGCTCGCGCGCCACGACCCCCGCGGCCATCGCTCCCGCCTACTCGCCTGCCTCGCCCTCGCCAGCGTCGTCGCCGGCCTCGGCCTCGTTTGGGTCGGCCCCGCCGCCCTGCCCGTCGGCCCCGCCGTCCTCGCCTTCACCGCGATCCGCACCGTCCTCCGCGACCGACATGTCCTCACGGACAGCCCGCTCCCGGCCCCGCTCCCGGCCCTCGATCGCACCCCCAGCCCGGACCTGTGAGCTGTCCCCAGGGACAGCCCGCGCTCACAGCCCGCGCTGCCACTCGGCGCGCAGCAGCACCTCGCCGGCGAGCGCGTGGTCGATCGTCTCGACGATGCGCTCACGATCCGCCGGCAGCCGCCCCGACAGCGGCAGGTAGTTCGACGCATGGTTGGTGCGAAACACCGCGTCGGTCGGGCGCGTCCGGTCGACGATCGTGCGCAGCTCCGCCAGCATCGCGTCGATCCCGGGCAGCGCGTAGCGCCCGGTCGTCTGCAGCCGGTGCAGCGGCGTGCCCGGGACCACCGTCGTCGTCAGCGCCGCGAAGTACGCCGGATCCATCTCGGTGATCAGGTCCGCCGTCGCCGCCGCGTGCTCCTGCGCCCGCGCCGTCCCGCCGATCCCCAGCAGCACGATCACGCTGAGCTCCATCCCGGCCGCGTGCGCGCGCTGGGCCGCCAGCACGTGCTCGGCGTGGGTCGCCCCCTTGGCGATCCGCTTCATCGTCGCGTCGTCGCCCGACTCGGGGCCGATATAAAGCCGCGTCAAGCCGCGCTCGCGCAGCGTCGCCAGCTCCTCCGGCGTCTTCTCGAGGATGTTGCGGGCGGTCGCGTAACACGACACCCGCCGCAGATGGGGCAGCCCCGCCCGCGCCGCGTCCAGGATCGCCAGCCACGACGGCGTACCCATCCCGAGCGCGTCGCCGTCGGCGACAAACAGCTTGTCGATCCGGCGCGCCGCGATCGCCACCGCCGTGCGCAGGTCCTCGAGCACGTCGGACAGCTCGCGCTCGCGGTACACCTTGTCGCGGTACATGTCGCAGTAGGTGCAACGATTCCACGAGCACCCGATCGTCGCCTGGAGGATGTACGCGTCGCTCTCGGACGGCGGGCGATAGACCTTACCTTCGTAGCGCATAGGCGGCGCAAACAGCGTCCAGGCGATTCTACGCGCCGGTTTCGCGGCCAGGCACGCGCCCGCACATGGGGGACCTCACGCGCGACAAAACCGCGCTCACACCTCGGCAGCATCGTCGCGTCTGCAATTTCGCGGCGCACCGGAAAACCATCGGTGATCGCCGCCGGTCGGACAGTGGTCCGCGTGTATGCTGTCCGCCTGCCCCTCGACATGACGATCTCCGAGACGCAAGCCCAGCTCGAAGCGATCCAGCACAGCCTCGACCTCCTGATCCGCGAGATCCAGCAGGTCATCGTCGGCCAGGACGATGTGCTCCGCGGCATCCTCACCTGCCTCCTCGCCGGCGGCCACGGCCTGCTCGAGGGCGTCCCGGGCCTCGGCAAGACGCTGATGATCCGCACCCTCGCGTCGGCCGTCGACCTCTCCTTCGCCCGCGTCCAGTTCACCCCGGACCTCATGCCCGCCGACATCGTCGGCACCTCCGTGCTCATCGACCGCCCCGACGGCGGCCGCGAGCTCAACTTCCAGCCCGGCCCGGTGTTCGCCAACATCCTCCTCGCCGACGAGATCAACCGCGCCACCCCGAAGACCCAGTCGGCCCTGCTCGAGGCCATGGCCGAGGGCACCGTCACCGCCGCCGGCAAGACCCGCCCGCTGCCGGAGCCCTTCCTCGTGCTCGCGACCCAGAACCCGCTCGAGATGGAGGGCACCTACCCGCTGCCCGAGGCCCAGCTCGACCGCTTCCTGTTCAAGATCGACGTCCCCTTCCCCAGCGAACAGGACCTCCTGCAGATCCTCGAGCGCACCACCGGTCAGCGCAATCACCAGGCCCGCCCCGTGCTCAACGCTCAGCAGCTGCTCGGCATGCGCAGCTTCGTCCGGGCGATCCCCGTCGCCCCGACGATCAGCCGCTACGTCGTCCGCGTCCTGCGTGCCACCCACCCCGACGACCCCCACGCCACCGACCTCGTCAAGCGCTACGTCCGCTTCGGCGGCAGCCCGCGCGGCGCCCAGGCGATCCTCCTCGCCGCCCGCATCCGCAGCCTCATGGCCGGCCGCAAGACCCCGTCGATCGACGACGTGCGGGCCGTCGCGCCCCAGGCCCTGCGCCACCGCGTGATCCTCAACTTCGAGGGCGAGGCCGAGGGCGTGAAGACCGACGCGGTGCTCGAAGAGATCCTCGGCGCCGTGAAGCCCGCGAGCGCGTAGCACACCGATGGGCCTGCTCGACCTTCTTCGACGCGCGAAGCCCGCGGCACCGAAGCGCGACGAC
>JBGAUO010000121.1:0-14302 GCA_044228605.1 Nannocystis sp. | reverse complement strand
ACGGCGCGGTCGACCATGCCCAGGTGCGTTGTGGCGGGGTCCCAGGCGGCGGCCGGGCGCGGGGCGACGATCGCGATAGCGAGGCCGAGGGCGAGGCCGAGGCGGGTCCGCAGGCGCCTGGCCGAAAGGACAGGCAGGTTCACGGTGCGCCTCGTTTTTCGCCTGCGGGGGAGGGTGGGGGAGTTGTCGGCGTGGTGGCGGCCGGTGGCTTGCGGCCGCCCGGGTTCATCGGCCCGCCGCTGCGCGGACCTGGCGTCGATTGTGGCACGAGAGGCTCGGTCGGCTTGGCGGCGGCGGGCTTGGGCGCGGCGATCATGCGCAGGCGCTCGAGGTTGCGGTACAGGGTCTTGGCGAGGATGATCGCCGTCTCGAGGTCGACACACTGTTGATCGCCGCAGCTGAGCAGGACACCGATCTTGGCCTCGCGGTCGACAAACGCGACCGCATGGACGCCTTCGGCCGACAGTAGCCAGGTCTCTGGCGTGATCTCGCTGCTGGGCTTCACGCTGCCCATGGTCTCCTGGATCGTGCTGACCACCGGATCCATGCCGCCGGGCGGCGATCGCCACACGCGATAGGCGATGTCCCACGGCTCGTCACGGCCCTGCGCCCGCAGGTGGACGCCGTGGTAGAAGTCGGTGCGCTCGAGGTCCCGCAGGTCCTCCTGCTCGAAGGCGTCGGCGTAGTGCGTGCGCGTGCGGACCTCGTCGGGGGTCAACACCGCCGCGGCGTCGAGCCACTCGGGCTCGTTCTTTGCCACCGGCGTGGCCACGTCCGCGGTGTCCAGCGAGCCACCGGCGCCGCCTTGCTGGCGGAACAGGTCGAGGTTGGCGAGCTCCTCCTCCCACTGGGTCGTCTTGCGCAGCACCTTGGGGCTGGCGAGGAAGAGCAGGTGCTCGGCGTGCGAGTCGGTCTCTCGCCACTTGCGCAGCTCGACCTTGTTGTGGCGCACGTTGAAGTCGGGCCGCGTGCCGCCCTCGAAGCGGGCGTCGGATCGGTAGCTGAGGTAACCGCGCTTGTAGACGACGATGTGTAAGGAGGTGAGGCGGACGGCGGACGCGCGGACGGCCAGCTTGGCCGGGAGGATCCGATAGCGGCCGGCAGCGTCGGTGCTGGTGACGTACGTTTCCGAGCCGTGCGGGCCGATGAAGCCGTCACCGCGATCGTAGGCCCAGACCCCGACCACCATCGCCTCGGCGACGGGCTCTCCAGTGGACACATCGACGACCTGGCCGTCGAAGGGGCCAATCAGGTTGGCATCGGTCACCTGGTCGCGGGCGCCGACGAAGGTCGCCGGCCGCACGAGGGGAGCGCAGCCGACCAGCGACAGCAGCAGCATCAGCGGGCCGACGACGGCGGGGCGGGCATGTGCGGGAGGGGCGCTCAATTGACGTCGCGCAGCGCGGCCGATAGGCTTCAGAGGCCGGTGCGAGCGCGGGTCTATCCCACGCGCTGCACCCTGGCAAGCCTTTCTCCGAGGATCCGCGAGGGACGCCCAGGTCAGCCGATGTCGGAATGGATCCCCTGTCCCGCGTGTGGCAGCGACAGCGAAGCGGAGGCCTCGGCCTGCGTCGTGTGTGGCTATCGCCTCGACGAGCCGCCGCGCAGCTCCAGCAAGTGTGCCCGCTGCGGCTCGGCCCTCGGCGAGGGCTTCGCGTTTTGCCAGATCTGCGGCCTCGGTGTGCATACACGGCTCCCGCGCCCGCACACGGCGGCGATACGGCTGGTGCCGCCGCGGCCGCGCGGCGAGGCTGCAGGCAAGACGCCCGTCAGCACGCCGGCGCTGGTCGTCGAGGCGCCCGTGAGCGAGGTTCCCGTGAGCGAGTCACCCGTCGTCGCCAGCCCCGAACATTCGCGTGAGTGGTCGCCGCCGGTCGCCCCGCTGCCGGCGCTTGCCAGCGTGGCGCCCGGCGTGGTCGGCCCGAGCCCGATGCCGCGGCGCGCACCCGGGGCCAACAAGCTGCGGCTCGTGGTCGTCCAGCGCGACGGCTCCGAGGGCGAGGTCATCCCGCTGGGCGACACGCCGCTGTTCATCGGCCGCTGGCAAGGCGATCTGCGCTTCCCCGCGGACGAGTTCCTCGCCCCGGCCCACGCCCGCGTCGACCCGCAAGCCAGAGGGGTGCTGGTCGCCGATCTCGGCACACGCAACGGCGTGTTCGTGCGGATCTCCCGGCCCGAGCTGGTCTACCCGGGCGATCTGTTCCTCCTCGGTCACCAGCTGCTGCGGCTCGAGAACATCCCCGAGTCCGGGCGCGAACCGGCGCCGACGGCCGACGGGGTCCGCGGCTTCGGCACGCCGCTGCTGCCCGCCTGGGGCCGCCTGGTCCTGCTCGGGCCCGGCGGTTGTGAGGCCGAGACCCACTACCTGCGCCACCCTCAGCTGGTGTTCGGGCGCGAACTCGGCGACATCGTCTTTCCGGCCGACCCCTTCATCAGCTGGCAACACGCGCAGCTGACGATGGACGCCGCCAGCGCTGATGCGCCCGTCACGGTCACGCTCACCGACCTGCGCTCGGCCAACGGAACCTACCTCCGCGCCCGCGGTGATGTCATCCTCGATCCCGGCGACATGTTCCGCGTCGGTGACCAGATCTTTCGCGTGAGGATGCACTGACCGTGGCGCAGGTCGAGGTGTTCGCACGGACAGAGGTTGGTTGCGTCCGCAAGCGCAACGAGGACCACTTTGTCGTCGCCAACCTGGCGACCCGCGAGCTCGGCCTACAACCTGGGGCCCGGATCCAGCCGCTCGGCGCCGGCGGCACCTTGATCGCGGTGTGCGACGGCATGGGCGGGGCCGCGGCGGGCGACCTCGCCTCGAGCATCGCCAGCGACACGCTCGCCCAGCTGCTCCTGGATCGCAGCCCCTTCGCCGACATGAACGCCGCGCAGCAGGCGATGCTCGCCGCCGTCACCGCGGTCAACAACGCGATCCGCGGGGCCGCGGCCGGCGACCCGACCCGCCACGGCATGGGCACCACGATGACCGCCGTGCTCGCGCTGGGCGGCGAGCTGCTCATCGGCCACGTCGGCGACTCGCGGGCGTACATCCGCCGCGGGCGCGCGCTGACCCAGCTGACCACCGATCACAGCATCGTCGGCCAGCTGATCGCGGCCGGCCGGCTGCAGCCCGAGCAGGCCCGCAGCTACGAGCACCGCAACGTGCTGCTGCAGGCGCTCGGCGTGCAGCCGCGGGTCGGCCCGGAGATCATCCAGGCCCAGCTGCGCGCTGGCGACGTGCTGATGGTCTGCAGCGACGGCCTCACCGGCCCGCTCGCCGACGATCAGATCCTGGCGCTGATGCTGCGCTACGAGGATCCGCTGCGCTGCTGCCGGGCCCTCACGGAGGCCGCCTGCGCCGCCGGCGGCCCCGACAACGTCACGGTGGCGATCGCCCGCTTCACCGGCGAGGGCCTCGAGCTGCCGCAGGGCCGCGAAGAGGTCGCGCTGGTCCGGGTCCAGCACGCGATATGAAACCCGCCCCACGCGTCGTGCTCGTCACCGGCGGCGCCGGCTTCATCGGCTCCCACGTCGTCGATCTGCTGCTCGCGCGCGACCACCACGTGGTGGTCCTCGACGACCTCAGCCACGGCAAGCGCGAGAACCTGGTCGCTCACCAGGACGACCCGCGCCTCCAGCTCGTGGCCGCCGATCTGCTCGAAGACTTCCCCGCGCTCCTGGCCGGCCTCCCGCGCCCGGACGCCGTGCTCCACCTCGCCGCGCAGATCTCCGTCCCGCGCTCGCTCGCGGCGCCGATCGTCGACCTCGACATCAACCTCCGCGCGACCGTCCGGCTGCTGCAATGGGCGGCGGCTGCCGGCGTCCGCCGCTTCATCATGGCCTCCTCCGCCGCCGTGTACGGCGACCCCGCCCGCATGCCTGTCTCTGAGGACATGTGCGATCGGCCATCTTCGCCCTACGGGGTCAGCAAGCGCGCGGCCGAGCTCTACCTGCATTGCCTCGGCCCGAGCCTCGGCGTCGAGACGGCCGCGCTGCGCCTGTTCAACGTCTACGGCCCGCGTCAGGACCCGCGCAGCCCCTACAGCGGCGTGGTCTCGCAGTTCATGGCCCGCGCCCTCGCCGGCGAGCCGCTCACGATTGACGGCGACGGCGCCCAGACCCGCGACTTCATCCACGTCCACGACGTCGCCCGCGCCTTCCTTGCCGCGCTCGAGGTGCCCCACCTGGGCGGCCTGATCGCCAACGTCGGCAGCGCCCACGCGACGACGATCGCCGGGCTCGCCGCGGCGATCGTCGCCGCGGCCGGCAGCCGCAGCCCGATCGTCCACGGCCCGGCGCGCGCCGGCGACATCGTGCACTCGCTCGCCGAGGTTGAGCGGGCGAGGACCACCCTCGCCTGGACGGCCGAGTGCTCGCTCGCCGCGGGCCTGGCCGACACCCTCGCCTGGTTGCGCTGAGGCTCAGCTCACCGAGCGACCGAGCCGGGCGCAGTGCCCGAGGTGCGCCTTCAGGTACTTGCTCGGCAGCTCGCGCGCGAGCTGCCCCGAGAGCCCCGCCGACACCCCGACCAGCTTGTCGAGGTCGACGCCGGTCGCCACGCCCATGCCGTGCAGCATGTACACGACGTCCTCGGTCGCCACGTTGCCGGAGGCCCCCGGCGCGTAGGGGCACCCGCCGAGCCCGCCGACCGCCGCGTCGATCGTGCGCACGCCGAGCTGCAAGGCCACGGTGATGTTCGCCAGCGCCGTCCCGCGGGTGTCGTGGAAGTGCACCGCGAGCTGCTCTAACTTGATGCCCGCGCGCAGCAGGCCGTCGAGGATGTACTCGACCTGGCGCGGCGTGCCGACGCCGATCGTGTCGCCGAGGCTGATCTCGTAGACGCCCATCTCGAGCAATTCGCTGGCCACCCGGATCACGCTCTCGAGCGCGATGCTGCCCTCGTAGGGGCAGCCGTAGACGGTGCTCACGTAGCCGCGGACGCTCATGCCACGCGCCCGGGCCTCGCGGACCACCTCGCGGTAGGTCGCCAGCGCCTCCTCGGTGGTCTTGTTGATGTTCTTGCGGTTGTGCGTCTGCGACGACGCCATGAACACCGCGATCTCCTGCATGCCCGCGCGGGTGGCCGAGTCGAGGCCGCGCAGGTTCGGGACCAGCGCGCTGTAGCTGACGCCGGGCTTGCGGCGCACGCGGGCGGCGACCTCCATGTGGTCGGCCAGCGCGGGGATCCAGCGGGGATTCACGAAGCTGGTCAGCTCGATGCGCTTGATGCCGGCGTCGACCAGACCCTCGATGAGCTCGACCTTCTTCTCGACCGGCAGGATCGTCGATTCGTTCTGCAGGCCGTCGCGCGGGCCGACCTCGAAGATCGACACCTCCTGCGGCAGCGAGGCGAACAGCGCGCGGGAGGCAGTGGGCTCGGCGGTGAGGGTCGCGTCAGTCACGGCGTGGTGTGGAAGGAGGCGCGGGCGAAGCCGCAGGGTCCGGGCGCGCCAGGGACACGCGATCGGTGGTGCGAGTGTACGCGATCCCTCCGAGGCGCCCGACCGCCGCCAGGCTCGCGGGGTCCATCACGCCGAGGCGGCCGCGCGTGTCGCGGACCAGCAGATCCTCGGCAACCGCAAAATGCACCACCTCGGCCAGGATCAGCGTCGCCGACGGTTTGCCGGGGGCACCCACCCCCAGCGGAATTGCCTGTGTGAGGCGGCACTCGAGGTGGGCAAGGGCACCGGCCACACGCGGCGGGTGCACCACCGCCGACGGCTCCGCCGCGACACCCGCGAACTCCCACTCCGACTGGTCCGGCGGGAGCATGGCCGAGGTCTGGTTCATCGCCGCCAGCCACGGCTCACTGACGTGGGACACCACGAACTCGCGCCGCGCCAGGATGTTGACCAGCGTGTCCTTCATGCGCCCGTCGCCGTGCCAGGCGATGCTGAGGACGATCATCGGCGGCTGCGAGCACACCGCCTGGAAGTAACTGAAGGGCGCGAGGTTTCGCCGCCCGGCCTCGTCCTCGCTCGAGACCCAGGCGATCGGACGCGGCGCCACCAGGTCGGTCATCAACCGGTAAAGGTCGGCGTTGCTCAGCGTGGCGGGCGAGAGTTCGGCGAGCACGTGCTGCTGCTCTACCAGAATCTCGCCGCGCTTTGCCAGGCGGAGCGCGCTCACACCTGTCCGCGGGGACAGCTTGTGCGTGCGCGTCGTCGCAGGCCGAGGAGGAGCAGCAGCAGCAGCGCGCGCGGTGGCGCGGGCGCGTGGTTGCAGGCGCAGCCGCCAGCGTCGTCTTGCCCGTAGCCGCCGGGGAGGGCCGGCTGTGGGAAGTCCGGGAGCGGGCCGTCGCTGGTCGGGACCCCGGTCTCGCTGCTCGAACCGCCGCTCGCCTCGCCGGTCGCGGGGCTGCTGCCCGTGTCGCCCGGATCCGCCGTCGTGTCGGCTGTCGTGTCGGTCGTCGGGTCGGCGGTCGGGTCGGTCGTCGGGTCGGTTGTCGGGTTGGTCGGGTCGCCGGTGGTCGAGGGATCGCCGGTGGGGTCGGGGATGTCGACCGGGTCGAGCGCGATCACCAGGCGCGCGCCCGGGTACACCGCCAGCTCGACGTCCTCGCTGGCCAGCGCGTACGTGTTGGGCTGGAACGCCGCGACCGTGTGCGCGCCGACCACGGTCTTGAAGCTGAAGCTGCCATCCGCCGCCGCCACCGTCTGTGCGCCGCCGTCGAGCTGCACGGTCGCGCCCGCGGCCGCGATCGCCGTGTCGGCACACAGCGCGCTCCAGTGGGCCGCGACGATGTAACCCTCGCTGTCGAGCCCGTTCATGCCGGCGCAAGGGCCCTCGCCCGGGGGCATGTAGAGGCGATGGTGGCCGTCGATGTCGCGGCGCGCGTGCCAGTAGTCGAGCTTGGTGCCCCCCGGCACCTGGCACTGCGGGCCCGGGTCGCCGGGCATCGGGGTGCGTTGCACCTGCGTCGCGGTGTTGGCGGTGAGCGTGCACGGCTTGCTGCGGTCGACCACGACGCCGACGATCTCCGCGGGCGGGACCACGTCCTTGATCAAGGCCATGTACAGGTCCCAGTTCCAGCCGGGGCCCGGATCTGTGTGCGAGGTCATCGGCAGCTCCACGTGCCCGACGATGTGCGCTCGCTCGACCGGGATCGCGTGCTTGATCGTCAACCACCGCGTCAGCAGGGCCGACTCGCTGTACGTCGCCCACGTGTACCACTTGCCTGGATCGTCGACAAAACCCTCGTGCTCGATGCCCAGCGCGTACTTGTTCGAGATGCCGACGTGGTACGCCCGGTCCTTGTCGAGCACCATCTGCGTGATCTCGCCGTCGACCGAGCGCATCACGTAGTGCGCCGACACGACCGAGCTCGGGTTCTGAAACCATGAGATCGTGCCGTCGTACGACCCCTCCTGGGTGTGCACGACCACGTAGTCGTAGCTGACGATGCCGTTGGCGGAGTAGTTGCCCGAGTACGCCGGCACAAACGCGGCGGCCAGCGGGTACTCGGGCGCGACGTAAAATGGCGGCGGTTCGGGCTCGGCCAGCAAGTCCCAGCCGGGCGGGCGCGTGTGGTGGTCCTCGTCGTCCGGCACGCCCCACTGCGTGGGCCCCGGCGACTGCGCCAACACCCCACGGGGCGCGAGCAACACCAGCAGGAGGGCAGGGGCGAGACCGCAGGGTCTCCGGGTTCGCTGCGTGCGAGAGACACCGGCCATGGGCGCACGATATCCCCGGGCCTGGACTCGCGCAACGCGGCGAAGCGCCCGCGGGCGCAGCTTCGCTACAGCGGCCTCGTCACCGCAAGGTCGTCACAGCAATTTCGTCACAGCAATTTCGTCACAGCAATTTCTCTAGTCGCCCGCGATCGAAGCCGACCATGAGCTCGCCGCGGACATCGACGATCGGCACGCTGCCGGTCTTGACGCCCTTCTTCTCGGCCTTCGCCCGCATCTCCGCGGCCGCGGCCGGGTCCTTCTCGATGTCCTTGGCGACGTACTTCACGCCCTTGCGGTCGAGGTACGCGGTGAGCTGCTTGCAGACGCCGCACCAGTCGGTCTTGTAGACCACGACCTCGCCGCCCTCCGGTGCGGGCGGCGGCGGCTCGAGCCCCGGCGGCAGCTCCGGCAGCTTGTCGACCTTGCTCGACCGACCTGTCCCGAGAGCCAGCTCCTCGAACAGCCCGCGCTCCACCGTGCTCAGCGGCCACGCGCCGCCTTGACCCGGGGTGCGCAGGTTGGCGACCCACACCCGCCCGCCGGGCGGCTCGGGCCCGGAGAGCAGCGTCACGCGGACCAGGCCGCGGGCCTCCTCGGGCACGTCCGCGGGCTTGGTGGTGTCGGCGAATTGCCCGCGCTCCCCGGCGTAGGTGAGCACGACATCCTTCGCGTCGGCGGCCAGGCTCGGCGCGTCGGCGGCCTCGCCCGCGGCGGCCTCGTCGGCCTTCACCCCGCCAGCGGTCGTGGCGGGGCGATCGGGGGCCGGTGGCTTCTCCGGGCCACAGGCGAGCAGCGCAGTCAGGAGACACAGGGCGATCGGTCGGGTTCGTCTCATCGCGGGCGAGGGAGTATAACCGCCGGACCGCGATGGCGCGATTCGCCCCTGGCCCCGAGGGCCGCAGCCTCCTGTCCGTCTTTCGGGCCGTGCTGGCGCTCGTCCTCACGCTGTCCGTGCTGACGGCGATCCTCTACACGGGCTACCTCACCTATACGGACCTCTCGCCCGAGGCCGTGCGCGCCCCCGAGGTCACCCCCGAGGTCGACCGCAGCGGCCGGCGCGTCACCTACGGCCGCTCCTCCCTCACCCGCGAGCGCCAGCTGTGGCTGCTCCACCTCGAGGGCTCGCCCGAGGAGATCGGCGACGCCCACGGCAACCTCGGCTCGCGCCTGTTCGCCAACCTCGACCACCACGTCTCCGAGCGCCTCGGCCAGCGCTACGGCGCCTGGCTCGAGAGCTGGGGCGCCCTCATGGTCATGCGCTGGGACTTCCGCGACGCCGACGACGCCCTCCCGGACGCCGCCCGCCGCGAGCTCGCCGCGCTCGCCCAGGCCATGCCCGAGGCCGCCGGCGGCCGCCTCGGCAGCTACCACCGCCTGTTCCTCCACCAGAATTTCGTCGAGCTCAGCCGCCGCCTCGACGACGTCATCCTCGAGGGCAGCATGTTCGCCAGCGCACCGCGCCCCAAGGGCGGAGAGCGCGGCAACCTCATCGTCGGTCGCAACTTCTTCGTCGACCTCGGCCCCGAGGTCGAGCCCGACCGCCTCGTCACCTTCAGCTACCCGGACGGCAAGTACCCCTACGTCTCGGTCGCCTGGGCTGGCCTGCTCGGCGTCGTCACCGGGGTCAACGCGCGCGGCATCGTCGTCGCCCTGAACCCGACCCGCACCGATGACCCGCTCGAGACCGGCGCCCCGCTGCCGCTGGTGCTGCGCCAGGTGCTCGAGGAGGCCGACACCCTCGAGCAGGCGCTCGAGATCCTCCAGGCCGCCGACCTTCGCACCTCCGGCGCCGTGCTGGTCGGCGACGGTCGTCAGCGCAAGTCGGCGATCGTCGAGCTCGCCCCGCGCGACAAGGACGAGCGCAAGCCGCGAGGCGACGATGAGCCGACGATCTGGGCCACCAACCATCTCATCCGCGAGCCCTTCGAGCGCGACGCCCAGAACGACCGCATCCGCCGCTACACCTCGTCTGGCTACCGCTACGAGCGCCTCGGCGAGCTGCTCGCGGAGCCCGCGGCCGTCGACCCCGGCGGCCTCGATCGCGGCGCCGCGCGGGCGGTGGCGATCCTCCGCGACCGTCGCGGCCTCGGCGGTGAGGAGCTCGGCCTCGGCAACCGCAACGCCCTCGACAACCTCCACCTCACCCACTCCGTCGTCATCGACGCCACCGCGATGGTGATGTGGGTCGCCGAGGGCCCGAGCGCGCTCGGCCGCTTCCGGGCGCTCGACCTCCGCCACGCGCTCACCCGCGAGGGCGCCCGCCCGGCCCCGCTCGACGACTTCCCGGCCGATCGCCTGCTCCACAGCGAGGAGTACGGCGACTACAAGGAGGCCCTCGCGGCCCTCGAGCACGCGCGCGTGCTGCTCGCCGCCGGTCTGCCGCGCAAGGCCTTGATCGACGCCAAGCTGGCCCTCGCGCTCGCCCCCGACGTCGGCGACCTGCACCGCCTCCTCGGCGACATCGAGCGCGAGCTCGGCAACCTCGCCGAGGCCCGCGCGCACTACGAGCGCTACCTCGAGCTCGTCCCCGGCCGCCTGCGCGACCAGGAGCGGGTCCGCGGCCTGCTCGGGCCGGCGGTGGCCGAGCTCGGGGAGGATCTGCCAGGCGGCCTGGTACTCGCGCTCGGCCGCGTCGGCGAAGTCGGTGGCGGCGGCGACGAAGCGGCCGTCGTAGCGGTAGTCGAGGATGTCGGACTCGCTCAGGTTGTGGCGGGCCAGCAGGTCGGCGGGGAGGTAGACGCGGCCGCGGGCGGCGTCCTCGGCGACGTCGCGGAGGATGTTGGTGTACTGGAGGGCGAGGCCGAGGTGTTCGGCGTAGCGGCGGGCGGCGGGCGACTGGTCGCGGAACAGGGCGATGCAGAGGAAGCCGACGCAGGAGGCGACGCGGTAGCAGTAGAGGCGCAGCTGGGCCATGTCGTCGTAGGTGCTGCGCTCGAGGTCCATGGCCACGCCGGCGATGATCTCGTCGAAGGCCTCGCGCGGGTAGTTGAAGACGGCGTTGGTGCGGACCAGGCCGCGGCCGAGCTCGGTGCGCGGCGGGTCCTCGCCGAGGTAGGGGTCTTCGTAGATGCGGGCGACCTCGGCGGACCATTCGCCGAGCTGCTTGCGCGCGGTGGCCTCGCCCTCGGGGCCGGGGCTGCGCTCGTCGACGATGTCGTCGACGACGCGGCAGAACTCGTAGACCTGCTGGAGGCCGTCACGTTGTTCGGGGCCGAGGAACAGGAACGCGAACTTGAAGTTCGAGTTGGAGCGCTGGGTGAGGCGATGCCACAGCGCGGCCGGGTTTGGGAGCGCGCGAACCAGGTCCATGAGCCGTCTCCTGGGCACCTTGCGGTACGTATCAGACCTCGCCGCGGATGAAGCGGCGACCGAAGGAGAAGAGGGAGCGGACGGCGATGCCGGCCATGTCTTTCTTCTCGAGGGTGGGGCGGAAGGCGAGGACCTCGTAGTCGAGGTCCTCGATGCGCTGGAGGATGGCCATGCCGCCGCGCCAGGTGGCCTCGAGCTCCATCGACAGGCCGGGCTCGACGCGGCGGATGAGCGGGCGGCCGCGCAGGAACATCGCGCGGCAGCGGGCGACGGAGAAGGCCATGAGGTCTTTGAAGGCGCGGGTGTGGCGACCGGCGAGCAGGTCCTCGCGGGGGACGCAGAAGTGCACGAGGTCCTCTTCGGGGAGGTAACAGCGGCCGCGCGGGGTGTCGACGCTGAGGTCTTGCAGGAAGTTGGCGATCTGCAGGGCGGCGCAGATCTCGTCGGAGTAGCGGTGCAACTCG
Organism: Nannocystis sp.; assembly: GCA_044228605.1. Taxonomy (GTDB): domain Bacteria; phylum Myxococcota_A; class Polyangia; order Nannocystales; family Nannocystaceae; genus Nannocystis. The sequence goes on along the minus strand of JBGAUO010000121.1, from coordinate 2,859 downwards.
GGCTCCTGGTGGCCGTGCACGTAGAGGACGAGCTGGCCGACGGGGTGCGCCGAGTGGAGGCAGTAGTAGCGCAGCTCGTTGAAGGTGGCGTAGCGCTTCTTGGTGAGGTCCATGCGGAAGGCGGTGAGCAGCGCCTTGAACGGACCGATCGGGATGTTGTGGCGGCGGACGGTGTCGCGCAGGGCGAGGAACACCGGGTGGTTCACGTCGCGGTGGTAGCAGGCCTCGAGCAGCTGCTCCCAGCGGTCGAGCGACTCGACGCGGCGGTTCTCGTAGCGGGGCTCGTCGGCGAAGTCGTCAGCGGTGCGCGCGTAGGCGTAGATCGCCATGATGTTCGGGCGCAGGTGCGAGGGCAGGAAGCGCGAGGCGACCGGGAAGTTCTCGTAGTGCGTGGTGGCCATGCGCTCGCAGTAGCGATAGGCCGTCTCGACGGTCCACGGCCCCGGAGGGGCGCCGTCGGGCGGGTTCCAACGCGGACCGCTCTCGTCGTCGGCGGGCGGGGGCGGGACGCAGAACAGGCGCGGTTCAGTGGCGCTGACCATGGTGACCTCGAAGGGGGAGCAAGACTGACTCTCATGAGTGCCGCGAGGGCACCAACGGATCGCGGGAGACTGTAGCTGATCTTGGCGCAGCGACGTGAGCATGGCTCATTGCCGGAGGTGGCGGAGCAGCAGAACGGCGTGTTCATGCTTGACTTCGCCCGACTCGATGAGGCGTGTGACGAGGATCTCAATTTCGTGGCCGACGGCCCCGGCACCGACGGCGACGGAGCGGGCGTGCAGGCCCATATGACCGCGCTGGATGCCCTCGGTAGCGAGCGCGCGGAGGGCCGCGAGGTTGCTGGCGAGGCCGACGGCGGCCATGACCTGACCGAGCATGGCGCAGGCCTGGGACCCGAGGATCTGGAGGGCGAGGCGGGCGGCGGGCTGGACCTTGGTGGCGCCGCCGACGATGCCGACGGCGGTGGGCAGGCTGATCGCGCCCTCGAGGTGGCCGTCGGCGGCGACGCTCCAGGTGGCGAGCGGGCGGTAGCTGCCGCCGCGCGCGGCGTGGGCGTGGGCGCCGGCCTCGATGGCGCGCCAGTCGTTGCCGGTGGCGAGCACGACGGCGTCGACGCCGTTCATGACGCCCTTGTTGTGGGTGGTGGCGCGGTAGGGGTCGAGCTCGGCGAAGCGGGAGGCGGAGGCGATGCCGGCGGCGACGGCGTCGCCGGACCAGCCAGGGGCGGCGAGGGCCGCGGGGGGGATCCGGCAGGTGACGTGTGAGCAGCGGCGGTCGGCGAGGTTGCTGAGGATCCGCAGGCCGGGTTGCCAGCCGGTGAGGGCCTGCAGGCGGGGGGCGAGGGCCTCGGCGATGGTGTTGAGGAGGTTGGCGCCCATCGCCTCCTGACAGTCGACGATCGCGTGGACGACGAGCATGTCGGCGGCGAGGATGCGGACCTCGAGCTCGCGGGCTCCGCCGCCGCGGGCGATGAGGCGGGGGTGGGCGGCGTCGGCGAGGGCGAGCAGCTCGTCGCGGTGGGCGAGGATCGCGGTGACGGCGTGGGCGGGGTCGTGGGCGGGCGTCGGGGCGCAGAGCTGGATCTGGGCGATCATCCACGGGGGGTCGGCGCGGGCGACGAAGCCGCCACCGGCGCGGATCATGCGGGCGGCGTTGCTGGCGGCCGCGACGACGCTGGCTTCCTCGACGGCCATGGGGATGAGCACGTCGAGGCCGTTGATGCGGAAGTTGGTGGCGACGCCGAGCGGGAGCTGGATCGTGCCGATGACGTTCTCGATCAGGTGGTCGGCGCTCTCGAGGGGGAGGCTGCCGGGATCGACGGCGCTGAAGTCGGCGAGGGGGAGGCCGGTGGCGCTGGCGAGGGCGGCGCGGCGGCCGGGGATCGGGAGCTTGAAGAAGCCGCCGAGGCGCGAGTGGATCGGCGGGCGCGGCTCGCTGCGCAGGCCAGGGGCGGCGACGGCGATGCGGTTGAGGAGGAAGCGGCCGTGCTCGCGGGCGAGGCGGACGCCGAAGCTGTCGAGCTCGCCCTGCGAGCCGGCGAAGATCACGACGAGGTCACCGCCGCCGGCGCCGGTGGGTTTGGCGGCGAGGCCGAGGGCGCGGGCGAGCTCGGTGACGGCGGTGATCGAGGGCGGGAGGATCGGGGCGCCGCTGAGGGCCTGGAGGGCGGCGAGGCCGAGGTTGTGTTGTGCGCTGGCGCGGCGGATCGCGGCGAGGCCGGGGTCGCGATCGAGGGCGTAGCCGGTGAGGAACTCGTGGCTGGCTGCGGCGAGGAGGTCGATGGCGCGGGCGTAGGCGGCGGGGTCGGCGGCGGCGGCGGACTGGACCTTGCGGACGAAGGAGGCGGTGTGGGCGGGGGCGCCGACGTCGACGAAGCCGACGTGCAGCCAGGTCGGGTGCGGGAGGACGACCGGGTCGCTGTCGCGGGTGAAGCGGAGGCTGCCGCCGAGCACGGCGGCGGCGACGTCGCCCCCGCTGCCGCCGCCCTGGGCGTGCTGGTGGGCGGCGCGGGCGAGCTGCAGGGCGAGGGCGCGGGTGTCGGCGCGGGTGAGGTCGTGGCCGGCCTCCTGGAGGTGGAAGCCGACGACGGCGGCGGCGACGGCGGCGCTCGAGCCGAAGCCGAGCTTGCGATCGCCGCGGGAGAAGGGGCCGGAGTCGACGCTCGGGAGCTCGCCGATGGTGAAGCTAGAGGCTGTCCCGGAGGACAGGTGATCGCGGGTGAAGCTGGAGGCTGTCCCGGAGGACAGGTGGTCGCGGGCGAAGTCGGAGGCTGTCCCGGAGGACAGGTGGTCGCGGGTGAAGCTGGAGGCTGTCCCGGAGGACAGGTGGTCGCGGACGCGGGCGTGGGCGGCGAGGGAG
>JBGAUO010000120.1:0-14516 GCA_044228605.1 Nannocystis sp. | reverse complement strand
CCCCGCCCGCGCGGCGCAACGAAGCCCATGCCCCGCCCGCGCGGCGCAACGAAGCCCATGCCCCGCCCGCGCGGCGCAACGAAGCCCATGCCCCGCCCGCGCGGCGCGACGAAGTCCTGCGGTGGCAAGGAGGCCCGCGGCCAGAGCTGTCTAAAGGGACAGGTCACTTCGCGCGGCGTCGCAGCCTGCGCCACACGGCGCCCGGCAGGCGGGTGAGGCCGTCGGCCGCAGGGAAGCGGGCGTGGCGAAGGACGGCGACGTAGGTGAGGAAGCCGAGCGCGACGATGAGGAACAGCGCGACCGCGAGGGCGATGGTGGCGAGCGGCCCGGGGAGGGCCAGGCGGGCGAGGCCGAGGGCGGTGCCGGTCCACGCGGCGAAGAGGATGCCGGCCATCACCGCGTTGGCGAGCAGCATCCAGCCGAGCTCGCGGGCGCGGCCGGGGCGGGCGAGCGGGCCGACGCTGCGGGCGAAGAAGAGGCGCAGGAGGCCGACGTTGACCAGGGCGCCGAGAGTGGTGCCGAGGGCGAGGCCGGGGGCGCCGAGCTCGCGGTAGAAGGCCGCGTTGAAGGCGATGGTGGCCGCGATCGCGGAGATCGAGGCGACCAGCGGGAGGCGCGGGCGGTCGGTCGCGTAGAACGCGGGGGCGACGATCTTCACCATGCTGTAGGGGACCAGGCCGAGGGCGTAGGCGCGGAGGATCGCCGCGACCGCGGTGGTGTCGGCGGCGGTGAAGCGGCCGCCCTCGTAGATGAGGGAGACGATCGGCTCGGCGAGGATGACGAGGCCGACGGTGCTGGCGGCGGTGAGCAGCCACAGCGCGGACAGGCTCTCGGCTGTCTTTTGGACCAGGCCGCCGCGGTCGCCGCGGGCGGCCTCCTCGGAGAGCTGGGTGGTGGCGACGGTGGCGAGGGCCACGCCGAACATGCCGATCGGGAGATAGAAGATGCGAAAGGCGTACTCGAGCTGGGCGACGGGGCCGTCGCCGAGGCTGGCGGCGAAGCGGGTGTTGACGAAGATGTTGACCTGCAGGGCGGCGATGCCGAGCAGGGCGGGGAGCATGAGCCGGGCGATGCGGCGCACGCCGGGGTGGCGCCAGGCGCCGCGCAGGGCCAGGTGGGGGCGGTAGCCGAGGCGCCACAGCGGCGGCAGGAGGACCAGGCTCTGGACGACGCCGGCGGCGAGGGTGCCGACGCTCCAGGCCGTGACGGCCCACATGCCGCCGGCGCCGGCGAGCAGCAGGCCAGCGCCGACGAGCACGCTGACGACGTTGAACAGGGCCGGCGCGTAGGCGGGGGCGAGGAAGCGGCGCTGCGCGTTGAGCATGCCGGTCCACACGGCGCCGAGGCTGACGAGGATCAGCAGCGGCATCATGATGCGGGTCAGCGCGGCGGCGCCGGCGATCTTGTCGGGGCTCCAGCCGGTGGTGATGAGGCCGACGACATCCTCGGCGAACAACACCCCGAGCAGGGTGAGGGTGCCGGTGAGCAGGAGCAGGAGGGCGAGGACCAGGTTGGCGAGGTGGTCGGCGCGGGCGCGGTCCTCCTGGACGAGCGCGGCGGTGAAGGTCGGGACGAAGGCGCTCGAGAGGGCGCCCTCGGCGAGCAGGTCGCGCAGGAGGTTGGGGATCCGGAAGGCGACCGAGTAGGCGTCTGCGAGCGCGCCAGCGCCGACGAGGCGAGAGAACAGGGCCTCGCGCAGGAGGCCGAGCACGCGCGAGACGGCGACGGCGACGCTGAGCGACCCCGACTTCTGCAAGGTGCCGGACAAGGCGGGTCACGCTAGTTCAGACGCCGCGGACTGTCGACTCCCTGACGATCTCGGGCTCCTCCACCCCTGGTCCTGGGTCGCCGGTACGCGCGGCGAAGACGGAGTGGGACGGCGCGCTGGGCCCCTGGCGATCGTTTTGCGCCGGTGGCCAAGGCCCCGCGGGCCGTGCGATAGTCCCCGCCCCGTGCTGTTTGCCCTCGTCAAGACGCTGCGCCCCCGGCAGTGGATCAAGAACTTGTTTGTCGCCGTGCCGCTGATGTTCGGGCACCGCCTCACCGACCCGGACAGCCTGCTGACCACGGCCGGCGCGGTGGCGCTGTTTTGCCTGATCTCCGGCTGCGTGTACGTGCTCAACGATCTCGTGGACGTGGAGAAGGACCGGGCGCACCCGAAGAAGCGCATGCGGCCGATCCCGTCGGGGACCTTGCCCGAGGCGGTGGCGCGGCGCTTCGTGGTCGTGGCGGTGCCGCTCTGCCTCGGCGTGGCGTACTGGCTGCAGCCGTGGTTCGCGGTGGCGCTGGCGGGGTACTTCGCGCTCAACCTGGCGTACAGCTTCCGCCTCAAGCAGATCGCGTACGTCGATGTGCTGTCGATCGCGTTCGGCTTCATCCTGCGCGTGCTGGCCGGGGCGTTCGCGCTGCAGGTGCCGGCGTCGTTGTGGCTGCTGGCGTGCACTGGCCTGCTGGCGATGTTCCTCGGCTTCGGCAAGCGGGCCCACGAGCTGGCGGCCGGAGAGGGCGCGACGCGCCAGCGCCAGGCGCTCGCCGGCTACAACCTGGCGACCCTGCGGGTGACGCTCTACGTGCTCGCGGCCACGACGGTCGGGGTGTACGCGGCGTACACGTTGAGCGCGCACGTGGTCGAGCTGTTTGGCAACAACCGCCTGGTCTACACGGTGGGCTTTGGCGCGGTCGGGGTGCTGCGCTTCATCCACCTGGCGACCACGCGGCACGACGCCGAGAGCCCGACCGAGGAGATGCTCAAGGACCCGCTGTTCATGCTGAACTTCCTGGCCTGGCTGGGGCTTTTGGCGGCGATCCTCTACGGCTGGGTGTGAGCGATGAAGACGGTGCTGCAGCGGGTGATACGCGCGCAGGTGCGCGTCGACGGCGTGGTGGTCGGTGAGATCGGTCGCGGCCTCCTCGCGCTGTGTGCGGTCGAGAAGGGGGACAGCGCGGCGGACGTGCGGGCCACGGCCGACAAGCTGGTGGGGCTGCGCTGCTTCCCGGGGGCGACGCCGATGGACCGCAGCGTGCTCGAGGTCGACGGGGCGGTGCTGCTGGTGTCGCAGTTCACGATCGCGGGCACGCTCAAGAAGGGGCGCCGCCCGGGCTTCGATCCGGCGGCGCCGCCCGACGAGGCGCGGGCGCTCTACGAGGCGCTGGCGACGGCGATCCGCGGGCACGGGGTGCGCGTGGAGACCGGGCGCTTCGCCGCGCACATGGAGGTCGAGCTGGTCAACGACGGGCCGGTGACGCTGCTGCTGTTCACGAGCGGGGGGAGCGTCGTGCACTGAGCTTCGGGGCGATGATAGGCTGCGATCGGTGGTCTCCTCGAACCAGATCCGCGCCGATCATGACGCTCAATCGCTGGTCGTGTATCAGGCCTATTCGCCCGCGATCGCGGGGCCGGCGGTCGCGGCGGGTCGCTTCGTCCCGCCGTTTTCGCTGCAGCGGATGACGTGGATCAAGCCGTCGTTCCTGTGGCTGATGGAGCGCAGCAACTGGGCCCAGAAGGCCGGGCAGGAGCGTGTGCTCGCGGTCCGCATCACCCGCGCGGGCTGGGAGGAGGCGCTGGAGGCCGGCGTCCTTACGTCCTACACGCGGGGCGTGCACCGCGATGTGGAGGACTGGGAGCGCCAATTCGCGGCCGCGACGGTGCATGTGCAGTGGGATCCCGAGCGATCGATCCGCGGCGCTGGCCTGCCGATCAACGCGATCCAGGTCGGCCTGTCGCGCCATGTCATCGAGCGCTACGTCGAGGCATGGACGCTCTCGATCGTCGACTTCACGCCGCAGGTCCGCAAGATCCACGCGCTGCTCAGCTCGGGCAAGGAGGCTCGGGCGCGCGAGCTGCTGCCGCGGGAGCGGCCCTACCCGTTGCCGCCAGCGATCGCCCGGCGCATCGCCGCGGCGGGCTGAGCCGGGGGCCGGGAAAAGCGAAAGGCCCACCAGAGCTTCTGGAGGGCCTTTGCAGTCGTGGGCGCGGTAGGTTTCGAACCTACGGCTTCCACCGTGTGAAGGTGGCACTCTACCACTGAGTTACGCGCCCGAGCGGTAAGGGAGGAGGCTTATATCCGCTTTGCTCGGCGCTCGCAAGGGCTCAAATTCGGGGCTACGTGTAGTTCCAGTTGCAGATCCCCTGCGTGCAGGTGAAGCCGTCGGCCGCGGGGCAGTCGCAGATGCCAGGGCCGATGAGCTCGCACTGGAGGTCCTGGCCGAGGGCCAGGAGGTCGTAGAAGTGGGTGGTGTCGGCGTCCTTGCGGGCGACCCAGTTGTGGGTGCAGCCGCAGCTGGTCATCTTCAGCTCGACGCCGCAGTCGCTCGGGAGCTTGCAGCTGCGGATCGCCAGGGTCTCGGCGGCGAAGGCCTGCTCGAGCGCGGCGCAGTCCATGATGGCGCCGGTGCTGGCGTCGGTGGTGGTTTCGGTCGTGGTGCTGTCGGCGGTGGTGCTGGTGCTGGCGTCGGTGGTGGTGGTCTCAGCGGTGGTGCTGGTGGTGGTCTCGGCGGTGGTGCTGGTGCCGGTGGTGCCGGGGCCGGAGCTGTCGCTGGCGCCGCTGGTGGTCGGGTTCGGATCGCCGGTGCTGGTGCCGGGATCGGTCGTGGCGGTGGTGGTGCTGCCAGTGCTGGCGCCGGTGGCCGAGTCGGTGGCAGTGGTGTCCGGTTCGCCGCCGCAGGCGTGGAGAAGGGCGAGGGAGAGCGTGAAGGTGCAAGCAGTAAGGGATCGCATGCGGCGCAGTGTATCGCTGCGGATCGGCTGCGCAAGCGCGGGCGGGCGCGCTATGGTCGGGGCCGATGAGCCTCCAGCCCCTGCGTGCGAGCGGCCTGTGCAAGCGCTACGGCGCGATGACGGTGTTCTCGGGGCTCGAGCTGAGGGTCGATGCGGGCGAGCTGGTGGCGTTGATCGGGCCCAACGGGACCGGCAAGTCGACGCTGCTCGGCTGCGTGACCGGGACGGTGATCGCGGATGCGGGACGGATCGAGATCGGCGGGCATGACCTGCACGCGGCGCCGATCGCCGCGCGGTCGGCCCTGCGAGCGCTGGCGCAGGAGGTCGAGGTGCCGGAGGGGCTGACAGGACGCGAGCTGCTCGAGTTTCATGCCGAGGTGTTCGGCGAGCCGCGGGGGATCGATCGCGCGATCGTGCAGGCCGACCTCGGGCCGGCGATCGAGGCGCTGGCGACGACCTACAGCGTGGGCATGCGCAAGCGGCTGATGTTCGCGGCGCTGACGCTCGGGCCGGCGGCGCTGCTGGTGCTCGACGAGCCCTTCGCGGGGGTGGACCGCGAGGGCCGCGGACGCATGCTGGCGGCGATCGGGGCGGCGCTGGGGTGCGGCGCCGGGGTGCTGCTGTCGGCGCACGAGGCCGAGGAGCTGGCCGGGCTCGGGGTGCCGGTGCGGGCGGTCGACCTGCGGCGTTGAGGTCTCAGACGGGGCGGGTGACGGCCAGGGCCCACGCGAGATAGGGGGCGTGGACCTCGCTCGGGGTGATAGCGAGGAGCTTGGGGACCGCGTAGGGGTGGAGCTCGGCGAGGCGGGCCATCGCGGCGGTGAGGCGATCGTCGGCGGTCTCCATGACGACGAGGGCCTCGTCGTCGGAGCACAGCGCGCCTTGCCACCAGTAACGCGAGCGCACGCCGGGGAGGATGTTGCCGCAGGCGATCAGGTGCTCGCCGAGCAGGGCCGCGAGCAGCGGCTCGGCCTGGTCCGGAGGACAGGTCATGATCAACACGCGGAGCTCGCTGGGCATGGCGATCACGCGTGGGTGCCGGCGACGCCGGCCTCGACGACGCGGCCGAGGCTGCGCGCCTGCTCGAAGGCTGCGCGCAGCGGCGGGGCGTAGCGGACGACGTCGTGGGCGACGCGGCAGACACGGTCGCGGACGCCGTGGTTGTGCAGCGAGCCGTCGGCGGCGAAGTCGGCCCCGCGCGCGGCCGCGTGGTACGGGAGGGTGAAGCCGTGGCACCAGCTGAAGCTGGTCTTGACGGCGGTGATCGACATGTCGCCGCCACCTCCGCCGGTGACCGCGAGCACGCCGGCGAACTTCCCCGCGAGTTCGCCGTAGAGGAAGTCGAACCAGTTCTTGAGGCAGCCGGACATGCTGCCGTGGTACTCGGGGGTGACGAGGATGAAGCCGTCGGCCCAGGCTGCGCGGCTGCGGGTGGTCTGGACGGCTGGGAGGGCGTCCTGGGTGGTGTCGCCGTTGCGCATCACGGGGAGGTCTTGCTCGTGCAGGCGGAGGATCTGGACCTCGGCGTCGGCGCTCTGCGCGGCCTCGCTGGCGATGCGCACCAGCTCGTGCACGTGGCTGTCGAGGCGAGCGGAGCCGCTGACGACCAGGATCCGGGGACGCGGGGCGGTGGACACCGCGGGAGGATAGCGGAGCGGGCGGGAGGACGGCTACACTGGCGCCGCGTGACGGAGCGAGCACCGACTCTCGCCGGCTGGGGCAACCTGCCGGTCCCTGGCCGAGAGGTCCTGGCGGAGGATCTCGAGGCGGCGTCGCGCGCGGTGGTGCTGTCGCGCGGGCTCGGGCGCTCGTACGGCGACTCGTCGTTGCCGCCGCCGGGGGCGTTGGAGGTGCTGGGCACGCGGATGGCGGATCGCATCCTGGCCTGGGACCCGCAGCGCGGGGTCCTGCGCGCCGAGGCTGGCTTCTCGCTGTGGGAATTTAACCGCCTGTTTTTGCGGCGCGGATGGTTCATCAGCAGCACGCCGGGGACCCAATTCGTGAGCCTCGGCGGGATGGTGGCGGCCGACGTGCACGGCAAGGGGCACCACCGCTTCGGCGGCTTTGGCTCGCACCTGCGGGCGCTGCGGCTGCGCATGGCCGACGGATCGATCCACGAGTGCGGGCCGGATCGCGAGCCCGAGCTGTTCTGGGCGACGGTCGGCGGGATGGGGCTCACCGGGCACATCCTCGAGGTCGAGTGTCAGACGCAGGCGATCCCGACGCCGTGGATCTACTCCGAGAGCGAGCGCATCGATGACATCGATCAGTTCATCGACGCGCTCAAGCGATCGGGCGAGTCGTGGCCGTTCTCGGTCGGGTGGATCGACTGCCTGTCGCAGGGCAAGCGGATGGGCCGGGGGATCCTCGACCGCGGGCGCTGGGCCGAGCCGCACGAGACGGGCGGGCGATCGCTGCCGGTGACGCGCCGGCTGAGCGTGCCGTTTAATTTCCCGTCGTGGGTGCTCGGGCGCTTCACGGTGCAGGCGTTTAACACGCTGTACTACTGGAAGCACGTGCAGCGGGCCCGCAGCGGGCTGCGCACGCCGGACAGCTTCTTTTATCCGCTCGACGCGATCTTGCACTGGAACCGCATCTACGGGCGCCGCGGCTTCACGCAGTACCAGTGCGTGCTGCCCGACAGCGCCGGCAAGGGCGCGGCGCGGCGCTTCCTCGAGCTGCTCACGTCGCGCGGCGGGGCGTCCTTCCTGTGCGTGATCAAGGACTGCGGGGCGCAAGGGCAGGGGCTGTTGTCGTTCTTGCGGCCGGGGGTGTCGATCGCGCTCGACATCCCGGTCCGCGACGGTACGCAGCGGCTGGTCGACACGCTCAACGAGCTGGTGATCGCGGAGGGCGGGCGGATCTACCTCGCCAAGGACGCGTTCACGCGGCCGGAGCACTACGCGGCGATGGACCCGCGGCTGGCGGAGTTCACGGCGTTGCGCGACCGCTGGGATCCGCAGCGCAAGATCCGGTCGGCGCAGTCGGTGCGGGTGTTTGGCGATCCGCCCTGAGCTGCGCGGGCTGTGTTAGATCGGGGGCATGAAGGTCGTGTTCCTCGGGGCGACGAAGGGGATGGGCCGCGCGCTCGCCCGTCTGCTGGCGGAGCGTGGTGACTCGCTGTTTCTGCTGGGGCGCGACGGCGAGGACGTCGCCCGCAGCGCGGCCGATCTGCAGGCGCGCGGGCGCGGCAACCTGGTCGGGCACGCGAGCTGCGACCTGGCCGCGCCGGAGGGTTTTGTCGCGGCGCTGGCGTCGGCTGACGCGGCGCTCGGCGGCTTCGACACGGTGGTGATCACGGCGGCGTTGTTCGCCACGCAGGACCAGCTCGAGGCCGACCGGGCGCTGACGCAGCGGGTGCTGACCGTCGACTTCGTCAATACGGTGCTGTTCTGCGAGGAGGCGCGTGAGCGGCTGCTGGCGCGCGGCGGCGGGACCTTGTGTGTGTTCTCCAGCGTCGCTGGCGAGCGCGGGCGCAAGCCGACGCTGCTGTACGGCGCGGCGAAGGCCGGGTTGTCGCGCTACCTCGAGGGCCTCGACCACAAGTTCCGGGCCCGCGGGCTGCGGACGATCTGCGTGAAGCCGGGCTTCGTGAAGACCGGCGCGACCGCGGGGATGAAGCCGCCGCCCTTCGCTGGCGAGCCGGAGGGGGTGGCGCGCGACGTGTTGCGGGCGATCGATCGTGGGATGCCTGAGATCTATACGCCGCGGATGTGGGGCCACGTCATGCGGATCATTCGCTGGTTGCCGCGCTTCGTGATGCGCAAGATCAACTTCTGAGAGCCCGGGCCGGCGGCGCAGCGTGGGGCACGGAAAGCAGTGACCTGTCTGTAGGGACAGGTGGAGTAGCAAGACAAACAGCGCCGTCCGGACGGGACGGCGCTGTGCGCGGGGCTCGTGCTCCGCGGGACAGATCAGAGGCTGCGCTTGACCCAGTCCTCGATCTTGGCCTTGGTGCCGGGGTTGCCGACCATCTTGTCGACGACCTTGCCGTCCTTGAAGACCAGGAGGGTGGGGAGGCTCTGGATGCTGTAGGCGACGGCGGTCTTCTGGTTGGCGTCGACGTCGACCTTGACGATGCGGACCTGGCCCGCGTACTGCTCGGCGATCGCGTCGAGGTGGGGCGCCATCGCGCGGCAGGGACCGCACCAGGTGGCCCAGAAGTCGACGACGACGGGGACGGTCGAGTCGAGGACGTCCTGCTGGAAGGAGCCGTCCGAGGATTGGGTGACGAGTTTGGATGCCATGGTGGGGATTCCTGCCGTGAGTTCGCCTGCTGCCGGGGCCCGGCGCCGCGAGGCAGGCATGATGGGTCGCGACTCGGGGGTGCGCAAGGGTTGTCGGCGGGGCCCCAGCGGGACTACCCTGGGGCCTCTCATGCCGCGGATCTTCGTCGCCCAGACCCTCGCTGACTCCTGGCTCTCCGCTGGCCGGGTCGCGCTCGAGCGCGACCTGCTGCGCCTGCCGGCGCTCGCGGGGACGGCCACCGACCTCTTCATCAATCCGGCGGTGTTCTTCGAGCGCATCGACGGCTCGGAGGCGGACGTGCACGACGTCGTCGGTCGCGTGAAAACGGCGCAGGAGCTGGCGCAGATGGGCGCGGATCATTACGAGTCCTCGGTGGTGATGGGCGACTACGCCTACACGGTGGTGCCGGGGTATCTGGCGATCCCGGTCGACGCCAAGGGTGGCGAGCTCAAGCTCGACGGCCCGGCGTGGAGCAGGCTCGTCGGTCAGATCGAGTCGTTCGGGGCGTAAACCCGGCCCGGGTCCGCTGGCATGCATCTGCTGTTCATCCTCGCCGCGCTGGCCTACGGGGGGGCGTCGTTCGCCTACGGGCTCGATCCGGACGAGCCCGACAGCGCCACGCGCTCGCAGGTGGTGCGGCAGACGACGGCGCGGCAGCGGCGGGCGCTGGCTGTCCTGGCGCTCGCCGGGCTGCTGCACTTCTGTACGATCGGCGCCCAGTGTGTCCGCGGTGAGCACCCCTTCGAGTCGGTGTTCCTGGCGACCAGCCTCGGCGCGCTGATCACCGTCGTGGGTTACTGCGTGCTGACGCTGGCGCGGCCGGTGCACCAGCTGGGCGGCGTGGTCGCGCCGGTCGGTCTGCTCGGGCTCGCGGTCGGGGTCATGTTCGGGGCGACGAGCGTGCACGACCCGCTGCCAGCCCCGGTGCAGAGCCTGGCCACGGCGCACATCGGCCTGGCGGTGGCGGGCCTGGCTGGCTTCACGCTGGCGGCGGCGGTGGCGGGGCTCTACCTGGTGGCCGAGCGGCGCCTGCGGCTGCGCCAGTGGAAGCCGCGGCCCGGGGCGATGTCCCTCGCCGCGCTCGAGCGGCTGCACTACCAGATCGTGCTGCTGGTGACGCCGGTCTTCACGCTGGCGATCGTCACGGGCGTGTTGTGGACCCTGCGGGCCGGCGGGGTCGACGGCATGGGCGCACGCTGGGTCGAGATCCTCATGGCGGTCGCGGCCTGGATCGCAAGTGTGAGCGTGCTGGTGCTGCGTGTCGGCTTCGGCCTGCGCGGGCGACGGATCGCCGGGCTGACGCTGCTCGCGTTTGTGCTGACGCTGCTGGTGATCGTCTGGTACGGGGTGCGCTCATGACCGACCTGCTGGCCGTCGGCCTCAACCACAAGACGGCGCCCGTGGAGCTCCGCGAGCGCCTGGCCTTCGCACCCGACGAGCTGCGGGCCGCGTTGGCGAGCCTGCGGACGCGCGCCGGACTCGGCGAGCTGATGGTGGTGTCGACCTGCAATCGCGTGGAGGTCTACGCCGCCGGGCCGTCCTGGGCGCGCTGCGCCGAGCAGGTGCTGCAAGCGCTGGCCGAGCTGCGTGGCGTCGCGCTGGCCGAGCTCCAGGCGCACACCTTCGTGCGCGGGGATCAGGACGCGGCGAGCCACATCTTCCGGGTCGCCAGCAGCCTCGAGAGCATGGTGGTCGGCGAGCCGCAGATCCTCGGGCAGGTGAAGGACGCGTTCGAGCTGGCCCAGCGCGAGGGCAGCGTCGGCGGCCTGCTCGAGCGCTGCATGGCCTCGGCCTTCCGCGCGGCCAAGCGGGTGCGCAGTGAGACGGAGATCGCCCGCGGCGCGGCGAGTGTGCCGTCGGTCGCGGTCGACCTGGCACGCAGCATCTTCGGCGAGCTGCGCGGCTGCGGGGCGCTGCTGGTCGGCGCCGGTGAGATGGCGCAGCAGGCCGGGCAACACCTCAAGGCTGGCGGCGTCGCCGAGCTGACGGTGGTGAACCGCAGCGAGGCGCGCGGGCGAACGCTCGCCGACGAGGTGGGCGGGCGCTTCGCGGCGTGGGACCAGCTCGAGCAGGAGCTGCGCCGCGCCGACATCGTCGTCACCAGCACGGGCTCGCAGCTGCCGGTGATCGGGCGCGAGCTGCTAAAGCGGGTGATGAAGGCGCGTCGCGGGGCGCCGGTGTTCCTGGTCGACATCGCCGTGCCGCGCGACGTGGAGCCCGAGGTCACCCGCCTCGAGGGCGTGTTCCTCTACAACATCGACGACCTGCAGGGCATCGTGCACGACAACCTGCGCAGCCGCAGCGTCGAGGCCGAACGGGCCGGCGTGCTGGTGGCGGAGGAGGTCGCACACTTCGTCAAGTGGCAGCGCTCGCGCGGGGTGGGGCCGCTGCTGAAGGCGCTGCAGGGCCACGGGCGGGCGGTCGTCGACGGCGAGCTGGCGCGCCTCCACAGCAAGCTGCAAGGGCTCACGCCGGAGCAGGTCCGGGTCGTCGAGACCCTGGCCAACGGCATCGTACAGAAGCTGCTGCACCGACCGATGACCGCGCTGCGCGAGTCGGCCGCGGGGGACGTAGCGCTGGAGATCCACGACCTCGCCGGCGCCGTGCAGGCGCTGTTCGGGCTCTCGACCGACGCGCCTGCCGGCGAGGCCGAGCTGGCCAAGCCCGAGGTGGTGCCGGTCAAGCTCGGCACCTAAGACCGTCTCCGCTGATCGATGCTCTCAGATCGCCTGACCCGAAGGACATGTCATTGACGACCGCGAACCCGATAGCGCCCCGCCTGGACACCCCGATCAAGATCGGCACCCGCGGGTCCGAGCTGGCGCTGTGGCAGGCGCACCACGTGCGCGACGAGCTGCGGCGACACTGGGGCGAGCAGCTGGTGGTCGAGCTGGTGCTGATCTCCACCGAGGGTGACCGCATCCTCGATCGCCCCCTGAACCAGATCGGCGGCAAGGGCCTGTTCGTCAACGCGATCGAGGAGCAGCTGGTCTCGGGTGCGGTCGACCTCGCGGTTCACAGCATGAAGGACTTGCCCGGCCACCTCGCCCCCGGGCTCGCGGTCGTGTGCACGCCGCCGCGCGAGGATCCGCGCGACGCGCTGGTGCTGGGGCCGTCGCTGCGCGCGCAGCTGGGCAAGGGCGTGACGCTCGCCGATCTGCCCGCAGGCACGGTGCTCGGCACGACCAGCCTGCGGCGCACGGCGCTGGCCCGGCGGCAAAATCCGGGGCTGGTCGTCCGCTCGCTGCGTGGCAACGTGCCGACCCGCCTGCGCAAGTTGGTGGCCGGTGAGTACGACGCGATCTTGCTGGCCGCCGCGGGGCTCGTGCGCCTCGGGCTGGCCGACGAGATCGATGCGCGCCTGGATCCCGAGAGCTTCTGCCCCGCGGCTTGCCAGGGGATCCTCGCGCTCGAGTGCCGCGAGGATGATGCCAACGTGCGCCTGCTGGTGGCGCCGCTCGGCGACGCCGACGCGGCCGTGATGGCCAGCGCGGAGCGGGCCTTCCTGGCGCGGCTGGACGGCGGCTGTCAGGTGCCGATGGGCTGCCACGCGACGCTGCAGGAGGACGGACGCCTGCACCTGCGCGGTGTGGTGGCCGACCCTGCGGGCCGACCTGTGTTCACGGCGACACGCGAGGGGTCGCGAGACGAAGCGGCGCAGCTTGGGCGCGGGCTGGCCGAGCTGCTGCTGCAGCTTGGCGCCGACGAGGTGCTCGCCGCTCACCGCGTGACGGGGTGAGGCTCAGGGCTTCGGCGGCGCGGGCTTGTTGGTTTTTGGGTCCTTGCCTGCGGGCGCCTCGCCCTCAGGGGCGGGCGTGGCGGGCTTCTTCGCGTCGGGCTTGGCTGCGGGCGCGGCGGGCCCGTTCTTCGCGGCGGCGGCTTTCTTCTTCGTGGTGTCGGGCTTGGCTGCGGCTTCTTCGGCTGGTTCCGCGGGCTCCGTGGGCTTGGCGATCTGCTTGCGGAGCGGCTTCTCGAGCGTAAAGGGCGCCTCGCTCGCCTCCGCTTCGACCTCGACCTCGCTTGGCGCGGGCTCTGGCTCGGGCTCGGGTGCGGGTGCGGGTTCGGGTGCAGGTGGGGGCTTCACGGGGGCGACGTACGGGGGCGGCACGACCGTGAAGGTCTTGCTCGCCGCGCCGAGCACCTGCTCGAGGATCAGCGGCTCGCCGGTCGAACGCTTGGCCCGCAGCACGACCACGCGGCGCTGGTCTGCGTCGAGCTTGGGCAGGCTGGCGACGCGGCTGCGGAGCCCCGGCTGGAGGCGGACCTTGGCGGTGATCGTGCGCTCGCCCTCGGCCGTCTGCGTGAACACCAGGATCTCCGGGTCCTTCAGGTCGGCGGCGACCGCCAGATCGAGGGTGCCGGCGGCGGCGTCGTAGGTCAGCTCGGGCCAGCTGGGCCACATCCAGTCGATCAGCGAGCGGGTCGCCGCGACGGCACGTGGGGCGAGCTGCGAGAATTGCTCGCGGTACACGGCCTCGTCGATGAAGGCGCGCACACGCCCGAGATCGTCGGTGTCGAAGGCGGCGAGCGGACGACCGGTGCTCGTCTTGACGTAGCCGCGGGCGGCCGGCCATGGGCTCAGGGTTGCGCCCTGGATCTCGATCGGATCGAGGTTGGACTCGGCGAGCAGCAGCGCGGCGGCCTCGGTGGGGCTCTGCTGCGGCTCGAGGAAGCGAGGCTCGGGCACGCTGTGCTCGGACAGGAATCGCCGCCCGGTGAAATTGGCCAGCCCCTCGTAGTTTGGGTCGCCGAGGAAGTGACCGCGCAGGCCGGCGGCCAGGGCCACGCCACGCTGCTCGGCGATCGCCTCGCTGGCCAGGCGACCCGGGAGGGCGTGGCGCCCAAAGGACAGCCGCGCGAGCTCGTTGAACAGCAGGCCGCGGTCGCCGGGGGTATCGGTGATGGGGGCGAAGAAGGCGGTCACGTCGCCGCGGGCGTGGGCCGGGACCGACATGTCCTGAAGGACATGTACGAGCGCGCCGAGGCCGATCAACGCCATCGCCAGGTGGTGATCGCGGGCCCGGGGATCGGGGTGGGTGGAGGCCAGCTCGAGGTGGGCGAAGGTCCGTGGCGGCGCGAGTGGATCGTTGACGTCGTCGAGCCATGCGATCGCCGAGGGGCCGGTGCCGGCGAAGCTGGCCCCCGTGATGTAGCCGGCCAGCGGCGCGCCGTTGTGGCGAAATTGCCGCGAGCGCAGCACCAGCGGGCGTTGCTGCGGGGCGGTGAATTGCAGGCGGGCCGGGTCCTCACGATCGACGAAGTGATGGACCTCGCGCGCCGACGGAACGAGCTCGGCGACCACACCGAAGTGCAGCCAGTGCAGGGCCGGCATCTCCCACAGATCACCGCCGACGCAGAACAGCTGGGTGGCCGGCGGCGCCTTCGGCCCCGGGCACGCACCGGGGCCGCCGAGCGGTGAGACGCCCGCGCCGCTCGGCGCCTGGCGGACCGCCGCGCCGAGCAAGCGCCGCTCGCTCGGCGACAGGCGGGCAGGATCGACGCGCAGCGGCGAGAAGAGCCCGCGCTGCAGCTCGCTCCCGGCCATCCAGCG
>JBGAUO010000011.1:0-67640 GCA_044228605.1 Nannocystis sp. | reverse complement strand
GCTGGCCTCGGCGACGGCGGCGGTGAAGGTGGCCCGCGCGTGCGCGTGTGCGTGTGCGTCGGCGTGGGTGAGGGCCCACTGCACGAAGCGCCAGCCGAGCTCGGCGTGGCGCAGCTCGTCCTCGGCGATCTTCGTGAGGGCGGCGCGGACTGCCGGCTCCTCGCTCTGGGCCGCGGCCTCGCGCGCCTCGAAGGCGGCGAGCGTCTCGCCGACGCAGGCCTCACGGATCACGGCGTCGACGACGGCCGCGAGGTCGGTGCGCATGTCGGTGCGGGTGATCGCCAGCGGGCCAGGGCCGACGCCGACGCCGGCATAGAGGCTGGCGAGGCCGAAGGCGAGGCGCGCGTGCTCGATCTCGTCGGCCAGCGCCGACTGGGCCGCGAGCACCAGGCTCGGCGGCGCAGCCACGGCGAGCAGCTGCAATACGAACTGCGCGAAGGCTGCCACCGAAGCGTGCTCGAGCTGACCGATGCGGGTCCAGTAGCTGGCGAGCTCGGCGGCGAGGGCAGGCTCGACCGGCGAGGGGGCGCGCAGCAGGCCGCGCCAGTCGTCGCGCCCGGCGACCGGGGCGACCTGCGCCTCGCAGTCGACGACAAAGGGCCGCCCGCAGGCCGCGTTGGCGCACTCCCAGTGGTCCTTCTGGAAGCTGCAGGGTGGGTTGGCGCAGGCGCCGTCGCCGTCGCAGAGATCGGCGGGGGTGGTGCAGGCGGTGAGGAAGCCGCCGGGGGCGCAGAGGTCGGGGGAGAGGCCGCACAGCTCGCCGTCGGGGCAGTCGCTGTCGACGGCGCAGCCGGCCTCGATGCACTGGGTGTAGAGGCCGAGGCCGTCGCCGGCGCAGCGGCAGATCTGGCCCTGGCCGCAGTCTTCGTCGGTGGCGCAGCCGTACACACACGAGCAGGTGCCCTCGGTGAAGCCGCCAAAGATCATGTCCTGCTGGCACGATCCGTTGGGAAAATCGGTGCAGTCGGCGGCGGTCGTGCAGCCGCCCAGCAGGTTGTCCATGCACGAGTCCGGGGTCGTTGGCGACTCGCAGGTGCGCTTCTCGGGGCGGTGGAGGATGCCCTCGTTGCAGCGCTCGAAGCCCGAGGGCACCGGCGGGTCGGTGAAGGCCTGGTCGACTGGGTCGGCGACCGTGTCGCAGGCGGGCGCGCCGGTGTCGGTGGCCGTGCTGTCGCTGCCCGTCTCCGGGTTGGTGGTCGTCTCGCCGGTCGTGCCGCTGTCGGTGGCGCTGCCGCTGCCCGTCGGTGTGTCGGTCGTGACGGCGACGGTGGTCGGGTTGTCGGTGGTCGGGCCGCTGGAGGTCTGGCTGGTCGTGGTGCCGCTCGCGGTGCCGCTTTCGTCGCCGGTGCTGATGGTGTTGTTGACCGGGGCGCAGGCGACCAAGCCGAGCGCGGCGAGCAGGGTGTGGCGCAGAGGGTGCAGAGCGAGGCGGGTAAGGTGCATATGGTCAAGAAACACCCGCAAGCGCGCTCGGTCAAGTAGACCTCCGCTTCGTCGCTCGCAGGCGCTCGCACGCCGGATTTTCTGGTGGGTCGCCAAGCCCCCGGGCTTCGCGATACTCTGGGCGGTCGTCACGATGTCGCTGGTACGTTCGCTCCTGGTTGCGCCCATCTGGTTGCTGTCCGCGTGTTTTCACGACGGTGGGCCCCCGGCGCAGGTGAGCAGCAGCAGCGGCGAGGCCGGTACTTCGACGACGACGACGACGACCGGGCAGGTCCCGACGACGACGACGGGCGGTGGATCGAGCAGCAGCAGCGGTGTTGATGCCAGCAGCGGCGTGGCCGAAACGAGCGGCAGCGGCGAGAGCTCGAGCGGCTGTATGGCGGTGTCCTGGTACGGGGACAAGGACAAGGACGGCCACGGTGACCCTGGCGATGAGCTGATCTCGTGCACGCAGCCGGCCGACCATGTGGGCGTGGGGGACGACTGCGACGACAACGACGACCAGCGCTCGCCGACGGTGGTCGAGCTGTGCGACACCAAGGACAACGACTGCGACACCCTGGTCGACGAGTACTCGGAGCTGAACGCGCAATGCCAGCAGTGCACGCTGTATGCCCGGGGGGCCAGCAGCTACGCGTTTTGCCTGGCGCCGACGAGCTGGGCCGACGCGCGGATCGAGTGCGGCATGCGGGGCGGCGACCTCGTGGTCGTCGACGACGCCGGGGAGAACGACGCGCTCGCGGGCCAGGTCTCGGTGATCCAGGGGACCACCGGCCGGTGGTGGTTTGGGCTCAATGACCACGTGGCCGAGGGCAGCCACGTGTGGCTCGACGGCCTGCCGCTGGTCTATTCCCGCTGGGCGATGGGCGAGCCCAACGACTTCAACAACAAGGAGGACTGCGCTGTGCTGTACGACAAGGGCGACTGGAACGACGAGATCTGCGTCGGCCTGTACGGCTTCTTGTGCGAGGCTCCGGCGCCGAGGCCCTGAGGCGGCTAGTTGGGGTCCTCGAGGTCGAGCGCGAGGTTGTCGTAGAAGGCCGGGCTGGTGATGAAGTGCGGCCAGGCGTACTCGATCGGCTCGATGCCGCGGCGCTCCTGGAATTGCACGAGGTCGTCGAATTCGCCCTGGTACCAGCCCCACAGGAAGCGGGCGCGCAGGGGGTCGAGGTTGCGGGCGCGCAGCTCGGCGACCATGTCGACGGTCTCCCAGTCATCGAACTCGTCGATGACGGCCTCGGCCTCGCCGATGAGGCCGCCGATGTATTGCACACCGGATTTGGTGAGGGCGTAGCGCTGGCGCTTGCGGTCGATCTCGATGCGGCCCTGCATCACGAGGCGCTCGAGCACGTCCTCGAGCGGCGCGAGCTCGGCGTCGAGGATCACGGGCATGACGAGCCCGCCGTCGGCCGGCTTGAGGTCCATCTTCTTGAGCACGTGGATGCCCGCGTAGGTGAGGATCTGTTCGGGGGAGAGGGACATGGGTGGCTCTGGAGTCACAGGCGGTGCCAGCGGTCGGCGGCGAGGATGATCTCCACCTCGCCGGGGGCCCAGCCGCGGGCGCCGGGGCGGCGTTGCATCCACGCGGTGACGTCGCCGTCAGCGCGGTAGAGCGGGCGGTCACCGAGGCCCGGGGGGCGGGTCATGGTGGCGGCCTGTGGGTTGCACAGGGCGAGCACGATCGTCTCGGCGTTGCCGACAAGGCCGGCCAGGCGGGTGCGCAGGAACTCGGACAGGCGCGTGACCGCGGAGTAGCTCTCATCGCCGTCGCGGAGCACGAACTCCAGCTCGATGTCGTCGCTGAGGGGGTCGGCGTCGTCGCGGCTGTGGAGGCCGAGCACGAGGACGCCGCGGACAGTCTCTCGCTCGCCGGCCGCGTCCTCGAGGGTGAGCTCGGGGACGCGGGTGTAGCCGGCGGCGTCATGGTCGTGGTCGGGCTCGCGCCGGTTTGGGTCGAGGCCGAGGAGCTCCCACGGGTCGCGCTCGACGAAGGGGAGCGCGGCGAGCGAGGTGACCGGGGGCATGGCCTTTAGGACAGGTGAATGACCTTGCGACCGGCCGGGCGGCGCACGCCGAAGCGGCCGCCGCCGGAGCGGCCACCGCCGGAGCGCGAGCCGCCAGAGCCCCAGGCGCCGCCCTTGCTGCCGTAGCTGCGGCCGGAGCTGGACTTGGCGAACTTGCCGGGGTTGGAGGCGCGGTAGCTGGCGCGCTGAGACGCGAGGGCGCCGCGTGAGGCGGGGCTGGTGGTGTACGGGGTGGTGTACATCGGGCGGTAGCCGGGCATGAACATGCTCGAGAGCATCGAGCCCATGAGCATGCCAGAGGCGATGTCCCACATCGGCGAGTGGTAGTGGCCGTAGGCGCCGTGGCCGTTGATGGCGTACTGGGCCTTGTTGGGGTCGACGATGTCGCGCTGGATCGTGAAGACCTTCTCGCCCTCGACGACCTCGCCGTTCTCGTCCTTGTCGAAGAAGCCGGTGACGACCTGGGTCTTGTCGTCGAGGTCCTTGACGGAGACGCTGATGATCTCCTCACCCTCGTAGATCTCGTTGACGCGGCGCTCGAAGTCTTCCGGGCCCTCGGCGTCCTTGTAGGCCTGGTTGATCGCGTCCCAGTCGATCTCGACGGTGGTGTCCTCGGTCGCGACCCAGCGCTCGTTGCCCCGCGGACCCCCGCAGGCGGTGACACTGGCCGCGCCGACGCTGGCGGCGAGCGCGAGCACGAGGCCACGCGCGGCTACGAAAGAGAGGGAGCGGCGGGAGATGGTCTTGGTTTGGCTCATGGAGGTTCACGCGGGAGCGGCGCCGAACTGACGCGATCCCGCGGTTCGCAAAGCTAAGATGCGCACCCCGGGGCGTCAAGGAGACGGCCCCAGGCGGCGGGTGAGCCCGGCTCGGCGGCGCTTGTGAAACCGGCGGAGCCGCCGTGGCGTCGTGGATCTGCCGGACGGAGGCTCGTCACGCCCGCGGGGTGGATCACGCAGGGCGACCCGGGCCGGCGACCCGGGGATCACGAAGTGGGGCACACTCCCGGCCGACCATGCAGCTCTTTCTCGTTCGCCACGCCATCGCGGTGCCGCATTCCCCGGAGCGACCCGACGCGGCCCGCCCGCTCACGGCGGAGGGGCGTGCTCGCTTCGTCCAGGTCGTGCGCGGGCTCAAGGCGCTCGGCTCGCGCTTCGACCGGCTGTACCACTCGCCGCTGGTGCGCGCGGTGCAGACGGCGGAGCTGCTGCAGCCGCTGGTGGACGGACCTTGTGTCGTGATGCCAGACCTGGCCAAGGCGCCCGACGAGGAGATGCTGGCGCATCTCGAGGGCACGAAGGTGGCGCTGGTCGGCCACGAGCCGCACCTCGGGTCGCTGCTGGCGTGGCTGGTCACCGGAGATTTGGCCCGCGGCGAGCGCTTTTGCTTCAAAAAGGGCGGGGTGGCCCGGACAACGGGTGAGCCGCGACCGGGGGGCATGACGCTCGAGCTGCTCTTGACCCCAAAAGTGCTGCGCAAGCTCGGGGCCCGGTAGGATGGGCGCCGCAACCTAAGGACCTCGATGCCGCCTGTCGCCCCCATCGACGCCAACCAGCTCAATCACCCGAGCCTCTACCTCAACCGTGAGCTGAGCCAGCTGGAGTTCAACCGGCGTGTGCTCGAGCAGGCCAATGACCGCAGCCTGCCGCTGCTCGAGCGGCTGCGCTTCCTGACGATCTTCAGCACCAACCTCGACGAGTTCTACGAGATCCGGGTTGCGAGCATCAAGGAGCAGGTGAGCTTCGGGCTGCCGCAGGTCAGCGTCGACGGGCGCGGGCCGCAAGACACCCTGCAAGAGATCAAGGCGGTCGCGCAGCGGCTGGTGAAGGAGCAGTACCAGATCCTGCAGGAGCAGATCCTGCCGGCGCTGGCGGCCGAGGGCATCCGCCTGCTCAAGATCTACACGTGGACACAGGACCAGTCGGACTGGCTGGAGGCGTACTTCGATCGCGAGGTGCTGCCGGTCCTGACGCCGATCGGCCTCGACCCGTCGCACCCGTTCCCCAACATCCAGAACAAGAACCTGAACCTGATCGTGGCCCTGGCCGGCAACGACGCGTTCGGCCGCGACAGCGGGATCGCGATCGTGCAGATCCCCCGCAGCTTGCCGCGCCTGGTGTTCTTGCCGTCCGAGGTCGCCGAGGTGCCGCACGGCTTTGCCCTGCTCGGGTCGATCGTGACGACCTTCGTGCGCAAGCTGTTCCCGGGCATGAACGTGACCGGGGCGTTCCAATTTCGGGTGACCCGCGACAGCGAGCTGTGGGTGCAAGAGGAGGACGTCGAGGACCTGCTGAACGCGCTCAAGGGCGAGCTGCGGACCCGCAACTTCGGCGACGCGGTGCGCCTCGAGGTGGCCGAGAACTGCCCGCAGGAGATGTCGGACTTCCTGCTGCAGAAGTTTGGGCTGCACCAAGACGACCTCTACCGGGTCGACGGCCCCGTCAACCTGCACCGCCTGGCGACCCTGTACGAGGTGATCAAGCGGGCCGAGCTCAAGTTCCCGACCTTCATCCCGGGCCCGAAGCGGTCGCGCCTGACCGAGAGCAGCGACATCTTCGCCGAGCTGCGGCGCGGCGACATCCTGCTGCATCACCCGTACGAGAGCTTCTCGCAGGTGCTGGAGATGGTGCGACAGGCCGCGGCCGATCCGCAGGTGCTGGCGATCAAGCAGACGCTGTACCGCACGGGGGTCGACTCGCCGATGGCGGAGGCGCTGCTCGAGGCGGCGCGCGCGGGGAAAGAGGTCACGGCGGTGGTCGAGCTGCGGGCGCGCTTCGACGAGGCGGCCAACATCGGCCTGGCGACGCGGCTACAGAAGGCCGGTGTGACCGTCGTCTACGGCATCGTCGGCTACAAGACCCACGCGAAGGTGCTGCTGATCGTGCGCCGCGAGGACAACGGCGGGCTTCGCCGCTACGTGCACCTCGGCACCGGCAACTACCATTCGATCACGACCCAGTTCTACTGTGACTTCAGCTTCCTCACCAGCGCGCCGCAGTTCGGCGAGGACGTGCACAACGTGTTTATGCAGCTGACCGGCCTCGGGCAGTGCGCCACGCTGAACAAGCTGTTGATGTCGCCGTTCACGCTGATGGACCGGTTGCTGGCGATGATCGAGCGCGAGGCGGAGCACGCCCGCGAGGGCAAGCCGGCGCGCATCGTGATGAAGGCCAACGCGATCACCGAGCCGAAGGTGATCGAGGCGCTGTACCGGGCCTCGCAGGCCGGCGTGAACATCGACCTCATCATCCGCGGGATCTGCTGCCTGCGACCGGGGGTGCCGGGGGTGTCGGAGCGGATCCGCGTGCGCTCGCTGGTCGGCCGCTTCCTCGAGCACCACCGCGTGTACTACTTCCTCAACGACGGGCAGGAGCAGGTGTACTGCGGCTCTGCGGACCTGATGTCGCGCAACCTGCTGCGCCGGGTCGAGACGGCGTTTCCGATCGAGGACCCGGCCCTGCGCGCGCGCGTGATCCATGAGGGGCTGATGACCTACCTCGCCGACAACACCCAGGCGTGGGAGATGCAGACCGACGGCACGTACGTGCGCTGCCTCGGCGGCGACGAGCCGCGCGCGGCCCAGGAGGTGCTGCTGCGTCAGCTGTCGGCGAGCACCGTGGCCGCGCACGCGCAGCTGCTGCTCGACGATATCCTGGTGCGCCAGGACCTGCTCGAGTGAGTCAGTCGCCGGCGGGGCTGGCGATGAGCGGGGCCTCGAGGGCGAGGCGGAGCTCGACCTCGTCGAGGCTGCGGGGGTGCTGGCTGACGGGGCCGGGCACGGCGCACTCGCGCAGGTGCAGGGCGCCGCACAGGGCCTGCGCCTGCGCGCGGGTGGCGAGCTCGCGGGCGCGGGCCAGCCAGCGCTCGATGAGGGCGACGCGGTGCTGCTCGGGGTCGTCGACCAGGGCGAGCGCGGGGCCAAAGCCGAGTTGTATGGGGTGCTTGAGCTTGGCGCCGGCGGCCGCGGCCGCGGCGAGGATCGCGTGCAGGGTGGCGACGGCGCGGGCGCGTGGCCAGTAGCTGGCCTCGGCGGCGAGCGGGACGTGGATGTGACCGCTGCAGACGACGGCGGCGATCTCATGACCGGCGCGGCTGCTCTTGTCGAGGTTGCGGCGCAGGTCGAGGCCCGCGAGCAGGACGCGCGTGCCAGGCAACGCGCCGGTGAGCTCGCGGGTGGCGGCGTCGACGGCGGACTCGACGAGGGCGACGGCGCGGGTGACCTCTTGCTCGAGCACCTGGACGCTGATCTCGACGCGCAGATGATCGGGGCGGAGGATGAGCGAGGCGGGACCCTCGGCGCGGAGTTGTAGGCGCGGGACGGGCGTGTCGCTGGTCTTGATCATGCGCGCGACATGGTAAGTCGACCCGCGCCGCGTCAGCGGACTTTCAGCTCGAAGCCGACGCCCTGGATCTTGCTGGCCTCCTCGACGAGGTCGGCGAGGGTCAGCGGGTGACCCTCGATCCAGTCGGCCGGGAAGGAGATTTCGAGGGTGGTCTTGCGCGCGCTGACGGTGAAGGGCGGGAGCGGGCGCGGGCTGCGGCTGCGGGCCAGGCGGACAGCGAGGCGCAGGAGCAGGCACAGGCGCAGCGCGAGCTCGGCCTCGGCGGCGGGCAGGGCGACGAAGATCTCGCGGGTGAGCTTCTTGCGCTGGCCGAGCACGAGGGTCGCGAGCAGGTCCTGGTCGGCGCGCGAGAAGCCGGGCATCTCGGAGTTGGCGACCAGGTAGGCGCCGTGGCGGTGATAACCGGAGTAGGCGATCGAGAGGCCGATCTCGTGCAGGCGGGCGGCCCAGGTGAGCAGCTGGCGGCCAACGACGGGATCGAGGCCCCACGCGGCGGCGACCTGACCGAGGCAGTGCAGCGCGAGGCGCTCGACACGAGTCGCCTGACCCATGTCGACGTGGTAGCGCGAGCAGAACTGGCGGATCGTCTGGTCGCGGGCGTCCTCGTGGCGGATGCGGCCGAGCAGGTCGTAGAGCAGACCTTCGCGCATCGAGCCGCTGGTGGTCGCCATCTGCTCGATGTTGAGGCTCTCGAAGAGCGCGAGGAGGATGGCGACGCCGCCAGGCAACACGCCGGCGCGATCGGCCTGGACGCCGGGGATGGCGGCGATCTTGGCGGTGCTGCCGGCGGCGATCAGCGCCTTCTTGAGCTGGCGCAGGCCGGCGAGGGTGATGCCGCGGTCGCTCCAGCCGTGCTGGCGCAGGAGCGCGTCGATCGCGAGGATCGTGCCGGAGGAGCCGACGCAGCTGTCCCAGCCGCCCTCGAGGTAGCGGCGCTCGATCGGCTCGAGCTTGAGGCACGCGGCGATCTCGGCCCGCTTGAAGTCCTCGCCGCGGACCTTGCCGTCGGGAAAGAAGCGCAGGCTGTAGACGACGCAGCCCATGTTGAGACTGTCGGTGCGGATCGGTGAGAACTGCTCGCCGAGCACGCACTCGGTGCTGCCGCCGCCGATGTCGACCACGAGGCGGCGGCCGCTGTCGTCGGCGAGGCTGTGCGAGACGCCGAGGTAGATCAGGCGCGCCTCCTCGCTGCCGGCGATGATCTCGATCGGGTGGCCCAGCGCGGCCTGGGCGGCAGGCAGGAATTCGCGGGCGTTGCCGGCCTGCCGCAGCGCGCTGGTGCCCACGGCCCGTACGCGGTCGAGCGGGAGCTCGCGGAGGCGCTGGCCGAAGCGCTCGAGGCAGGCCACGGCGCGCGCCTGGGCCTTGTCGCTCAGGCACAGCTGGTCGTCGAGGCCGGCTGCCAGCGCGACACGCTCGCGCAGGCGATCGAGGATGTGAAAGTGCGTGTCGTCGACGACCCGCGCGACCACCATGTGAAAGCTGTTCGACCCGAGGTCGACCGCGGCGACGCTCTGGCTGTTTGACAAGGGCGTGCTCGCTTATGCGTCGCTGGCGTCAGGCTCGGTCGCGGCGTCGTGAGCTTCGCCCTCGTGGGCCTCGCCCCTGGTGTCGGTGTCGGTCGCGGGCGCGGCGGCGGCGGGTGTGGCGTCGACCGGGACGTCGGTCGCTTCCGCGGCGGATACGTTGTCGATGTGGAGGTCGAGGTCGGGGTCCGGGGCGGTGAACTTGCGCCACGTGAGCTCGAGCGCGAGGGACTGCCGGCGGCCGCGGTCACGGGCGGAGAGGGCGAAGCCGATGACACCGCGCGGTCCGAGCACGACCTCCTCGTCCTCTTGCCGGACGCGGACCGTGCCGGCCTTGAGCGCCTGGACCAGCTGTTCGAGGTAGGCGATGACGTGGGGCAGCTCGACGGCGCCTTCGACCTTGAGATCCTTGCGTGCGTGTTTCACTGAGTGGGCTCCGGTGGGGGATGCGGATGGTGCCACGGGTAGGTGCCGCCGCCCAGCCCCGGGGCCGCGGCGGTGAGCCGCGGGCGGCGCCCCTCCGGGCTGTCCCAGGGCGCAGTGTTTGTGCCAAGCTAGGCGCCATGTCCCGGCCCGAACGCTCCCAGACCGACCTCGAGGTGCTCCGCAGCAGTCACCGTGGCAAGTTCGTCACCCTCGGGGTGCTGTTGGCGGCGGCAGGCGGGTTGTGGTGGTTTTACAACCGCACCGGGCCGATCGGGAACGACGAGGATCCGAGCCACGTGTTGGTCGTGACGCAGAGCCACGTGCGCTACAAGCCCTACCTCGAGCAGTGGGGCTTTGTGGCGCAGGAGGGCCGCCAGCTGACGATGGAGGACGAGGCGAAGAAGAAATTTCCGGACGAGGCGATCGCCGGAGTGCCGGCGATCTTGAAGCTCGCGGACTGGGCGGGGTACGCGTACGTCGCGTTCGAGAACCCGAAGAGCGTCGATTTTGCCGGGCTCGAGGTGGAGGGGGGGATCCCGAGCTTTGAGCCGTATCATCGGTTTGCGGTGGTCAGCGCCGGTGACTACGCCTTCCCGCACAAGCTCACGGTCAACGCCAAGCCGTCGGATGTGATGCGCGGGGCGGACCTCGACCTGCTGAGCGCGCTGTTCGCCCAGGAGCCGCTGGCGGGGACGCTGCGCGAGGACCCGAAGAACCCGCCGGAGGTCATGGTGCTGCGCGGCACACTCGAGGAGGGCTTGCAGCGGCTGGCCGCGGTGAAGGACGCGGAGAGCACGGTGGCGAAGATCGCCGACAAGGCGCGGGCGCTGCTGGTCGACAAGGAGCAGACGGAGCCCAAGCCGGCGATGCTGGGGGGCATCCACGAGAGCTTGAACGCGATCGCGCTGGCTGACGGCAGCACGCTGGTGCTGGCGCGGCAGGTGCACTTCTCGAGCACGGGGTACAAGGCGGAGCTCGAGCTCGACCGCAACTGGGAGTTCTCGTATCTGCCCGCCGGGGCGGCGCCAGGCGGCGAGCGCGTGGCCTGCCCGAGCTTGATGGGCGGGACGCTCGAGGAGACGGGGAGCCGGCCGAACTTCCGCTTCTCGCCGGCCGGCGACGTGGTGCTCGTGCACAGCGACGGCGCCTCGCAGGTGTGGAAGCTGGACTACGGGGCCGGCAAGGCGCCGTGCAATTTCGTGGACCTCGGGAAGATCGGCCTGCCGTTGGCGCGCGGTGAAGACCCGGGCGAGCCGCAGCGCAGCGGTCGGGTCGTGCGTGGGCGCTTCGACGGCGCTGATTCGGTGGTGTACGTGGTCAAGCCGGGCGAGGATGTGCCGACGGAGCTCGCGCGTAGCCCGTCGATCCGCTTCGACCCGGCGGCGTGGGTGGCGGACGACTGGATCGCGGCGCCGGGGTACATCGCCGACTCGGACGCGAGCGGCGGGCTGTACCTGCTGAGCCCGACGCACCCGGACCACGCGCTTCGCCTCGACGCGATGGCGCTCGACGCCTCGACGGCGATCCACCAGATCGCGCCGGCGCCGGATGGCCCGAACGGGCCGCGTCTGCTGGTCACGGCGTCCAGCGATCGCGGCCAGCGGCTGTTCCGGGTCGACGCGCCCAAGCCGTGGGCCGAGCTGTTCACGGACGCACTCGCGGCCGACAAGACGCCGCCGGCGGCCAACGTGGTCGATGGCACCGAGCCGCGGGTGCTGGCGCTCGACGGGGCGGCCTTCACCGTGGTGGGTCTGACCAACGAGGGCTGGGTCTCCGACATGGTGGCGGCGCCCGACGGCAGCGCGGCGACCTTCCAGATCCGCGACATCGACAACGGGGTCGCCGAGGCCGACAGCCGGCGGGAGATCGCCACGGTGGCGCTCGACGGCAAGACCCCGATGCGCCTCTTGACCCGCAACGGGCTCGAAGATCACACGCCGATGTTCTCCGCCGACAGCAAGACGGTCGTGTTTCGCACGCGCTTCCCGTTCGAGAAGACCAACTGGACGCTGACCACGGCGCGCTCGGTGCCGGCGACGAAGTGACGCCGGGCTGAGAATTGGGGGCCGCGAGCGACGCCCGCGTGGGCGCTCGCACGGCGTTGACGTGGTCCGCGGCGGAATAGTCGTGCGGCCTCGGGCGTGCCAGCGGCGGACCCGCGGCGCGGGCCGGCGTGTGGTCTTCGGGACAGGTCCTGGAGGACAGATGCGGCGGTCTGGTGTTGGCGCACGCCCCTTTCGCGCGGGGGCTCGCCGTCGGCGTCCTTCACACCGGAGGTCTGCCATGTCGTCGTTTCCCCCTGTCCCGCCTGGACGTCCGCCGCGCTCGCCGCGGCGTGTCCGTCTGCTCGTCCTGTCCACCGGTCTCGCTGCGCTCGCCGTGCTCGGCCGCTCCGTGCTGCTCGGCGCCTCGCCGGGCGCCGCCGAGTTGACGGCGACCTTCGTGTTGGCGGCGTTTGGCCTGCTGCTGCTGGGCAGCCTGTTGCAGCGGGTGCGCGGGCTGTGGCACCTGCACCTGCGCGAGCTGCTGGCGCGGCTCGGCGCGGCGCTGTGGTCGTGGACCGGCAAGGTGTGGCCGCGGCGAGAGGCGGAGGCGGAGGCCCGGCCGGCGATGGGCGCGGGCGATCGCATCGCGCTGATCGCCGGGCTCGCGCTGTGTGTGCTGGACGTCGCGCTGACGACCCTGCTGCTGCGCGACGTGTTCCCCGAGCCGCCGTACCGCTTCGAGCTGATGGGCTGGCTGTCGCCCGCGGCGGCGGAGTGGTCCTTCTACGTGGTCGTCGCGCTGTTCAAGACGCTGCTCGAGCTGTGGTTTGGCGTGTTCGACAAGATCCGCAGCGCGGTCGCGGGGCCGAGCGCGATGCGCTGGTTCGTGCTCGGCGGGGCCTCGGCCTTCGACGCCGCGCTGGCGGCGGCACGCGGGCTGCTGCTGGCCGAGCAGGGCATGGGCGGCTCGGCGGTGACGGTGTCGAACATCGTGTTTGTCGGCTTTGGGGTCGCGGTGCCGTGGGTTGCGGCGCACACCGGTGGGCTCCTGGTGGCGGCGATGGACGGGTTTTTGGCGCGGCTCGGGCTGCTGCGCTGGCTGGCCGCGCTGCCGCGCATGCTGCTGCTTGTGGGGCTGTGGCTGGCGGTCGTTGCGGTGAGTTTGCCGATCGGCGTGACGATCGTGGGGCTCGGGCTGCTGGCGCTGGTGTGGGGCTCGCTCGACGACGTGGTGGCGACGATCCTCGGCCACGACGAGGACGACGGGGCGCCGGCGTTGCCGGTGTCGGTGGTGCAGGTCGCGCGGGAGGCCGATGAGCCGCGTGACCCGCCGCTGGCGCTGCCGCGCGGTATCGTTGGAGGTGTCCCATGAGCCAGGTACACGCATTCTCGGCGCTCGCCGGCCTGGTGCTGGTGGCGGGTGGGTTGGCGGGGTTGATGTCGTGGCAATCCGGCGCAGATGCGGAGGCGCGCGCGGCCGCGGAGGCGCGGGGCGAGTGGCGTCCGCCGTGCGCGGCGCGGCTGGGGACCGGCTACGGGGCGGTCGAGCCGGTGGCGCGGGTGGACGAGGAGCCGGCGCGTACGTTGATCTTCGGGGTCGACCGCAGCCCGTCGAATGTGGGTATCGCGGATCAGCAGATGGACTCCGTGACGGCCTATGCGGCGACGCTGCCGGCGGAGACCGGGGTCGGTGTGCTGCTGATCTCGGACCGGAGCGAGCGGTCGTCGACGCCGGACATGCCCTTCGAGGCGGGGGCGCAGCGGCGCAGCTTCGTCGCCGGGGCGCTGCCGTGTGGGGCCGACTGCGCGAGCGCCGATAGCCTGTTCAAGAAGAAGTGCCTCGAGCAGATCGACGCGGCGCAGCAGCGGCGGATCGCGGCGCTGGGCGCCGATGAAGAGGGGCGGCGCGCCGCGGCCCAGGAGCAGCGGGCCGAGCGGATCCACCGCTGGCGTGAGGATGTGCGCAGCTGGACGCCGAAGCCGGGGACCTCGTTGCTCGGGTTTTGGGCCAAGGTCGCGGACCTTCCGGTGGTGCGCAGGACGCCGGAGCGGAGCACGGTCGTGGTGTTCTCGGACCTCGAGGAGGCGCGCACGCCGGAGCGCAAGAAGATCGAGGTGTTCTACAAGGAGCACCAGCGGCGGGGGACCTGCCCGGAGGTGTCATGGCTGCCGCAGGGGCTCGGCGGGCTCGACATCGTGCTCGTGCAGACAATCAGCGACGGGATCGACGCCAACGCGTGGGGGGCCCGCTGGGAGGCGGTGCTCGGCTGCGCGGGTGCGCACGTGCGTCGGCATCGATACACCTCGGCGGTGGCGATCTCGGAGCTGCTCGGGCCCGAGCAGCCGGAGAAGGTCGCTCATCGATAGATATCGCGGGCTGTCCTTAGGGACAGCTTGTGATCATTGCGCGCGCAGGATATCGAGGCCGCGCAGCCAGGTGAGCATCTGCTCGGGCCACTGGCGCATCGCCGGCATGCCGCCGCGCTGGGCCAGGCCGACGCCGTGGCTGCCGTCGTCGTAGAGGTGGAGCTCGGCGGGGCGGCCGGCGGCGAGCATGGCGTCGTAGTAGAGCTCGCTGTTGTGGAACTGGACCTTGCGGTCGCGGCGAGAGTGGACGAGGAAGGCGGGCGGGGCGTCGGGGCCGACCTGGGTCTCGAGCGAGAGGCGCTGGATCAGGCCGAGAGGGGGCGGGTCCTCGGGGCCGAGCAGGCTGCGTTTGCTGCGTTGGTGGGCCCAGCGGTCGTCGAGGGTGACGACGGGGTAGATCATGACGATGAAGTCCGGACGGCAGCTGACGCGCATGCGCGGGTCGGGATCGGCGAGGTCGATCGTGGGGTCGCCGGCGGGCGGGCAGGCGGTGCCGACAAAGGCGGCGAGGTGACCACCCGCGGAGAAGCCGATCATGCCGATGCGCGCCGGTGAGACGCCGAGCTCGGCGGCCTGCGATCGCACGGTGCGCACGGCCTGCTTGCCGTCGGCGAGGAAGTCGCGGTGGTGGTAGTCGTCGCCGCTGACGCGATAGCGCAGGACGATCGCCGTGATGCCGCGCGCGACCAGCCAGCGGGCGGTCGGGAAGGCCTCGCCCCACAGGCCGCCGGTGTGGGCATAACTGCCGCCGGGGGCGACGATGACGGCGACGCCCGTCGCCTTCGCGGGATCGGGCAGGTAGTAGTAGAGCTCGGGGGTGTCGCCCTTGGCGTGGCCCTTGGCCGCCGGGGCGCCGCCGGGCCACAGGGCGGCCTTGCGCGTGAAGTCTCGCGCGACGCAGCCGGTCAGCAACAGGACACCGAGGAGGGCCGGGAGGGCGCGCACGCGGGGACTTTGGGGTGTCCGGGCGAGAATTCCAAGCCCAAAACGCCGCCCACGCTGCGGCCGGCTTGGCTATAACGGCCGGCATGCGCCTGCACGGGACCGTGACCTCGCCGTTTGTTCGTCGTGTTCGGGTGGTGGGGCAGGAGCTCGGGCAGGAGCTCGAGTGGGTCGACACGACGACGCCGGAGGGGCAGGCCTCGCTGCAACGGCTGAGTCCGCTGCGCAAGGTGCCGGTGCTGGAGGTGGACGGGGCCGTGGTGCTCGACTCGCACGCGATCTGCGATCTGCTGCTGGCGCAGGCGGGCGAGCGGGGCGAGTTTCGCCGGCCGCGGGCGGCGACGCGGATCGCCGAGGGCAACACGATGCACGCGATCGACGGGGCGACGGAGTCGGCGATCCGGCTGTTCTACTTCCGCCGCGATGGGGTCGACGCGGAGGCGATCCCGTACATGCGGATCGAGCGGGAGCGGGTCGGTCGCACGCTGACCTGGCTCGAGGGACAGGTGCGCGGGCCGTGGTGTACGGCCGACGACGGCTTCGGGCTGGCCGAGTTGGCGCTGGTGACGGCGCTCGAATGGATGCAGTTTCGCGCGGTCGTGTCGCTCGCCGAGTATCCCAATCTATCGGCGCTGGTGGCCGCGCACGCGGAGCGGCCGAGCCTGGTGTCGACGCGGCCGGGTTGAGCTGTCCGCAGGGACAGGTCGATCAGTTCGCGCGCAGCGGCAGGCCGCTGATGCGGTCGATGCCGGCGAGCGGGGTGCTGGGCTCGCCGGCGTGGCCGGAGAGCTTGGCGAGGGTGCGCTCGAGGTTGAAGACGAGGGTGCGCTCGTCGGCGAGCGTGGGATCGGGGGTCTGGCGGTAGATCGCGGCGAGGGTGTGTACGGCCTGGTAGGCGCCCTCCTGGTCGTTTTTCTCGTGGTGCAGGGTGGCGGCGCGGGTGAGGGTGGTGCTCTGGTCGACGAGCAGGCGGCCGCGGACGAGGCCGACGCTGGCGGCGGCGGGGAGCACGGTGGGCAGGGCGACGGTGCTGCGGATCTGCTGGCCGCTGCGCTCTTTGTAGTCGAGCTTGACGGTGGCGACGGCGGCGGCGGCGGGGACCTGGGTCTCGGGCAGGCCGGGGCCGGTGTCGGAGGCGAGGGCGATGTAGATGGCGCCCTTCTTGCGGCTGAGGAAGATGGTCTCGATCGAGAGGGAGATGGCGCCGCCGTCGATCCACTTGAGCGCCTTGCCGGGGATGCCGTAGACGCCGGCGATCTTGAGGCCCCGGGCGGGGCGCAGCTCGAGCTGCATGTCGTAGGCGAGCTCGGTGACCATGGTATCGAACTCGTCCTCGAACACCTTTTGCATCTTCTGGGTGTCGGGGAAGAAGAACAGGTTGCCGCCGCGGACGCTGCTGATGGCGGTGGCAAGCTCGGCGCCGAACTGGACGCCGACGCCGACGGTGGTCATGCCGACGCCGGAGCGGGAGGCGTCGCGGGCCATGCCCATGAAGCTCTGGGCGTCGGTGCGGCCGACGTTGGGGCGCTCGTCGGTGAAGAGCATGACGCGGGTGGTGCCGGCGAATTTGTGGGCGCTGGCGAGCTGGAAGCCGACGGCGAGGCCCTCCTCCATGTTGGTGGAGCCGGCGCTGGCGATGCCGGCGATCTGGCGGGCGATCGCGGGGCGGTCGCGGATCGGCGTCGGTTGCAGGTACACGTGGGAGCGGTCGCCGTAGAGGACGATCGAGAGCTCGTCGTCGGGGCCGAGCTGGGACAGGACCTTGAGGAGGCTCTCCTTGACGAGCTCGAGCGGCTGGCCGGACATCGAGCCCGACTTGTCGATGACGGCGACGAGGTGCACCGGGCTGCGCTTGAAGGTCTTGGGGTCGAGGCCGGAGGAGAAGCCGAGCTGGGCGAGGTAACGGACCTCGGGCTGGACCAGCAGGGCGGTGGCCATCGCCTCGCCGGTGGCGCACAGGGTTTGTGCGCACTTGCTGCGGGTCGCGAGCGGGAGGTCGTGCTCGCTGAACAGGCCCTCGGGGGTGAAGGTGTTGGCGTGGGGGACCTCGCCGGCGGCGACGCGGTCGCGGAAGAAGCTGATGTCCTGGGCGCCGCCCGGCGTGGCGCCCATCTCACCCGCGATCTCGGAGGCGGAGAAGTCGTAGGCCATCGACGGCGAGGGGGCCATGACCTTGCGGCGGCGCTCGTCGTCGTCGCGCACGGGGCTGCGGCCGTCCGCGAGGCCAGGGAGCAGGGTGGCGGCGCACAGGGCCAGGCTGGTGAGGAGGCGGAGCGGGTGGCGAGCGGGGCGGGTGGCGAGGCGCATGCGGCGGCTGTTACGCGCCAGGTTTGTCGGCGGTCTTGAGAAATTGTGCCCGTCGGGGGCGGGCCTGCATCGGCGGGTCGGCGGTCGGGTGGTCGTCGGGTATGTGCATAGTTCTATCCGCGGGCGATGATATCGTCGCTCGTGTGTTGGGGATCTTGTGTAGATAATAAACGGCGGCGGGCCGCGGGCGCCGGGGAGAATATGTGCGTGGTGGCTTTGACTCGCGGGGGCGCTCGAGCCAGGTTTGCGGGCATGATGTCGAGAATGCTGACGATGATGATTGCGCTGCTCGCGGTGTGTGCGGGTGGCTGCGCGCGACGGCAGAGTTTCACCGCTGGGGAGCTCGCGCAGCTCGACGGGCGCGCGGCGGCGGGGGACGTGCGGGTGTACGTCAGCAAGCGGTTGATCGCGGAGTACCCGGAGCAGGCGCTCGAGCGAACGGTGGCGGTGGACCGGGAGATCCGCGTGCGGACGCGGGAGCGGCCGCTGCGGGAGATCGTCGGGCGCGGGGCGGCGGGACAGGTGGTCGCGCGGGATAGCTTGGGCGGTGCGGCGCGCCTGTGGGTCGCGTTCGCGGCCGGGTGCGAGGCCAGCGCGTGTGCGTACGGCTTTGTCGCCACGGAGGACGGCCGCTTTGTGCTGGCCTCGCTGCCCGGGCGGGCGACGTATCGCGAGCCGGCGGCGTACCTCGGGGGCGTGCGGGCGAGCCGGCGGCTGCGGGCGGGGCGGCGCGAGAGCCTGGGCGAGGCGAACGAGGTGCTGGTGGTGCGCCGTGGCGAGCGGGCGCTGACGGTGGACCTCGAGGTCAAGAAGGACAGCCGCGAGCGGCGTAGGGCGCGGGTGGTGCGGGCGAGCGGACGCTGAGGGGGCGCCGGCGAGCTCAACGTCGAGGAGGGTCGGGTGCGGGACAGCGATGGGCCGTGGTGATGTCACACGGGCGATGCATGTGCACGCAAAGTCGACGATGTTTCTGCGGGCACACATTCCTCGCGTGGGGCGTCACAGAATGTGTGGTGTGGCTTACATGAATTGAGAAGAGCCGCCGATCCGCAGGGATCGACGGCTCGCGGGGCTCGGGCCGTGTTACTGGCAGGTGATCGACGTGATCTGCTGGCCGTCGTTGCACGCGTGATAGTCGAGCTGCTGGTTGTACCAGGGCCCGTCCTGCCAGTCGCACCAGTGCCAGACGACCTCGTCGTATGAGGTGCAGCCGAACAGGCGCCCCTTCGGGGCGGTGCAGTCGCGGTTACCGTAGGTGACCTGGTTGGCCCAGCTGGCGAAGCCGAGCTGCTGACACCACTTGTTGAAGTCGTTGCCGGGGTGAGAGGCCGGGATCCCGCCGGGCAGGTTGCCGTACTTGATCTCCGGGTTGTTGCAGGTCTTGGCGTTGTTGGCGATGCTCTCGCACTTCGTGTACTGCATCTTGGTGCCCGCCTGGAGGCAGAACATGGTGTTGAACTTGCCGGGGGCGCAGACGCCGACCTCGGTCTTGCAGACCGAGCTGCAGCCGTCGTTGTTGAGGATGTTGCCGTCGTCGCACTCCTCGACGCCGGCCTGGACCTTGCCGTCGCCGCACTTGGCGGTCTTGCAGGTGGTGAGGCAGAGGTCGGTGTCGACCATGTTGCCGTCGTCGCACTCCTCGACGCCGGCCTGGACCTTGGTGTCGCCGCACTTGGCGGCCTTGCAAGTGGTGAGGCAGGCGTCGGTGTCGACCATGTTGCCGTCGTCGCAGTCCTCGCCCATCTGCTTGATCATGTCGCCGCACTTGGGGGCCGTGCACGTGTTGGTGCAGGCGTCGTCGTTGACCATGTTGCCGTCGTCGCAGTCCTCGCCCATCTGCTTGATGGTGTCGCCGCACTTGGCGGCCTTGCACATGTTGGTGCAGGCGTCGTCGTTGACCATGTTGCCGTCGTCGCAGTCCTCGACGCCGGCTTGAATGGCCATGTCGCCGCATTTGGCGTTGAGGCAGGTGCTGAGGCAGGCGTCGGTGTCGTCGGGGTTGCCGTCGTCGCACTCCTCCATGGGCTGCATCTTGCCGTCGCCGCAGGACGCGGCCGCGCACATGTTGGTGCAGGCGTCGTCGTCGACCATGTTGCCGTCGTCGCAGGTCTCGCCGGGGCCGATGATCGAGTCGCCACAGACGGCGTTGGTGCAGGCGTTGGTGCAGGCGTCGGTGTCCTCCTGGTTGCCGTCGTCGCACTCCTCCCCGTCGTCCATCACGCCGTCGCCGCAGACCCCGGGTGTGCTCGTCGTCGAGCCGGTGGTGGCGTCGGTGGTGTCGCCGCTGGTGGTGTCGCCGGTCGTCGAGGTCGCGGTGCTCTCGGTGGCGGCGGTGGTGGTGGCGGTCGTCGTCGGGTCGGCGGTCGAGCCGTCCGTCGGCGCGGTGGTGGTGGTCTCGTCGACCGTCGTGGGCCCGGGCCCAGGCCCCGAGAAGGGCGTCGTGTCACTCTCCGCGTCGTCTCCGCCGCAGCCTGCGATCATGGTCGCGAGCACGGCCCCCATTCCCATCCAGCGTGCGAACTTCATGAGATAAACTCTCATGTTGCCATTGCGGGCGCAAGGGCGGCGTATGTGGGCATGGAGTGGCGAAGATGGCCCTGGCGCTCGGGCGCTCGGACCTGGGCCTGGGCCGTTTGTGCCGGCCCGTGGGTCGACAGGCGCGGGATTTTCTATGTGTGTACATTCTCTGCGGCGGCGATGTTCGCCAGCTGTCACGGCTGGTTGGGATCTCGCGGCGCGGGCTCCGGGAGGCGGCGACGCGGCTTGACGATCGTGGGCAGGCTGGCCGATGCTCCGCGCGTGCGAAGCAGCAGAGGAGATCGATGTGCGACGGCGTGGGTGCTGGCGCTCGTGCTCGCCGGGTGCAGCCTCGGCGAGCGCGGTGGTGACGAGCCGGTGAAGCAGGCGGCGCCGGCGAAGCAGGCGGCACCGGCGAAGCAGGCGGCGCCGGCTGGGGCTCCGCTGGCGCCGGGTAGCTGCGAGGCGACGGCGGCCAAGCTGGTCGAGCTGTCCGTGAGCGAGGGCAAGGCGACGGGGCGCGAGTGGAGCGCCGAAAAGCAGCTTGAGAAGCGGGAGCAGTTCATCGCGCGCTGTCGCGAGGAGCTGCCCGCGGGCAAGGTCACCCGCGAGACCCTGCTTTGCGTGGAGGCAGCGAGTGAGCTGTCGCAGGCGCAGGGGTGCTTGCTGGCCGCGACGCGCTGAGGCGGCGCGCGTGCAAGCTTGTCCTTTGGCAGGTCGCAGTGACGGGCCTATAGTGGCGGTCGACCGAGGTTTGTGATGTTGCCGCTCTGTGCACTGACCCTTCTGCTCGCAGCCTTCGCGCCTGGGTCAGGAACGCCGGCCGACGGTGCGGCGTCCACGGACGCGGCGCCCGAGAGTGGTACGGGCGCGGTGCGGCCGGCGTTTGAGCCGGGGTTGGCGCACGAGGTCCAGCGCCTGCGGGCGGCGGCGGAGCTGCGGGCGCTGGGACGATTCGCGGAGGCGGCGGCGATCTACGAGGAGCTCTACGACGCGCGGGCAGAGTCGGGGCTGCTGTTGGCGGCGGCGCGCACCCGGGCGGCGGCTGGACAGCACGCGCACGCGCTGGCCTATCTCAGCCAGCTCGTGGCGAGCGGTACGCTCACCGCCGCGGAGACACAGGTCGCGTACAGCGAGCTGCAGATGGCCCAGCGTTCGGTGACGCCCGTGACCGTGCGGGCCCAGATGCCGATGCGCTCGGACGAGGCGGCGCCGCGGTTGCGGGCGGAGTTCCTGGCCCAGGCGACGGGGGAGCAGCGGCCACCGCTGGAGTTCGCGCTGCCCTCCGCGGGCGTGGGGTCGACGCAGGCGGTGATCGTTCAGCTGGACCCGGGGCCGTGGCGTCTGCGGGTCGATGAACCAGGGCTGGCACACATCGACCTGCTCGTCGAGGTGAGCGAGCGACCGGGGCCGGCGCTGCAGCTGGACCTGCGGCCACCGGCCGAAGGCCTGCCGCAGTCGCAGCGGCGCCGGCTGGTCGGAGCGCTGGCCGGGCTCGGCGGCGTGACGCTGGCCGCGGGCGCCGGTGTGACGCTTGTGTACGAGTTCACGCGCTTGCGCCCGGCGCTCGCCGGTCCATGTGACGACGAGGCGGCGTGCGACACGACGCTGGCGGCGGCGCTGACGGGCCGCAGCTTCGGGGCGGCGCTGGCCGGGGCGGGAGGCGGGGTCTTGGTCGGCGGACTGACCGGGCTGATCGCGGACCCGCGGCAGCGACGTCGGGCGTGGATCTTCGAGCTGGTGCTCGGTGCAGCGGGGATCGCCGGAGGGAGCTTTGCGGTCGCCCTCGCGGCGCGCGGCGTCGAGGGCGAGCTCGGCTCACCGGCCCCCTGGGGCGACCCAAACCACATGCGGTCGCTCAACCTGCGTGTCGGTCAGCACACGTTGGCGGCGGCGGGGCTCGGGCTCAGCAGTGGGCTGGTGTTCGGCGCGGCGGCGGGTCTGGTGCGCACGCGGATCTATCACCAGCGGCAGCGTCGCCTGTCGCTCGCGCCCGCGCTCCCGCGCGGTGGCTTCGGGCTCGCGCTCGCGGGCCGCTTCTAGGCGGCGGTCTCCTGCCCTTTGGGACAGGTGTCAGCGATGGTCCTGCAGCCACGCGGAGATCGTGTCGACCTGGGCGCGGCGGCCGGGGGTGAGGCGCTCGGAGGCGAGGGCTGACTCGGCGAGCGCGCGGGCGTGTTGGCGGCGCTCGGTGGCCGCTTGCGGGCTTGGTTTGGCGCCGGAGAGGCGGCGCGTGTCGACCATGGTGCGAGCGAGCAGGAAGCGGGTCTCGGCGAGGATCTCGGGCGCTGTGGCGGCTTGCTCCTGGGCGCTCAGGGAGGCGGAGAGGAGGGTCTCTGCCGCTTCGGGGGTGCCCTGAGCGAGCTGGTCCTCGGCGAGGTGGAGCGTGGCGCTGACGACGGAGGCGTGGGCCTCGGGGAGGTTTCGCCGGTAGATCGAGCGGGCGCGGGTGTGCAAGGCGACGGCGTCGACGGGGCGGCGTTGGGCGCGGGCGATGACGCCGAGCTCGTCGAGGACCTCGGCGAGCTCGAAGTTCTCGAAGGGGGCGGCCTTCTCGTGGATCGCCAGGGCCTTCTCGAGGTCGGTGCGGGCCTCGTCGAGGTGGCCGCGGACACGGGCGAGGGTGCCGATGCGGGCGAGGATCGCCGCCATCGCGGGGTGGTCGTCGCTGTGGCGCAGGCGCAGGATCTTGAGGGCCCGCTGGTAGTAGGCGTTGGCCTCGTCGTAGCGCTCCTGGTGGCGGGCGAGGGTGCCGAGGGCGATCAGGATCGCGGCGAGCTTGCCGTGCTCGCGGCCGTAGAGGGATTCGTAGAGCCCGAGCGCTTCCTCGTGCAAGGCCTTGGCCTCCGTGGAGTGGCCCAGGCTGTGTTCGACGCGGCCGAAGTTGAGGAGGGCCTCGGCGCGGGCGGCTGGGCCACATGCGTGGAGGCCGTCGCACAGGCCGAGGGCGCGCTCGAACAGGCCGCGGGCGCGTTCGTGTTGGCCCTGGTCGAGGGCGACGCGGCCGAGGTGGCCGAGGGCCTCGGCGACGCGCGGGTGTCCGGGGCCCTGCGTGGTCTCGCGGATGTGCAGGACCTTCTCGTAGTTGGCGGTGGCGCTGGCGTAGTCGCCCTGCTTTTGTTGCATGCTGGCGAGGTCGTCGAGGGCGGTGGCGACCTGGGGGTGGTCGTCGCCGGGGAAGCTGCGGCGGGCCTGCTCGAGGGCGAGGACGTACGCGGTCTGGGCGGCCCGCAGCTCGCCGCGAAGCTCGTGGATGTGCCCGAGATAGCCGCGGCGGACGGCCTCGTTGGCGAGGTCGTGCTGGCGACGCAGCGCGCCCGCGGCGACCATGCTGTAGACCATGCCCTCGGCGGGGCGCTCCAGGTCGATGCCGACGACGCGCATCAGCTCGGTGGCGGCGCGGGCGAAGAAGAGGTCATGGCCGTGCTCCTCGGCGAGCTGCATCGCTTCGACGAGCGTGTGCTCGGCGATGCTGGCCGCGCCGACGTGGCTGTGCAGCACGCCTTGCCAGAAGAGCGCCTCGGCGATGAGCGGCGGATGGTCGAGGGTGCGGGCGTCGCGTACGACGGCGTCGGCGAGCTCGAGGCCGGCGGCGTACTTGCCGGTTTGTTCGCGGGCGCGGAGCTCAGCGATGCGGTGCTCGAGGGTGCGGACAGCGGTCTGCATCTCGGTCGCGGGCGAGTGCGGGTGGCCGACCTGCGCGAAGGGGTTGTCGCAGGTGTCCGGGGGCTGGAGCTGGGCGACGGCCTGCATCGCGTTGTCGACGACCTCGCCGTCGGCGTTGGCGAGGACGCCGATGAGGGCGCCCAGCTCGTCGCGGCGCTGCTCGAGGCAGAGGCTGCGGAAGGCCAGCTGGGGGCCTGTGTTCGGGTCGCTCGCGGCGCGACAGAGGTCGACGCGGCGCTCGCTCCAGGTGTTGGTATAGGCGGCCAGGCGGGCGTCGACGGCGCTCCAGGCGGTCTCGGCGTGCGGTCGTTGCGACGCGAGAAAGGCGGCGTGGAGCTGTTCACGGACGGCCGGGTTCCACAGTCGGTCGAGGCTGGTGGCGGCGCTGCGGCAGGTATCGGCGTCGCTGCCAAGGAAGGTCCAGGTGAGGCCGACGAGGAGGCCGAGGAGGCCGACGCTGATGAGGGCGGCGGCGATCGCAAGCCGGGGTCGGCGTCGGCGTTCGCG
This sequence comes from Nannocystis sp., assembly GCA_044228605.1. Classification (GTDB taxonomy): domain Bacteria; phylum Myxococcota_A; class Polyangia; order Nannocystales; family Nannocystaceae; genus Nannocystis. The sequence goes on along the minus strand of JBGAUO010000011.1, from coordinate 43,587 downwards.
GCCGAGCTCGGCGAGCAGCAGGTCCATCGACGGGTAGCGGCGGGCGGGGTTGCTGGCGAGGCCGCGGACGACGGCGATGTGCAGCCACGGTGGAATATCGTGCTGCCGCGGGGGTCGGCGGAGGGCCTGTTGCAGCTTGGCCTGTTGCAGTTTGGCGACGGTGTCGCCCAGGTAGGGGCGACGGCGGTAGAGGGCCTCGTAGAGGGCGCAGCAGAAGCTGAACTGATCGCTGCGCTCGTCGGCGGATCGATCGTACTGCTCGGGCGCCATGTAGAGCGGAGTGCCGACGAGGGCGCCGGCGGCGGTGAGGCCGGTGGTGTAGATCTCGTCGCCGGCGACGCTGCTGGAGTCGTGCGAGAGCGGGGCCTCTTGCGGCTCTTGTGGGGTGTACTCGGCCTGCGGCGGGAGCGAGCGATGGAGGGCGCGGCGCAGCGGCTCGCTCGGGGTGTCCTGGGGCTCGGGGTTGGGGGTGCGGCGGCCCTCGGGGTTGGGGGTGCGGGTGCTGTGGCTCGACGAGCTCTGGCGCAGCGCGGCCTCGCGGGTCTCCTGCACGACGCCGAAGTCGAACACGCGGACGCGCTCGACCTGGCCGGTGCGTGGGTCCTCGCTGACCATCACGTTGTCCGGTTTGAAGTCGCGGTGGATGAGGCCGGCGGCGTGGGCGGCGGCGAGGCCCCGTCCGGCCTGCAGGAACACCGCGAGCACCTCGGTCCACGGGCGCTTGGCCCGGCGGAGCCACTGCTTGAGGGTGACGCCGACGATGAATTCCATCGCGATGTAGACGAGGTCGCCGTGGGTGCCGACCTCGTGGACGGTGACGACGTTGGGGTGGGCGAGGCGGGCCATGGCCTGGGCCTCGCGCAGCAGGCGGGCGTGGGCCAGCTCGCTCTTGTTGGGGACGGCGAGGCGCGGGCTCAGGAGTTTGATGGCGACCTTGCGGCCGAGCTCGGGGTCGATGGCGGCGCACACCAGGCCCATGCCACCGGCGCCGAGTTGCTCGAGGACGGTGAAGCGTCCGATGCGGGCGGGCAGGTTTTGCGGGGGCGGGTCACGCAGCGGTGACGACGACGAGTGCTCCGCGGGGGCGCGGTTGTCGTCGTGGGGAAGGGGACCTGCCACAGTCCTTCAGGATATCCTTCCATCGCACGCGTCGCGTGCGTAGACGCGTCCCGCGTTGGGGTCGGGAGGCTGCAGGCTGCGGTCCGCAGCCCCGGTCACTTGCGAGGTCGGGTCGGGGCCGGGGTGGGCTTTGCGGGCTCTTTTTTCGTCTCTTCGACGCCGCGCTTGGCCGCGGCCCCGGCGTTGACGTCGTCGCGGTCGAAGCAGAGGTCGCCGGTGTCCCGCTTGAGGATGTCGATCTGCTCCTTCGCGGCCTTCTGGTACTGCGGGCTCGCGCCGGACTTGGGCTGGAGCAGGGCCTCGAAGTAGGCGGTGGCGTTCTTGCACTGGCCCAGCTTGGCGAAGCCGAGGCCGGAGTAGTACAGCGCGTCCGAGACGATCGGGTCCTCGCTGAAGTCCTGAATGATGCGGTAGAACTGGCCCAGCGCGCTCTTGTAGTCGCGTTCGCTGAAGAAGGTGAGGCCGACCTGGAAGTTGGCCGCCGGCAGCTTGGGGTCGCCGGGGTAGCGCGAGATGAAGGTGCGCCACAGCTGGCGCGACAGCTTGTAGTTCTTCTTTTGGAGCTGGCGCTCGGCCTCGGCCCACAGCTCGTCTTTGCCCTCGGGGATGTTGGTCGCCTCGTTGAGCTTCTCTTCGAGCGTGCGCAGGCGCTGGTCGACCTCGGTGCGGAGCTCTTGCTGGGCTTGCTGGCCGACCGTGGCGACCAGCTCGGCGTTTTCGGCGGCGCCGCGCAGCTCGGCGGTCTCACCCTCGACCTTGTCCATGCGCGCGCCGATGCCGGCCTGGCTCCCGCGCAGGAGGGTCTCGGCCTGGTCGAGCTTGGTCTGCAGCTCGGCGAGCTTGCGGTCGGCCTCGGCGAGCTTCTCGTCGAGTTGTGTGCCGCGGTCGCCGGTGGCCTGATCGAGGCGGGTGACGCGGGCCGCGAGCTCGTTGTGCTCGGCCTTGAGCGTGAGGCAGCCCGTGAGGCAGCCGGTGCTGGCGACCGTGGCGAGGACGAGGACGGCCCCCCGGAGCGAGAAGCTCGGGAGGCCGCTTGGGTGACGAGGAAGGGTCGTCATCGCGGGCTTCATTGCCACACGAACTGGACGCGGCGGTCCTTCTGCATGCTGGCGTCGTCGGAGCCGCTGGCCTCGAGGTCGCCCTTGGACACGACGTTCATGCGGGTCGGGTCGACGCCGAGCTGCTGCAGGAACTCCTTGACGTTGTTGCCGCGCTTGTCGGTGAGCATGATGTTGTACTCCTCGGTGCCGCGGGAGTCGGCGTGGGCTTCGAGGATGACCGCGCGGGTGGCGTTGGTCTTCATGCACTCGGAGAGGGCCTTGAGCTTCTCCTGGTCGGCGGGCTCGAGGTTGGGCGAGTCGAAGCCGAAGTACAGGGTCTCGGTCTCGGGGCAGGGGTTGGGGCCGCCGCCCTCGGAGACGCCGGAGAACACGCAGTTCCCGTTGTCGCAGATCTCGTCCATGGACGGGCACTGGTCGTCGGTCTGGCAGGCGTTGCCGGCCGGGGACTCGCCGGGGCTGAGGCAGCGGCCGGTGCCCATGTCGCAGGTGCCGGGGGAGCACTGCAGGCTGTCGTTGCAGGCCGCGCAGGAGCCCGCGACGCAGACGGTGCCGCCGGTGCAGTCGAGGGTCTGAGTGCAGGGCTTGCCGATGTCGGCGCCGGGCGTGCCACCAGCGGCGACGAGGGCGGGGTCCTGACAGCGGAACTCGGCGCACTTCCAGTTGGCGCCGTTGGGCCCCTTACCGTTGCAGTCGGTGTCGATCTTGCAGTTCTGGCACTGGCCGTCGACGCACTTCTCGTCGAGGTCGACGTTGCAGTGCTTGTCCTTCTTGCACGCGGGGTACTCGGGCTTTTTACACGCCGTGGTCGACAGGCCCAGGACAGCGACGCCGAGGGCGAGCAGATGTGGAGTCAGGCGGGACAGCATGGCGCGCATGTTAGGCGGCTCCGGGGGGGCGAGGAAGTTTCCGACAGAACCGTCGGCTCGACACAGCGACGGCGTGGTGCCGTCTGTTGCGGGCCCAGAGATAGCCTTGCATGGCGCGCAGTGTCAACCACACGGCCGATCTGGAGGGACAAGCGGCACGGGGGGGGTCGTATCTGGGCTGTCGGGGGTCGGGCCGATCCGTGAGCGATCTGGAGGTCGCCGCCTCGGCGTGCGCAGGGGCCGCGCAGACCTCCTCTGGCGCTGCGAGTCGGCGCAGCCGGGCTGCTTTTGCTTCTGCATCAGCTCTGGCATGGTTCGCCGCCATGGCGCCCGTCGACCACAAGACGATGTTCGAGATCTACCGCGAGACGGACTATAATCGCGCCTTTCGCTTCGTCTTCTTCACGGACCTCGACGAGCACAACCGCGGCAAAGAGATCGCCCGCGCGGCGGCCGGCGAGACCGTCTTCTCCGGGTTTATCGCCGACGAGCTCAAGCTCGATGCGCGGGCCGAGGTGGAGGCCATTGTCGATGAGCTCAACGGCATGGACGAGGACTCCGCGGGTCTGCCAGCCAGCGAGTTCCGGCGCCGGCTCGGCGCATACCTGGTCCCGTGAACATGTCGCCCGCCACCGTCAGCGCTGCGCTCGGGGCCGCCTGGCTGCTGGCGGCCGGGTGCGAGCAAGCGGCGACTGATCAGGCGCCGCCGGCCGCGCTGGTGGAGGAGTTCGGCCTCGACCCGGTGGGTGCGCCCGACCGGGTCGTGAACCTCGCCTGGCAGGCGCCCATCGCCTGCCCGCAGCTGTTTCGCGTGCGCATCGACGAACGCTACCCGGACGGCCTCGAGGCCATGTTGCGGACCCAGGCCGAGCACAGCGAGAGCTGGTTGGCCGTCGCGGGGCCCGAGCAGGGCGTGGAGGGGTGGCCCGCGGGTCCTGTCCCGGGGGACAGGGTGTTTGTCGGCCGGGCGATGTTCCGCGGGCCGAAGACCCAGGGTCGGCCGCTGCAGCGGGAGTTCGCGCTGTCAGCGACGCTGGCGGGGCCGGCCTCGCCGGACGCGCCGTGTTTCGAGCGCACCTGGGACCCCGTGGAGGACGCGCTGGCGCTGGGCTGGCCGGCGCTGCCGGGGCGGATGGTGGCGCTGGGTGAGACCTGGCGGGGTGCGCGGGTCGAGGCTCGCTGCAACCGCTCGGCCTGCATCGACCCGCAGACCCGCGCGGGCGGGCCGGAGAACCATCAGCGGCCGTGCACGACGATGTCGTGGCGCGAGCGCCTGGACGGGGTATTTCACCTCGGGGGCGAGCGGGTCGCGGAGATCTCCAGTTTTTGGAGCGACGGTCAGCCCCTGGACGCGGGCATCTGGAGCGAGCGCAAGGCGGTGGTATCGCTCGAGCACGGCCGGCTGATCCACAGCGAGACCTTGATTCATCACGGATATTCGGGCATCGAGCGCGAGGTGCGGGTGGACGCGGTCGACGAGTGCGCAGGTGGGCTGGTCGCGGCCGGCTGGAGCGCTGACGCGGCGGCGAGCGGTCGCGCGGCGCTGCTGACCGCGCTCGCGGGATCTACAGAGCGAGCCCCCGAGCAGCGTGGGCGGGACAAAACCCTGGGGCAGGGGCGTTAGGAGCCGATGGACAAGATCGTCATTCATGGGGGCCAGCGCCTGCGCGGAGAGATCCGCATTCTCGGGGCCAAGAACGCGGCGCTGCCGATCCAGTGCGCGGCGCTGCTGACCGCGAGCCCGACCACCCTTCGCCACGTGCCGCGGCTCAGCGACGTGAAGACGATGAACGAGCTGCTGATCGGGCTCGGCTGCGCCGTGGAGGGCGACCGCACGCTGGTGATCGATCCGGCGGGCGTCGCACAGGGGCCGCTCGAGGCGCCCTACGAGCTGGTCAAGACGATGCGGGCGTCGGTGACGGTGATGGGCCCGCTGCTCGCGGCGTATGGCCGCTGCCGGGTGTCGCTGCCGGGCGGCTGCGCGATCGGTGCTCGTCCGATCGATCAGCACTTGCGCGGACTCGAAGCGCTGGGGGCGAAGATCCAGCTGGCCCACGGCTACGTCGACCTCAAGGCGAAGCGGCTCAAGGGCGCCAGCTTCAGCTTCGACATGGTCACCGTGGGCGGGACCCAGAACGTGATGATGGCGGCGGCCCTGGCGAAGGGGACGACGCGGCTCGAGAACGTCGCCCGCGAGCCTGAGGTGCAGGAGCTGGCGGTGGTGCTCAACAAGATGGGCGCCAAGATCCACGGGGCAGGGACCTCAGCGATGGAGATCGAGGGGGTCGACACGCTGCACGGCATCGATCACGCGATCTTGCCGGACCGCATCGAGGCCGGGACCTTCATGGTGGCGGCGGCGATCTCCGGCGGGGACGTGCTGCTCGAGCACGCGCCGGTCGACCACCTGCACGCGGTCATCGCCAAGCTCGAGGAGGCCGGCGCGCGCTGTCTGGTCGAGCCGCGCGGGCTGCGGGTGATCGGGCCGGAGGCGCTGAAGCCGATCGACATCGTGACCCGCCCGCACCCGGGCTTTCCGACCGACATGCAGGCGCAGATGATGGTCCTCGCGACCTGCGCGCACGGGCAGAGCATCATCACCGAGACCATCTTCGAGAACCGCTTCATGCACGTGCCGGAGCTGGTCCGCCTCGGCGCCGACATCCACGTGAACGGCAACGTGGCGATCATCAAGGGGCCGGCGAAGTACAGCGGGACGACCGTGATGGCGACCGACCTGCGGGCGAGCGCCAGCCTGGTGCTCGCTGGCCTGGTGGCCGAGGGCAAGACGGAGATCCGCCGCGTCTACCACCTCGACCGCGGCTACGAGACCATCGAGAAACGACTGCGCCAGGTCGGCGCGAAGATCCGCAGGTTCCATGGCGCCCCGAACTGACGGCCTCACCATCGCGCTGCCGAAGGGGCGGATCTTGACCCAGGCGATCCCGCTGCTGCGTGAGGCCGGGCTGGACCTTACAAACCTCACCCTTGGGCTCGCGCCCGGCGAGCAGGACCGCCGCCTGCTGATCGAGCTCGCGGGCGGGCTGCGCGTGCTTTTGGTCAAGCCCGTCGACGTGCCGACCTACGTCGAGCACGGGGTCGCGGACCTCGGCATCGCTGGTTACGACACCCTGAGCGAGGAGGCGCGCGATCTCTACGAACCCGTCGATCTGGCGATCGGCGCCTGCAGGCTCGCAGTGGCCGAGCCCGTGGCCCGCCCAGTGAACCTGCGCCGGGGCATGGACCTGCGCGTCGCGACCAAGTATCCGCGCCTCGCGCGGAGCCACTACCGCTCGCTCGGCATCCACCCGGAGATCATCCCGCTCGCTGGATCGGTCGAGCTGGGACCGATCACGGGGCTCTCCGACCAGATCGTCGATCTAGTGGAGAGCGGCGAGACGCTCCGGCAAAATGAGCTGCGGGAGGTCGAGACCATTCTTTACGTGACCAGCAGGCTGATCGTCCATCCCGCGAGCCTCAAGCTCAAGCAGGCGATCATCGCCCGTACGATCGCCGCGGTGCGGGCGGCCGTCGCAGCGCGGCAACCTCTGGCACATTCGACCTCGAGGACGGCATGAGCAAACACGACGACCCGGCCCTGGTCCGTACGGCCCTCATCCAGCGCCTCAAGGTCCACACCCGCATCGCGCAGCAGGGCCTCGGCCCGACGCCCGATCAACGCAAGCGCCTCGCCGCCTCCCTCCCCGACATCATCGCGTTCGGCGACCGCCGCTACGCGGCCGCCCACGTGGTCCTCGACTGGGACCACCGCCTGCCGAGCGAGGCGAGCCTGATCCGCCTCTACCTGAGTTACACCGACCGCGAGGCGGCCGACGTGGAGAACGCGCTCAAGGGTCGCGACCGCGAGATCGACAGCGGGAACCTGTACCCGGAGTTCGATGTGCCGGACTACGGGGAGATCGACGCCAGCGAGACCTACGTCGGGATGGTGCGGCCGGGCGGCCACGAGATCGAGGAGCTGCGGTTCTTCAGCGATTGGCGCAAGAGCGTGCAGCAGCCGGTGGTCCGCGACGTGCTGGCGGCGGTGCGCGGGCACGCCGGCTACGAGCGCTCGATGCGGGAGCGCAGCCATGACAACCTCGGACCGCCGGTCGTGATCGGGTGGACACCCCCGTGCCTGGCGAACAGCAAGCACTGGGCGGTCGAGGTGTGGCTGCTGGTGGACTTCGACGGCCACATGGGGCGGGCGCACGTGTTCATGGTCGACAGCAAGCTGCGGACCGTGACCCGCGAGTTCTTCACCGAAGTGCAGATCGGCTGAGCCGCTCGTCCGCGGAGGCGGCGGATCGCCGGAATGTTGCGGTCTCGCGCCTCGCTTGCCAGCATCGTCGGCCCGAGGAGGTCCGGTGAAGCCCAAGTTTTGGTCGCGCGCGCTGTTGTTGTGGGTCCTCATGCTGGTCTGCGCCCCGCTGGCCCAGGCGTTCATGCAGGAGCCGCCCGGGGCCGAACCGGCGGCGGCGGCTCTGCCCGAGCCGGCGAAGGTCGAGGCGAAGGTCGAGGCCGAGGCGGAGCCGGCGAAGGAGCTCACGGAGCACGAGACGGTGCACGTCGGCGCCTTCCTTAATGACATCCAGACGATCGACCTCAAGCTGCACAGCTACGCGGTCGACCTGTACATCTGGTTTCGCTGGAAAAATCCTGACATCGACCCGGCGACCTCGTTCGAGTTCACCAACGCCAGCGACAGCTGGGGCCATGTGCGGGCGCCGAACTGGGAGGCGCCCAAGCTGCTGCCGGACGGCAGCCTGTACCAGGTAGTGCACGTGCAGGGCCGCTTCTCGCACAAGTTCCTGCTCTACAACTATCCCTTCGACCGGCAGACGATCGAGGTCTCGTTCGAGGACTCGGTGTGGGCCGACAAGCTGCTGTCGTACGTGGAGGACTCGGAGGGCTTCACGATCAACCCGAAGATGGTGCTGCCGGGCTTCCGCAGCGACCCGCCGAGCCTCGAGATCCGTCCGTTTAGCTACCCGACGCGCTTCGGGGACACCCGGGTGACAGAGGCCGAGAGCTACTCGCGGGTGACGCTGCGCCTGCCGATCCACCGCCCGCGCAGCACCTACGCGATCAAGCTGCTGCTGCCGGTGCTGTGCGTGGTGGCCTGCGCCTCGCTGATGTTCGTGCTCAAGCCGACCTACATCGACGCCCGCCTGTCGATCGGCATCACCGCGCTGCTGACGATCGTGGCCCTGCAGATCACCCTCAACGCCGACCTGCCCGACGTCGACTACCTGGTGCTGATGGACAAGATCTACGTCGGCGCGTACCTGTTCGTGATCGCCGGGCTCGGGGTGGTGGTGCGCACGGCCCGGATGGTCGAGACCGACCAGCTGGCGGCGGCGATCCACCTGCACCGACGGGCGATGGCCGCGCTGCTGACGGTGTTCTTGCTGGTGACCGCGGTGATGGTGATGGTCGCGATCAACAACGGCTAGGCCACGGCCACGCCGCGCTGGTACACCGCCGCGAGCAGCGGTGAGCCGGCGTGGTAGACGAGGTCGCGGTGGTCGGGGGTGGCCAGCACGAGCAGGTCGGCGCTCATGCCGACCTCGATGCGGCCGACCTCGGCGGCGAGGTCGAGGCTGCACGCGGCGTTGTGCGTGACGGCGCACAGGGCCTCGGCGGGCGAGAGCTTGCAGCCGTAACAGGCGAGCGCGAGCACCATCGCCAGGTTCTCGAGGGCGCAGCTGCCGGGGTTGCAGTCGGTGGCGACGGCGACGGGCACACCGGCGCGGACGAGCGCGCGGCCGTCGGCGTAGGGCTTGCCGAGGACGAGCGAGGTGCCGGGGAGGAGGGTGGCGATCACGCCGGCGTCGCGCAGGGCCGTGCGCTCGTCGTCGTCGAGGTGGAGCAGGTGGTCGGCGGAGCGAGCGTGGAGCTCGGCGGCCAGGCGGGCGCCGCCGGTGTGACCGAACTCGTTGGCGTGCAGGTGGAGCTGCATGCCGAGGGCGCGGGCGGCCAGGCAGATCTCGCGGGCCTCCTCGAAGCTGAAGGCGCCGCGGTCGCAGAACACGTCGCAGGCGTCGGCGAGCTGCTGCGCGGCGACGGTGGGGAGGATCTCGCTGCAGACCTGGCGGACGAACTGGGCGCGGCCGGCGGGGTGCTCACGCAGCTCGGCCGGGAGGGCGTGGGCGGCGAGGCAGGTGGTGCGGACGCGGGCACCTGTCTCTTGGGCCAGGCGCCGGGCGACCCGGAGCTGACGCAGCTCGGTGGCGAGGTCGAGGCCGTAGCCGCTCTTGATCTCGAAGCTGGTGGTGCCGCAGCGGCGCATGCGTTCGAGGCGGGCGCGACTCTGGGTGAGCAGCAGCTCGTCGTCGCTGGCGCGGGTCTGGCGGACGCTCGAGAGGATGCCGCCGCCGGCGGCGAAGATCTGCTCGTAGTCGGCGCCGCCGAGGCGTAGCTCGAGCTCGTCCTTGCGATCGCCGGCCCACACGAGGTGGGTGTGGCTGTCGACCAGCGCGGGCATCACGGTGCGGCCGCGGCAGTCGACCTCGGTCGCGCCGAGCGTGGCAGGGCGCTCGCGCTCGGGGCCGACCCAGGCGATGCGCTCGTCCTGGATGATGACGCTGTAGCCGCGGCGCAGCCCGAGCTCGGACTGGGCCGGGCCGGCGCGCGGGCGGTCGCTGGGGCCGTCCGCGAGGGTGAGCAGCTGGGCCGCCTCGACGAGGACGGTGACGCTCACGGGTGCTCCAAGATCGTGCGGCCGGGGATGCGGACGTCGTGGCTGCGGGCGAACTCGAGGGCCTCGTCGTAGCCGGCGTCGACGTGACGGACGACGCCCATGCCCGGGTCGGTGACGAGGACGCGGGCGAGGCGGCGAGCGGCGGCGTCCGTGCCGTCGGCGACGACGACCATGCCAGCGTGCAAGGAGTAGCCGATGCCGACGCCGCCGCCGTGGTGGACGGAGACCCACGAGGCGCCAGCGGCGGTGTTGAGGAGCGCGTTGAGGACGGGCCAGTCGCCGATCGCGTCGGAGCCGTCTTTCATGGCCTCGGTCTCGCGGTTGGGCGAGGCGACGCTGCCGCAGTCGAGGTGGTCGCGGCCGATGACGATCGGCGCCTTGACCTTGCCGCTGCGCACCAGCTCGTTGAAGAGCAGGCCGGCGCGGTCACGTTCGCCGTAGCCGAGCCAGCAGATCCGGCAGGGGAGGCCCTGGAACTGGATCTGCTGGCGAGCGAGCTCGATCCAGCGGCGCAGGGCGGCCTTCTCGGGGAACAGCTCGAGGATCGCCTGGTCGGTGGTGTAGATGTCCTGCGGGTCGCCCGAGAGCGCGGCCCAGCGAAACGGACCCTGACCGCTGCAGAACAGCGGGCGGATGTAGAGCGGGATGAAGCCCTGGATCGTGAAGGCGTCGGCGACCCCGGCCTTCACGGCCTGGGCGCGGATGTTGTTGCCGTAGTCGAAGGCGATCGCGCCGCGGTCCTGCATGGCCCGCATGGCGGCGACGTGTTTGCCCATGGCGGCGACGCTGCGGGTGACGTACTCGATCGGGTCGCGGTGACGCAGGAGGTCGGCGTCGGCGAGCGAGAGGCCGTCTGGGACGTAGCCGTGCAGCTCGTCGTGGGCGGAGGTCTGGTCGGTGACGATGTCGGGGATGATGCCGCGGCGGACCAACTCGGGCAGGACCTCGGCGCAGTTGCCGAGGAGGCCGACGCTGAGGGCCTCGCCCTTGCTGCGGGCGGCGTCGAGGAGGCGCAGGGCCTCGTCGAGGTCGTCGCTGCGGCGCATGAGGTAGCCGGAGGCGATGCGCCGGTCGATGCGCGCAGGGTCGACCTCGACGCAGAGGATCGCGCCGCCGTTCATGGTCGCGGCGAGCGGCTGGGCGCCGCCCATGCCGCCGAGGCCGCCGGTGACGACGAGGCGGCCGCGCAGGTCGCCGCCGAAGTGCTCGCGCGCGCAGGCGGCGAAGGTCTCGTAGGTGCCCTGCACGATGCCCTGGGTGCCGATGTAGATCCACGAGCCGGCGGTCATCTGGCCGTACATGGTGAGGCCGAGGGCCTCGAGGCGCTGGTGCTCGGCGAGCGTGGCCCACTTGGGGACCAACAAGCTGTTGGCGAGCAGCACCCGCGGGGCGTCCTCGTGGGTCTTGAAGATGCCCTGGGCGCGGCCGCTCTGGACGATGAGGGTCTCGTCGTCGCCGAGCTCGCGCAGGCTGGCGACGATGCGGTGGTAGTCGGGCCAGGAGCGGGCGGCCTTGCCGGTGCCACCATAGACGACGAGGCGCTGCGGGTCCTCGGCCACGTCGGGGTCGAGGTTGTTCATCAACATGCGCAGGGCCGCCTCCTGCTGCCAGCCCTTGCAGGAGCGGGTGCTGCCTCGCGGGGCGCGGATCGTCGGAGCTTGCATGGGGCGAGGGTAGCCGCGACGGGCGGCGCCGCGGCGCTCGCTCGCGTGCGCTGTTTCACTTCCCGCGGCTCAGCGCAGCCCGAGGATCGGACTCAAGGGCCGGCTGCGGGGTCGTCCGCGGGCAGCAGGCCGACCTCGCGGAGGAGACGACAGACCGCGAGCAGGGGGAGGCCGATGATGCCCGTGAAGTCGGCGCCGTCGATGCGTGTGAACAGCTTGATGCCGGCGTCCTCGATGCGGAAGCTGCCGGCGCAGTCGAGCGGTTGATGGCGCGTCACGTAGGCCTCGGCCTCGGCGCGGCCGTAGGGGCGGAGGGTGAGGGCCTGGCGATCGACGGCCTCGTACACGGCCCCGGTGATCGCGTCGAGCAAGACCACGCCGGTGACGAGCTCGAGCACGCGGCCCGACATGCACATGAGCTGGTCGACGGCGCGCTCGACGGTCCGCGGCTTGTGCAGCAGCTCGCCCGGCGGCAGCACGGCGACCTGGTCGGCGCCCAGCAGCCAGCCGCGCGGGTAGGCGCCGCGCAGGCTCGCGGCCTTGCCCCGCGCGAGGTGGAGCGCGAAGGCGTCGACGCCGAGCTCGGCGAAGCGGTGGTCCTCGGCTCGTTCATCGAAGTCGGGGGCCGCAGCGACGAACTCGAGGTCGAGCCGGGCGAGCAGTTCGTGGCGGTAGCGAGAGGTCGAGGCGAGCACCAGCGGCCGGAGCATCTCGGGAGACTATCGGACGGTGCATCATCGTGTCAGCGATGCCTGGTGGAGCAGCCGGGCCCTTGACCTCCGGAGGCCTTCGCGCGCATCATGCGCTTGACATCCGTGGCGTTCTGAACGTGCCGCGTCTCTTCGAATTCAGACCTTCGGAGCTCAGCCCTGTGCCCGATCGCGTTCTTGACTGGACCTTCCTGACCAATCACGCCCACGTTCTCTTCTGCCTCACCAAGGATCCGGAGATCCGTCTCCGCGACGTCGCGGACCGGGTCGGGATCACGGAGCGTGCGGTGCAGCGGATCGTGACCGAGCTCGAGACCGCCGGCTTTATCACCCGTCAGCGCAACGGCCGGCGAAACTCGTACGTCGTGCATCGTCATCATCCGCTGCGCCACCCGATTGAGAGTCATCGGAGCGTCAACGACCTGCTCAATCTCATCCTGCATCAGGGTGAGGGGCTGCCCCCGGATCCTGAGCCCGAAGCGGACAGCGAGCCGAACAAGGCGTAGAGTTCGCGTCTCGCCGCGTTACGGCGGCTTTACGTTCGCTTTTGCACCGCTTCACGAAGGACGCGGGCCGACCCGCGTCGAAGTCGGCGCGCCCCGGAGACTCGTATGCCGATATCCCCTCGTGTTGTTGCCCTCGTGTCTTGCTGTCTGCTCGCTTGTGCGCGCGAGCCGGGGCGCGCAGGGGGGCGGCGGGTCGCGGACACGGCCCCGGCCAGCCCGGCGGCGGCGGTGAAGGCCGTGACCGTGGCTGGGCCGCTGCCGTCGCTCGCGCCGGCGGCCGAGCTCGAGCTGCTGACACCGGAGGCTCACCTCATGCGCGTGGCGCTGGCGCTGCGCGGGGCCCGGCCCACGCCGGCAGAGCTGGCGGCGGTGCGTGCCGATCCGAACGCGATCGCGGGGATCGTCGACACCTACCTGGCGGCGCCGGAGTTCGGGGCGATGGTCCGCGACGTTTGGAACGAGGTGCTGCTGCTGCGTGTCGACGCGGGCCGCTTCGTGCTGCCTGCGGTCGGTCCGCTGGCGGATCGCGGGACCGAGGCCGAGTACCTGCGCGAGGTCTCGGAGGAGCCGCTGCGGCTGATCGAGTACGTCGCGGTGAACGACCGGCCCTTCAGCGAGATCGTCACCGCTGACTATGCGATCGCCAGCGAGCTGGCGATCGCGGTGTGGGGCGCGACGCCGCTGGCGCCCGACGCCGGGGCGCAGCTGCCCGCGGGTTGGAAGAAGGTCGCGTGGGACTCAGGCCAGCCGATGGCCGGCATCCTCTCGAGCGGCGCGTTGTGGCTGCGCCACCCGTCGAACGGCACCAACAATCATCGCGGGCAGGCCGAGCTGGTCTCGGAGTCGCTGCTGTGCAGCGGCTTTCTCGCGCGCGACGTGCCGCTGTTCAACAACATCGACCTGTCCGACGAGGAGGTCGTGAAGAAAGCGTTGACGACGGACCCGGGCTGCGTGAGCTGCCACCAGACGCTCGACCCGATCGCCAGCCACTTCTTCGGCTTCCCCAAGATCAGCCCGGGCAACGTGCGCAAGTCGTACGAGGGGGACAGCTGCGCCAGGCCAGAGCGCGGGTTTTGTTACCCGCTGACCGAGTACCGCGACAAGCAGGCCGGTCTGTGGCGCAAGCGGACCGGGCGGGCGCCCAACTTCTTCGGGCTGCCGAGCCAGGACCTGCGCACGCTGGCGGCCCAGATCGCCGAGGACCCGCGCTTTTCGATGTGCGCGGCGCGGCGCTTCTACGGCTACCTCATGCAGGTCGACCCCGGCGATCTGCCCGACGCCAGCGCGGCGGCGCTGCAGGATGCCTTTATCGCGGGGGGCCTGCAGGTGAAGCCGCTGATCAAGGCGATCGTGCTGTCTGACGACTTCCGGGCCGTGGGGGCTCGCCAGGGCTCGGCAGCGGCGGGGCTCGTCGGGCGCAAGACGACCCGGCCCGAGCAGATGGAGCGGCTGATCGCCGATCTGACCGGGTTCACCTGGACGGCGACGCCAGGCGCGGGCGCGGGCAAGGGCGCGGGCAAGTTGGCCAAGAAGGTGAGCAGCTTCGGCGAGGTGGCGCTGCTGGGCACCGACCGCTTCGGCTACCGGGCGATGGCCGGCGGGGTCGAGGGCTTTCAGGTGACCGAGCCGAGCTTCGCCTACAACCCGACGCGCATGCTGGTGCTGCAGACGCTGGCGGCCGAGGCCGCGGCGCATGTGGTCGAGCAGGACTTCGCGGTGGCGAAGGGGCAGCGGCGACTGTTGCAGCAGATCGACGAGGCGGACACGGCAGCGCCGGCCGTACGGGCGCAGATCGCCGCCCTGTACGAGCGTGTGCTCGGCGAGCGCGTTGCCGCAGACTCACCCGAGGTCGACGCGGCCCATGCGTTGTTCAAGCGCGGGCTCGCGGACGGTCCGCGGCGGGGCTGGTCGCTGCTGATCGCGGCGCTGCTGCAGGACCCACAGGTTGCCTTTCACTGAGCAGAGGGAGGAGGCCATGACCATGCAACGACGAAACTTCTTGTGCGCTGCGGCGGCCGGGCTCGGCTTGATGGCTGTCCCGAGGGACAGCCGAGCGGACGCCTCGCAGCAGCGCTTCTTGCTCATCGTGTTCGCTCAGGGCGGCTGGGATGTGACCCACGCGCTCGACCCCAAGCGGGCGCCGAGCTGCGACGTGCCGGCGGGCAGCGTGACGAGCTACGCGAACGGGATCAAGGTGCTGACCGACAAGTCGCGGCCGAGCGTCGGGAACTTCTTCACGGCGCACGCGTCGCGCTGCGCGGTGATCAACGGGCTATGGATCGGGTCGGTGGCACATACGTCGGCGCGCATCCGGGTGCTCACCGGGACCCGCAGCGCGCGCAACCCGGACGTGGCGGCGATCTTCGCGGCCAGCGCGGCGGAGAAGCAGCCGAGCCTGGCGCTGCCCTACGTCGACCTCGGCGGCGGTGCGTACGCTGGGCCGCTGGCGAGCGTGATGGGCCGGGTCGGCAGCACCAACCAGCTGGTGACCTTGATCGACCGCAAGAAGGCGTTTCGCGGCTCGGGCGGCGGCTTTGTCCCCGATGACGGCGAGCAGGCGGCGTTGGCGGAGTTCTCGGCCCGGCGCGCCGGGGTGGCCGCGCAGGCCGCGGGCGGGGCCGCGGTCGAGAGTTACACGAGCAGCCTCGGGCGCGCGGCGATGCTGCGCCGGGACCCGCAGCTGCGCGGGATGAACGTGGGTCGGGCCAACACGCTGGCGCAGCAGGGGGCGCTGGCGGTCGAGCTGCTGCGCGGCGGGGTGGCCTGCGCGGCCTTCCTCGACACTCGCCTCGACTGGGACACACACGACGACATCGCCGATCAGGCGACCTCGCACGAGCAGCTGTTCTCGGAGCTGACGCAGATCGCCAGCAACCTGGCGGCGGCGGGGCTGCTCGAGCGCACCACGGTGGCGGTGCTGTCGGAGTTTAGCCGCACGCCGAAGCTCAACGACCAGGCCCAACCGGGCAAGGATCACTGGCCGGTGACGAGCGCCCTGGTGTTCGGCGGCGGAGTCCGACCGGGCAGCTACGGCGCCACAGATGATGGCCTCGGGGCCCTGCGCGTGCGCATGGACGACGGGACCCAGGCCGATACCGGGAGACTGTTGCAGTTTGATAACTTCGCCGCGGGCCTGCTCGAATTCATGGGCGTGTCCTCCAAGCGGTGGATCGCCAACGCGGAGCCGTTCCATGGGCCCTTTGCATAAATTCACAAACGTGGTGCCGCTGATCTTGCTGTTGGCTTGCGACACGGTGGCGACGCGCGAAGCGGCGCCGACGGCCGTGCTCGCGGCGGCTCCCGCCGGCGACACGAAGGCCGAGAAGGCGGCGCGTCGCGCCGAGCGGCAGGCCGAGAAGGCGGCGAAGGGCGACAAGGCGAAGGGCAAGCCCGAGAAGGCGGCGAAGCCCGAGAAGGCGGCGAAGCCCGAGAAGGCGGCGAAGCCTGAGCCTGCGAAGCCGGTGACGGCGGCGAAGCCTGTGACGCCGACGAAGCCGACCGGTGGCGGGGCGCCGCTGCCGGCTTGCCCGCAGGACAACGCGCTGACCTATCGCAGCTTCGGCGCCGGGTTCTTGCGCACGTGGTGCACCGGTTGTCACAGCAGCACGCTGGCGGCGGCGGATCGCCAGGATGCGCCCGACGACGTCAACTTCGATCGGCCCGATTTCTACAAGCTGCAGGAGCGGCTGGTCTATGAGCGGGCTGTGCTCGAGGGGCACAAGTTCGCCACGGAGCCTGCGTCGGCCTCGCCGATGCCGCCCGCAGGTTTGGTGCCGGGGGCCGACCTGCGCCGCCTCGGGCAGTGGATCGCCTGCGGCTCGCCGGGCGCGTAGAGGCGCTACGACGAGGTCGGCGGGGTGGCGCCGAGCACTCGCGCGAGGTACTTGCCGGTCGCGCTGGCCGGTGCGCGCGCGACCTGCGTGGGGGTGCCGGCGGCGACCAGCTCGCCGCCGCGGCTGCCGCCCTCGGGGCCGATGTCGATCACATGGTCGGCGCACTTGATGACGTCGAGGTTGTGCTCGATCACCACGACGGTGTTGCCCTCGTCGACCAGGCGGTCGAGCACCTTGAGCAGGAGCCTGATGTCGCCGAAGTGCAGGCCGGTGGTCGGCTCGTCGAGGATGAAGAGGGTCTTGCCGGTCGACTTCTTGGCGAGCTCGCGGGCCAGTTTGATCCGCTGGGCCTCGCCGCCCGAGAGGCTGAGCGCGCTCTGGCCGAGCGTGACGTAGCCGAGGCCGACGTCGCGCAGGGTCTCGAGCTTTTGCCGCAAGGCCGGGTAGTTGGCGAAGAAGTCGCAGGCGTCGCTGACCGAGAGGTCGAGCACGTCGGCGATGCTCTTGCCGCGGTAGGTGACGGCGAGGGTCTCGCGGTTGTAGCGGCGGCCGTTGCAGGCGCGGCAGGTGACGAACACGTCGGCGAGGAAGTGCATCTCGATGCGGCGCACGCCGTCGCCCTGGCACGACTCGCAGCGGCCGCCCTTGACGTTGAAGGAGAAGCGGGCCGGGGTGTAGCCGCGGACCTTGGACTCCGAGAGGTTGGAGAACAGGGTCCGCAGCTCGGAGAACAGGCCGGTGTAGGTGGCGGGGTTGGAGCGCGGCGATCGGCCGATCGGCGACTGGTCGACGTGGATGACCTTGTCGAGCTGCTCGAGGCCGGAGATGCCGTGGTGAGCGAGGCCGAAGCCGCTGCCGCCGTTGAGCCGGCGCACCGCCTCGGGCAGCAGGGTGTCGATGATGAGCGAGGACTTGCCGGAGCCGCTGACGCCGGTGACACAGGTGAAGGTGCCGAGCGGGATCCGGACGGTGATGTCCTTGAGGTTGTGGCCGGTGGCGCGGCTGATCACGATGGCGGGGCCGACGGCGCGCCGGTAGCTGTCCGGGAGCGGGATGTTCATGCGCCCGGTCAGGTAGGCGGCGGTCAAGGAGCGCCGGTTCTGCAGCACCTCGGCCAGCGGACCGGCGGCGACGACTCGACCGCCCTGGACGCCGGCGCCGGGGCCCATGTCGACGATGAAGTCGGCGGCGCGGATCGTGTCCTCGTCGTGTTCGACGACGATGACGGTGTTGCCGAGGTCGCGCAGGCGCACGAGGGCGGCGATCAGGCGGTCGTTGTCTCGCTGGTGGAGGCCGATGCTCGGCTCGTCGAGGATGTAGGTGACGCCGACGAGGGCGGCGCCGACCTGCGTGGCGAGGCGGATCCGCTGGGCCTCGCCGCCGGACAGGGTCATGGTGGTGCGGTCGAGGGTGAGGTAGCCGAGGCCGACCTCGAGCATGAAGCGGAGGCGTTGGCGGGCCTGGCCGAGGATCGCCTCGGCGACCTCGTTGCGCTCGGCGCCGAGCTCGAGGCGGGCGAGGAAGGGCAGCAGCTGTTCGATCGGCCAGGCCGAGATCTCGCTGATGTTGTGACCCTCGATCTTGACCATGCGCGCCTCCTGGCGCAGCCGCTGGCCGCCGCACGCGGTGCACACGACCTCGCTCATGAGCGACTCGACCTCCTCGAGCAAGCTGCCCTCGTCGTCGACCTCGTTGGCGCTGGTCTCGGCCTCGCGCAGGCGTCGCTCGAGCGAGGGGATCACGCCCTCGAAGGGGGTCGGCTTCTTGCCCAGGCCAGGGATCGGCTCGTCGCCGCTGCCGCGCAGGAGCACGATCTTGACCTCGTCCGGGAGCTTGGCCCACGGCGCGAACAGGTCGAACTTGAAGTGGTCGGCGAGGGCCTGCAGCGCCTGGGTGTGGGTCCGACCGCCGCGCCGCGTCCACACGTGCAAGGCGCCCTCCTTGAGGCTCAGGTGCTCGTTGGGGACCAACAGACGCACGTCGAAGATCCGCCGCGAGCCGAGGCCGTCGCACTCGGGGCAGGCGCCGTCGGGGCTGTTGAAGGAGAACAGGCTCGGCGTGATCTCCGGGTAGGCGAGGCCGTGATCGAGGTCGGCGTACTGTTCGCTAAACAGCAGCTCCTGGCCCTCGAGCGTGAGCACCTTGACGAGGCCGCCGGTGAGGCGAAGCGCGACCTCGAAGGAGTCGGCGACGCGGCCGCGGATGCCGTCCTTGAGGACCAGGCGGTCGACGTAGACCTCGATCGTGTGGCGCTTGTCGGCGGCGAGGGTGATGGTCTCGCCGAGGTCGCGGACCACGTCGTCGATGGCGACGCGGGCGAAGCCCTGGCGCCGCAGGTCGGCGAGCAAGTCGGCGTGATCGCCGACCTGGCCGCGCACGACCGGGGCGATGACGCTGAAGCGGGTGCCTGGCGGGAGCGCGAGGGTGGTGGCGAGCATGTCCTCGATGCTGTGCCGGCGCATCGGCTTGCCGGTCTTCCAGCTGAAGACCTCGCCGACGCGGGCGTAGAGCAGGCGCAGAAAGTCGTAGACCTCGGTGGAGGTGCCGACCGTCGAGCGCGGGTTGCGTCCGCCGGGGCTCTGTTCGATCGCGATCGCTGGCGAGAGACCCTCGATGAGGTCGGCGTCAGGCTTCGGCAGCTGGGCCAGGAACTGCCGCGCCGAGGCGCTGAGGCTCTCGACGTAGCGGCGCTGGCCCTCGGCGAAGATCGTGTGGAAGGCGAGGCTGCTCTTGCCCGAGCCAGAAGGGCCGGTGATGACGACGAGCTTGCCGCGCGGGAGGTCGAGGTCGATGCTCTGGAGGTTGTGGGTCCGGGCGCCGCGGATGCGGATGCAGGACGGGGGGGGCGCCGAGACGACCGGCGTAACCGTCGGATCGAACGCCGTGGCCGGCGTGGACTCGGGTGTGGCCGCAGCGCTGGCGGGCTTGGTGGTCGTACTCGGCGTGGTGGGTGGCCGATCGGCGGCAGCCTTGCTGCTCTTGCCCACCTTGCTCATGACCGGTCGCCTCGCGCGAGCGCCACGGCGGCGAACATGCTGCGCGGGTCGGCGACGCCGCGGCCGGCGATGTCACGGGCCGTGCCGTGGTCGGGTGAGGTGCGGACGAAGGGCAGGCCGAGCGTCATGTTGACGCCGTCGTGCATGTGCAACAGCTTGAAGGGCCCGAGGCCCTGGTCGTGATACATCGCGACCACGCCGTCGAGGGCGCCCTCGGCGTGCGCGGCGAAGGCGGTGTCGGCGGGCAGCGGTCCGCGGAACTCCGCCGGTTCGTCGTGGGCCGCGGCCCACTCGCGCAAGACCTCGATCGCCGGGCCGACGATGGTCCGCTCCTCGTCGCCGAGCATGCCGCGTTCGCCAGCGTGGGGGTTGAGGCCGAGTACGCCGATCACGGGCCTCGCGGCGAAGCGCCCGCGCAGGGCCCGGGCCAGCAGGCGGCCGGCGCGGACGATGCTGGCGACGTCGAGGCGCAGCGGGACCTCGCGCAGCGGCATGTGGATCGTGGCCAGCACCACGCGCAGGCGCGGGCCGATCATCAGCATGGCGAAGTCGTCGACACTGGCGCGCGCCGCCAGATATTCGGTGTGGCCGGGGAAGGCGAAGCCCTCGTCGCGGCAGCCGGCCTTGTCGATCGGGGCGGTGACCAGTGCGCGACCCCGGGGATCTTCCAGCACGAGATCCACACCACGCACCAGCGCGGACACCTGCCCGGGCAGCCGCGGCGCTCGATCGAGCAGCGGCTCGAGCGCAACGAGGCCGCGTGCGGCCCATGCGCCGTCAGGGCGGGCGGCCAGAGCGGCGGCCAGAGTGTGCAGCGGAGCTACGTCCGCGACCACGCGGTCGCCCGCACGCAGCAGCTCGGCGGCGCCGAGGCGCAGCAGCAGCTCCGGGCCGATGCCCTCGGGATCGCCCTGGGTGAGCACGAGGGCGGGCAAGCCGACCAGCTTCGGCGGGGACTCGTAGGGCGGCGTAGCGGCCGATATGCCTGGCTTGGACGACATTGGGCGATCGCCGGTTGGCGTCAAGGGCCGGGCATCCTAACATGCTTCGCCGGCCGCGAGGGCCGGGACACACCATGCCCGCCTCGATCCTTGCTGCGAACCTCGTCCTTCGCATGTGTCTCGCGGTCACGACCGCCGCTCCTGTCACCGGCGATCAGGACCCCGCGAGCGCGACCGCGGACGAGCACGGATCGTCGACGACTCGTCCCAGCATCGTGCCGAAGAAAGGCCCGCGTGCGCCCGAGGAGCCAGCGACGTCGGCGGTCCCACCTGCTGCGCCCCCGAAGCAAGCGCGCGTGCCGGCCGACCTGCGGCCCGCGGCGCCCGAGGTCGATATCGGACTATGGGCCGATGACAGCTCGCGACTGCCACGCATCGAACCATCGCCGGTGGTCGCGCCGGTGGTCGCGCCGGTGGCCGCGTCGGGCTCGTCGCGCAGCTTGCCGCTGCTCGGTTGGAGCGGGGCGCTGAGCGAGCCGAGCTTCGTCGATCATCACCACCGCGTGAGCTACGTGGCTCGCCCGGCGAGCTTTGGCCACACGCTCAAGCCGGGCGAGCGCTTCAAGTTCGACGTCTACTTCGGCGGCAATCCGACGGGCATCGCCGAGGCGGCCGTGGTCGCGCGCGAGCCGGGGCCGCTGGGCACGCCGGACCGCATCCGCCTCGAGGGCGGCGCGCGGACCAGCGGGGTCGCGTCGTTGCTGACGACGATCGTCTACGACATGGCCGCGTACGTCGACGCCGAGACCGGCGCCCCGCTGCAGACCGGCGCGATCACCAAGCGCGACGGGATGGCCAGCACCTACAAGCGGCGCGAGACGATCAGCACCTTCCACGGCCGCGGCTTCGTCGAGATCGAGGACGACAAGGACGGCAAGAAGTCGAGCGCGCGCAAGCGTCTGCCCATCGATACCTTCGACCCGCTATCGGTGATGGCGTGGGTCCGCTCGCTCGAGCTCGGGCCGGGCGAGAAGACCAAGGCTTACGGGCTCGACGGCGGCACCCTGCTGCGTGTGGACATCACGTCGCGTGGTCCGACGCGCACCTCCGACCTGCCGCCGTTGGCCGCGGCGCTCGGAATCTCGCAAGATCAGGTCGTCGTCTACGATGGCGCGATCACCCGCGTGGACCGCTTCGGGGCCGCAATCCCCGGAAAAAAGGTGTACAAGATGCGCGTCTGGGTGAGCAGCGACGGGCGACGGATCCCGCTCATGATCGAGAGCGACCTGTGGCTCGGTGTCGTGCGTTTGATCTTGACCCAGTACGACCCACCGCACGATACCAGCGCCTCGCGGATACCAGCCCCCACACGCGGCTAGCGGGCCTCGTAGCCTCGTTTGCTACGCCGCGCTGCGAGGCCCGACGATCCTGTTACACTCCACCGCCCGCCTCCCATGACCGCGCAACGCTACCGACCACTGTACAAGCTCGACGCGGGCGGCATGGCCGAGGTCTATGTCGCCGAGGCCGAGTCGATGGCCGGCTTCAAGAAGAAGGTCGCGATCAAGCGGATCCTTCCCGGGCTGATCAAAGACCAGCGCTTCGTCCGGATGTTCCTCGACGAGGCGAGGCTGAGCCTGCGCCTCAACCACGCCAACGTCGTCTCGGTCTTCGACATCGGCGAGAGCGAGAACACCTACTTCATCGTCATGGACTTCGTCCATGGCACCAACCTGAAGACGCTGCTCGAGTATCAGGCCAAGAAGGGCGGCACGGTGCCCGTCGCCCTGACCGTGTGGATCTTGAACGAGATCCTCAAGGGCCTCGCCTACGCGCACAAGCTCACCGACTCCGAGACCGGTCGCCCGATCGGCATCGTCCATCGTGACATCTCGCCGCCGAACATCCTCGTCTCGTGGAACGGCGAGGTGAAGCTGACCGACTTCGGCCTGGCCAAGGCGACCACGCAGCTCGAGTCCACCGATCCAGGCGTGGTCAAGGGCAAGTACAGCTACCTCTCCCCCGAGGCCGCCCGCGGCGAAGAGATCGATCACCGCGCCGACGTGTTCTCGACCGGCATCCTCGCCTTCGAGATGCTGACCGGACGGCGGCTGTTCCGCGGCAAGAACGACTATCAGACCATCTCCCTGGTCCGCGCCTGCGACGTGCCGAGCGTCCGCTCGTACAACCCGAGCGTCCCCGAGGACCTCGAGGCGGTGCTGATGAAGGCGCTGGCGAAGGACATCAACGACCGCTACGCCGACGCCGACGACTTCTCGGACGCGCTGCTGCAGTTCCTTTTCTCGAATCGCCTCAAGGTCGGCGCGCGCGACCTCACCGACTACTGTCGACCGATCCGCGAGGAGATGGAGGCCGAGAAGCGCGTCCAGGAGAAGAAGGCCCAGGAGGAGCGCTCCCCCGGCGGCAACAACCTCATCATCAACCTCATCAATGAGGAGATGCTGCACTTTCGGTCGCTCGGTGAGGGCGAGAAGCCGGCCCAGGAGGGCCTCGCCTCCGAGCCCGTCGTGGCGGTCGGCGAGCGCAGCGGCAACAGCACCTCCGGCGTGAGCAGCCCAGGTGCGAGCAAGTCGGGCGCGAGCAAGCCGGGCAGCGGACGCGGCAATATCGGCGACGTCGATCCGTCGCGCCCGCTCGACGTCGACGTGTTCACGCCGGTACCGGGCAAGGTGCCGATGACGCCGAACAAGCTGGCGCTGTCGCCGACGCCGGTCGAGCCGATGCCGAAGCTGGCGGACGAGCTGGGGTTGACCCCCAAGCCGGTCGAAAAGAACCTGAAGCCGGCCGGCGCGGACAAGACGGCACGGACGATCCCCCCCGACCCGCGGACGGCCAGGCCGCCGCAGCCCACCAGCAAGGAGGGCGGCTCGGCGTGGATCATCGTGCTGGTGCTGCTGCTGGTCGGCGGCGGCGTCGTGGCCTTCCTCGTGTTCGGGATGTGATGCTGCAGTCGTTTCGCGGCAAGTTCCCGCGCGTCGACCCGAGCGCCTACGTGCACCCGGCGGCGACGCTCATCGGTGACGTGGAGGTCGGGCCACGCGCGAGCATCTGGCCCGGCGTGGTGCTGCGCGGCGACGACGGGCCGATCATCATCGGCGAGGACACGTCGATCCAGGACGGCACGGTGATCCACATGACCGAGGGCCTCTCGCACACGCGGGTCGGCGCGCGCGTGACGGTCGGCCACCGGGTGATCCTCCACGGCTGCTCGATCGGCGACGACTGCCTGGTCGGGATGGGCTCGTGTGTGCTCGACAACGCGGTGGTGGAGCCGTGGAGCTTCGTGGCTGCTGGCACCCTGGTCGCGCCCAACAAGGTCGTGCCTGCGGGTCAGATGATGATGGGCAACCCGGGCAAGCTGGTGCGGGCCCTGACCGCGACGGATCGCCACTGGATCACGCACAGCTGGCAGGCGTACGTGAAGCGCTCGCGCGAGTACATGGCCGCGGGCTGACGCCGCTCGCCGGCGTCAGCCGGGGATGATGAAGCAGTCGATGCTGGTGTCGATGCGGAAGTTGGACTTGTCGGTGTGGCGCTCGGCGTGGAAGATGTCCATCGAGTACATGCCGCCGACCTGGAGGCCGAGCTTCGCCGCCTGGGCGTCGAGGTCGACCGAGGCCTCGAGCTGCGGGTGGACACCGCCGAGGTCGATCGCCAGGGTGCCGTTGATGAACAGCCACAGGTCGTCGTCGCCGATGAAGGTGAAGACCTCACCGCCCTTGTAATTGAAGGCGGTGTGGATCTCGGTGGTGAAGTGGAAATTGTTGGGGTTGCCCTCGTTTCCCCAGCCCTGATTGTCGATCGGGAAGAAGGCGTTGCTCTCGTAAGAGAAGAGGCCCGGCATGACCTCGGTCAGCGGGATGTCGATGGCGAAGGAGATGTTGATGTCGGGGGTGTTGTTGTACCACTGAGAAAATGGGCCCGGCCCGGCGGTCTGGGCGGTCGGGCCCGCGGCGGCGTAGACCGGCTTGGTGTCGGCGCCGAGCTGGGCCTGCACGAGGCCCTTGAGCCCCAGGTCGCTGACGAAGTCCTCGAAGTCGGGGTGGTCGATGCGAAAGTCGCGGATCGTCGCCTGCAGCGACTCCTCGCAGTCCTCGAAGCCGCTGGTCTGAAACCCCGTGCTGGTCCCCGGGTCGGTCGTGGTGCCGATGCTCGGGTCGCTGGTGGTCTCGCCGGTGCTCGTGCCGTTGCTGCCGCTGCTGCCAGTGTCGGTGGCCCCCCCGGAGCCGCCGGTGGTCGGCACGGCGCCGCTCGAGCTGGTCGTGGCTTCGCCGGTGACGCTCTGGGTGGTGCTCTGGCTGGCGCTGGTCGGCTGGGTCGCTGCGCTGGCGCTGTCGGACTCGGCGCGGCCAGAGTCGCCGCAAGCCAGCATGCAGGAGAGGGCGACTTGCGAGAGGTGGCGCATGCTCCACCGGTATCCCGCAGCGCGAGGGCCGTCAATTCGTGCCTGCGCGGGGACCATGGCGCCCTGCGTGAGGCGCGCACGCTTGACGCCAGGGCGCGCAGACGGATATCCGCAGCGGGAGAGTGGGGTCCATGCCAACCGAGCTGATCGACGTCCCCCTGAGCGACCGGAAGCTGGTCGAGCGCTTCATCCGTGTGCCGTGGCACGTGAATCGCGAGCACCACCCGAGCCCGCAGTGGGTTCCGCCGCTGCTGATGGACCGCCGCGACTACCTAAACCCCGAGAAGAATCCGTTCTTCGAGCACGTGAAGGCGGCATTTTGGATCGCCCGGGTCGACGGCCGCGATGTCGGGCGCGTGGCCGCGGTGGTCGACGCCGACTACATCAAATTTCATGGCACGCAGACCGGCTACCTCGGGATGTTCGAGTGTGTCGACGACCCCGCGGTCGCGCAGGCGCTGGTCGAGCGCGCGAGCGCGTGGCTGCGCGAGCAGGGCATGAGCTCGATGATCGGGCCCTTCGAGCTGTCCACCAACTACATCTCCGGGGTGCTGATCGACGCCTTCGATCGCGAGCCCGGGATCAACATGCCGTACAACCCGCCGTACTACGACCGGCTCCTCCGCGGCTGTGGGATGCGCAAGGCCAAGGACCTGCTGCACTGGGAGCTGGACCCGCAGCGACCGACGCCGGAGCGGGTGGTGCGCGTGGCCGAGAAGATGGCCACGCGCAGCGGCGTGAAGCTGCGCAAGATGAGCTTCGACGACTGGGACGCCGAGGTGCTGCGTACGCTCGAGATCTATAACGACGCCTGGGAGAAGAACTGGGGCTTTGTCCCGCTCGGCAAGAAGGAGTACCTGCACATCGCCAAGGACCTGAAGATGGTCCTGCACCCGGACTTCGCGCTGTTGGCCGAGGTCAACGGCGAGCCGGCGGCGTTTGTATTGACGATCCAGAACGTCAATCCGGTGATGAAGAAGCTCGACGGCAAGCTGTTCCCGTTCGGCATCTTCCGCCTGCTGTGGGACCTGAAGGTCCGCAAGACGGTCAACAGCGGGCGGCTCATCCTGCTCGGGATCAAGGCCAAGTTCCGCGGACAGGGCATCGATTCGCTGATGTTCCTGGCCACCCATCGCGCCGGCGCGGCCCAGGGCTGGGTCTCGGGCGAGATCGGCTGGACCCTCGAAGATAACTTCAAGGTCAACAGCGCGATCAAGAGCATGGATGGCCGGCAGGTCGCCACCTACCGCGTCTATGAGCGCGAGTTGTGAGGTCCAAATGCACTCCGCACAGCACGAGTCCGTCCTCCACAGGATCTTCGCGTACCTCGATCAGCACCTGCAGCAGCGGCCAGCGGCGCCGATCTCCGCGGACTCGCGGCTGATCGCCGACCTCGGGCTCGACTCGCTGCAGAGCTTCGAGCTGGTCGCCGAGCTCGAGGACCACTTCGAGATCACGGTGCCGATGGCGGCGCTGCAAGAGATCGTGACCCTCGACGATGTCGCGCGGGTGATCGTTCGTACGCTCGAGGGTGGGGCGTGACTGCGACCACCTTGACCGCGGCGCTGGCGGCCCTGGCCGACCGTGAGGTCGACGGCTACGGCCACCTGCGCCGCGAGCAGCAGCCGCCGGAGCGGGTGTCCTACGCGGAGATGTGGCGTCGAGCCCAGCGCTTCGCGGTCGGGCTGCAGGCGCTGGGCGTGCGCCGTGGCGACCGGGTCGGGCTGATCTTGCCGGACTCGGCGGAGTTCATCGACGGCATCTTCGGGGCCATGCTCGCCGGGGCGATCGCGGTGCCGGTGTACCCGCCGATGAACCTCGGGCAGTTCGACGCGTACCTCGGCAACACGACCCACATCCTGCGGCAGGCCGGGTGCAGCGTGGTGATCACGGACGCGCAGGTGCGGCCGATCCTCGGCAAGCTGCTGAGCGCTGTCCCCGAGCTGCGGACGATCGAGACCCACGCGTCGATGCACAAGGGGGTGGCCGAGCGGGCCGAGCCGGTGGGGGTGGGGGTGCAGGCCGACGACGTCGCGTTCCTGCAATTCACCTCGGGTAGCACCTCGCGGCCCAAGGGGGTGACGCTGACCCACGCCAATCTGCTCGCCAACATCGCGGCGATCGGCGGGGCGGGAGGCCTCGCGATCTCGCGCGAGTCGACCGGGGTCAGCTGGCTGCCGCTCTACCACGACATGGGGTTGATCGGCTTCGTGTTCGCGCCGGTGGTCTATGGGGTCGCGGAGATCCTCTTCATCCCGCCGCTGATGTTCCTGAAGCGGCCGTCGACGTGGCTGCGGGAGCTGTCGCGGACGCGGGCGTCGATCACCTTCGCGCCGAACTTCGCGTACGGGCTGTGCACGAGCAGGGTCAAGGACGCGGAGCTGGCGGGGGTCGACCTCTCGCAGCTGCGGGTCGCGGGTTGCGGCGCCGAGCCGATCCAGCACGGCACGTTGCAAGCCTTCGCCGATCGCTTCGCGGCGTACGGGCTCCGTCGCAGCGCCCTGTTGCCGTGTTACGGGATGGCCGAGCACTCGCTCGCGGTGACCTTCGCGGGGCGTGAGGCGTCGCTCAAGGCCGACCGCGTCGACGCGGGGGCGCTCGCCGATCGCCGGGCCGAGCCGGCGCGCGAGGCCGAGGCGCCGGTCGTCGAGGTGGTGTGTTGCGGACGACCGTTCGCGGAGCACGGCCTGCGCATCGTCGACGACGCGGGGGACGAGCTGGCGGAGCGGCAGGTCGGGCACATCGAGCTGCGCGGCCCGAGCGTGATGCGGGGCTACTGGAACGATGCCGAGCGCACCGCCGAGGTGTTCAAGGACGGCTGGCTGCGGACCGGTGACCTCGGCTACCTGGTGGCGGGCGAGCTGTACGTGTGCGGCCGCAGCAAGGACCTGATCATCATCAACGGACGCAACTATCACCCGCAGGACCTCGAGTGGCAGGCGTCGCAGGTGGAGGGGGTGCGCCGCGGCAACGTGATCGCGTTCGGGCTGCATCACCCGGAGCTGGGGCGCGAGTACGTGGTGGTGGCGGCGGAGCTGCGGTCGGAGACGGACGCCAGCGACGAGCTGGTCGCGCGCGTGCAGGGGCAGATCCTCGCGGCGCTGGCGTTGAAGGTCGACGAGGTCGTGCTGCTGCCGCCCGGCAGCCTGCCGAAGACGTCGAGCGGCAAGCTGCAGCGCAGCAAGGGGGCCGAGATGTTCGCCCGCGGCGAGCTCGGCAAGGGCGTGGGGCCGGCCAGCAAGCTCGGGCTGCTCAAGCACCTGGCGGCGTCGCGCTGGGGGTTCATCAAGGCCTCGCTCGCCGGTCGCGGCGAGTGATGGTCGGTCACGGTCGCAGCGTGTACCGGAACTCGTCGGCGACCTCGTCCATCGCCCGCGCGTAGCCCTCGCTGTCGAGCGCGGCCTGCAGCTCGGGTGAGAGCGGTAGCACCATCGGCGTCGGCTCGTAAGCGACGACCTTGCCGTGCGCGTCGACGACGCGGCCGGCTCGCAAGGCGACGGTCATGTCGCCGAGTGAGAGGCCGCCGAGGGCCTCGCGGAGGGCGCGGAGCCTGGCGCCGCCCACGGGCTCGATGCATCGCATGCGACGCTGCCACTGCAGGGCGAGGTGGAACTGCGATGGGGTGACGAGCAGGCCGGCGAGGCCGACGCGCTCGCAGGCGACGACGAGCAGGGCGACCTGCTCGTCGAAGAGGCCGAGGCCGGGGTGGCGCTGACCGGGCAGCTGCTGGCGGCGCTCGCCGAACTGCTCGCGCGGGTTTTGTAGCAGCAACCAGTCGATGGAGAGCAGCTCGAAGCCGGGGACGGAGCGGCGCTCACGGTGGACGACGAGCTCGATCAGGAGCTCGCTGCGCGCGGGGTCGCCGAAGATGCGGATCGACTGTCGACTGGGGTCGTCGAAGTCGCACACGAGGGTCGGCTCCTTGAAGCCCTTGCCGCGCAGGCGGTCGAGGAAGCCGTGCCGCTCGAGCGCGAGCTCCAGGCCCTGACGCGAGTAGTAGCCGAGCAGCCGCGACTCCTGGCCGATGTACCCGGGCATCACGTCCTCGAGGGTGAGGCCGAAGTCGTCGTGCTTGCGGCCCGTGAGGTCGTCTTCGTGCAGCAGGCGCGCGAGGTGGCGGGCCCGCATCAGGCTGAGCTCGTCGTTGGCCGGCGGGCGAAACCCGCGGTGCCCGCTCTGCAGCCAGGCGAAGCTGCGGGCCCAGTAGCGCCAGGCGACCGGGCCGTAGCCGCCGGCGAGCGTGACGACGAGCGCGGCGCCGGGGGCGAGCTGCTGGCACAGCTCGAACACGGCCTCGTCGCGCGCGAGCAGGGCGGCCTCGGACAGCGACCAGTCGCCGACGGGGTCGTCGGCCGCCCCGTCGACGCCGGCGACGAAGTAGATGAGGTGAGGCCGGAATTGGCGCAGGACGACGCTGACGTGGGTGCGTACGGCGTCGAGGTAGGTGGCGTCGTCGACGTCGGGGCCGAGGGCGACACACGTGGACTCGACGGCCGGGGCGTTGTCCCAGTTGGTGTGGTGGATGGAGAGGGTGTGGACGCTGCGGTCGGCGGCGAAGATCGTGCGGGTGCCGTCACCATCGTGCATGTCGAGGTCGATGACGAGGGCCCGGCCGTGGAAGCCGAGCGCGCGCTGCTCGGCGATCGCCACGGCGAGGTCGTTGAACACGCAAAAGCCGCCACCCGCGGCCGCGCGCGCGTGGTGAAAACCGCCGCCGAGGTTGATCGCGATGTTGCCGGTCGACAGGGCGATGTCGGTGGCGAGCATGGTGCCGCCGACCATGCTGCGCTGGAGGTCGAGGATGCGCTGGGTGTCGCGGTCGCTGATCGGCGCGGCGACGATCTGACTCATGGTCGCGGGGGTCTGCGCCGACTCGATGTACGCGTCGCCGTGGACCCGCAAGATCGCGTGGTACGAGGCCAGCGGCGGCTGCTTGATGTGCTCACCGAGGACTAGGCCCTCGCCGGCCAGCGCGGTCAACACCCGCTCGCCGCGGACCTCGTCGAAGGGGATGCCCGGCCAGGCGAACTGATACTGCGGTCCGTAGACGAAGCGAGCCGGCAGCGGCCGCCAGCGCGCCAGGGCCTGGTTGGCCCGACGACGCAGGTTGCGGAGGAACTTCGGCTCGTACATCGCGAGCCGTAGTGGTTGCATGTCCGGGCGCCGCGGCCAAGGGGGAGTGTTAGGATGCGCGCGGTGGCAGGTCCCTGGCACATCTGGGTCGACCGCGGCGGGACCTTCACCGACTGTGTGGGGCGCGATCCGAACACCGGTGCGCTGCGGGCCGTGAAGCTGCTGTCGTCGGACCACGCGCCGCTGCTGGGGATCCGCCGTCTCCTCGGGCTGGCGGACGACGCCGTGATACCGCCGTGTCGCGTGCGCATGGGCACGACGCTGGCGACCAACGCGTTGCTCGAGCGCCGCGGTGCAGCGTGCGCGCTGGTGATCTCGCGGGGCTTCGGGGAGCTGCTGGCGATCGGCGATCAGACCCGGCCGGACCTGTTCGCGCTGGCGATCGAGCCGCGGCCGCAGCTGCACGTCGCGGTGCTCGAGGTCGATGCTCGCCTCGCGGCCGACGGCGCCGTGCTCGTGCGACCGGAGGCCGCGGCCCTGCGCGCCGGACTGGCGGAGCTGCGAGCGAGAGGGCTGCGCAGCCTGGCGGTCGCGGTGATCCACGCGCATCGTGACGGCGGGCTGGAGCGAGAGATCGGCGCGGCCGCGGGCGAGCTGGGCTTCGAGCACGTGACGCTGTCACACGAGGTGGCCGGCGCGCAGGGCCTGCTCGCGCGCGCCGAGACGGCGGTGGTCGACGCCTATCTGACGCCGCTGCTGCGCGACTACGTGGCCCTGCTGAGCCGCGAGCTGCCGGGCTCGGAGCTGCAGATCATGCAGTCGAGCGGCGACCTGACGCCGGCGCGGCGGTTTCGTGGGCGTGATGCGGTGCTGTCGGGGCCCGCGGGCGGCGTGGTCGCCTGCGCCACGATCGCGGGGGCGCTGGGGCTGCGGCAGGTGATCGGCTTCGACATGGGGGGCACCTCGACCGACGTGACGCGCTGGGCCGGGACGTATGAGCGCCGTCAGGAGGCGGAGGTCGCGGGCATGCGGGTGCGGACGCCGATGCTGGCGATCCACACCGTCGCCGCAGGCGGCGGGTCGATCTGTCGCGTGGCGGCGGGGCGCCTCACGGTCGGTCCCGAGAGCGCTGGCGCCGATCCGGGACCTCTGTGTTACGGGCGACCGGCGGCGCGCGAGCTGACGATCACCGACGTGAACCTCGCCCTCGGTCGCCTCGACGGGGCCCGCTTCCCGTTCGCGCTGGCCAGCGCGCGCGTGGAGGCGGCGCTCTCCGGGCTCGCGGCGGAGCTTGCGGCGACCGGCGTCGCGCTGGGGCCGATGCAGGTCGCCGAGGGGCTGCGCCGGGTCGCCGACGAGCACATGGCGGCGGCGATCCGCGAGGTCTCGCTGCGACGCGGGCACGATGTCCGCGAGCACGCGATGATCGTGTTCGGCGGCGCAGGTGGTCAACACGCGTGCGCCGTGGCCCGGCTGCTCGGGGTGCGTACGCTGGTGTTTCACCCGCTCGCGGGGGTGCTGTCGGCCTTCGGCATGGGCGCGGCGCGGGTCGGCTGGCACGGCGAGATGGACGCAGGGCAGGTGCTGCTGGCGGACGGGGCGCTCGCAGGCCTCGCGCACCTGTTTGTCGCGCTCGCGGCTCGCGGCCGCGCCGAGCTGGCCGAGGGGGGCGCCGAGGGCGAGTTCTCGGCGCTGCGCCGCGTCGACCTCCGCTATCAGGGGACCCACGCGGTCCAGACATTGGCGGTGGCCAGCGACGAGGGAGCGCTGGCCGCTGCGTTCACCGAGGCGCACCGCCAGGCCTTCGGCTACGCGCGACCAGGTCACGCGATCGAGATCGTGGGGGTGCGGGTGGAGCTGGTGGAGTTGGGGGAGCTGCAGTCTTCAGATGTCTCTTGCGACATGCCGCAAGCGCCAGGCGAGGCCGGGCGGACGCGGCTGTGGATCGAGGGCCGCTGGCAGGAGGTGCCGGTGTGGCCGCGCGAGGCGTTGCGTCTGGGGCAGCGCATCGCGGGTCCGGCGGTCGTGCTCGAGGCGACGGCGACGATCGTGCTCGAGCCGGGTTTTGTCGCCGAGCTCGAGGTGGGCGGGTGCCTGATCGCCCGCGATCGCGAGGCCGTCGCCGCGGCGCACACCGGCGACGTCCGCGATCCGGTGCTGCGCGAGGTGCTGGGGCACCGCGTGACGGCGATCGCCCAGCAGATGGGGGTGGTGCTGCAGCGCACCGCGCTGTCGACCAACATCCGCGAGCGCCTCGACTTCTCGTGCGCGGTGTTCGACGCGAGCGGCGACCTCGTGACCAACGCGCCGTACATCCCGGTCCACCTCGGGGCGATGCCGGAGTCGATCCGCGGGGTGCTGGCGGCGCATCCCCGGCCGCCGCCCGGGGCCGTCTATGTCACCAACGATCCCGCGGCCGGGGGCTCGCATCTGCCGGATATCACCGTGATCTCGCCGGTGCACGACGCAGAGGGGCAGCTGCGGTTTTTTGTCGCCAGTCGGGGTCACCACGCCGACGTCGGTGGCATCGAGCCGGGCTCGATGCCGCCGCAGGCGCGCAGCCTCGCGGAGGAGGGCGTGGTGTTTCGCGCGCTGCAGGTGGTCGCGGACGGCCGCTTCGATCGCGGGGTCGTCGAGGCGGTGCTGGGGTCCGGGGCCTGGCCGGCGCGGCGGCCCGCCGAGAACCTCGCCGATCTCGAGGCACAGATCGCGGCCAACCACGCGGGCGCGCGCCTGTTGCACGGACTGTGTGAGCAGTACGGCGTGCAGCTGATCGCTGCGACCATGCAGGCGATCCAGGACGACGCGGCCGCGGCCGTGCGCGCCGCGCTGGGGCGGCTGCCGCCGGGTGAGCGCTGCTTCGCCGACGCGATGGACGACGGCGCCGTGATCGCGGTGAAGCTGGAGGTCGCGGACGGTCGCCTCAAGGTCGACTTCACTGGCACCGGCGGCGAGGACCCCGGCAACCTCAATGCGCCGCGTGCCGTCACCGTGTCGGCGCTGCTTTATGTGCTGAGGCTGCTGGCGGGTCCGGGCATGCCGCTGAACTCGGGCTGTCTGCGCGCGGTCGACCTGACCCTTCCGCCAGGTCTGCTGTCCCCGGGGCCAGGTGCCGCGGTGGCGGCGGGCAACGTCGAGACCTCGCAGCGGGTGGTGGACGTGCTGCTCGGCGCGCTCGGCCTGGCGGCGGCGAGCCAGGGCACGATGAACAACCTGACCTTCGGCGACGCGAGCTTCGGCTACTACGAGACGCTGGGCGGCGGCGCGGGGGCGTGCGCCGGGCATGCCGGGCGCAGCGGCGTGCACACGCACATGACGAACACGCGGGTGACCGATCCCGAGGTGCTGGAGGCCCGGTTTCCGGTGCGGTTGTGGCGTTTCGGGCTGCGCCGTGGCTCGGGTGGCGCGGGGCGTTGGGCGGGTGGTGAGGGGCTGGTGCGGGAGCTCGAGTTTCTCCGGCCGCTGCACGTGGCGATCCTCTCGCAGCGGCGCGAGCGGGCGCCTTTTGGCCTCAGCGGTGGCGGGCCCGGGGCGGTGGGGCGCAACCTGCTGGACGATCGCGCGCTGCCGGGGCGGGTCGCGGTGGTGGTGGCCGCGGGTCAACGATTGCGCATCGAGACGCCCGGCGGCGGCGGTTTTGGGGGCGACGGGCACGGCGGGGACGAGCGCTGAGGCGGCGGGTCTTTGCGCCCCTGGCCGCTCTGAGTTACGGTGCGGCCCTCCATGCTCGAAGCGCTGATCCCCTACCTCCGGCCGCCCGAGAAGCTGATCGCCGACCTGCCGGTCATCGGACCGCTCAAGCTGCAGTTCTTCGGCCCGCTCGTCGCGGCCGGCGTGATCCTCGGGTACCACCGCTGCCTGCACTACGCGAAGCGGAAGAACATCGACGAGTTCATCGCCCGCGACATGATGTTCTGGGTGCTGGTCACCGGCTTCGTCATCTCGCACTGGGTGTCGGTGCTCTTCTACTTCCCGGAGGATGTCGCGGCCAACCCGCTGGTCCTCATCATGGTGTGGAACGGGCTGTCCTCGGTCGGCGGCTTCTTCGGCGCGCTGGTCGGCATGGTCTGGTACCTGCACAAGATGAAGCAGCCGTACCTGGTGTACGTGGACATGCTCATGTACGGCCTGCTGGTCGGCTTCACCATGGGGCGCCTCGGCTGCTCGCTGGTCCACGACCACCCCGGCAGCATCGTCGACGCCTCGCACATCCTCGCGGTCGGACCCTGGCCCGACGGCCAGTACCGCCTCGACCTCGGCCTGCTCGCGGGTGTGGGTGCCTGGCGCCGCGCGGTACACCGCGATCGCCTCGCGGGCCAGCGCCGCGGCCCGCCCGCGATCGCGGCCCTCCGCCCACAGCGCCCGCGCAAACGCCATCCCCGCCCCGTCCGGCGCCGTGCAGTCGACCACCGCGACGTCGGGCCGGGTCCGCTGCAGCGCCGCCTCGGCCGCCTCGGCCGTGTCGCTCACCTGCACCTCGTAGCCGCGGCCGCGCAGGCTCGCCTCCAGCGCCGCCGCCAGCGCGCGGTCGTCCTCGACCAGCAGCACCTCGGAGCGCCGCGGCAGCAGCTCCAGCAGGCGCTCCACCGCCAGCGGCTTGGCCAGCACCGCCCGCACCACTCCCAGGTGCGACGCCGCCGTCAGCACCTGGTCCGAGGTGTACGCGGTCATCAGCAGGAAGGTCGAGGTCGGGTCCTGCAGCGCCAGGCGGCGGACCAGCTCGACCCCGTTCATCCCCGGCATCCGGATGTCCGACAGCACGAGGTCGAAGTGGTGCTCCTCAGCGGCGCGCAGCGCCGCCTCGGCGGTGAAGGCCGTGCGCACGACGCAGCCCTCGTCGCTCAAGATCTCGGCCAGGTTCTCCGCCAGCAGCCGATTGTCGTCGACGACCAGGACCCGCCGCGTCACGAGTGCACCCCCCCGTCGACGATCGGCACCCGCACCTCGAAGGCCGCGCCGCCGCCCGCGTGATTGCCGGCCGTGATGCGACCGCCGTGCTTCTCCGCGATGCGGCGACACAGCGCCAGGCCGAGCCCGGTCCCGCTCGAGCGGGTCGTGAACAGCGGCTCGAACAGGCGCGCCTCGACGTCGGCCAGGATGCCGGGCCCGCTGTCCTCGACCCGCAGCACCAGCTCGCGCCCCTCGACCCGCAGGTGCAGCTCGATGCGCCCCGGCCCGTCGATCGCCTGCGTCGCGTTCAGCACCAGGTTGACCACCAGCTGACGAAACTGGCCCGGATCGACCGCCAGGGTCGGCAGCGCCGGGTCGACCGTCAGCACCAGCGTCAGCTCGGGGACCCGCGGGACCGACAGCGCCGCCGCCTGCACCACCGCCGCCAGGTCGGTCGGTCCCCGCTCCGGCGCCCGGTCGCGCGCCAGCTCGAGCAGGTCCGAGATGATCGTGTTGCACAGCGTGATCTGGTCGTCGACGCGGCGCAGGTGCTTGGTCGTGCGCTCGTCCTCCGGGAGCCGCCGCGCCAGCAGCTGCATCGAGGTCTGCATCACCGCCAGCGGGTTGCGCAGCTCGTGCCCGATCGACGCCGCCACCTGGCCGATCGTCGCCAGCCGCTCGGCGTCCTTCACCCGGGCGATGTACGCCTCGCGATAGGTCTCGAGCATGATCGCCAGCTCCATGTCCAACAGGCGATCGATCGCCCGGTGCCCCCGCCGCAGCTTCTCTTGCGGCCACACCCCGCTGGCGTCGAGCCCCCCATGCAGCTCACTGCGCACGACGTTCATCGCGGCGAACATGTAGCGCTGGTCGAGCGCGATGCGCACGTGCGTGCGGCCGATGCGGGCCCGCCGCTCGACGTAAGCGTCGTCGTACACACCGCCGACCAGGCCCTCGAGCCACCCCACGAGCATCACCTTCTGGCGCGCGATCTGCTCGGCGCCGCCGGCGAACACCGCCGTCGCCCCCGGCGTGCGATCGATCGCCGCGTAGAAATGCTCGACCACGGTCGCGAAGTGCGGCCGCA
Source organism: Nannocystis sp. (assembly GCA_044228605.1). Taxonomy (GTDB): domain Bacteria; phylum Myxococcota_A; class Polyangia; order Nannocystales; family Nannocystaceae; genus Nannocystis. Next base: position 7,712 of record JBGAUO010000011.1, on the reverse strand, counting down.
GCAGCGGACCCATCTCGGCCATCAACGCCGCGTCCTCGGCCGAGAACTCGATGTAGTGCATGAGTTCAGCGAGCAGACGCTGCGACGGCATGGCGACTCGTGCCATACCACAGATCGCCGACGACGACCGACGCCTACCCAGACCAGCGAATACCACGCACCCGCCCCCTCACGAGCCCCCGCGTGCGCGAAAGCTCTGCGCCCTCCCCGTGGCCAGCGCGCAAATCCCTGCAACGCGGCTCAGTGCACGCCCTTCTTCTCGCGCAGCCGCGCCCCGTCGTGGACGTGCTCGTTCCAGGTCGCCGGCGCCAGCCCGTTCTTCACCTCGACCATCGAGATGCAGTCCGGCACCGGGCACACGATCTGGCACAGGTTGCAGCCCACACACTCGCTCTCGTCGACGATCGGCACCCGCAGCGAGCGATCGGTCGACGGGTGGATGCACTGATGCGCCCCGTCGTGGCAGGCCACCACGCACGCCTGACAGCCGATGCACTTGCTGGCGTCGATCTTGGCGATCGTCTCGTAGTTGAGGTCGAGCGAGCCCCACTCCGAGTAGCTCGGCACCGCCTGCCCGCGCATCGCGTCGAGGTTCGCGTAGCCGTGATCCCGCATGTACTGCGTCAGCCCCTCGATCATGTCCTCGACCACCCGGTAGCCGCGCAGCATCACCTCCGTGCACACCTGCACCGAGGAGCAGCCGAGCAGGATAAACTCGACCGCGTCGCGCCAGTTCGACACCCCGCCGATCCCCGAGATCGGCAGCTTGAACGCCGGGTCGCGGGCCAGGCTGGCGATCATGTGCAGCGCGATCGGCTTGACCGCCGGCCCGCAGTAGCCGCCGTTGGTCGACAGCGACCCGACCCGCGGCTCCAGCACTTTACGCTCGATGTCGACGCCGATGATGCTCTTGATCGTGTTGATCAGCGACACGCCCTGGGCCCCACCGGCCTGCGCCGCCAGCCCGTGCGGCCCGATCTCATCGACGTTCGGCGTCAGCTTCACCAGCACCGGCACCGTCGAGAATTCGACCGCCCACGAGGTGATGCGCTCGTTGAGGCTCGGCTCCTGCCCGACCGCCGAGCCCATGCCGCGCTCGCACATCCCGTGCGGACAGCCGAAGTTCAGCTCGAGCCCGTCGGCCCCCGCGTCGATCGCCCGCTTGATGATGTCCCGCCACTCCTCGCGGGTCTCCACCATCAGCGACACGATCACCCCGTGCTTCGGGTAGCGCCGCTTGACCTCGTAGATCTCGCGGAAGTTGACCTCGAGCGGCCGGTCCGTGATGAGCTCGATGTTGTTGAAGCCGATCGCCCGCGTGCCCTTGTAGTGGACCGCCCCGAAGCGGCTCGACACGTTCTGGATCGGCGTCCCCAGCGTCTTCCACACCGCCCCGCCCCAGCCGGCGTCAAACGCCCGCATGATCTGCCCACCCGAGTTCGCCGGCGGCGCCGAGGCCAGCCAGAACGGATTCGGCGTCACGATCCCGCCGGTGTTGCTCGTCAGATCGGGGACCAACTTAGCCATTGCGAACTCCTTCACGCAGCGCGCGGTCGATCGCCAGCGCGGCTCGCTTGCCCTCGGCGGTCGCGTTGACCACCTCCTTGCCGCCGTTGGCGCAGTCGCCCGCGGCGTACACCCCCGGCCGCCCCGTCGCCCCCTCGGCGTCGACCACCACCCGCCCGTCCTCGACCTGCACCCCCGGCAACGCCGCCGCCATCGCCCCCAGCCGCGCCTGACCGATCGCCAGCAGCACCAGCTGCGTCGGCAGCTCGAAGTCCGCCCCCGCGATCGGCCTCCGGTCGGGCCCCAGCTGGGCGCAACGCAGCCCGCTCACCCGACCCTCCCCGAGGTAGGCGAGCGGCGCGCTGCGCCAGCGCGCGCGCGCCCCCTCGACCTTCGCCGCCTTCCACTCGTGCGAGTAGCCGCTCATCTGCGCCTCGTCGCCGCGGTACAGCATCGTCACCTCCGGCACCCCGAGCCCGATCAGCTCGCGCACCGCGTCGACCGCCGTGTTCCCGCCGCCGAGCACCACCGCGTGCTGCACCCCCGCGAGCTCGACCTGCCCGAGCTTGAACGCCGCGATGAACGCGACCGCCCCGTGGATGCCCGCCAGCTGCTTGCCCGGCAGGTCCAGCGCCCGGTCCTCCCCGAGCCCGAGCGCGATCACCAGCGCGTCGTGGCGCCGCTCGACCTCGGCGAAGCTCAGGTCGCGGCCGACGACCACGTCGCTCACCACCTCGATCCCGCCGATCTGCAAGATCCACTCGACCTCCGCCAGCGCCCGGTCGGCCCGCATCTTGTACGGCGCGACGCCCGTGGTGTTGAGCCCGCCGAGCACCCCGCCCGCGTCGTAGATCGTGCAGCCGTGCCCGAGCCGGCGCAGCTCGTGCGCCGCCGCCAGCGCCGCCGGCCCGCCGCCGATGATGCCCACCGACTTGCCCGTGTCCGGCCCCGCTGTGAAAAACTCCCAGCCGGCGGCAAACGCCGCGTCGGTCGCGAAGCGCTGCAGCTTGCCGATCTCGATCGCCGGCGACTCGAGGTCGTTGTACACGCAGGCGCCCGCGCACAGCACCTCGACCGGGCACACCCGCGCGCAGCTCATGCCCAGCACGTTGGCGCTGAAGATCGTGCGCGCCGCCCCCTCCACGTTGCCCGTGGAGATCTTGCGGATGAACTCCGGGATGTTGATCGCCGTCGGGCAATGCTGCACGCACGGGGCGTCCACGCAGTAAAGACAGCGGTTCGCCTCGGCCAGCGCCTGCGTCTGCGTGTACGCGGGCTTGTAGTCGGCAAAACCTGCCTCTGCACGTTCGGGAGGGAGCTTGGTCATCGTGCGCCTGCGGGGCACGCAGGATACACCCGGGCCCTCGGGGGTCACGCGCGAAACACCCGGCTCGCGGAGCCTCGAGGCCTCGCAGGTGCCCGGGTTGCGCCCCACCACCCCCCACATTTTCCGCAGCATTGTTGCGGCAATCACCGCCCCGGGGGCATGCTCGCCGCCCGACACTACCCTCGCCGCCGCCGCTTCCGGTATGCTCGGCCCCTTCGGACCTGCCTCGGGCCCTGGAACTCGCATGAACGACACCGTCAAGATGTTCCTCATCTCCCTGATCACGGCCGTCCTGGTCCAGGTCCTGCTCGGCCCGCAGATCATCAAGATGCAGCAGGCCCAGGGTCTGCTGCCGCCGTTTGCCACCGCCCCGGTCGCTGGCACCCCGGGCCCGGGCCCGGCCGCGGCGCAGCCGACCCCGCAGGCGACCCCGCAGCCCGACCCCGCCGGCGCCGCCATCCCAGCCCCCAACCTCGTCGGCACCCCCATCAAGGACGCCCGCAAGGTCGCCAGCAGCCAGGGCATCGTCCTCATCGAGGACGAGTCGCGCGACGCCCCGGACGCCACCCCCGGCGAGATCCTCGAGCAGATCCCAGCCCCCGGCACCCCGCTGGCCACCCGCGAGATCCGCGTCGTCACGGCCAAGGCCAAGGAAGCCCGCGTCCCCGACCTCGTCGGCAAGCCGATCGCCGAGGCCAAGCAGGCCCTCGCCGACCTCGGCATCGAGGTCACCGAGGTCCAGAAGGACTCGAGCAAGGCCCCCGGCACGGTGCTCTCTCAGAAGCCCCTCCCCAAGACCAAGCTCAGCCCCGGCACCCCCGTCGAGCTCACCATCGCCGCCCTCCCGCTCATCGAGGTCCCCCAGCTCACCGGCAAGTACCTCAACGCCGCCAAGACCACCCTCAAGGACACCGGCCTCGAGATCGGCGACGTCAAGCGCACCGAGCACGAGGAGCACGGCGAGAACTACGTGCTCCGTCAGGACCCCGCCGCCGGCAGCAAGGTCCCCTTCGGCACCACCGTCAACCTCACCGTCGTCGCCCCCAACTAGGCCCCCCGTGCGCCGGCTTCACCGCTTCGGGTGCGCGTGCATCCTGTCCCTCGGGACACTGTCTCTCGGGACACTGTCTCTCGGGACAGCCTGCGCCCCGGCCGTCAGCGTCACCACCGAGCTGCAGATCGGCGGCATGGTCTGCGCCTCGTGCTCCGAGGCCCTCACCTTCGCCCTCACCAAGGTCGAGGGCGTCGACCACGTCACCGTCGACCACGTCAGCGGCCGCGCCGTGATCCACCACGCCGCCCGCGTCCAACGTGAGACGCTGGTCCAGGTCGTCACCGGCCTCGGCTACACCGTCGCCCCCTGAGCCCGCGCCCATGCCGATCCCCCTCCGCGAGCTCGCGTGCCCCGCCTGCCTCGGCGGCCTCGACCCCTGCGACGATCGACAACCGATCCCCAGCCTCGAGTGCCCGCGCTGCGACCGGGTGTACAGCGCCGAGGCCGGCTTCCTCGACTTCCTGGACCCGCCCGGCGACGAGCCCACCCCGAGCGGCGGCGGCCTGCGCGGCATCGGCCCGCGCCTCATGCACTCGCCCGCGCTCGCCCGCGTGTACGAGCGCCTGTGGCGGCCGTTTTTTGTCGCCGTCGCCAGCGCCGGCGGGGTCGACTACGCCACCGAGCTGGCGCAGATCCGCGAGTGGCTGGCCCCGGCCCGCGGCGGCGCCGTCGTCGACCTCAGCTGCGGCCCCGGCTTCACCGGCCGCCGCCTCGCCGCCAGCGGCGACTTCGCCCACGTGCTCGGCCTCGACTGGTCGGTCGCCATGCTGCAGCGCGCCCTCCACGAGGCCCCCGAGCTCCCGCTCCTCCGCGCCGACGTCGCCCGCCTCCCCTTCGCCCACGCCAGCCTCGCCGCCGCCCACGCCGGCGCCGCCCTCCACCTGTGGCCCGACCCCGACGCCGCCATCGCCGAGGTCGCCCGCGTCCTCCGCCCCGGCGGGGTCTTCATCGCCAGCACCTTCGTCCATCGCAACCCCCTGCGCCCGCTCACCGCCGCCTTCCAGGCCGCCTCCAGCGCCCACGTCTTCGAGCTCGAGGAGCTGCGCGGCACCTGTCGCATCCACGGCCTCCACCAGTTCACCGCCGAACGCCGCGGCGCCCTCGTGCTGTTCTCCGCCACCCGCGCCTGACGCGGGCCCGCAGGCATGCAACTGCCCACCCACCGCATCCCGGCGCCCGACGGCTGGGTCCTCGACATCCTCGACCAAAGCCCATCCGGCCCGCCCCGCGGCATCGTCGTCGCCGGCCACGCCATGATGGTCGACCGCCGCACCTTCCGCCCCGGCCGCAGCGACCGCCCCGGCCTCGCCCAGACCCTCGTCGACGCCGGCTTCCGCGTCCTGCTCCCCGACCTCCGCGGCCACGGCCGCAGCGGCCCGCTGCCCCGCGCCGGCGGCGACTGGTCCTACGACCAGCTCGTCGCCGACACCGGCGTCTACGTCGACCTCGCGCGAACGCTCGCCCCCAAGCTCCCACTCGTCCTGCTCGGCCACTCCCTGTTCGCCCACACCTCGCTCGCCTGGCTCGGACAACACCCCGAGGCCCCCGTCGCCGCCCACGTCGCCCTCGCCATGGACGTCTGGCTGCGCAGCACCGAGCCGAGCCGCCCCCGCTGGCTGCTCAAGCGCAGCGTCATGGCCCTCGCCGCGCGCATCGCCGCCGCCCACGGCCACTTCCCCGCCACCCGCCTGCGCCTCGGCAACATGGACGAGTCCGCCGGCTACTGGCGAGACATCGCCCGCAACGTCCACGAGGGCCGCTGGCTCGCCCGCGACGGCACCGACTACCACGCCGGCCTCGCCCGCGTGACCTGCCCCTGCCTCCACGTCGTCAGCGTGCACGACCGCCTCTACGCCCGCCCCGACTCGGCCCTGCGCCTCACCGCGGCGATCGCCCGCCGCACCGTCTGGCAGCTCGGCCGCGACCCCGCGCACGCGGACCTGCGCCTGGACCACATGGGCCTGGTCACCGGCGCAAGCGCGCCCCTGTGGCGCAGCGTCGCCGCCTGGCTCACGGCCACCCTGCCGCCCCCCCTGGGCTGAGCCGGCGATCTACGCCGCGCTGGCCGCCGCTCGCCGCGCTGGCCAGTGGAACCACACGACAAAGCAGTCCCCCAACAAACGCGCGCCGATGTAGCCCTCGTGGAGCGCCGTCTGCAACGAGGGCAGGCCGTAGCCGTGGCTGACGAAGTCGCCGCAGATGCGCAGGCCGAGACCGTGACCGCCGGTGGTGTAGCCGCCCGCGAACACCCGCGAGAGGTCCGCGCCGAGGTCGGCCTGCACCCGCTCCCCGTGCTCCCGCGTGACCCGATTGATCACCACAAAGCGCAGGTCGGTCGCCTCCGCGTCGCTCAGCGGGAACACCCGCAGCTCGACGCGACCGTCGGCGGCGAAGCGGGTCGCGTTGTTGACGAGGTTGTAGATCACCCGGTCGAGCGCCGCGAACTCCATGCAACACTCCGACACCGTGCCCGCGAAGTCGCAGCGCAGCGTGACCGCCACCTCGACGTCGCGCAGCCGGTAGCGTTCGTTGGCCCACTTGGCCAGCAGCAGCTCGCTGCTGTGCTCGCGCTGCGACAGGTCGCGCGCGTAGCCCTCGGGATCGAGGTCAGGGATCGCGTTGCGGATGATCTTCAGCTGGTCACGACACAGCACGAAGATCCGCTCGAGGTCCTCCGCCACGCCGTCGCCGTCCGCGACCGCGTCGAGGTGCATCATCAGCGCCGGCAGGCCGCCGCCGCGCACGTCGTGATAAACCTGGCGCAGCTCGAGCGACGCCGTCGCCGCGTCGAGCGTCGCGCCCATCCCGTCGATGCGACGGGCCAGCTCGGCAAACCCGGTCGTCCGCAAGAAGCCGCGCACGGCCGTCACCGACCCGAGACCGCCGTCGACCCGCGGGGCGATCAGCCCGAACAATCCACCGAGCAGATCGTAGAGCGCCCGGACCACCGCCGCGTCGGCAGGCACCAGCGTACGCAGCGGAACCTGCACCGAATCACCGACGTAGCGCCGGGTCCGTCGCTTGATCGACCGGGCGTCGGCAAGCCCGTCCAACTGGTCCTGCGTGAGCAACTCGCGGCTCGCGGTCATGACAAGACCTTCTCAGCTCGAACAAAGCCCGACAAGCCAACGCCTGCGCGGCGCCAACAAGCCGGCGCGAGCGCCAGCCGCCCCGCATGGGCGTAACCCGCCCATGCAGCACGCGGGTCAAAACCGCCCCCCTTCGCAGACTCCCGAGCACCGCGACAGCGTCGCCGCCTGGCTCACGGCCACCCTGCCGCCCCCCATGTTATGAGCCGGTCATGAGCTTGCCCCCGAGCCAGCCCGAGGACCCGCGCGGCCGCGTGTGGCTCAAGGCCATGACCCGCCCGCAGCTGCTCGCCTGGGCCGCCACCCAGGGCGCCCGCAAGGCCCAGGCCGACAACCTGTGGGCCGACCTCCACCGCCGCCTCGCCGCCGACTTCGGCGAGCTCTCGCTCGACGCCGACCTGCGCGCCCGCCTCGCCAGCGTCGCGCGCATCGACGCCCTCACCCTGCAGGCGATCCACCGCGCCGCCGACGGCACCGCCAAGCTCGCCCTGCAAACCGACGACGGCGCGATCATCGAGTCCGTCCTCATCCCGGACGTCACCGGTGACGGCACCGGCGACCTCCACCGCGCCACCCTCTGCGTCTCGAGCCAGGTCGGCTGCGCGATGAACTGCCAGTTCTGCCTGACCGCCAAGATGGGCCTGATCCGCCACCTCAACACCGCCGAGATCGTCGAGCAGCTGATCCTCGCCCGCCGCCACTTCCCCGAGGTGTGGATCTCCAACGTCGTGTTCAT
>JBGAUO010000119.1:0-14759 GCA_044228605.1 Nannocystis sp. | reverse complement strand
GTCGAAGGACGCGGACCGCTGCCGGGTCCGCGCCGCCACGCTCACGGCTTGCTGGCCTCGACGGCCTTGGCCTCGAGCAAGCGGGCCAGCGGCGTCCCGCGCAGCAGCCGGCCGAGCACCTCCGACACGCTCTCGCCGCCGAGGATCGCCAGCGGGGCCATGCTCTCGGCCATCTTGCCGGCCAGGGCCTTGTCGCCGAAGGCCTGCAGCGCCGCGATGAGGTCCGGCGAGACCGCCTGGGCCTTCTCGGCCACCGCGCTCACCTCGGCCGCCAGCTCGCGCAGCTTCTGCTCGAGCTTCTGCTGCGCCAGCGACAGCTCGAGCTCCTGCGCCGCCTTGCGGCGGGCCAGCTCGGCCTGGTGGATCGTCCCCACCCGATCCTGCTCGGTCAGCAGCGCGGTCTGCTGGCGCTCATGCAGCTCGATCTTCGCCGCCTGCTCAGCGAGCTGGTGGCGCAACAGCTGCTCGACCTCGAGGGTCTTGAGCCCGCTCTGCTTCTGCCGCGTCTGCGACTGCAGCTCCGCGATCTGCTGCCCGATCGACTCGCTCTGGCGGGTCGCCTCGAGGCGGCGCTGCTCGGCGGCCAGCTGCAGCGTCTGCTGCACCGCCGCGTGCTGGGCCTGGACCAGCAGCTCGGCGATCGTCTCGTCGCCGATCGCCACCTCGAGCACCTCGACGTCGTAGATCCGCATCCCGTTCTCGTCGAAGCGACGACCCGGGCGCTTGCTGTCCTCGCCGACCGTCCCGAGCACAATGTCCCGCAGCACCGCCACCGCGTTGGCGTAGAAGTGCTCGATCCCGTGGCGCTTGACCGCGTGGCGGATCAGCGAGCGCAGGTGGTCGGTCAGGAACTTCACGTAGTTCTCCACCTCGAACCAGCGCGCCGGGTCGCCCTCGAAGTTCACGCGGTACGACAGCTGCAGGTGCACGCGCACCAGGTCGAGGGTCTCGGCCTCGACGACGTCGGTCACCTTGTTGTTGAGCGTGCGCAGGTACACCGTCTTGTAGAGGTTGGCGTCCGACTTCGGCGTGCCGGTCGAGAGCTCGAGCACCTGCAGGTTCTCGTCGTACTCGAGCAGGCGGGTGTGCGGCCCGCTGACGACCTGGCGCTCGCCGGTCTTGCTGACCACCAGCACCGCGTAGCCGGTCCACACGTCGATCGCCACCGCCCCCTCGAAGCGGGTGTCGAGCACGATCGTCCGCGGCCCGGTGAAGTTCTGGTTGCGGTTGAAGTCGTCGCCCGCGAACTCGTTGGGCGGCGGCGGTGCGGCCTGGGTCTCGCGGGTGGCGATCGCCCCGGACGCGGCCTTGGCCGCCGCCGGCGCGCCCGCGGGGGCCTTCGCCTGGGCCGGCGCCGGCGCACTCAGGGCCGCGGCGTCGGCCGTCAACGCCGGCGCGCTCTGGGCCGCCAGGCGACGGTTGTGCTCGTAGGCCTCGCGGTTGCCCGGGAACCACAGGTTGACCGTGCGCGGGTCGAGGACGCGCCGGACGATGACCTCCTTTCGCGGGTCGGGCAGGAAGATGGCCGGACCGCGACGGAGCCGGATTTGCCCCGTGTTCCTGTCGAGGACATAGCGCGCCTCGCCGGCCGGGATGGCGACCGCGTGGTGCTTCTCCTGATCGCCGTACTTGACGATCGCGTGCTCCGTGCGCGGGAAGTAGATCATCGTGTCGCGGCCGGTCAGGAAGATCTCGTCGCCGACCTTGTGCGCGACCCCGTTCTCCTCGTACGGCGCGATCACCTTGAGGTACAGCCCCGAGTTCTCGTTCAGCTCGATCGCCCGGAACTTCCGCGAGCCCCGCATGCGCACGATCACCTCGGTCGGCTTCGGGAACACCACGTCCGGCCCGACGATGAAGCGCTTCGACCCGTTCTCATCGAGCAGGATGCAGTACTCGAGGCGCTCGAGCGTCACCGCCTCGCGCACGTAGTTGGCGTCGACGTCCGGCACCACCTCGACGCCGGTCGGCGGGATGTAGAACGACACCTCGGTCCCGCGGATCACCAGCAGGTTGCCCATCGTCAGGTCCGGCAGCGCCGCGATGTGCTTGATGTCCCCCTCCGGCTCGCCCTCCCCGGTCTTCTGCGGCTTGATCACCGCGTTCTTCCAGTTGGTCTTCGCCGCCTCCTCGTCGTACACGCGGACCAGCAGGTACTGGTTGCTGCGCAGGTGGTGCCCCTGCAGCACGCGCACCATCTGCCCCGGCCACAGCGCGAACGAGATCGGCCCCGGGATGTTCACCTTGCGGCCGGTGTCGAGGTTCGGCAGGTTGTTGAGCGCCCCGGTCCGCGGGTGGCTCTTGTCCGAGGCCGGGTTCTTCACCACCAGGTACCAGCCCTCCGGCGCGATCGAGATCATCTGGATCGCCTGATCCAGCGTCTTGCGATCGAAGCGCTTGGTCCCCGAGTCGAAGACCACCGGCACATCGGTGTTCGCCAGGCTCGTCTTGTGCGGCCCGACGTACACATTGATGTTGCCCTTCGTCTCGTCCAGGATGAAGGCAAACTCGTTCGGCGCGAGCACCAGGTCACGTTCACGTCCTCGATCTGACATCGGATCCCCCATGGCTGCCTGTCTGCGCGGGCGCCCATTGCAAGCCCGCAGAAGGCGCCCAGCATAGGCCGCCGTGGGCCGCCGTGAAATACTCAGAAGCGCCCGCGAATGCGCACTCGCGCGCAGCGCCTGGATGCACAACTGTATCGTTCTGATGCAGCCCCAACGATCGCACCGAAACGATACAGCGAGGCGCGCAGCGCCGCGCCGGCGATCACCGGGCCCGCAGCGCGTCGCGGATCTTCGTCAGCGCCAGATCGAGGCGCGCCAGCGGCACGCTCACCCGCGTCGGCATCCCGCCGCCGAGCTCGAGCAAGGTCACGAAGTTGAGCCCGCTCTCGAAGCTCGCCGCGATGTTCACGGTCGTCCCGTCCACCACGATCGCCACGCTCGCCAGCTTCTGCCCGAGCAGCAGCAGCTCCGTCTTGTCGAAAGGCTTTGGGTGACTCGGCAGGTGCAGCAACGCGATGTCGTCCTCGACCACGTAGCGCCCCGCGAGCGTCGCCGCCTCGCTCGCGCGCAGATCGAAGTCCGCCGCCGCCGCGACGATCGTGTCGTGCTCCACCCCCGGCCGCAGCCCGCGGCACAGCCAGTGCACGATCCGCTGCTTGAGCACCGCGTCGTCGAAGTGCACCCGCAGCGCCTTGTCGACCAGCTGCGCCCGCGGGCTGACGACGCCGATCCGCGTGTCGACCGCGCGCGCGTCCGCGTCCGCCCCCGGATACGGCTCATGCCCGCCGAGGATCCACTTCGCGGCCGCGTACAGCCCGTCGAGATCGAAGTGGGCCACGATCGTGTCGATCGGCCCGGTCCGCGTCACCATCTCCGGCGTGATGATCTCCGGGCAGGCCCCGTGCTCCGCCTTGCTGTGCAGCACGAAGCGGTCGTCGCCGCGGTACTGCCCGTGCAGGTCGTGATCGTGGTGATCGACCCAGCGAGCCAGGCGCGGCCCGAGCTCCTTCAGGAACCGCCCTGTGATCTTTGCGAAGCCCGGCCCGCCCATGCCGTCGGCCGCGAACGCGAGATCCAGCACCACCACGCGCCCGCGCAGGTCCGCCGCGCGCGGCAACTTGCGCGGGCTGGCGAACACCAGGTCCGGAAGCGGTCCGATCAATCCAGGGCCGCCCTCGCGGCCTGCAGCTCGCCGAGCGCGTGCCCGTCGCCCGCGGCCTCCGCCGCCGCGACGCCGCGCGCGAACACCTGACGCGCCCCGTCGCGGTCGCCCTGCGCGAGCAGGGCGTTGCCGGCCATCAGATAGGCCGGCACGTAGTTCGGGTGCCGCGACATCAACTCCTCGAAGGCGGCCTTCGCCTCGACCGCCAGGCCACGCTTGTTCAGCTCCATCGCCAGCCCGTAGCGGGCGAAGGGATCGTCGGGCTTCTTGGCCACGAACTGCTGCAGCATCGCCAGGCGGTCCATCGCGTGCGTCTCCTGACTCACGCCGCCGGAGCGGTGGTGATCATCGGCGTCGGCGAGCGCTGAGCCCTCGGCTTGTAGCTGGCCTTGTGCTCCTCCACGTACTTCGCCGCGGCGTCGGCCGCCATGCCGAGCGAGGTCAGCACCTCGGGCGTCTGATCGAACACCGGCGTCTCCTGCAGGTGACCGACCAGCAGCAGGTAGGTCGCCACGTGCGCCGGCGGGTACTTCTTGAGCAGCTCCGCCACGCCCTCGCGCAGCTTGGACTCCTCGCGCGTCGCGCAGAAGTCCTCGTCGGTCTCGCCCTGGCGGTGCTTCACGCCGAGGAAGTCGAGGTAGTCGACCAGCATGCTCCGGTGGTGGCGCATCAACCATTCGAGCAGCAACGCGAGCGCGAGCTGGTCGTTACCCCCGGTGAATTCGGCGTCGAAACGCTTGCGCCACGCGCGACGGCGGGCCGCCTGGGTGTACGCGGTCTCCGGGACGTTGACGCTACAACCGCCCGCCTTGAGCACGACGCGGACTTCCTTGCCGGACAGCTCGTCGTAGTACGCGTCGATGTGTCCCTGACCAAGGTGCTGACAGATCTGGATCGGCTTCACGAGTGTTTCCTGGGGATAACGGGGGCCCACCCTACTCCGCGGCCCCGCGCGAACGCAAGCAGCGAGCGCCTGCGCCGGTGTTCAGGATCGCCCCCACCAAAGCCGCGGATTTCGGGGATCATCCTGGCGTGGACGACTCCGACGTCACCCGCATCGACCGGGGCGAGATGGTCGCCCCGCACGCCCTCACCACCGCCACGCCGACGCACATCGACCGCTTCGTGATCGTGCGCAAGCTCGGTGAGGGCGGCATGGGCGTCGTCTACTACGCCTTCGATCCCAAGCTCGAGCGACCCGTCGCGCTCAAGGTCCTGCGCCCGGCGATGCGCGACGACCACCACAGCCAGGGCGAGGCCCGCCTCCTGCGCGAGGCCCAGGCCATGGCCCGCCTCTCCCACCCCAACGTCGTCCAGGTCTTCGACACCGGCAAGTACGACGCCGCCGTCTACCTCGCCATGGAGTACGTCCCCGGTCGCGACCTGCGCGCCTGGATCGCCGCATCGGTTCACTCGTGGCGAGACATCGTCGGCATGTTCCTCCAGGCCGGCCACGGCCTCGCCGCCGCCCACGCCGCCGGCGTGATCCACCGCGACTTCAAGCCTGACAACGTGCTCGTCGGCGACGACGGCCGCGTGCGTGTGCTGGACTTCGGCCTCTCCCGTCCGCCCACCAGCGACGCCCCCGAGCCGTCTGGCGAGCCCGCCATCCCGAGCGCGAACGTCCGGCTCACGCAGGCCGGCGCGTACATCGGCACGCCCGCGTACATGTCCCCCGAGCAGCACCTGTGCCAGCTGGCCGACGCCCGCAGCGATCAGTTCTCCTTCTGCGTCGCCCTCTACGAGGCGCTCTACGGCCAGCGCCCCTTCCCCGGCCGCACCGCCGCCGACGTCCGCCTCGCGGTCTTCCGCGACCTCGTGCTCCCCGTCGATCCCCGCCGCGTGCCTGGACACCTGCGCCGCGCCCTCGCCCGCGGCCTCCAGCGCCGCCCGGCCGACCGCTTCCCCGACATGGCCGGCCTGCTCGCCGCGCTCGCGGCCGACCCCGCCCGGCGCCGCCGTAACCTCGCCCTCACCGGCCTCGGCCTCGGCCTCGTCGTCGGCCTCGGCGCCGCGCTCGGCGGCGACACCCAGCGCTGCGACCACGGCCGCGAGCGTGTCGGCCAGGTCTGGGGCGAGCCCCAGGCCCAGCAGGCGCGCTCCGCCTTCGTCGCCACCGGCCTCCCCTACGCCGCGGAGATCTGGCCCAAAGTACAGGCAGCCCTCGACGCCCACGCCGCCGCCTGGGCCGCCCAGCGCGACACCTTCTGCGCCGACACCCACCTGCGCGGCGAGGCCTCGAGCGAGCGCCTCGACCTGCGCAACCGCTGCCTCGACACCAACCTCGGCGAGCTCGATGCCCTCGTCGGCGCCCTCGTCACCGCCGACGCCGCGACGGTCGAACGCGGCCTGCAGCTCGTCGGCGGCCTGACCCCCCCGGCCCGCTGCGCCGACGACAACTTCGCCCGCGAGCGCATCCCCCCGCCCGGCGACCCGGCCCTCGCCGACGCCGTCGCGCGCGCCCGCAGCCACCTCGCCCGCGCCGCCGCCCGGCGCGACGCCGGCCGCCCCCGCGAGTCCCGCGAGATCGCCACCGCCGTGCGCCGCAGCAGCGAGGGCCTCGACTACCCGCCGCTGCACGCCGAGGCCCTGCTCGAGCTCGGCCGCAGCGAAGAAGCCACCGCCGACTTCCAGCTCGCGCACGACCACCTCGCCGAGGCCTACCACCTCGCCCTCGGCATCGCCCACGACGCCGTCGCCACCGACGCCGCCATCATCCTCTCGCTCGTCGACCTGCGCATGAATCACGGCGCCGACGCCCTCTCCTGGTCCGAGCACGCCCGCAGCCTCCTCCAGCGCACCGCCGAACCGGCCGACAAGCGCGTCCTCTACCTCCTGTTTCGCAGCTACGTCCTCAGCCACCACGGACGCAAGGCCGAGGCCATCGCCACCGCCGGCGAGGGCCTCGCGCTCGCCGAGGCCAACTTCGGGCTCGCCGACCCTCGCACGGCCCGCCTCCTCGCCGGCCTCGGCCACGCCCACTGGTCCAACGGCGATCCAGCCCAGGCCCTGGACCTGTTCGAGCGCAGCCAGGCCGCCTACCGCAGCGCCGGCGGCCCCGATCACCCCTCCGTCGCCAGCGCCGGCATCAACATCTCCTCGATCCGCATGAGCCGCAGCGAGTGGGACGCGGCCCTCGCCGCCGTGCGCCCCGCGCTCGCGCTCATGGAGCGCGCCTACGGCCCCGACAACCCCAACGTCGCCGACTGCCTCACCAACCTCGCCAGCATCCTCACCGCCCGCGGCGAGCTGCGCGAGGCCCTCACAGCCAGCGAGCGCGCCGCCCAGATCTACGCCCGCGTCCACGGCCCGCTCCACGGCACCGCCATCAACCTCGTCCTCGAGATCGGCGTCCTCCAGGCCCAGCTCGGCCGCCCCGACGCGGCCCTCGCCAGCCTCCACCGCGGCCTCGCCCTGCGCGGCCAGACGCCCGCCAGGACCCCCGCCGAGCTCGCCGGCATCCACATCCTCCTGGCCGACATCCTCACCGACGAGCGCCGCCACAAGCTCGCCGAGCTCGAGTACGAGACGGCCCTCGGCCTCGCCGCCGAGCCGTCGCCCGAGCTCCGCCGCGCCGCCCTGCGCGGCCAGGCCCAGCTCGCCCGCCAGCAAGGCGACCCGACCACCGCCGCCCTGCTCGCCCGCCAGGCCCTCGCCATCCCTGACCCCGCGATCGCCCCCACCCGCGACGACCAGACCCGGCGCGACCGCAACCGTGCCCCGCTCTTGCACGAGCTCGGCGCGGCCCTGCTCGCCGCCGGGCAGCTCGACGCCGCCCTGCTCGCCTGCAGGAATGCGCTCGCCCTCGCCGACCTGACCTATGGGCCAGGTGCCGTGCTGACCCTGCGCGCCCGCCTGTGCCTCGGTCGGGTCGAGCTCGCCCGCGATCAGCGAGGCGCAGCCCAGGAGGTCCTCGGCATCGCCGCCGCCCAGGCCGAGCGCAGCGGCGTCGCCCCGGCCCTGCGCGGCGAAGCCCGGGCCGCCCTCGCCGACGCCCTCGCCGACCGCGAGCGCGCGGCGACCCTGCGCCGCCAGGCCGCCGACGACTTCCTGGCCGCCGGCCCCGCCTTCGCCCTCAGCGCCACCGCCCCCTGATCTCGCGGCCACCCCATCCTGTCCTCCGGAACAGGTCACAAAGAACAGGTCGCAAAGAACAGCTCACTCCGGCTGCCGACCCTAAAGCTCGTCGCCCGCCAGCTTCACGTCGCCCATCGTCTCCTTCATCGGCGGCCGCTTCATCATCCCCATCTTTCGCGTCGGCGGCCGCGGCGTCGGCGGCACCACCTTCGCCCCGTCCTCGTCGGCCAGCGGATCGCAGGGCACCATCTCTGGCTTCGGCTCCGGCGCCGCCACCCGCAGCCCCTGCACCTCGCGCTCCGGCTGGTCCGCGATCTCCGGCACCCGCCCCTCCGGCACCTCGGGCGCCTCCAGCGGGCGCCACGGCTCACCCACCCCCTGGCACAGCGCGTGCCCCGGCGGCAGGTGAAAGGTCGTGAACGGCCCCGTCGTCAGGTCGCAGCCGCCGGCCTCGCTCGCCGTCGCCTGCTCGCGCAGCGCCTCGATGATCGACTCCCCGAGCCCCTGCAGCGGCGCCGCGCCGTGCGGCGTACAGGCAGCCAGCGCCGCCGCGGCAAACGCCGTCCGCACGAGCAGCCGCGTCAGGCTCGCCCGCGGCACCAGATCGCGAAAGCGCAGCGTCCCGTCGGCCTCGCTCGTGTAACGCACACACAGCGACTGCTTCGCCGACGCGGCCAGCAGCGCCCGCGCCTCGTCGTGGCCCATCGCCGACAGGTTGTGCACGTCCTTCTGGCACACCCCGCAGAAGCGCCGCGCCCCCTCGCCCTGCATCGCGTCCCACGACTCGTGGCACGGGCTCTCGATCTTCACGCTGTCGCTGTGCATGCCTGCCTCAACGTGCGCCGCTCGCCGAGGTTCTCGCGCCCATCAATCCTGCGGCGCCGCGATCTTCCCCATCAACTCCGCCTCCGGCTCCGGCGCGGCCACGGCGCCCATCAACTCCCGCTCCGGCGGCCGCTCCGGCGGCCTCGGGACCGCGATCTCCCCCTGGTCGCGGACCTCACCCGGCAGCGGCGGCGGCGGCGGAGCGAACCCCGGCTTGGGGTCGCAGGGCTCGAATGGGCTCGTGTGCTCGGGCACCGCCATCGCCTCGCCCATCCGCATCAATGGCGGCGAGTCTTGCACCCGCAACGGCGCCGCGCCCATCAACGGCGGCGGCGGCGGCGGATTGTGCCGCGTTTGGTACGGCCCCGCCTCGATCGCCACCGACGGCCCCGCGTCCCTGCACAGCACGTGTCCCGGCGGCAGGTGGAAGGTCGTGAACGGCCCGGTCGTGTAGTCACAACCACCATCGCTGGTCGGCACCGTCGCCTCGCGGATCGAGTCGATGATCGCCTGCCCGAGCTCCTGCGCCGGCCCCTCCCCGTGCGGCGCACACGCGGCCAGCATCGTCGCCGCGAAGGCCGTCCGCACGATCCGCCGCGTCAGGCTCGCCTTCGGCACCAGGTCACGAAAGCGCAGCGTCCCGTCCGACTCCGCCGAGTAGCGCACACAAAGGTGCTGGCCGGCCTTCTCGCGCAGCAGCGCCTGCGCCTCGTCGTGACCCATCGCCGAGAGGTTGTGCACATCCTTCTGGCACACCCCGCAGAAGCGCTGCGTCGCCTCTCCGGACATGGCGTCCCACGACTCGTGACACGGGCTGGCGATCGGGAGCGTGCTGCTTTGCATGGCGGCGGGCGAACGCGTGTCTCGGCCCGGCGTTCTCAAACACCGGGCCCGCGTGCGTGAACCCAGCGTATCTCAGCCCGTGCCAGGCCTGCTATAGCAGCGGCGTGTCGTCTGCCACCGATGCCCTCGCGCGCCTGCGCGACCAGCCTGCGTTTGCGACCGAGCTCGCGGGCGTGATCTTCGACGCCGTGCTCGCCACGCCCGTCCGCGAGTTCATCGCGCCCGAGCGCATCGTCCCCGCCTTCATCGCCGGCCTGCGAGCCAGCGTCGCCGCGATCGATCCAGAGCAGCTCGCCGCCGTGATCACCCGCCGCCAGGCCGCCGCGCGCGCCCGCCCAGGACCGCTCGCCGATCGCCTCCCACCCGAGCTCCAGCGCGCCCTCCAGACCGCCCTGCGCCGCCCCTTCACGCCCAGCCGCGAGCTCGTGCGCGCCGCCGTCGACCACGCCGGCATGCGCGCGCTCGTGCGCAGCGTCCTGCAGACCACCCTCCTCGACTTCGCCACCCGGCTGCGCACCGCCATGCCCGACACCGGCTGGATCCCCGGCGCCGGCATCCGCTCGAAGCTCATGGGCGTCGCCAAGGGCGTCGCCTCCGTCGTCGGCGCCGAGGTCGAGCGCCAGCTCGAGGATCGCGTCCGCAACTTCGTCGACGACGCTCTCGGTCGCGCCCTCGACATGATCGTCGAGCGCACCACCGACCCGCGCTTCGCCGGCGACATGGCCGCCTGGCGCGGCGACGCCCTCCGCTCCGTCCTCGCCCTCCCCGAGCCCGTGTTCCTCCGCGAGCGACAAAAGCTCGACCCCCGGGCGCTCGCCAGCGACCTCCACGCCGCCGCCCACGCCCTCGCCCACTGGGACCGCCTCGCCGACGAGGCCACCGGCGTCCTGCGCTCGCTGCTCGCCGAGCTCGAGTCGCGCAGCCTCGGCGAGCTCCTGGACCCCGCCCTCGTCGCGGCCTGGCGCGCCCCGCTGCACGCCGAGCTGGACCACCACCTCGGCCGCCTGTTTCGCGAGCCTGGTTTCGCGACCTGGCTCGACAGACTACTCGCCTGACCTCCAGGACATGTCCCTACAGACATGTCCAAGCCGACAGCTCACGACACCGCTCGCCGCGGGCGAAGTCGTACCGACTCGCCCGACTCGCCCGGATCCGCCCGGGCTCCTGGCCATGCGGCGCCCGCTGGATCACGGTACGATGCGCCCGAACCGGAGCTGAGGGCAACATGGCGAATCGTCTCGAAGTCCAGGTACGCAACCACGACGGCCTTGTGGCGGTCATTCACACCTTCCCCGCCGAGCTCATCGCCAGCGGCTCCGCGGCGCGCAAGAGCTTCAACGCCGCCCGCGCCGCCGCCGGCCTGCACCTGCTCCTGCTCGGCGAGCGCGACTACCACGTGCAGCTGAGCCCGACCCCGAGCGAGGCCCGCAACGTCCTCGCCCTCGCCCTCGGCAAGCGCGTGCAGGTCCAGTTCGCCGGGCGCAGCACCAGCGTGCGCCGCACCCTCTCGGCGATCGGCGGGAAGGTCCCGCACCCGACCGCGACCCCCGAGCCCCCGCGCAGCGCCCTCGATCTCACCGCCTCCGTGAACGGCGCCCCTCCCCTCTTCCTGCTCGCCGACGGCACCCTCTCCGGCCACGCCGCGGGCCCCGCCCCGGTGTGGCTCGACGCCCTCCCGGTGCTCGTCACCGCCGCCCGCTGGGTCTCGACCCGGCGCACGACCAGCTTCGAGTGCCTGTTCCCCGCCAGCCCCTTCCACCCCGAGGAGGCCCTGCGCCCCGAGCATCTGAGCGCGACCCAGGCCCAGGCCCTGCTCGCCCAGCTCAACGCCATCCTGACAGCCGCCGCCCCCGGGGCCGCCAACATCGACCCGATCGACGCCGCCCAGCTGCGCTCCGCCGCCCTCACCGTCCTCTCACACATCGTCGCCACCGTCCTCAAGGACCCGAGCTTCCGCGCCGTCGCCGACCAGGCCGCCGCCCGCATCTTCGCCTTGATCGCCGCCGAGACCGGCCCGGGCGCGCGCCCCGAGCTGCGGGCCCACGCCATCTCGCTGCTGGCGATGCGCGGCCCGGCCCTGCGCCCCGACGATCAGAAGCAGGCCGAGGCGCTCCTGCGCGGCCTTCGTCGCGCCGCCCCGCCCTACGCCGAGCTCACCGGCCCCTGGCGCTTTGTCCTCAATTCCGCGCCCGAGTTCTTCCCCGGCGAGCTCAAGATCCTGCAGACCAAGTACGGCTTCACCAAGATCCCCACCCCCGAGGGCGCCCCCGCAAGCCCGCTCCCGTGGGGCGACGGCTATCAGGTCCTGCAAGCCCCCTTCACCGGCCCCGCGGGTCAGACGATCCAGCTGTTTGCCCGCGCCGCCTCGCCGCGCGACGAGAACACGGAGATGGGCAACGCCTACTTCACCGGCCTCCTCATCAGCCGCCACGCCAACCTCGGCGCCTTCGACATGCGGGCCGCGCTCACCCAGGTCACGCAGGTCGGCTACAAGCTGATGATGAACTGCCAGTGCGCGGGCCTCACCACCCGCTTCGCGATCTCGCGGCAGTTCCCCGACGCCGACATCTACTCCTCCTGGGACAGCACCTACTTCAACACCGGCGCCAACGACGAGACCACCGCCAGCGAGGGCATCGACTGCTTCATGGCGATCCTCCGGGGCATGGCCGCCAGCGAGGACTTCGCCGCGATCGACGTCCGGCTGCGCAAGGCGCAGTGGCACCACAAGCAGAGCCGCTCGCCCGACTTCGTGCAGTTCATCGGCCCCGCCCACCCCGCCGTCGTCGCCCGCTACGAGGACATCAACCGCGACGGCAAGGCCGACTTCTACGACGGCTTCCTCGACCTCCGCGTCGTCGAGATCGCCGAGGCCATCCGCGACTCTGCGACCCCCAAGAGCCCCGGCGTCGCCGCCTCGCAGATCGGCGGCGACGCGGCCCGCGGCCTCAACTGGGCCGCCGGCAGCCTCAACCGCGTCGCCCAGTACTCCGAGCTGTGGGACGGCCTGCCCGGCCAGGCCGAGAATTTCTACGTGTTCGCCGCCGCCGGCTTCTACGACGCCGTCGACCCGCCCCGCGACGTCCCGGCCGGCAAGCCCACCCGGCCGGGCCCGCTGGTCGACCTCGGCCGCGCCCCCGCCGTCGTCCGCTACATCCCCGACCCGCGCGGCAAGGACAGCCTGCGCGCCGAGGTCATGTTCCACGCCAGCCTGGCCCACAGCGCCCAGGAGCTCAAGCGCCTGCTCATCGCCGCCGACGCCTACTGGCGCGCCGTCGATCTCGGCTACCTCGCCGACGCCCCGCTCGACACCCGCGGCGGCCAGCGTGCAGGCCTCCTCCTCCTGCTCGCCGGCCTGCTCGAATTCCCCGCCGACCCCAACCTGCTCGACGGCCTGTGGGAGCAGGCCCTCGACATGCTGGCCCTGCCCCGCCTCTCACGCTCCCTGGTCCGCCGCTGCATCGACGACGTCGACCACGCGAGCAGCAATTATTACGGCTCGGTCCGCGGCGTCGTGGCCCTCATCGGCAGCCCCGACGCCCCCGGCGGTGCCATCAAGGAGGCCAACCCCGTCGCCTTCGACGAGATCCTGAGCGACCACCCCGAGGTCGGCCGCGCCCGCCCCCTCAGCCTCCCCGCGAGCGCGTGATATCGTGCGGGCGATGTCTCGCTCCCACGTCGCCCTCGCCACCGCCCTGCTCCTCACCGCCTGTGGCGACGACAGCTCCGTCACCGCATCCGCCAGCGCCTCCGCCTCGGGCACCGGCACCACCGACAGCACCGACGGCACCACCGACAGCCCCACCGGCGACGTCCCGACCACCAGCGACAGCAACAGCAACAGCAACAGCGGCAGCAGCGGTGACCCCGTCTGCCAGCCCGACGAGCAGCAGCCCTGCATGTGCGACCCCGACCACAGCGGCGTCCAGGTCTGCGACCCCGCCGGCGCCGGCTTTGGCCCCTGCGAGTGCCCCAACACCGTCTGCGGCGACGGCAACATCGGCGAGGGCGAGATCTGCGACGACGGCACCAACGACGGCAGCTACGGCGGCTGCGCCCCCGACTGCAGCGCCCTCGGCCCGCACTGTCAGGACACCATCGTCAACGGCAGCGAGGCCTGCGACGACGGCAACCAGGTCGACGGCGACGGCTGCAACGTCGACTGCATCCTCTCCGGCTCCGAGCTGTGGACGCAGTACTACCCCGGCGACGACGCAGGCGACGCCCGCGCCCACGGGGCGGCCGTCGACGCCGAGGGCAACGTGATCATCGTCGGCGAGGAGTTTGTCGTCGGCCAGAACGCCAACGCCTGGGCCCGCAAGTACAGCCCCGCCGGCGACATCCTGTGGAGCTACGCCTGGAACAGCGAGACCAACGGCACCGACATCCTCTACGGTGTCGCCGTCACCCCCGACAACGACCTCGTCATGGTCGGTGAGACCAACGTCGCCGGCAACGGCGCCGACATGCTCTTCCTCAAGCTCGGCCCCGACAGCAAGCCCGTGTGGCAGCTGACCCACAGCGGCGGGACCGGCTTCGGCGACCGCGCCTTCGGCGTCGCCGTCGACCCGCAGGGCAACATCGCCGTCACCGGCGAGGAGTACAAGCTCATCGGCCTGCACAACGTCTGGACCGGCCTCCTCGATCCCGACGGCGTCGAGATCTGGAGCGACAGCTTCGACGCCAACGCCGGCAACGACGCCGGCAACGCCGTCGCCTTCACCGCCGACGGCGACCTCGTCGTCGCCGGCAACATCTACGTCCCGATCGGCCTCGCCGACCTCTGGCTGCGCAAGTACTCCGCCGCCGGCAAGGAGCTGTGGACCCACAGCGCCGACCACATGAAGGGCAACGACCTGTGGCACGGCATCGCCATCGACGCCGACGGCAACATCGGCCTCTCCGGCGAGGTCTACGAGGTCGCGGGCCTGTCCGCGATCCTCACCGCCAAGTACAGCGCCGGCGGCTCCGAGCTGTGGTCGCAGATCCAGGACAGCGACGGCGGCGACAACGACATCGGCCACGGCGTCGCCTTCGACCTCACCGGCAACCTGATCTCCGTCGGCGAGGAGTACACCGCCAACGACTTCGCCCGCACCTGGGTCCGCAAATACAACCCCGAAGGCGGCGAGCTGTGGACGCAGATCCACGACGGCGTCGACGCCGGCAACGACATCGCCCGCGCCGTCGCCATCGACAAGACCGGCAACATCTACGCCGCCGGCGAGGAGTACCGCGTCGGCCAGTTCGCCGACGTCTGGCTCACCAAGTACGCCCCGTGAGACCTCAGCGCAGCAGGTCGTCGGCCCCGCCGGCGACCGCGTCGATGTAACTCTGATAACGGG
>JBGAUO010000118.1:0-14810 GCA_044228605.1 Nannocystis sp. | reverse complement strand
CTGCGGCGCGGGGCGGTGACGCTCGAGCAATTGCAGGCGCAGCTCGGGGCGGTGGACACGCTGGACGCGAGCGACGCGGCGGCGCTGGCCCGCTCGCCGGGGCTGCGGCATCGCCACTATGCGCCGCGGGCCCGGGTCGAGCTGGTCGGGGAGGGCGAGGGCGAGGTCGCGGCCTCGCGGGCGCTGGCGGCGGGCGAACGCGTGGCGCTGGTGTGCCGGCGCGAGGCGGTGACGGCGGCGCTGCTGCTGCGCCTGCCGACGGAGCTGGCGGGCTTCGGGCGCGAGCTGTTCGCGGGGCTGCGCACGCTCGACGCGGCGGGCGTGGAGCGGATCGTGATCGAGGCGGTGCCGGAGGTCGGGGTCGGCGCGGCGATCATGGATCGGCTGCGGCGCGCGGCGGCGGGGTGATGTGCGCGTGCGCGGCGGTGGTTCCCGCGGGTGAACGCTTCGGGCATCATGCGCCGGCATGTCGGACGATCCCACGCAGGCGCCAGGTCTGCGCCTCGGTGAGACGCTGGGCAGCGGGGCGGTGGCGACGGTGCTGCGCGTCTCTTCGACGGACGGGCGGGTGTTCGCGGGCAAGCGCCTGCACGACTCGCACGGGCAGGACGGCACGGCGGCGCAGCGCTTCGCGCAGGAGGCGGCGCTGCTGCGAGGGATCCGCGACCCCAACATCGTCGCGGTGTACGGGGTCGCCGAGGTCGAGGGCTCGGAGCTGCTGTTGCTCGAGTTGGTCGAGGGGCCGACGCTCGCGCAGCTGATCGCCCGCGAGGCGCCGCTCGGCGAGGCACGCCTGGCGCGGCTGGCCGCGGGGATCGCCCGCGGCCTGGCACGCGCGCACGCGGCCGGGGTGATCCACCGCGATCTGAAGCCGGCGAACATCCTGGTCGCGGCGGGTGACCAGGCCAAGATCGCCGACTTCGGGATGGCCCGCGCGACCTCGCTGGCGGGTGTCGACCGCTCGGCGTTGGCGGTGCTGGGCACGCCCGACTACATGGCCCCGGAGTCGCTCGACCCGCTGGCGGTCGACGTGCGCAGCGACCTCTACGCGCTCGGCTGCATCCTCTACGAGCTGGCTTGCGGGCGGCCGCCGTTCACGGGGGCGACCGCCTTCGGGGTGATCGAGGCGCACCGGCGGGCGCCGGTACCTGTCCTTCCAGACAGCTTCTCGGCGCCGCTGCGGGCGCTGGTCAGCAGCCTGCTCGCCAAGTCGCCGGCCGATCGCCCGCAGGCGGCGACGCAGGTGGCGGTGCTGCTCGAGCAGGTGGCGGCGGGCGAGACGGTGGCGCTGGCGCTGCCGGCCGAGCGTGGGGGCCCGGCCTGCGCCGGCTGCGGGCAGCCGCTGGTGCTCGAGCTCGGGGTGTGCATGCACTGCGGTCTCGTGGTGGCGCGGGTCTCGGCCGGTCGCTGCACCGTGCTGGTGTCGGGCCCGGGTGAGCCGGGCGACAAGCTCGACAGCGCCTTGCGGGCGCGGTTGATCGGCTGGATCGCCGGCAACCCGGGGCTCGGTGTGGCGGTCGGTTCGCTCGAGCACAAGATCCCGCGCGTGCCCTTCACGCTGCTCACCCGGGTCTCCGAGGCCAGCGCTCGCGCGGTCGTGGCGTCGCTGCAGCAGCTCGGGCTCGAGGCCGAGTTCGTGCAGGGCGGCGCGCTGCGATCGCTGCGCATGCGCAAGAAGGCGGGGGCGCTGATCGGCCGCACGCTGGCGGTCGCGGCGGCGTCGTGCGCGGGCCTCCTCAACAGCCGCGGGATCCTCGTGGTGCTGCCGCTGCTGATCCTGGGGGCGGTCTTCGGGGCGACCTGGGGGGCGGTGCGCAAGGTGACCCGGACCAAGGCGTTGACGGCGAGCACGCTGGCTGCGCCGCTGCGCGAGGCGCTCGACGGGGTCGAGCGGGCCTTGCCGGCGATCTCGATGGCGCGGCACCGACACGGGCTGCGCGCGGTGGTCCGCCGCAGCCTGGCGCTCGCGCCCGCGGGCGACGCCGAGGCCCAGGCTGAGCTGGCCCAGGCGGTGACCGTGGCGACCGCGGCGGCCGGGCGCCTGGAGGCCCTCGACCGCGCGCTCGCGGCCGGCGACATCCAGCGCTCCGACGACGCGGCGCGGGCCCTGCTGCACGAGCGCGACACGTGGTCGGCGCGCCTGCTCTCGCTCACCGCGGCGCTCGACGCGTTTCAGGTGCGTGTCGCTGGCGCCGGCGCTCGCGCCGGCGACGCGGCTGCGCTCGGCGATCTGCGGGCGCAGGTTGAGGCGCTCGAGGAAGTGCAGGCCGGGTCGTGAGCGGGCATACGTTATATGTCCTGAGAGACAGGTTGATCGTACATGTCCTTCGGGGCAGGCGTGAACGGAGCGGAGCATGAGCGATCCACAGGGGCTGCCGTCGGGGGCGCAGATCGTCGCCGGACCGGAGCGGGTCGGCTCGGAGCAGCGCTGGCGGGTGCGCCTGGTCGACGGCCGGGCGGCGCTGCTGGCCCGCCTGGCGCCGGAGCTGGCGCGCGACCTGGCGCTGCGGCGCCGCTACGTCCGCGACCTCGAGCGGCTGCGGGCGCTCACCGGCGGCGGCGGGGTGCCGGGTGTGGCCCCGCTGTTGGCGCTCGGC
Organism: Nannocystis sp.; assembly: GCA_044228605.1. GTDB lineage: Bacteria > Myxococcota_A > Polyangia > Nannocystales > Nannocystaceae > Nannocystis. Next base: position 12,213 of record JBGAUO010000118.1, on the reverse strand, counting down.
CCGGAGCCTGACGCTGCGGCCCCCGACGCGGCGCCGCCGTGGCGGCTGCGCCTCGATCCGCCGGGGGAGACCGTCGAGGCCTGGCTCTCGCGGCGAGCCCCAGTGCCGCCCGACGAGGCGGCCGCGCTGGGGGTCGAGCTCGCCGAATTGCTGGCGCCGCTGCACGAGCGCGGGGTGGTGCTACGCGACCTGCACCCGCGCCTCATCGTCCGCGACGCGGGGCGCATGTGGCTCACGGATGTCGGGCTCGGTCGGGTCGACATCCTGTCGACGCGGACCGCGGCCAGCCTGCTGCTCGAGGGCTCGCCCTACGCCGCGCCCGAGCAGCTGCAGCGCACGGCCCTCGACCCACGCGCCGATCTGTATCCGCTCGGTGTCATCCTCTATCGCGCGCTGACAGGCCTGCTGCCGCGGGGTGACGGCCCGGCGTTCCTGGCCGAGGACCCGGTGACGCCGCCGATCCGCCTGCGCCCCGAGCTGCCGCGCGCGCTCGATCGCCTGGTGCTGCGCTGCCTCGAGGTCGACCCGATCGCCCGCCCGGCCAGCGCCCGCGAGCTGGCGGCGGCGCTGCGCGGCGAGATCGGCCCCGACGGCGACGCCCTCGCGCGGGTGGTCTGTCAGCACTGCAACGCGCCGCTGCGCCTCGGTCAGCGCCTGTGCCTCGCGTGCGGCCGCGTCGCGGTCGACTTCGCCGCGGAGCCCGGGGCGGCCGGCGGTCGCACGATCCAGCTGCGCGCCGCCAAGGAGGACACCGCCTTCCTCGCCCGCCTCTACGACACCCTGAGCCCGCTGCACGATGGCGTGGTGCCGCCGCTCAACTTCGTGATCGGCGACGCCCGCATGTACTCGAAGGCCGAGCTCGAGCGACGGATCCGCCTGCCGGTGCCGCTGTTCTCCGGGCTCGTCCCGGCCACGGCCGAGCGCCTGGCCGCGCGGCTCAAGCAGGGCGGTCTGAGCGTCCGGGTCGTCGATGACATGTCCGCCGGCCCGAGCCCCGACCGCGTCGCCGCGTGGATCGGGGTCGGCTTTGCGACCCCCACGCTGCTGGTGGCCCTGTTGTTCGGGGCGCCGTGGTTCGTCTACGTGATCCTCCTCGGGCTCGCCGGCTTCACCGCGGCGATGGTCCGGCTGGGGATGCGCAAGCGCCGATCGCAGCGCCGCGACTCGCTGCTCAAGCTGCGTCAGGCCCCCGCGTTGCCGGCCTCCGATCCGCTGGTGGCGCGGCTCGCTGGCTTGCTCGGCCCCGGGACCCGGCCCGAGCTGCGCGAGCTGGTCGGCGGTCTCGCGCTGGCGGTGCAGCGGCTCGTCGATCATCGGGCGGCGGCTCCTGGCGCGCGGGCCGAGCTCGACGCGTTGACGGCTCCGGTCGCACCGTTGGTGGATCTGGTGGTCGCCCAGGTCGGCCGGCTCGGGGAGATCGACGGGGTGCTCGCCGGGCTCGACGAGGGGGAGCTGGTGCGCGCGCTGGCGGCGAGCGAGGCCCGGGGCGAGCCAGCGGCGCGCCGTCACGAGCTCTTGCTCGGTCTCGACCGTCTGCGCGGCCTCGAGGACGAGCGCGCGGCGATCTTCCACCGCCTGCTCGAGGCGGAGAGCTTGCTGCGGCGGGCGGTCGAGGTCGGCCTCGGGGTGCGCGACGAGGACGCCGGTCAGGCGCGGGCGGTCGACCAGGCCCTGCACGCGCTCACGCGCGGGGCCGACGAGCCCTGAGCCTGCGCTGGGTGTGTCGCTGGCCGAAGGGTCATGTCCGAAGGGACATGTGTCAGCGCGGGGCGAAGCGGGGCAGCCAGTCGGCGCCCGGGCGTTCGGTCAGGCGCGTGCGGCCCTGGCCGTCGCGCCCGACACGGTGCAGTTCGAGGTCGCCGCCGTCGCGGTCGCTGACGAAGACGACGAAGTTGCCGTCGGGGGACCACACCGGGTTGCGATCGCTGGCCTTGCCGTCGCTGAGGTCGATCGACTTGCCGCCGGCGATCGGCGTGAGGCGCAGGCCGGTGGTCTTGGGGCCGCTGCGCACGCCGTGGACGATGCTCTGGCCGTCGGGGGCGAAGGCCGGCTCGGTCTCGTGGGGTTCGTTGCCCAGCGGGGTGTCGGGGCCCGGCGGGACGCTGCGCCCGTCGGTGAGGCGGCGCGGGTCGCCGCCGTCGCGGGGTACGAGGAAGACCCGGTCGATCTGCTCGCGGTTGCTGAGGAAGGCGATCGTCTGGGCGTCGGGGGACCACTGCGGGGCCCAGTCGTCGAGCGGGCTGTCGGTGAGGCGCAGGGCTTCGCCGCCGTCCGGGTTCATGCGGTAGAGCTCGGCGTTGCCGTCGCGGCTCGAGACGAAGGCGATCGCGCTGCCGTCGGGCGCGAAGGCGGGCTCGTAGTTGCCCTGTTCGTTGTCGGTGAGGCGCAGCAGCGGGCCGCCCGGGAGCTCGACGCGGTAGATGTCGCGGAAGCTGGCGGCCGCGGACTCGAAGGCGAGGGCGCGGCCGTTCGGGTGGAAGCTCGGGTTTCGCACCTGGCTCGCCGGCGGGCTCTCCCACGCCGGGGCGGCGAGCGGGGCGGCGAGGTTGGCGAGCGCGTACACGCGGATGCACTCGCGGTGTTCGCCGCCTTGCTCGTCGACGGCGACGACGGCCAGCCACGCGCCGGTGGGGTCGACGGCGGCGGGGAAGATGTTGGCGCCGCGCAGGAGCTCGCTGCGCTCGCTGGCGTCGGGGCGCATGGCGACGAGCGCCCCCTGGCCGGGTGTGGCGGGGTCCTCGGCGAGGAAGATCAGTCGGCCCGTCGCCGCCGCGCCGCTGGTGACGGGGGCGCTGCAGGCGGAGCTGAGGAGGGCGAGGGCGGCGAGGCGGAGCATGGCGTCGGGCGCATTAAAGCGGACATCGCCCGCCGACGCGAGGCCGGCGAGCGATGTCTTGCGGTCTGACTCTTGGGACAGGCTTCAGCGGACCCGCACGGCGTCGGCGATCACGACCTTGCCCTCGGTGGTCCAGCGCGAGAGCACGATCTTGTTCCAGCCCTTGGTGAACTTGGCGCTGCCGAGCTCGACCCACTTGCCGCCGTTGCCGGTCTGGTTGGCGTTGAAGGTGGCGAGCTTGTTGCCGCTGGCGTCGAAGGCGATGAAGGGGGCCTTGTCGGCGCGGTTGGTGCCGGCGGTCCACCAGGCGTCGATCGTCCGGGAGCCGGCCTCGGCCATGTAGAACGAGAACTCGGCGGCGTCGGAGATCGGGGCGGTGGTGGCGAAGAAGTAGCCGGTGCCGTAGAAGCCGGCGGTCGAGGTGGTCGAGGTCCAGTTGCCGGACACCGCGATCTTGGCCTTGCTGGCGTCGTTCTTGGCGTTGTTGCTGTCGATGATGATCGTGGCGCCGGGCTGCGGGTCTGGCTGCGGCTGCGGCTGCGGCTGCGGCTGCGGGTCGGGCGGCGGCTGGGCCCCGCAGAAGCTGTTGATCTTGGTCAGGTAGGTCGCCCACGGCCAGTTCGGGCCCGGGTCGATGCGGTTGTAGGGCTGCAGCTGGCCGTGCGCGACGATGTGGTACTTGTCGCGCGGGACGTTGTGGCCCTTGGTGATGTCGCAGACCAGCTTGGCGGAGTTCTCGATCAGCTTCGCGTTCCACGAGTTCTGCTTGGCGAAGCCGGCGTGTTCGATGCCGACGGTGAAGCCGTTGGCGTTGTAACCGCTGACGCCGCACTCCTTGCTGCTGTTGAGCTTGCAGTCGTAGGTGGCGCCGATGTGCCAGGCCTTGTTGGCCTCCTTGACGAGCTGCGAGATCTCGGAGCCGTCCTCCTTGACGACGTAGTGGGCGCTGACCTGCGCGTCCGGGTTGACCAGCCAGCCCCAGCAGCCCGAGTAGGCGCCCTCGCAGCTGTGGATGATCACCATCTTCACCGTGCCGGCGGCGCCGCCGGAGCGGTTGCTGTAGTTTGGCGAGCTGCGCCACACCGATCCGGCGTAGTCGGGGCCCGGCGACTTGCTGGGGTTGACGGGGTCGATGAACTCGGGGACCGCGTCGGTCGGCACCATGGTCGCGACCGGGGTACCGTCGGCGCCGACGATCGTCATGCCGGCGCGCAGGCGCGCGTAGACGTCGTTGTGCACGTAGTTGGCCTGCACGTCGATCATGTCGTCGGCGATGCCGCTGAAGCGGGCGACCGCGGGCGCCCAGGCGCCGAGCTTGCTGCGATCGATCTCCAGCGTGTCGGCGGTGGCCGACAGCAGGGCCGCGCCGGCGCGGATGTTGCTGCGGCGCTCGGTCTTCACGTCGGCGACGGTCGCACCGGCGAGGTCGGCGGCCTGCTGCAGGCGATCGCCGCGCAGGGCCATGACGCCGAAGGCGGGGGCCTGGCCCTCGAACTCCTCCTGGCCCTCGACCATCTGCCACTGGGTCTCGACGTAGCCGATCGCCTGCAGCAGCTGCACGGGCACGTCGAACTCCTTGGCGGCGCTGGCGAAGTCGTCGTCGATGCCGGCGAGGTGGAGGCCCGGGTCGCTGCTCGGGGGGTCGAGCGGCTCGGCGTCCTCGGTGCCTGGTTGTCCGGCCTCGTCGGGGTCGACCGGGGGCATGTCCGCCGGTGTGTTGTCATCGCAGCCCGGGGCCAGCAGCGCCAACGCGGTCAGGAGGCCAGCGGAGAGGGACAGATACGGCGAATGCTGCATGATCAATGAACCTTCGGGGCAGGGGGACATGGATGACAGGAAACCGGCGGGTTTCTCATACTGCCGGCACGCGCTGGCGAGCAAGTGACGCTGGCCACCCCGGCTGGCGGCGAGCTCACGGGGGTGGCCGTGATCGAAACGCTGGAGGTCGTTACTCCTTATGATCCGGCACGAGTCTGCGCCTCGTGATCGGGGGCCGGACCTTGACTGCCCGGGCGCCCCCCGGCAGCCTGTGGACCGTGGACCCCGGCGAGCCTGCGCGCGAGGGAGAGTTCCTTCCGCTGCGCCTGGGGCCGCTGCGGGTGTGGCCCCCGGTGGTGCTGGCGCCGATGGCCGGCATCACGAACTACCCGTTTCGTGCGCTGTGTCGGCGCTTCGGGGCGGGCCTTTATGTCAGCGAGATGATCACGGCGCGCCCGCTGGTCCGCGGCGATCCGGTGAGCCGGCGCCTGGCCGACTTTGGGCCCGGGGAGTCGCCGCGCAGCCTGCAGCTCTACGGGGTCGACCCGGCGGACATCGGCGCCGCGGTGCGCTGGCTGGTGGGGGAGGGGAGGGTCGATCACATCGACCTCAACTTCGGCTGCCCGGTCCGCAAGGTGACACGCAAGGGCGGCGGCGCGGCGATCCCGGTCAAGCGCAACCTGCTGCGGGCGATCGTTCGCGCCGCGGTGCAGGCGGCCGGCCCGGTGCCGGTGACGATGAAGTTTCGCATCGGCATCGACGACCAGCTGGTGACCTTCGAGACGGCCGGCCAGATCGGCGAGGACGAGGGCTGCGCCGCCGTCGGTTTGCACGCGCGCACGGCCGTGCAGGGGTACGGCGGCGAGGCGCGCTGGTCGGCGATCGCCCGGCTCAAGCAGCGGGTGAGGACGATCCCCGTGCTCGGCAACGGCGACATCTGGGAGGCTGGCGACGCGCTGCGGATGATGCGGAGCACCGGCTGCGACGGCGTCATCGTCGGTCGCGGCTGCCTCGGGCGGCCGTGGCTGTTTCGCGAGCTGGCGGCGGCGTTTCGCGGCGAGCCGGTGCCGGGCCCGCCCGCGCTGGGTGAGGTGTGGGACACGATGCTCGCGCACGCGGCGGCGCTGTGCGAGTCGATGTCCGAGGGTCCGGCGCTGCGGGCGTTTCGCAAGCACATCGGCTGGTACACGCTGGGCTTCGCGCTCGCGGGCCTCGAGCGCGGGCGCTTGATGCAGGTCGAGACGCTCGCGCAGCTGCAGGCGCTCGGGGCCGGGCTCGCGCGCGATGAGCTGTTCCCGCCGGCCGCGCTGCGGGCGGTCCGCGGCAAGGGCTCGCCGCAGTCGGGCGTGACGCTGCCCCACGGCTACCTCGACGACCTCGACGACGCGACCCCGCCGGTCGAGGAGGACGAGGGCTCGGGCGGGTAGCACCTCGGTTCGTTAAACGACCGCAGGGGCCGGCGCGTGTGCGCGGCCCCTGCGTGTGTCGCCGGGTCTACAGGTTAGGCCGTGCGGCGGCGGCGGCGGATGCCGAGCAGGCCGAGCAGGGCCAGCGAGGCGAGGGTGCCGGACGGCGAGCTGTCGGCGTCGCAGCCACAGCCGTCGTCGTCGAGGTCGCTGGCGCTGTCGAGCGTGTCGGTCTGGCTGGCGCTAAGCGAGTCGCTGTCCGTCTCGGTCGCGGTCTGGGTGGCGCTCGCCGAGGCGGACTCGGTGGGCGCGGTGTCCGTCATCGAGTCCGTGTTGGTGTTCGAGGCGCTGGCGCTCGTCGGCTGGGTGTCGGTTGCGGTCTGGCTGTCGCTGTCCGTGACCGACATGCTGGACGCGGTGTCGGTGGCGCTGGCGGTGACGGTGTCCGTGGCGGTGGCGGACATCGTGTCGGTGTCCGTGGCGGACATCGTGTCGGTGTCGGTGTCGGTGTCCGAGCCGCCCTCGATCACGGTCATCTCGACCTTGGTGCAGGTCTTGTTCTTGGCCGCGTCGATGGCACAGAGGCGGTAGAAGAGCACCTTCGCGTCGGGCACCTCGAAGGTGATGCGCCACAGGTACTCGCCGTACCACTGGCCGGGCTCGGAGATGGCGCCGGGGGTCATGTCGGGGTCGGCCGGCAGCTGGTCGCCCCACGACTCGAGGTAGGGGCGGCCGTCCTGTTCGCCGTCGACGTTGCGGAAGTCGTGCAGCATCAGCGGCGACTTGTTGTCGTGGGTGCGGACGCGGATGACCTCGGTGCCGGGGTACTGGATCGGGGGCAGCTTCTCGTAGTTGGGGATGACCGGGCCCGCGGTGTCGACCGGGATCTCGTCGGTGCCCAGCAAGATCTTCTTGGAGAACGCGTTTTCGCTCTGGCTCATCGCCACGTCGAGCTTGTAGTCGCCGTTGAAGTCGGCGAGCACGATCGAGTAGGTGCCGGCGGAGGCGGGCGCCTCCATGAAGGCCGTCTTGTTCTCGGCGTACTTGCCGGCGCTCTCGTAGATCAGGCGGTCGGGGTACTTGACCTGCGCGGTCTGGATGGCGCCGAGGACCCAGTCGACCTTCGCGTTCGAGTCGTGGTCGTAGAAGCCGGCCGAGAAGTCGAAGCTGGCCCCGTTGGCCAGCTTGGGCCACAGGAGGTCGGTGCTGTCGGTGAACTTGCCGTTCTTGTCGTTGACGAGCAGGCGGTTGCGGCCGCTGGTGCCGTCGTGCAGCGTCAGCAGGTCCATGAAGCCGTCGCCGGTGACGTCGATGGTCTCGACGTCGAGCGCGTAGCGGCCCTGGGTGAGGTTGCCGGCGCTGGCGTCGGAGAAGTGGCCGGCGCCGTCGTTGGCGAACAGGAACAGGCTCGCCTTGTCGCCCGCGTAGGCCGAGACGACGATGTCGAGGTCCCAGTCGTTGTCGGCGTCGATGAACTCGAGCTCCCACGACCAGCGCACGGGGAGGTTTGGCATCTGGTCGAGGGTCACGTCCTCGAACATGCCGGTGCCGGGATCGCCGAACTTCGCGGGCTTGTCGGTCTGCGACCACAGGACCGTGATGCCGCCGGCGGTCTGCGCGACCGAGCCCTCATCGGTGCCCCAGTTGGCGAGGATCACGTCGAGGTCGCCGTCGTAGTCGACGTCGCCGAGCTCGAGGTCGCCGACGCTGAGCAGGCTGGCGGGCAAGTTCGGGTCGGTCACGTTGGTGAAGGTGCCGCCGCCGTCATTGAGGAAGAGCTGGCTCTGCTGCACCCAGGTGGTGCCGAGGATGATGTCGTTGTCGCCGTCGTAGTCGACGTCGCGGAGCTTGACGGCGCGGCCGTTGTAGGTGATGCCGCCGAACACCGCGGCGCTGACGTCGACCATCGTGCCAGCGTCCTGGATGAACGCCTGCTGCGCGAGGTCCGAGTTCACGTCGCCCTTGTCGAAGCCGGCGCCGTTGGCGAACACGACGTCGATCAGCTTGTCCCCGTTGAGGTCGGCGGCGTCGACCTTGCTCGACGGTGCAGCGAGGTTCTCGGTGAAGAAGGTCTTGTCTTCGGACCACGGCGCAGCGGAGGCAGAGACAGGGACCAGCAGCGATACCAACAGCGGGGGGAGGGAGAGGTAACGAAGACGGCGCATGCCGCCTCAATAACACGGCAGGCGGGGCCTTGGGCGAACCAAACACCCGTGCCGGCCGGCCCGCCCTGCCGTCCACTGCGTGGCGTGTATGCGTGGGCCCGCTCTGCTCGGGATATGCAGCGGTCTTCACCCTGTCGCTGTCCGCGCGTGCGTGGCTCGCGTGACATGCAGCGATGGCGCGAGACTCCGCGTTTGCGACCACACCCCGCGCTGCGTGACCTCGGCAGCGGCCAGCAGGCCACGTGATCACGAGCAATGCCCGAGTTGTCGGGGGCGAAATTTCATGCACACCGAGTGCATGCCCGCGATGGCACGCGGCCGTCGCCACGCGACCACCGTCGCAATCATGACGGCCGTACCTGTCTCAAGAGACCGATGCGATGCTCGGACAATCCGGTGGAGGTTCGTGAGCCGGGTGGCAGGATTTCGTAGGAGATGTCCGTGGAATTAGGGAGGTGCGCGTGCTGCGTGTGATCTCGGGGGCCCGGATCCCCAAACGATCTTTGTTTCTGCGAGGCAACGCGGTGCAAGCAGTGCGGCGGGGGGCCGATCCTGTGGTTTTATGGTGCCGCCTCGCGGCGGCCGAATGTCGCGAGTGGGGCCATTTGGCCGGCAAATTACGGCGTTTGAGGGGCGCACGGAGATGGCCGCGCGACCAGCCGGACTGCGGTTTTGCCAAATCCTCGCGGCGGACCTCGGTTTGTGGGAAGTGTGGCCGTGGGGCCGTCATCGCGGCGCGCGATGGTTTCCCTTCCCGCGCCGCTGTGCCATAAAGGGGCGCATCGCGTGGGCCCCGTGGCACGCAGCAAGACAAGACCCCCAAAAGGTTCGCATGAACCGCAGCGCAGTCACTTCCGACCCATCTTCCCGCGGCTCCACCTTCCCGCGGATCCACGCACGGAGCACACGTCTGGGTCGCGTCCCGTGTTCCGATACATCCCCTGAGGAGAGACGACAATGAGCAGCTTTCGTGTTGGACTTGGAGCTTCACTGATCGCAGGACTGGTGTCCCTGCCGGCATCGGCGGCGCAGGCGCCCGGCGACGCGGGTGGCGCTCCGCCTCCGGCGGGTGACCCGGCAGCGGCGCCAGCACCGGCACCAGCACCGGCGCCGGTCGCGGGCGCCCCAGCCGACCCCAACGCCCCCGCCGCGACGCCGGAAGGGCCCGCAGCAGGGGCCACGGTCGCGGTCGGCACGGACGGCGCCAATGCTTCGGCGGACAAGAGCGGCGGCGTCGGCCTGGGCGGCACGGTCCGCTCGGGGTCCGACAAGTGTCAGAACCGCACCGATGAGAAGTGGATCCGCCGCTGTCGACCCGAGCGCAACATGTTCGAGCTCGGGCTCTTTGGCGGCATCATGTTCCCGGCGTCGGGCCTGATCATCAACAAGAACGGCGTCGACAACGGCCCCCCCGGGTCGCACGAGCTCTTCGACCCGTACAAGCAGCGTGAATCGTTGGCCAATGGCGGGCCGGAGTTCTACAAGCCGTACCGGAAGGTCGCGCCTGAGATCGGTCTGCGCTTCGCGTGGTACCCGCTCGCGTTCCTCGGCGGCGAGATCGAGGGCGGCGTCATGCCGACCAAGATCGTCGAAGATGGCACGCCGACGGACCGGGCCACGCTGTTCAACTTCCGCGGGCACGTGATCGGGCAGCTGCCGTTTTGGCGCATCGCTCCCTTCGTGCTCGTCGGCGGCGGCATGATCGGCACCAGCGGCGCGCTGGGTAGCGACGTCGACCCGTCGACGCACTTCGGCGGCGGCGTGAAGTTCTACATCACGCACCGCTTCATGATGCGCCTCGACGTGCGCGACGTGGTCGCCGCCCGCCTGCGTGTCGACGCCGGTGCCACGCACTACCCCGAGATCCTGCTCGGCTTCTCGCTGACGCTCAATCGCAAGAAGCCCGCTGCGGCCACCGAGAAGGACAGCGACGGCGACGGCTTCCTCGACAACTCCGACTCGTGCCCGGTCGAGCCCGGCATCGCGCCGGACGGCTGCCCCGAGCGCGACCGCGACGGTGACGGCTTCATGGACAGCCAGGACGCGTGCCCGGATGTCCCCGGCATCGCGCCGGACGGCTGCCCCGAGAAGGACCGCGACGGCGACGGCTTCCTCGACAGCGTCGACAAGTGCCCGGATGACCCGGGTGTCGAGCCTGACGGCTGCCCGATCCCCGACACCGACGGCGACGGCATCCTCGATCCCGTCGACAAGTGCCCGACGGTGCCCGAGACCAAGAACGGCTACCAGGACGAGGACGGCTGCCCGGACGAGATCCCGATGCAGCTGGCCAAGTTCACCGGCACGATCAAGGGCATCTACTTCGACCTCGACAAGGACACGATCAAGCCGAAGTCGAAGCCCGTCCTCGACCGCGCGGTGGCGGTGCTCAACGAGTTCAACACCATCCGTATCGAGATCAGCGGCCACACCGACAGCACCGGTTCGGTCGCCTACAACAAGGACCTGTCGGGTCGCCGCGCGGCCTCGGTCAAGCGCTACCTGGTCGAGCATGGCGTCGAGGAGGCCCGCATCGAGACCCGTGGCGCGGGTCCGGACGAGCCGGTCGACACCAACAAGACCGCAGCGGGTCGCGCCAAGAACCGCCGCATCGAGTTCACGATCCTCGTGCAGTGATCGCGTGCCTGGCCCGGCCTGGGCCGGTTCCGACGCGCCCCCGGGGGCCACGGCGGGGGGGGCCGCTGCTCGTCGTGCGGTGGCGCGCGGGGCCCATCATTCGGGCAGACCGCGGGCTTCGCTCGTTCGTACGCTCGCCGCGAAGCTCCGCGACGCGTGCAATTCCTGTCGCTCGCGCGCGCTTTCCCCTACACTCCCCCGGCTGGCCCACGGCGGCCGCATGAAAGCGAAAATCTCATGAACCTCCGCAGCAGATTTGCCTGGGTCCGCGTTGCCGGACTCGTCTCCGTGCTGGGCCTCGTCGCGTGCGACAGCGGCTCCGCCGACTCGAAGGACGCGAAGAAGGCCGAGCCGGTGAAGGCGGCCGAGCCGGTGAAGGCGGCCGAGCCGGTGAAGGCGCCCGAGCCGGTGAAGACCGAGCCAGCACCGATCACCCCGCCCGCCGAGGTGGCCGCCGGCACCGCCACAGCCGCTGCGGACGCGAAGCCCGCGGAGGCTGGTGCCGACGCGAAGCCTGCGGACGTGAAGCCCGCGGACGCGAAGCCCGCGGACGCGAAGCCCGCGGACGCGAAGCCTGCGACGAAGACCGCCGAGCCCAAGGTCGCAGCGATCGACGGCAAGCCGCTCTACGACGCGAAGTGCAAGGTCTGCCACGGCGCCGACGGCAAGGGCACCGAGGCGATGAAGAAGAACAACATCCCCGACATGACCGACGCGGGCTGGCAGGGCAAGCACAGCAAGGCCGTGGTGACCAAGGCGATCAGCGACGGCATCGACGGCACCAAGATGAAGGCCTTCAAGGACAAGTTCAAGCCGGAGGAGATCGACGCGATCGCGGCTTATGTCAAGAAGCTGAAGTAGTCGCCGCTGCTGTTGCGCGCACGAGGCCGGTCCACCTGAGGTGGATCGGCCTTTGTCATGCCGTGGGCTCGTCGGCGCCCGGCAGCAGCAGCGTGAAGCGGACCCCGAGCCCCGCGTTCTCGGCGAAGATGCTGCCGCCGTGCTGCTCGGCGATGCGCGCGGCGATCGACAGGCCCAGACCCGTGCCCTGACTGTCGCTGTAGAAGGGCGCGAACAGGCGGGCGCGCTCGACCTCCGGCAACGGCGGGCCGTCGTTCTCGAGGGTGAGGCTGGCCTCATCGCTGCTGGCCGCGACGGTGACGCGCAGCGTGCCGCCGCCGGCCCCGAGCGCCTTGAACGCGTTGACCGCGACGTTGAGCGCGAGGCTGGCGAGCTGGTCGGCGTCGCCGCGGACCGTCACAGGCGCTGGCGGCAGGGAGAGCTCGAGGCGGACTTGCTTCTGCGCCGCCTCGGCGCGGGTCAGCTCGACGGTTCGTTCGGCGACACGGCGCAGATCGAGGCGCACGAGCTCGCTCGGGCCAGGTCGGGCGAACGACAGGCAGCGTTCGCA
>JBGAUO010000117.1:0-14893 GCA_044228605.1 Nannocystis sp. | reverse complement strand
GTCGGCCGCCGAAGCTCGCCATGTTCAATCCGACCTACTCCGAAGAGCAGCAAGCCCTCCTCGAGACCGCGCGCAAGTTCACGCGTGAGGTCATCATCCCGCAGGCGCACGAGTACGACGAGTCCGAGAAGTTCCCGGTCCCGATCTTCAACGCGGCCTTCGAGGTCGGGCTGATGAACGTGGAGCTGCCGGAGGCCTACGGCGGCCTCGGCCTCGGCACCCTCGACGGCTGCCTGATGGCGGAGGAGCTGGCCTACGGCTGCGCCGCGATCGCCACCAGCATCATGTGCAACCACCTCGGCGCGTTGCCACTGATGATCGCCGGCAGCGAGGCGCAGAAGGAGCGCTACCTGAATTGGCTGACGCGCGAGCCGATCTTCGCCAGCTATGCCTGCAGCGAGCCCGAGGCCGGCAGCGACGTCGCGGCCATGAAGACCCGCCTGCACCGCGACGGCGACGGCTGGCGCCTCAGCGGCCAGAAGCGCTGGATCACCAACGCCGGCCACGCCGCCTTCTTCACCGGCTTCGCCACCCTCGACCCCAAGCTCGGGCACAAGGGCATCACCGGCTTCGTCGTCGAGCGCGAGCGGGCCGGCATCAGCATCGGCAAGAAGGAGAAGAAGCTCGGCCAGCGCGCCTCGGAGACCTGCGACGTGATCTTCGAGGACGTGAAGCTGACCGACGCCGACCTGCTCGGCGAGCCGGGCAAGGGCTTCTACATCGCCATGGAGACCTTCGACAAGTCGCGGCCGATGATCGCCCGCGGCGTCGGCATCGCCCAGCGCGCACTCGAGCTGGCGCTGAAGTACTCGCAGGAGCGCAAGACCTTCGGCAAGCCGATCGCCGAGCACCAGGCGATCCAGTTCATGATCGCCGAGATGGCCATGGCCTACGAGACCACCCGCCTGCTCTACAGCAAGGCCGCCTGGGAGGTCGACCACGACATCAAGCGCACGATCACCAGCGCGGTCGCCAAGTGCACCGGCGCCGACCTGGCCGTGCGCAGTGCGACGGACGCGGTGCAGGTCTTCGGTGGTTACGGCTACACCCGTGAGTATCCGGTAGAGAAGATCTACCGCGACGCCAAGCTCATGCAGATCTACGAGGGCACTTCGCAGATCCAGCGCATGGTGATCGCCAAGAACATCCTCCTCCGCGGATGAACCGGATGCCGCTGGGCGACGCCCCGATCGGTGTGTTCGACTCCGGGGTCGGCGGCCTCACCGTGCTGCGGGCGCTGCGAAAGCAGCTGCCGGGCGAGTCGCTGCTGTACCTGGGCGACACGGCACGCCTCCCGTACGGCAGCAAGAGCGCCGGAACAGTGGTCCGTTACGCCGAACAGTGCGCGCGCGTCCTGGTCGCCCGCGGCGTGAAGCTGCTGGTGATCGCCTGCAATACCGCGTCGGCGGTGGCGCTCGAGCACCTGCGCGAGGTGTTTCACCCCCTGCCCGTGATCGGGGTGGTCGAGCCAGGTGCCGATGCCGCCTGCGCGATGTCGCGGTCCGGGGAGATCGTCGTCATCGCGACCGAGGGCACCGTCCGCGGTGGCGCCTATGAGCGGGCCATCCTGGCCCGCCGCGCCGACGCCCGCGTCGTCCAGACGCCCTGTCCCCTGTTTGTCGCGCTGGCCGAGGAGGGCTGGGTCAGCGGGCCGATCGCGGAGGCGATCGCCCATCGCTACCTCGATGGGGTCCTGCGGGAGCACCCCGGCGCCGATTGTCTGGTCCTCGGTTGCACCCACTTCCCGGTCCTGCGGGCGGCGATCTCCGTCGTGGTTGGCCCGCAACTCGCTCTGGTCGACTCGGCCGAGACCACCGCCAAGGTCGTCGCTTGCGAACTCGTGGCCCGCGGCCTCTTGCACAGCGCCTCCGAGCCGCTGGCTGCCGCTGCCGGAGTTGGCTTGCCGATCCCGGCCGTGGGGCAGGGCATCGTCCGTTTCCTCGCCACGGACGCGCCCGCCCGGTTTGCCCGGGTCGGCGCCGTGTTCATGGGTGAGGCGCTGCGCCCCGAGGCGGTCGAGCTCGTCGATCTGTGAAACCGCCGTAGCCCCACGTCCACGGTGGAGTGCTGCGACATACCAGGCTACGGCGAATTTCGTTGACTGCCCCCGTCGGGTTGCCGCAGCATCCTTGGCTGCGTGCTGGCAAATCTCGGCTCGCTTCGTCGCCAAACACCAGCGCAGGCCATCACCAGACGCCCATCGTCGACCCGTCGTCCCCGCTGGCTGACATGCCCGAAGGGACATGTGCAAGACGTCGATCCGGCCTGGATCAGACGCCCTGTACAGCGCCCTGGATGTCCGATCCGTGCCCGGTCCACGGCGCGCTGGCTCGCGGCAGACTGTTGCAGTTTCGCGTATTCAGCGGCCGTTTCGTTATGTTATACCCCGCTGGCATCCCGCCGGTGTCGAAGGCCCCCAGCCGTACTCGCCGTGCCTGCAAGGAGCACCTTCCAGTGAACCTCAACCGCTCTCTGCTCAAGTACTCGTTGTCCGTGCCGCTGGCCGTCATCCCGGCTGCGGTGGTGGCGATGGCCCCGAACCTCGCCCAGGCGGCCTCGGACGCGACGATCAGCGGTGTCGTGACGGACGCGAAGACCGGCGAGAAGATCGCGAATGCCTTGGTCATCGTCCAGTGCTCGTGCCTCCAGGGCCAGCGCGAGATGACGACCAACGCCGACGGTCTCTACACCTTCCGCAACTTGCCGCAGGGCAAGTACACGGTCCAGGTGCTGGTCGGTCAGGCCAACGTCAATAAGTCGATGGACGTCCCGGCGGGCGCCAAGTTCCGCGCCAACTTCTCGGTCGACCCGGACAACAAGTTCACGATCAACGTGGAGGTGGTGTCGAAGGTCCGCAACGACGGCGCCAACGTCACGCGCGTGAAGATGTCCGACGTCAAGGACATCCCGGTCGGCGGCACCAGCCGCGACTTCACGGCGGTCCTCGACCTCTCGCCCACTGCCAGCAAAGACGCCGCCGGCGTGCGCCTCGCGGGCACCTCGGGCGCCGAATCGAAGTACGTCGTCGACGGCGCCAACGCGACCAGCCCGGCGTTCGGAACCGTCTCTGCCACGATCGTCCAGGAGTTCATCGAGGAGGTCGAGATCCTCGAGGCCGGTTACGACGCCGAGTACGGCGGCGGCTCCGGCGGGCAGGTCCGCGCCCGCCGCGTCGGCGGCACCAACAAGTTCCGCGGCGTCGTCTTGCTGCGCTTCTCGCCGCGCATCGCCACGCCACGCTTCATCGCCCAGACCGACGAAGCCCTGCGCGTCGCCGAGATCCGCGACTACGAAGGCTCGGGCGTGTTCCAGCTCTCGGGCCCGATCATCAAGGACAAGTTGTTCTTCTCGGTCGGCGTCGCCCCCGGCGGTCAGAAGAACTCGCTGGTCCAGTCGTTCTACCGCCGCCGCGACAAGGACCGCTCAGGCGGCTACGAGGATTGTCCGTACGACAACGGCACCAACGACTGCGCGGCCAACGGCAACTACATCGATTCGGTGAAGTTCGCCGAGCAGAAGTTTCGCACCGGCTTCGCCTTCGCCCAGTGGTCCGGCGCCCTCGACTGGCAGATCACGCCCAAGCACAAGCTGCGCCTCAGCGGCGGCGGTGCCCCGACCTTCCAGCGCAGCAGCTTCCGCCTCCCGCCCGGCGCCGAGCCGAACTCCTTCGGCACCAACCCGACTGCGTCCATCGGCGGCACCTCGCGTGTCGCCCAGGGCGTCGTCAACGACACCTTCGGCACCAGCTTCGGCAACACCACGCAGGTCAGCCTCGACTACGAGGGCCGTGTCGCCGACGACAAGCTCGAGATCGACGCCACGGTCTACTACGCGCGCTCGCAGAGCAACGAAGCGTGGAAGCTCGACAACCAAAACCTCAAGAAGATCCCGCTCACCCAGGAGACGGACGCCCAGGGTCGTAACCTCTACGACTTGCTCGACCGCGACGGTGCGGTTCGCCTGGTCCCCGGGGTCGACGGCGCGTGTAACAACGCCAACCTCCCGGGTCTCACCTGTCCGACCCGCAACTGGCTCTCGGGCGGCCTCGGAACCTACTCCACCGGCACCCAGGACCGCGTCGGCGGCCTGTTCTCGCTGACCCACTTCCTCAGCACCAAGCGCGCCGGCTCGCACCAGATCAAGTACGGCACGGAGATCGACAGCGTTCGCCTGAAGACCGACAACCGCTACTCGGGTTTCAACGAGTCGGACTTCTACAACAACTGTCCTGCGGGCCAGAAGGACCTCGGCGAGGCCTGTTACAACGCGTCCACAAACGCCTACGACATCACCACTGCTGGCCGGGTCAACAACAACCGCGCCATCATCGTCGACTCGGACAACCCCGATCAGCGGACCTCGATCGGCTTCGGTCGTGTCCGCATCGAGCAGAACGATCTTCGCGCCATCGCCACGCCGATCGGCGCTGGCATCCGCGCCCAGAGCTACGCCGCCACCCTGCAGACCCAGAACTACGGCGTCTATCTGCAGGACAAGTGGGCCATCCTGTCCAACCTGTACCTGAACGTCGGCGCCCGCTGGGAGCTGCAGGACATGAAGGACTTGCTGGGCCGACGCAACATCTTCATCTACGACAACGTCGCCCCGCGCATCAGCCTGGTCTACGACTGGACGGATGAGGGCAAGAGCCGCCTCTACGCCAGCTACGGGTGGTTCTACAACCAGCTCCCGGTGCTGCTCAACAGCCGCGCCTTCGGCGGCCTCGTCAACGTCACCCGCAGCTATCGCCAGTCGGATTGCGCCACCCCGGTGCAGGTCGGCGGCGAGGCCCGCGACCGGACGGTCAACGGCAACCCGACCGAGTATTGCACCGACTTCAACTCGAGCACCGGTGGCCTCACCGCTGGCTCGGTGGTCCCGCGCTTGCGCGGCATGTACCGCCAGCAGTTCCAGGTCGGCTACGAGCAGGAGGTCATCGAGGACCTCGTGGTCGGCGTCAACTGGCTGCACACCGACCTCGGCCGCACCGTCGAGGACATCTCGACCAACGGCGGCCTGAACTTCATCATCGCCAACCCCGGCGAGTCGGTGTCGGCCAACGACATCGCCAAGCAGCAGGCCACCTGTACCGACCTGCAGGGCAAGTTCGACTCGGCCGAGCAGGACGATCCGCAGCGCGACGTCTACGCCCGCGAGCTCAACCGCTGTAACTTCCTCGCCGACGCCTTCACCAAGGTGGGCACGCTGTTCAACAAGCCGGTGCAGAACTACGACGCGTGGAGCGTCCGCATCAACAAGCGCTTCGCCAAGAACTGGGTGCTGCAGGGCAGCTACACCTACAGCCGCTTGATCGGTAACTACGACGGCTTTGTCTCGCGCAACACCGGCGCCATCAACCTCGGTGCCAGCTCGCAGTACGACATCCCGGAGCTGGTCCGCAACGCCTACGGCCCGCTGTTCAACAACATCCCGCACACCTTCAAGCTCGACGGCTTCTACTCCTTCGACCTCAAGAAGGCCGGTCGCCTGACCCTCGGCGCCTCGGTGCGCTACCAGTCCGGCACGCCGATCAACGTGCAGGCCGACAACAACCGCTACCAGGGGCAGTTCCTGGTCTACGTGCTGCCACGCGGCGCTGGCGGTCGCATCGAGCCGAGCTACTTCGCCAACCTCAGCATCAGCTACGCCTACCCGCTGCCTGGCGAGCTCGAGCTTGAGTTCACCGCTCGCCTCGCCAACCTCACCAACAACAAGGCCGTGCTCCGCGTCGACGAGACTTACTCGTACTCGTACGGCCGCGCCATCGCCGGTGGTGATCTTGACGATCTGAAGCACAGCAAGATCCAAAACCCCAACGCGCCGACGAGCTTCTTCCAGCGCGGTGTTCTGCCTCGCCAGGGTAACTTCGGCGTGCAGACGGTATTCCAGCAGCCCATCGCCGCTCAGTTCGAGCTGCGCCTGCGCTTCTAGCCTGCGCTAGCCCGAGCTTCTTGCGAGGATCTTCGAGGTCGGTGCCATCGCACCGGCCTCGAAGTAATTGGGGGCTACGCTTGACCTGGCGCCCCGCCCTGTGGCATGTGCGATCTTGCGCTGTGATGCGCGAGGTCCATCATGCGGTTGTCCTGTCGCTCCCCGTTCTACGCCCTCCTGACCCTGAGCCTGGCCTGCGGAGATGCAGCGGGTGGCGGCGTGACAGGGGACGGTGATAGCAGCAGCAGTAGCGGTGGCGGAAGCACGTCCGCGCCGACGAGCGGCGAGCCCTCGACTACCAGCGGGGTCGGCGGTTCCGACACCACGGCGGGCACAGGCAGCGCCACGCAGGGCGAGACGAGCGCTTCGACGAGCGGTGGCCCGGAGACCACCGGACCGACACCTGACATGGGCGGCCCGCCGGTGAACTTCGCTCGCTGCGGCGACGCGCCGCCCGAGGGGGCCGTTTTGGCCCCGGAGATCCCGATGTACGGGGGCGCCTGTCCGGTGCTCGAGACCGGCTACGTCGATGGGCAGATGCCCAACATCTTGCCGCAGAGCGTCGCCGGGAAGAACTATGACCGCAGCTTTTGGGTCATCGTCCCCGACGATATCCAGCCCGACGAGAACCTGCCGGTGATGTTCATGTGGCACTGGCTCGGCGGGTCTGGCAAGGACTTCTACCAGCGTGCGGACGCCCAGGAGGCCGTCAACGCCAAGCGCTTCATCGCCGTGATCCCGGACGGTCGTCAGACCGACCAGGGGGTCCTCTTCAAGTGGCCGTTTAGCATCCTCGACAGCGACGAGCAGCTCGAGGCCGAGTTCCAGTTCTTCGACGATATGTTGTCGTGCGTGCACGAGCAGTTCGGCGTCGACAAGGACTGCGTCGGCAGCGTCGGTGTCAGCGCGGGTGCGCTGTTCACCGATCAGCTGGTCGGCGGTCGCGGTGATCGCCTGTCGTCGTTCCTCTCGCTCTCGGGCGGCACCGGTGGGCTGGCGGTGAAGCCCTTCACCGCCCCCGCGCACAAGATGCCGGCGCTGGTGCTGTGGGGCGGGGCCAACGACTTCTGCGTCGCCATCAACTTCCAGGACGCCTCGCACGACCTTGAGAAGGAGCTGGTCAAGGGCGGGCACTTCGTCGAGGAGTGCATCCATAACTGCAACCATTCGACGCCGCCGTTCGAGGTCCCCGAGGGCATGACGGACTTCGCGCCGCTGTGGGACTTCCTGCTCGACCACCCGTACTGGCTGAAGCCCGGCGAGTCGCCTTACAACGAGAACGGCCTGCCAGCGAGCATGCCGAGCTGGTGCGCGGTCGGGGTCGGCAACGCCGTCCCGCCGGCGGGTGTGTGCGACAAGAACGAGTGCTCATGAGGCTTTGACGCCCGCGCCGAGTTCTTGCGATGATCGCCGGCATGTCGGCCGTGCGCTTCTACCTGTGTTTGAGCCTCGTCTCGGTGCTGGCCTGCTCCGATGACGGGGCGACCACCAGCACCAGTAGCAGCAGCGGCGAGGCCAGCAGCAGCAGCGGTGAGGTCGTGCCGACCACGGGCGGCGACACCAGCAGCGGCGGACCCGGTACTTCGTCGAGCGGTGAGACTGGCTTCGAGCCGCCGACACCGGCCTGCGGCAACGGCTACGTCGAGGCCGACGAGGAGTGCGACGACGGCAACCTCGCCGACGGCGACAACTGCAACGCGGCGTGCCAGGTGCCGTGTGGCCTCGAGCTCGCGGTCACCGAGCTGGCGCCCACCGCCCAGTCGGTGATCGGCGGCCTGACGGTGGCCACGGCCCCGGACGGCGGCTTCGTGACGGTCGCGCGTCTGCGCGAGATCATCGTCGATCAGGAGCAGAACTCGATGGTCGGGCCGCGGGAGATCCTGGTCCTCGCGTACGACATGGATGGGGGGCTGCGCTGGCGCAAGGAGGTCGGCGACATGATGGGCGACCTGTACGCGGCCGGCGGCACCGTCGACGAGAACGGCGATGTCCTGCTGATCGGCAGCGTCGATGGGCCCGATGCCTCGGCGATCTGGGTCGGCAAGCTCGATGGCAGCGACGGCGGCACGCTGTGGACCAGGGCCATCGACGGTGAGCTCCCGCTCGGCGACGACTTCGGCTCCTCGGTGGCGGCGACCACCACGGGTGATGTCATCGCGGCCGGGCAGATCCGCAGCGCGACCAACGACGCCGATGTCTGGCTCGGCAAGCTCGCCGCTGCCGACGGCGAGCTGCTGTGGACGACGACCTGGACCGGCGTCGAGAAGGACGGCTACTCGGTCGACGCCGCCGGCCCGGTCGCGCTCGGGCCGGATGGCAGCATTCACGTGGTCGCCCGCGAATTTGTCAGTCTGGATGTCAGCGAGGCCACCCTACTCAAGTTCCCGGCCGACGGCGGCAAGCCGCTGTGGAGCGCGACGCCACTGGCGGATGGCAGCGAGCACAAGCACAACTACCGCGGTTTGGCGGTCGGGCCGGACGGCGAGATCCTGATGGGGGTGGTCCGCGACGGCGCGGCCGCGACCTTCTGGATCTTCCGCTTCGAGGCCGAGGGCGGCGAGCCGACCTGGTCGCGGACCCGCGACGACTTCGTCACGATCGGCACGGACTGGTTTCTGTCCGGGCTGGGGATCGATCCGGGCGGCAACATCGTCGTCGGCGGCAGCTGGCTCGACGACGCGAGCCAGGCCGACGCCGAATGGTACGAGGTGTGGAGCGCCCGCCTGGACAAGGATGGTGAGAAGCGCTGCCAGGTCAGCGCGCGCGCCCCGGGTGAGGGCCTCGTGCCGCCCTCGGTGACCGCCGCCGACGTCCGTGCCGGTGCCGACGGGGTGGCGCTGGCGGCCGGCGAGCTGATCGAGGGGACCGAATCCTCGGTGTGGACCGGCCGCTTTCGTCCGCTTTGACTAATCCGTCCAGGTGGCGAGGAACACGTTGGTGTCCCCGGAGGTGGCGGCGCCGCGGTTCGACGCGAACACGAGGGTCTTGCCGTCGCGGGTGAACATCGGGAAGCCGTCGAAGCTGTCGTTGAAGGTGACCTGCTCCTGGCCGGTGCCGTCGTCGGCGATGAGGAAGAGGTCGAAGTCGCGGCCCTTGGGGTCGGCCTGGTTCGAGCTGTAGATGATGCGCTTGCCGTCCGGGTGGAAGTAGGGGGCGAAGTTGGCCTTGCCGTTGCTGGTCACCTGACGGTTGTTCTTGCCGTCGATGTCCATCACGAAGAGCTCGAGGCGGGTCGGCCGGACCAGGTGCTCCTTGACGAGCTCTTCGTACTTGGCGAGCTCGTCGGCGCCCTCCGGGTGGTTGGCGCGGTAGACCAGGCGCTTGCCGTCGGGCGAGAAGAAGGCGCCGCCGTCGTAGCCCTTGCTGGTGGTCAGGCGCACCGGCTGCTTGCCGTCGATGTTCATCAGGTACAGCTCGGGGTCGCCGTCGCGGGTGGAGGTGAAGACGATGCGGTCGCCGAGCGGGGAGACGGTGGCCTCGGCGTCGTAGCCGGGGCCGACGACGAGCGGCTGGATGTCGCTGCCGTCGGTCTTCGCGGTGTAGATATCGAACTCCGGGTAGAGCTTCCACACGTAGCCGCGGCTGCGGTCCGGGGGCGGCAGGCAGTCGTCGGCGGCCGCGTGGGTCGAGGCATAGAGAACGCGCTCGTCCTTCGGGAGGAAGTAGGCGCAGGTGGTGCGGCCCTTGCCGCTGCTGATGCGGTGGACGCCGCCGTGGTGGAGGTGAAAGCTGTAGATCTGGTCGCACGCGCCGCCGTCGCGGGTCGACTGGAACACCAGCTGGGTCTCGTCGCCGGAGAAGTAGGCCTCGGCGTTTTCGCCCCCGTTGGTCAGCTGCTGCAGCTTGCCCGCGAAGTGGCGCTCGCCGGCCAGCGGGGTCGTCGGGTCGGTCTTCGCGGGCTCGGTCTTCGCGGGCTCGGTCTTCGCGGGCTCGGTCTTCGCGGGCTCGGTCTTCGCGGGCTCGGTCTTCGCGGGCTCGGTCTTTGCCACGGCCTTGCCGGCGTCTTGGGGGTTGCAGGCGGCGAGCGGGAGCAGGAGGCAGGCGAGGGTCGGGCGCAGCAGGGTCATGGGGGGCCGGATGATAACCACGCGGCGCGCGGCTTTGCTATGGTCGCGGCCGCATGATCGACCTCGTCCTCGACGGCCCGGGAAAGAACGCCCTCAGCAGCACCCTGATGCACGAGCTGTTGGCCAAGCTGGAAGCGGCCGCGGGGGCCCCGGCGCTGCTGACCGGGGCCGGCGACGCCCTCTCGGCGGGGCTGAACCTCGTGGAGATCGCGGGCTTCGACGTCGCGGGCATGCGTGACTACCTGGAGCTGCTCGAGCGGACGATCCGCGCCCTTTACCTCTACCCGGGGCCGCTCGTCGCCTTCGTCAACGGCCACGCGATCGCGGGCGGCTGCATCTTCACGCTGTGCTGCGATCATCGCGTGTGCAGCCCCGCGGCGGGCAGCAAGATCGGGCTCACCGAGGTCGCGCTCGGGCTGCGTTTCCCGCGGAGCGTGCTGCAGCTGGTGCGCCGGCGGGTGGCGCCGGAGCACCTCGACGAGGTGGTGCTGGGCGCCGGCCTGCACGATCCGCAGGGGGCGCTGCGCCTCGGTATCGTCGATGAGCTCGGGGACCTCGCGCTCGCGCGGACCCGGCTCGCCGCGCTCGCGCAGCACCCGGCCGACACCTACGCGGCGACGAAGGCCGATCTGCGGGCCGGGGTGTTGGTCGAGGACGCCGCGCAGGCGCGGGCCTTCCTCGAGGAGGCGCTGCCGACCTGGACCTCACCGGCGCTGCGCGAGCGACTGCTCGGCTTCCTCAAGCAGCGATCGCGGCGCGGTTGAGCCCGCGCTTGACCGGGCGTCGCGGCTTGGCGACGCTGCCGGCATGCAGCCCGCGCTTCCCCGATCGATCGTCCTCGTGCTTCTGGCCGGTGCTTGTGGGGACAGCGGGCGCGCCAGCGGCGACGGCGGGAGCGGGTCGGTCGGTGTCAGCGTCACGCAAGATCCGCTGACCAGCGCGCCGACCAGCGTCTCCGGCGAGACCGCCAGCGGCAGCGGTGGCAGCGTCAGCGCGAGCGGCACCACCGGGCCGACCAGCACCGTGGGGACCGCGGATCCGAGCGGCGACCCGGGCACCACGGGGCCCAAATTCGACGTCGGCGAGACTGGCGGCACCACGGTCGACCCGAGCACCACCACCGGTGAGCCGGTCGATCTGTGCAAGGTGCAAGACGACATGAACGCGATCGGCGAGTGCGACAAGGAGGCCCCGCCCAACAGCTTCGAGCCGGAGATCCAGTGGGCGTGGACCGGGCCCAATGGCGACCAGTTCAGCATCGTCACGCCGCTGATCGCCAACCTCACCGATGACAACCAGGACGGGGCGATCGACCTGTGCGACATCCCCGACGTGGTGGTGGTGGCCTCGCCGAGCTCGGGTCAGCCGAACATCGTCGGTCATATCTACGTGCTCGACGGCCTGACCGGCACCCTGCACTTTCAGATCGCCGAGCCGGTCGACCACACGGTGACGCCGGCGATCGGTGATATCGACGGCGACGGCCTGCCCGAGATCGTGACCGCGGTGATCGGCGGCAACCCGGTGGCCTTCGAGCACGATGGCGCCAAGAAGTGGGTCAGCGCCAGCAATTGGCCCGAGGTCTACTCCGGGTCGATCGCGCTGGCCGACGCCGACAATGACGGCGACGTCGAGATCCTCGCCGGCAACCGGCTGTTTGATCATACCGGCGTGCTGCTGTTCACGGCGCAGCAGCCGGCCGGCAACTGGT
Source organism: Nannocystis sp. (assembly GCA_044228605.1). Classification (GTDB taxonomy): domain Bacteria; phylum Myxococcota_A; class Polyangia; order Nannocystales; family Nannocystaceae; genus Nannocystis. The sequence goes on along the minus strand of JBGAUO010000117.1, from coordinate 3,184 downwards.
CGTCGTCGGCCTTCGCCGACCTGAACGGCGACAAGGATCAGGAGGTCGTGCTCGGCCACGCGGCTTATCACCACGACGGTCAGCAATACTACGTGAGCGGCGTCGGCCCCGGTTATCCCTCGATCGCCAACCTCGATCTGGACCCCGAGCCCGAGGTGCTGATCACCAACATGAACGGGCTGTCGCTGCTCAACCACGACGGCTCGGTGGTCTACCAGGACCAGCGCCCGACCGGCGATTTCCCGGGTGGCACGACCTGGCTGCGGCCGTCGACGGTGCACGATTTCGACGGCGACGGACAGTCCGAGTTTGCCACCAGCTCGGCCAACAATTATACGACCTACAAACCGGTGGGCCCGCAGATCTTGTGGAAGGCCGCGGTCTCGGATCAGAGCGGGATCGCGGCGGGCACGGCCTTCGATTTCCTCGGCGACGGGGTGGCCGAGGCGATGTACGCCGACGAGCAGTTCATGTTCATCTTCGACGGCGCGGGCAAGTCGCTGCTGCAGATCCCGCGCACCTCGGGCACGCTCAGCGAGTACCCGATCGTCGCCGATATCGACAACGACGGGTCGGCGGAGATCGTGGTGGTATCATGCCAGTATCTCGGGCCGGCCTCGCCGACGGTGCAGGTGATCCGCGACAAGATGGACCGCTGGATCCAGGCGCGGCGGATCTGGAATCAACACACTTATCACGTCACCAACGTCCGCGAGGACAGCACGATCCCGCAGTTCGAGGCGCCGTCGTGGAAGCAGCTGAACACCTTCCGCACCAACTCGCAGATCGAGGGCGGCGGGCTGTGCAAGCCGCCGATCCCGCAGTGAGCGGGAGTGGGTGGGACCACGCGGTTGTCCGCGCGCATTCGCGGCGCGGCGGCCCAAGTCGGGGCAGCGGCGTGCTCGCCGGCCTTGAGGTCCCAGGGGCCGGCCACTCTGGCCGCGTTGGTCGTGGCAGTGGGGCCGCGGCGCTCGCGGCCCCGGGCTTCGTTACTTGAGCGCCTTGATGACCAGGAAGCCGCCGATGAGCAGGAGGGTGCCGGCGATGGTGGCGATGTTGAAGTACTCGTCGATCCAGCGCTTGGCGCGGGGGCCGGCCATGCGGATGACGAGGGCGACGAGGAAGAAGCGGCCGCCGCGGCCGACGATGCTGGCGGCGGTGAAGCCGAAGAGGTTGAGCTTGGCGACGCCCGCGGCGACGGTGAAGACCTTGTAGGGGATCGGCGTGAAGGCGGCGATGAACACGGCGAGCACGCCGTATTCGTTGTACTTGTTGGTGACGAGCTCGAAGTTCTCCTGCGAGAAGACACGATTGATGAGATACGGCTCGACCGCGGCCCACAGGGCGTAGCCGATGAAGTAGCCGAACAGGCCGCCGAGCACCGAGGCGAGGGTGCACCAGGCGGCGAAGCGGAACGCCCGGGTCGGGGCCGAGAGGGCGAGGGCGATGAGGAGGATGTCCGGGGGGATCGGGAAGAAGCTCGACTCGGTGAACGCGAGGACGAACAGGGCGGGCACGCCGTACTTGGTGTCGGCCCACGAGAGCACCCAGTCGTAGAGGCGCCGGATCGGGTTGCGGGAGCGCGGCGCGGACGCACCTGGGGTGATCGCTGCGGGGGCGCTGGTGACTTGCGGCTCGGGCACGGCGGGACGCTAACACGCGGGGGCGTTCACCCGGAAGCGGTGCGGTCCTCGGCGAGGGCCGCCGCGTACTCTTCGGGCGTGTTGCAGGTGCGAAGGACCCTGCGGTCGGGCAGAGCGGCGGCGTCGAGCCAGCGGGCGCCGATGCGGTCGAACATGAAGAGGGGCCGCCGACCGCCGCGGGCCAGGACCTCGCGCGCGGCGACGTGGGCCGGGGCGACACGCACGGCGCTGGCGAGCGGGTGCGGAAAGTGGCGGTCGGTCGACTCACCGGACTCGGGCGCGTCGACCGGGAGGATGCCGCCGAGCTGTGGTTCGGCGACGAGGGTGGCGAACAGCAGGCGCAGGTGATCGGCGGTGAGGAAGAGGTTGTCGCAGGCGCCGATGAAGGCGATGTCGGTGTGATGGGCCGCGAGCACGCCGAGGCCGGCGAACAGGCCGACGAGCGGGCCGCCCTGTTCGTACTCGCTGGGGTCGTCGACGCGGACCGCGCTCGGGTGCAGGGGCGGGAGCTCCTGGCCGGCGACGCCGACGACGACGATCGGGTGGTTGCAGACCGAGGCGACGAGGTCGACCAGGTGGGCGAGCAAGGGGCGGCCGTGCCACTCGAGCCACGGCTTGGGGCGGCCCATCCGCGAGGAGCGGCCGCCGGCCAGGAGGACAGCGCCGAAGGTGGTGGGAGGGCTGGTCAGGGGCGTTCCTGCGCCGAGGATCGCAGCGCGCGGGCCGGGCGGCAAGTGGGTCGCGGTCCACGGCGGCCGGCTGGATCAGCGCCAGGCGCCGGTGTTTGCGTCGAGGCGGGCGTGCAGCAGCGAGGCGGGTGTGTCGCGGTCGTCGGGGTCGTTGACCAGCCACACGAGCAAGCTGTCGCCGGCCAGCTCGGCGTGGACGCCCTCGAGCTTGAGCGGCGCGGGGAAGGGGGTCTGCCACAGGTGGGTGTTGTCTGCGGTCAGGCGGCCGATCGCGGCGCCGGTGACGAGGCCGTCGCGGTAGGTGTCGGGGCTGGCCTCGGCGGCGGCGATGTAGATGAGCGAGCCGTCGGGCAGGGGCGAGGCGTCGGTGAAGCCGAGCGCCGCGCCGCCGCGATCGCCGAGCTCAAAGCGGTGGATCGCCTGCACGAGCGCGCCGGTCCACGGGCGTCCCGCGGTGGTCGCCGCGACGGCGCCGGCGAGGTCGAGCTCGACGAGCGCGCTGTGGGTGCCGGGGCTGTTGCCTCGCTGGAGGAGGAGCAGCAGCTCGTCGATCATCGCCGCGCCCTCGAGGTTGAGCGCGGGGAAGTGGCGCGCCAGCTCGGCGTGCAGGGGGCCGAGGTCGAGGACATCGACTGTCGCCGAAGACATGTCTCCAAGGACATGTCGCACGAGGCAGGCGCGGTGGCGGGCGGCGGCCGAGCCGGAGCCGAGCGCGAGCAGGCCGTCGCCGGGCCAGCGGCACAGCGCCTCGAGGTCGGGCTTGGCGGCCTTGCGCTCGGCGTGGGCGTCGGGCAATGCGCCGGGCAGCAGGGGGATGGTGAAGGCGGCGCCGACATCGGGGACGGCGAGCAG
>JBGAUO010000116.1:0-14990 GCA_044228605.1 Nannocystis sp. | reverse complement strand
AAGGCCAGGCGCACCGGCGAGTTCTACGCCGCCGACCAAGCCCTGGCGGACATGCACAAGCGCGTGCAGGCGCGCGTGCAGGCGCGCATGCAGGCGCAGCGCAAGGACAAGGCGAAGCCCGGCATCGCGCGGTGAGCTTCTCGGTCCGGTTGACGCGCGAGGCGCTGGAGGATCTGCAGCGGATCGAGGACTTCCTCGTCGAGCTGGCGCTGCAGCTCGCCCCGGCGCCGGATCTCGTCGGCCGGGTCGCCTGGCACGCTGCCGCTCGCCGGCCAAAAGCCGAGACGAACCATCTCCTCGAGGATGACCTCATCCTTGGAGGAGCTACGGATCCTCTCGTACAACGCTTCGCGGGTGGACGGTTGACCAGCAGCCATGGCGGGGAGCACCTCTCACGCAGGACCGGCCACCACCTGCGGTGGACCGGGGACGAACAGCGTCACGACAACGACGAGGGCCCTTCGAAGGCTCTCAGGACTGGACCGCTCAACTCCAGCGGTACCGGGTAGCAGCGGCTCATTCGCTTCTCGGAAGCCACACCGGAATAGCCGCTGCTACCCGATGTACCGCACAGTCAAGAGCGGGCCAGTGAAGCGTGGATGAGCATGGAACAAGGACGGCGATCCGCCGCCCGGGTTGCAAGGCTTGCCCTCGTCGTTGTCGTGACAAAATCGTGGATCGTTGGGGTTCGGAAAACCTCGGTAAAGAGTTTATCCCTGCGTGCGACGGTGCGAGATCCGCAGCGCCAGTATATGCTCACAGGGGCCTTTGTACAGTTTATTTTGCGTGTAGAAATTGCACGTGCAGGTGGCGCTGGCGAGCCGTTGATCGCCGTCGATCGTCAGCTCCGGCTCGTAGCTGCGGGCGCCGTCCTTCACCTTGCCGCGCAGCCGCAGACCCGCGACGCCCTGCTCGGCGGTCACGCGCGACACCACCTTCTCGTCGACCAGACGATTGGCCGCCTGCTCGCGCTCGTTCGAGAAGCGCAGCTTGCTCATCGGCAGCGGCTCGCGGCTGAGCTCGCGCACCCGGTACACCTGCTTGTTCAGGTCGTAGATCGCCCGACCCGCCTGCGTGTAGATGCCGAGCGCCGCCAGCACCGCCGCGCGGTCGAGCTCGAGGCTGCGCGCCAGATCGTCGCTGCTCGCCACCCAGTGCTTCTTCAGCCCGTCGAACACCCGCCGCTTGGTGAACTCGTCGACCTCGGCGCGCGGCGCCATCAGGTCGAAGTTGCCGGCCTGCGACCAGTCGTTCGCGGTCCACCCCGACAGCCCGAGCGTGAAGTTCATGTGCCCGAGGTCGGCGATGTAAAACGACGGCAGACCGGTGCCCAGCAGGTGCACGGTGAACTTCTTGGCCAGCTGGATCAGCCGCTCGAGGATGAAGATCCGCCGCCGCCCCCACACCCGGATCTCGTGCTCCTTGTCGCCGAGGTACGGCGAGCGCGGGAAGCTCACCCTGAGGTTCCACGGCTCGAACACCACCTCGACCGGCTGCCCGGGCTTGAGGATATACCGCAGGCTGCGCGGCCCCTTCTTCTCCTTGTTGCGCCGGAGGACAAAGCACAAATTGTGCACGTCCATCGGGTGCAGATCGAAGCTCACCGTCGGCAAGGTCATCGCCGAGCTGACCTGCAAGAACCCGCGCACCCAGGTGTCGGGCAGGTCGATCTTCAGCTCCTTGAAGGTGTCCTCGGCGGTGGTCTGCACCTCGAATCCCGAGGGGTCGACCTGAAACATCGTGTTCTTGTAGCGGCGGATCTTCTGGAACTCATTGTAGAGGTCCGCCGAGTAGTCGATGTTCGTGGTCCCACAGGCGAACTCGCCGATGTTCTTGAACACCTCGTAGCTGGCACCCAGGCGCCCGTAGGTCGACTCGTCCTGGCTAAAACACTCGAAGAACACCTCGTCCGGGTGCACCGTGATCACCGGGTCGAGCACAAACCAGGCGTCGAGGTCCTTCTTGTACAGATAATCGAAGTACCGCTTCTTGGCCGCGTAAAACGGCGCCATGCGCGTATGGCTGGTCTTCACCAGGCGGTCGAGCTCGGCCTGCAGGTCCTTGATCTGGGCCGCGTTGCGGCTGCGCTGCTGCGCCACCTGCTGCCAATTGACCTTCTCCTGCTCGGCCAACCACGCCAGATACACCGAGCGGTCTTTCGGCTTGTAGCGTAGGTCCGACACCACCACGGCGTTCAGCGCCGAGATGGCCTCGCGGAACTCGAGGCTCTTCTCGAGCTCGCCGCGGAAATAGGTCGGCTCGCGCTTCGTGTCCGGCGCGAACGACATGTTGGTCGCGCGCGCGCTCGAGTCGACCGCGGAGCTCCCGTGGTACCGGTACTCAAACTCCACCGCGCACCTCCTTCTGCTGCTTGCGCGCCTCGTGGGTCCACAGCGGCGGCTCCTTGATCGTGATCGGCAGCGGCGTGTCGGCGAACAGCCGCGCCACCACCACCATCGACTCGATGCTCGCCGCCTTGTCGCCGATCGCCATCGTCAAGCTCTGCCGGGTCATCAAGGTCGCCACCAGCTGCGCCGCCTCCGGCGACTTCTGCGACTCGGCCCGCAAGAACGCGAACACCCGCGCCTTGGCCACCCGCCCGCGGTTCACCCGCGACAGCACGCCCAGGAAGTACGGCTCCAGCGCCCGCAGCCGCTCCAGCGAGCCCGCCGCGTAACCCTCGAGGTAGTTGGTCGCAAACAGCTGCACGTCGGCCGACGGGTGCTCGCTGAGCCGCAGCAGGTACTCGTGCCCGTGGCCCTCCTGGAAGAAGCGCGTCACCAGCTCGCGCCCAAACGCCTGCACGTCGGCCCGCACGCTGTCACACACCGCGACCAGCACGTCGGGCGTGAAGTCGTGCTCCGAGAAGCCGCGAAACAGCTCGAACGCGACCCGGCGCGAGTCGTCCCAGCTGGCGTCGAGGATCTTGATCGCCGCGCCCATGTCGGCGAGCAGCCGCGCCTTGTTCTCGCGGTAGAACTTCCACGAGGCCTCGCGCACCGACAAGATCTCGTGGCTCGCCAGCTTCGCCACCTCGGCGACCTCGAGCGAGGCCGGGTCGACGTTACGCCCGAGCAAGATGCCCCCGAGCTCCTGCGCCGGCGCGTGCTTCGAGCGCAGCAGCCGCAGCACCACGTCCTTGTTCACCGCCCCCAGCGAGTCCGCGAGGTCGTTCTTGAGCAGACCCAGCACGAAGCTGTGCACCCCCTCGTGCTCCTCCTTGCTCAGCAGCACGACCAACAGCGGCGGCACCACGGCGTCGCCGAAGCTGCGGTACGCCGCGAGCCGCTGCAGCACCGGGCGGATCGCCCCGCGCTGGTCGGCCAGCGCCGAGGTCGCGAAGGCCAGCAGCAGACTCACCCGCCCGAGCAGCGCCGTGTCCGGCAGGCTGCCAAACAGGCGCACGCCCAGGCTGCGCACATTGGCGTGCTTCGACTCGACCGCCAACGCCACGATCAGCCCCTCCGGCAGGTCCTCCGGGCGGATGTCGTGGGCCAGCAGCACGTCGGCCGCGAAGGTCTGCACCCCCGCCAGCGGGTGGTGCACGAGGTCGTGCAACACATCGAGGCCGAGCCCGCGCAGCGGCCGCGGGAACGCGCGCAGCAGCGTCTCCCCGCCCTCGCGCGCCCGCTGCTCGCTGGCCGCGTCGTCGGCGAAGCTCAGCATCACCGCGATCGCCCGGGCGATGATATCCAGCGCGGCCCCGTTGGCGATCGTCACACTCGCCAGCAGCGTGCGCGCGTAGGCCCGCGTATCGGCCCACGGCGACAGCACGATGCCAGCCATCAGGTCGCGGGCCCCGGCGAAGCGCATGCGATCGGCGTCGATCCAGCTGCGCGCCGTGCGACGCGCCTCCTCGACCGGACAATTCGCCAGCGCCCCGACCAGCTCGAAGTCGGGGTTTTGCGCGTCGTAACGCGCCAGCGCCAGCTCGTAGCCGAGCTTCGCCGTCACCTCGTAGGGCCGCCCGAGCAGCATCACGATCGTGTCGACGTCGAGCTCGTCACAAAACGCCTTGTTGGCCCTCAGCGCCCGCGCCGCGAACTCGTGGACCGGCTTGCACGCGCTCTCGGCCAGCAGGTGCAGCAGCCCCACCGGCATCTGATCCCACAGCGCCGGGAACGCCTCCTCGCGCGTGTCCGGCCCCGGCTGCCCCGGCTCGTAACGACCCTTGCAGCGCCAGGTCCGGGTCACGCCCTTGAGCTCGTAGCGGCTGCTCTCACCGAACAAAATGTGGTTGAAGGCCAGGAACGACGCGAAGCGATCGAAGTGGGTGTGGACCCGCTTGCGCTTGTTGTAGTCGTAACGCGACATGCTGCGCGGCTCGGCCGCGTCCGCGTCGGTGAACGGCAGCAGCACACCCACCGCCAGCCGCGCATAACCCGACGCGTCGCCGAGCTTGGCCAGGCGCTCGAGCGAGCTCCACGTGCGCCGCCGCATGAAGGTCCGCGTCTTGCTCCCGTAGGCGAGGCGGCTGTCAGGCTTCTTGATCTCGGTGGAGATGACCGTGTAGCGCCCGTCGATGTGCGTGCCGCGGCGCTCCGAGGCGAAGTTGCCCGGGGTCTTCTCGAAGCGGTGCGCCAGCAGGCCGAACACCTCGGCATCCCCACGCAGCTCGGCGACCTTAAAAATATGCCGCACCTCGCGAAAGCGGCCCGCCTTGAGCTCGATCGTCCGCAGCGCCGCCAGCAGCCCCGGGCGCACGATCTCGTCGTCGATACGATAGAGCGACTCGAGCACCGCCGCCGACTCACCCGCCGCGAGCGAGCGCAGCAGCACCTCGGCAAACGCCTCCGCCGGCCCCTGCGAGGCCGCATAGCGCAGCCCCGGCGGCAGCTCCTGCTGGGCCGCGAGCACCACCGCGGCGCGCAGCGGCTCCCCCCACGCCCGCAGCATCTCCAGCGCCACCCGCTGCACCATCGGCGACTTCGCGCTCTTCGGCACCAACGCCGCCAGATCCGCGAGCGCACGGTCCGGCGTCGCCCCGACCTGCCGCCGCGCGTTCACCAGCGCCGCGAAGGTCGTCGCGTCCCCGCAGCGAGCCAGCGCCCAGCACAGGCTGTACTCGAGGCGCACATCACCACCCCCGAGCTTGGCCAGCAGCAGCGGCACCGCGGCCTTGAGCCGCATCTCGCCCGCCCGCCACACCACCCGCCCGTACTCCCACGGCCGGCGAAAGCTCGCGCTGTTGCCCAGCCGGGCCAGCACCGCCGCCTCGCGCCCGCCACCACGCGCCCGCGGCGGCGGCGGCGGAGCGCTGCCCCCCGCGACCGGAGCCGAGTTCGCGGCCGCGGCCGCCTCCGAGGTCTCGCTGTACCCCTTGCGCGTCTTCTCCTCGACCAGCTTGGCGAAGATCGACCGCGCCGTCGGCTCAGCCACCGGCGTGTCGGTCTTGGTGCCGTCCTTCAGAGGCCCCCCGCGGCGACCGAACTGGAAGTTCACCACGAATTTCCCGCGGCTCACCTCGCACAGATCGACGATATAAACCTTGTCGGAGTTGCCCTCTCGGACGCCCAGGGAGACGCGACGGATAAGCTTCACGACCTCCCCCTTTTACGCGAGGCACGAGCGCCGACGCAAGCCCGCCCGCGATCTCGATCGGATCACGCCCCCCGCCCTCGCTGGCCGCGAGCTGCGAACGCCCATGATCGACACCACCCCGGTTGTCCGCGCCGTGATAGCCTGGCCCGCCATGCTCCTGCGCTCGTGCGGGCTCCTCACCCCGGTGTGTTTGTTCAGCGTGATCGCCTGCGGCGACGATCCCGTCGCGACCGCAAGCTCCGGGAGCGAAACCTCGACAGGCTCCGACACCACCGGCCCCGAAACGACCGGCCCCGGCACGACCACCACCCCCACGACCACCACGACCACCAACACGGACACCGGCGAGCCCGCGCCCGCGATCGCCCGCGGCATCCGCCTCACGCGCGTGACCGCGACCCAGGGCGTCCAGACCGAGATCGTCCGCGACGGCCTCGAGCTCGCGCCCGAGAGCTACGCCGTGCCGCTCATCAGCCGCCGCAAGACCGTCCTGCGCACCGACTGGAGCCTCCACGCCAGCTTCGCCCCGCGCGAGCTGCTCGCCCGCCTCAGCGTCTACACCCCCGAGGGCGACACCCACATCGACGAGTACAAGGCGATGGTCGCCGGGCCCAGCAACGACGGCGACTTCGACCGGACCTTCCGCTGGCAGCTGCCCGCCGAGCTGGTCCGCCCCGGCATGGAGTACCGCATCGAGGCCTTCGAGACCGACCCCGACTACGCCGAAGGCGAGGTCTCCGACCCGCCGCCGATCTTGCCGCTCGCCGGCCGCGGCAAGCTGGTCGTCGAGGACAACCCGATGGTCATGAAGGTCGAGCTCATCCCCATCAAGCACGTCTTCGACGGCATGACCTGCATGCCCACCATCACCGACGCCGACGTGCTCGCCATGCAGCAGTGGATGGAGCAGCATAACGCCCTCGAGCGCGCCGAACTCACCGTCATCGAGCCGCTGGAGTACACCGCCTCGATCGGCACCTCCGAGCAGGCCTTCGTCCCGCTCCTCACCGAGATCGGCATCCGCCGCGCCAAGGACAAGCCCCCCGCCAACGTCTACTGGTACGGCCTGATCCTCTCCTGCGACGGCTACCCCCCCGGCCTGCTCGGCCAGGCCTACGGCATCCCCGACGCCCCCACCATGGGCCTCGGCTTCCAGCGCATCGCCACCGGCCGCTTCCTCGGCAGCGGCGCCAAGGCCCGCGACACCTTCGTCCACGAGATCGGCCACACCCAGGGCCGCTATCACATCCGCTGCAGCGGCGGCGAGGCCGGCTACGACCCCGCCTACCCCTACCCCAACGGCCGCATCGGCGTGTGGGGCTACGGCATCCACGACACCCAGCTGCGCTCGCCCACCGGCGCCCGCGACTACATGACCTACTGCAGCGACAGCTTCGTCTCCGACTACGGCTGGGACCTGACCTACAACTTCATCAAGGAGCTCTCGAGCTGGGACATGGCCGACATGACCGCCACCGATGCGGCCCCGCTGCTGGTCGGCACCCTCTACCCCGACGGCCACACAACCTGGTGGACCACCCGCGGCACCCCGCCCCAGCGCGGCCGCGGCCCCACCACACACGTCGAGTTCACCAGCGCCGGCCACACCGTCTCGCTGCCCGCGAGCGTCGGCGACATCCCCGACGCCGAGGCCCGCATCGTCGCCGCCCCGCTCCCGCCGCACTGGCCCGCGGTCGACTCCCTGCGCCTCATCGTCGACGGCCAACCCCGCAACACCACGGCCCGCGCCGCGGTCCGCGAGCTGCACGCCGCCCCCTGATCCAGCGCCCCGCGGCTACAGATCGTCCGGATCGGCCGGATGCAAGAACGTGTACGGCGTCGGCTTCCACGCCGCCGGCCACGTGTGATCGACACTCGGCCGGTTGCGCATGCGCTGATACAGCGCCCGCAGGTTCGGATACGACTCACCGAGCATCAGCCCCAGGTGCACCGCCGTCGCCAGATGCACAAACACCGCGAGGTCGGCGAAGGTCAGCTCGGAGCCGGCCGCCCAGTGGGCCATGCCGTAGTAGTACTCCCAGAAGAACAGCTCATCGTGCAGCCCGTCGGCCAGCGCATACACCGTCGCCGGCTCGAGGTCCTTGCCCTTCGTGGTCGACAGATACGAAAACAGCCGCTCGCTCACCTCGGCCAGGTTGTGCACCTCGTGCAGACGCGTCAGCGCGAGCGCGCGCAGGGCGTTGGTCCCTGGCAGCAGCGGCGGGTCAGGATGCGCGTGCTCGAGGTACTCCATGATCGCAAAGGGCTCGAACACCACGATCGCCCCGTCGGTCAGCACCGGGAAGGTCCCGCGCGGGTTCTTCGTCAGCAGCTCGCGACCCGCGTCCTTGCCCGTGACCGGCGGCAACAGCTTCACCTGGTAAGGCAGGTCCTTCTCCTCGAGCGCCAGCTGGATCATCCACGACGCCGGCGAGCACTCGACCACGCGCACGCCGCTGCAATCGGGGAGATACACCTTGATCTCAGACGAGCTCATGCGAGCGCAAGGTTTACAGAAGCCACAAGATCGCGTCAAGCGCTGCAAAGGCTCACGCGCCCCGCTCCCTGGCCTGTTCCCGGCGCCCGGATATACTGCGCCCGCCATGCCGACCCCGCCCACAACCGCCACGGTGAGCACACCGCGTCACGTCGTCATCGTCGGCGGAGGCTTTGGCGGACTGTGCGCGGCGCAGATCCTCGCCGGCGTCAAGGGCGTCGAGGTCACGATCATCGACCGCCGCAACCACCACCTGTTTCAGCCGCTGCTCTACCAGGTCGCCATGGCAGGCCTCAGCCCGGCCGAGATCGCATACCCGATCCGCACCATCTTCAGCGGCAAACGCAACACCCGGGTGCTGCTCGCCCGCGCCACCAGCGTCGACCTCGCCCGCAAGCTCCTGCGCACCGACGACGCCGAGATCCCCTACGACAACCTCATCCTCGCCTGCGGCGCCCGCCAGAGCTACTTCGGCCACAACGAGTGGGAGACCTACGCCCCCGGCCTCAAGTCGCTCGAGGAGGCGACCGAGATCCGGCGCCGCGTCCTGACCGCCTTCGAGCTCGCCGAGAAAGAGACCGACCCCGACAAACAGCGCAAGCTGCTCACCTTCGTCGTCGTCGGCGGCGGACCCACCGGCGTCGAGCTGGCCGGCGCCCTCGGCGAGATCAGCCGCTTCACCCTCGCGCGCGACTTTCGCCGCATCGACCCCCGCCGCACCCGCGTGATCCTCATCGAGGCCGGCCCGCGCATCCTCGCCGCCTTCGACGAGAAGCTCTCCAACCGCGCGACCGCCGACCTCGAGTCCCTCGGTGTCACCGTCTGGACCTCCACCAAGGTCACCCGCGTCGACAGGGACGGCGTCGACCTCGGCGAGGAGTCCGTCCAGGCCGCCACGATCCTGTGGGCCGCCGGTGTCGCCCCCTCCGAGCTCAACAAGAGCCTCGGCGTCCCCCTCGACCGCGGCGGCCGCATCATCGTCGAGCAAGACTGCTCCCTCAAGGACCACCCCGAGGTGTTTATCCTCGGCGACCAGGCCAACTTCACCGCCACCACCGGCAGCTTCGCCGGCAAGCCGCTCCCCGGCCTCGCCCCCGTCGCCATGCAGCAGGGCCGACACACCGCCCGCAACCTCCTGCGCGAGCTCAAGGGCAAACCACGCGAGCCGTTCCAATACACGGACAAGGGCCAGATGGCCACGATCGGCCGCCGCCGCGCCATCGTCGAATTCGGCCGCTTCAAGTTCGCCGGCTTCTTCGCCTGGCTGGCCTGGCTGCTGGTCCACATCCTCTACCTCATCGGCTTCAAGAACCGCCTCGAGGTCGTGCTCAATTGGGGCTGGAACTACTTCGCCTTCAGCCGCGGCGCCCGCCTCATCGTCGGCAAGGACTGGCGCTCCTCCGGCGGCCCCGCCCCGGCCCCTCGCGCCGTCGTCGAGGAACCCTCGGCCGCCAGCGAAGTGCCCACCGCGGCGGCCGTGGCTGCTGCCACGACCCCACCCGCCTGAGCGCGCCCGCGCCAGTGCGCGAGCCCCTGCGCACCCACCCGGGCGCAAAAAATTGCCGCTGCACCCGCCCACGCCGATGATCTCGTCGCCACACGGCGCTCGTATAATCCCGCCGCCCGGTCGCCCGATGTCCAGCGCAGATCCCGTCAGCCCCCGGATGCACGCCGCCCCGCACACCGCCGCGGACGCGGCCAAGCTCGACATGAGCGGCTCCCTCTACATGCGACTGGTCGACGCCAGCAGCATGCTCGCCTTCTTCGCCCTCGAGTACCTGCTCGCCCGCGAGGTCTGGCGCGGCTTCATCGCCCTCGACGCTGGCGCCCACGCCGGCTGGCTGCTGCCGCTCTCGTTCATCGGCGGCTACCTCACCGCCGACTTCGCCTCCGGCGTGTTCCACTTCCTCGCCGACAACTACGGCTCGACCAGCAAACCCTTCGTCGGCCCGGTCTTCATCAGGCCCTTCCGCGAGCACCACATCGACCCCAAGGCGATCACCCGCCACGACTTCCTCGAGGTCAACGGGGCCAACTGCGCGATGAGCCTGCCCTTCCTGCTCATCACCTACTTCCTGGTCCCGATCAGCGCCAACCTGCTGACCCTGTTCATCGGCGCCTACGTCGGCATGTTCCTGTTTGGCATCTTCCTCACCAACCAGTTCCACAGCTGGGCCCACCTCGACGACCCGCCGCGGATCGTCCGCGCCCTCCAGCGCTCCGGCCTCATCCTCGGCCCCGAGCACCACCAGCGCCACCACACCCCGCCCTTCAACACCTACTACTGCATCACCAGCGGCTGGCTAAACCCGATCCTCGCCCGCACCCGCTTCTTCGAGCGCCTCTACGAGCCGCTACGCCGCGTGCTCGAGCCGATCTTTGGCGCCGCCGACGAGGTCGGCGGCACCACCCACGCCGACACGCCAAAGTCGCCGCAGCCCTGAACCTCACGCGTCGTCCCACACCGCGAGCACCTTGCGCTCCTGCCAGAACTGCTCGAGCGAGCGCTCGGGATCGGCGGCGCAGCGGATCGTCAACGGACTCAGGCGCACGCTGATCGGGTGCGACGCCACCCCGTGCCAGGTGCCGATGTCGACCACCTCGCGCCCCCGCAGCGTCAGCCCGTGCCGCTGCAAATAATCGAGGATCGCCGGCACCTGCAGGTCGACCCCGGTGGTCGCCTCCGCGTGCGGATTACGCAGCACCCGCGCCAGCTCGATCAACGTCGCCAGGTCCTCCGGGTGCTCGGCGAAGTGCAGCTCGTAGCTGCGGTAGTACACCGACTCGAGCGCCGCGTCCTGGCGCACAAACTCGCCGTCCATCACGTACCCGATCGCCCACACGTCCTCGCCGTACTTGCGGTCCCACTCGCGCTGACGGCCCGTCCGCTGCTTCTCACCCCCGGCCTTCCCGAGCCGCCGCTCGACGATCCTCCAGCCCATCGCTAAAACCCCATGCTGCGGTTGGTCGCCGCGTCCGTGCGCTGCGCGCTGTCGATGATCGACTGATACACCGCGTCGCCCTCGAGCCCCTTCTGCTGCGCCCGCTCGACCAGGTACGTGTAACTCGGCCCGTCCGGCGTGCCGTACTTCTCACGATCGCGCGCCCGCAGGGCCTCCACCGCCGCAGCGTCCTGCATCATCGCCCGGGCGATCACCCGCGCGGTGTGCCGCGCCTCGTAGGCCGCCCGCGCCCGCGCCTCCATCGACGACCCCGCCGCCTGCAACGCCTGGTCGGCCCCCGCGATCGCAGCGACCCGCTCGAGATAGAACTGCCGCACCTGGCGGTCGGTCCAGACCGCCCCCTTGGCCGCGTGCGCCTGCGCCTCGGCCACATCGACCGGCTTCGGCAACCCCACCGGCCACGCCTCGCCGGGTGTGATCGCCTGCTCGCCGCCCTCGCACGCCACCGCCGGCACCGCGCTCGCCCCCAGCAGCAGCGCCAGCCAAAGCCGCCTCGCGTAGCTCCGCATGCGCCGAGTATCCGCCACCACAACGCATCCTCGCAAGGCCGTGTAAGCTCGCCCCGGGCCCCCGCGTTTGGGCCAGGCCTGCAATCCGCTGCACTCTCCTCCTCCGCACAAAAGGCCCCGCCGATGTCGCGACTGTCCCTCACGCTGCTGTGCTCCGCCCTCCTCGGCCTCGCGCCAGGTTGCGCCAAGCGCTCCCCCGCCTCCACCGCCGCCGCCTACCCCGAATCCTACAGCGGCAGCGGCGGCGCCGACATGGCCGAAGCCCCGCCCGCGCCCTCGCCCAGCTACGGCGGTGAGAGCGACAAGAAGGCCATGGCCGACTACGACGAGTCGAGCGACGCCTACCGCAGCGAGCCGACCACCGTCGCCGCCGCGCCCGCCCGCCCCGCCGGCGGCGCCACCCCGCCCGACACCCGCATCCCCGAGCCCAAACCCAAACCCACCGAGGTCCGCGACGGCGAACAAAAGCCCGAGGACAGCGACCCCAAGAAGCAGTTCGCCCGCCAGATCATCTACACCGCCGAGCTGCAGCTCTCGGTCTACAAGCTCGAGGACGCCATGCAGCGCGCCGAGGCCCTGACCCTCGCCGTCGGCGGCTACGTGCAAAACCTGTCGCAGGGCTACTACGTGCTGCGGATCCCCGCCCCCGCGCTGCGCGGCGTCATGGACGAGCTCGCTCACCTCGGCGTCGTCGAGGCCCGCACCCTCCAGGCCCGCGACGTCTCCGAGGAGTACGTCGACCTCACGACCCGCATCCGCGTCCTGCGCGAGACCCAGCAGCAGCTCCTGGTCCTGCTCAAGCAGGCCCGCAACGTCGACGAGGCGCTCAAGGTCCGCGAGTCCGTCGACCGCATCACCATGGAGCTCGAGCAGGCGATGGGCCGCCTGCGCATGCTCGAGAGCCTGATCGGCTTTAGCACCCTGACCGTCCGCATGAGCCAGCGCGGCCCGCAGAACACCATCCCCTCGAGCAACGACCCCTTCCCCTGGGTCGATGGCCTCGGCGTCGAAGCGACGGAGTGGAACTGACATGAATACCCAAAACCTCACCGCCCTGCTCCTCGCCGCCGCGATCCTCCCCGGCTGCGCCGCCTACAAGATCGAACCGCCCGCCGGCTTCGCCGTCGTCAACGAGCACAGCTACGAGACCCGCATGAAGGCCCAGGACAACGTCGGCCTCAGCGTGCGCCGCTTCGACAACGTCAAGGGCGGCACCCTCGCCTTCTGGGGCGCCGACCTCGTCAAGAAGCTCGGCACCCGCGGCTACGTGCTCAAGGCCCAGTCCGCCGTCAAGACCGGCAACGGCCAGACCGGCACCCGCTTCGACTTCGACTACGCGACCTACGACACCGAGATCCCCAAGTTCTACTCGATCGTCCTGGTCGTCACCGACAAGTACAAGGTCGTCCTCCAGGTCGCCGGCGGCCGCGAGGTCGCCGGCCAGTACAGCCCGCGCATCCCCGAGATGATCGATGCCCTCAAGGTCCGCGGCTGCAAGGTCGGCTCGAAGATCTGCGGCGGTCCTCAGCCGCCACCCCAGTCGACCCCCGTCACCAAGCCCGGCACGGTCACCGTCCCCGACACCACCACGCCCGCCGTGGCCACCGCCACCGCCGCGCCGACGCCCTGACGCGCCCGCGCCCCGCCTCCCGGCCCGCGAGCGCGCGCGCGCGGGCCGTCGCATTTTACACAGCCTTGACCGGCGCCCTCGCAGCCTTTGGCGACACTGCTCGTCGACAGGCAACACGAAGGCGGCGAACCAATGACGAAGCACAACAAGCTGTGGGCACGGGTGATGACGATCGGCGCGATCCTCTGCGGCGCCTCGGGGCCGGCGCAGGCCGCCCACATCGACACGGACATGACCGCGATCACCGACGCGATGCTGGCCAGCATCCACGAGCTTCGCACCCTCGCCGCCCTCGCCACCACCGCCGACCCGCACGTCGCCAGCGTCGCCCGCAAGCGCCTGCGCGACGCCGGCCCCGCCGGCCTCGCCGCCTTCAGCGAGCTGCACGCCGACGCCATCGCGGCCGCCCAGCGCCCCGCCGATCCCGCCGACGCCGGCGTCCTCGCGCGCATGCTCGGCCTGTCCTCCGGGACAGCTCCGAGCGCCGCGGCGCTGCAGCTCCTCGACACCCTCGACGAGATCTGCGCCCAAAAGGACTGCGCCCCCGCCGGCCTCTACTGGTACACCGACCTCGAGCTCGCCACGGCCGCCGCGCGCGCCAGCGGCAAGCCGATCCTCTCCCTGCGCCTGCTCGGCGACCTGCGCGACGAGCTCAGCTGCGCCAACAGCCGCTTCTTCCGCGCCCTCCTCTACCCCGACCCCGCCGTCGCCGCCCTCCTGCGCGGCGAGTTCGTGCTGCACTGGCAGAGCGAGCGCCCGGCCCCGAAGATCACCATCGACTTCGGCGACGGTCGCAGCATCGAGAGCACCATCACCGGCAACAGCGCCCACTACGTGCTCGACAGCGACGGCCACCCCGTCGACGTCCTGCCCGGCCTGACCACCCCGCGGGTCTTCATCGCCGACCTCCAGCGCGCCGCCCAGATCGCCCGCAGCAGCGCCGGCCTGGCCCCCGCCGCCCGCGTGGCCGCCCTCCGCTCGCACCACGCCGCCCGCATGATCGACCTCCAGCAGCGCTTCGACCAGGACCTCGCCGCCATCGGCCAACCCCCCCGCAGCATCACCGCCGACGGTCGCCTCGAGGCCGCACCGCGGGCCGGTCGCGCCGCCCCCATCGCCATCTCCAAGTCGAGGATCGAGATCCCCATGCTCGGCGCGCTCGGTGAGGACGTCGACTCGCTCAGCGACGAGCAGCTGTGGACCCGCCTCGCCGAGCGCCGCCTCGCCGAGGTCGCGCTCTCACCCGGCAGCCTCGCCCTCATGCGCAAGCAACAGTGGCGCTCGGGCGACGCCAACCGCGACGCCGCCGACTTCGAGCTGGCCCTGGGAGAGCTGCGCCGCGCCATCGCCCTCGACACCGTGCGCAACGAGTTCGACCTGCACCGGCGGATCCACGGCTGGTTCGCCGAGGCCCAGACCACGATCGAGCTCTCTCCCCTCAACCAGCGCGTCTACGGCGAGCTGTTCCTGACCCCACGCAGCGACCCCTGGCTCGGCCTCGCCGCGCCGACCGTCTATTCGGGCCTCCTCGGCGGCGGCCGGCGTACGCAGGCTCGCCTCTGACAGCCACAGCGCGAACACGCGCCGCATCGGCGCCAACCTCACGCCACCCGCACCGCGGACCCGTGCCCTCCGGCCGCACACCACGTGGCGAAGCTGTGCCACAGTCCCAGCGGCGCCATGAGTGAGTTCCTCGTCGAAGCCGCCCGGCACAACCCGGCGATCGCCCACAGCCTCAAGAAGCTCCGCCAGCGGGCCGAGTCGGCGATCCGCGACGCCGCCGTCGCCGACACAGTGCTCGACGCCCGCGACCTCGGCCCCGGCGAGGGCGTCGTCCAGCCGCGCACCCA
>JBGAUO010000115.1:0-15226 GCA_044228605.1 Nannocystis sp. | reverse complement strand
CGATGACCTGCGGCATGGGCCTCACCTCGTGCGGCGGCGCCTGCGTCGACACCCAGTCGAGCAACACCAACTGCGGCGCCTGCGGCCGCGCCTGCGTCGGCGCAGCGCTCGGCGCCGCCGCACCCGCCGTCGGCCGACCCGACGCCACAAACCCCTCCCTGCGCAGCAGCCACGCCTCCCCCGGCGTCACCAGCAGCGCCGCCTCGCCGAGCTCCCGCGTCACCGCCCCCGTCGGCAAGAGCCCCGGCCGCGGCGCCTCGGCCAGCGCCTGTGCCAAGCTGACCTTTCGGACAGGTGTCAGCGCCCGCGGATCGAAGCGCCGCAGCAGCGGCAGCTCGGTCAGCACCTCGTCGGCGCGGCCGATCGCCCGCCCGCCGAGCAAGTGGGCCAGCAGCGCCGCCCGCCGCGACTCATCGTCTGGCTTTTGGGACAGCCGTGCGACCTCCGCCGCGGCCAGGGTCATGCCACCACGCCCGGCCCCCGGCCGCGCATGCATCTCGGGCAGCGTCGGCATGTCCCAAAGGACATCCTTGCCGATCACCCGCGCCACCAGCCCGCGCCCCTCGACCGTCAACACCCACGGCCCCGGTCCGGCCTCGCGCGACGACCAGCCCGGCCACGCCTGCCGCGGATCTTCCACGACGATCCCCCCGACCTCACGACAGCGCTCGAGCGCCTGCAGCAAGGTCACCGCCGCCGACCCCTCGCGCCCCACCACCAGCCCGAGCAGCGGCGACTCCTCCCACGCCAGCCGCGGCCCGTCCTCGTCCTCGCGGTAACGCAGCCCCAGCGCCGCCCCCGTCAGCCCCTCGGCCCGCGCACGCACCAGCGGCACCTCCCACGCGGTCTCATGCGCCATCCCCTGCGCGAGCAACATCGGCATCGCCCGCTCCGCCGCCTCCCGGCAGCGATCCGCGAGCATCTGCAGCAGCGGCGCCTCACCGCGCAGCGCGTCCATCTCGGCACCTTGCAGCTCACACACCAGCGTCACCCCCGGCACCACCCGCGCCGACTCGCGCACGTTGGCCAGCTTGCGCCCGTACGCGAGCAACACCGTCGCGCCCTGCGTCGCCGTCGGAAACCGGTGCACAAAGGCTCGCAGCTGCAGCTCGACCCGCGCCCCACCCTGCGTCGTCGCCGTCGCCGCAGCCAGCTCGACCACCACCGGCGGCAACGAACCCTGCATCAAGCTCGTCAGGTCGACCCGCTCCACCTGCGGCGCATCACCCAGCGCCCGCACCGGCACCGGCCGCAGCTCCGGCACCCGCTCCCGCAGCGCCGCCAGCTCCGACGGCCACAACACATGCGTCCGCGGCTGCATCGCCGGCGGGACCAACTTCTCCTGATGCCGCCACACATACAAAAAATCGCGACCCGCCCGCGCCGCCTGCTGCATCACCGCGACATCGACCACCCGCCCCGACGCCAGCCGCACCTGCTCGGGCGGCGCCCACACGACCTGCGTCAACGGCCCACCCGGCGTCGCCACCACCGCGTGCGCCCGCGCGTCGAGCAACCACGCCACCAGCAGCTCCCACGCCCCGTCCTGCACCACCCCCGCCTCGTCCGCCGTCAGCCGCAGCGACGGACACTCCACCCACCCCGCCAGCTCGCCCGCCGCCAGCCCGGCCACGGCCAGCGCCGGCGCCAACGACAGCGCCCGCACCCCCGAACGCACCAGCCACGGCCCGCCGAGCTCCGCCGCCGACCCCCACACCGCTTGCTCGCCCAGCACCACCCGCGTCCCCGGCAACCCATCACCCAGCGCCACAACCCCCATCGGCCCCGGCGCGAGGAACAACGCCTCGCGCCACAACCCCTCGACCTGCGCCACCGCCCCGGTCTGCCGCGCCAGCCAGGCCGCGAGCCGCCGCCCCGCCCCCGGCCTCGCCTCGCGCAGCACCACCTCGAAACACTGCGCCGCACAGCGCCCCCCGTCCGGCTGCTCGCCGTAGGGATCTTGCCCGACGACCTGGCTGTCCCTTCGGACATACGCGCGCCCGTCCGTCGCCGTGCGCACCGCGATCGAACGCGGCCCGCTCGCCAGCCCGGCGTTGATCGCCGCACCCACCTCGGCCCGCCACTTCCGCCAGCGCTCCTCGCCGCGCTCCTCCTCGCCGCCCACCGTCGCGTGCAACACACCCCGCAGCTCCGCCCCCGCCAGATCGCAGCCCGCGACCTCGAAGCGCAGCGTGACCACCCGCTCGTCCCCCTCCTCCCTCGCCTCCACGACCGCCCGCCCGCCCGTCGCCAGCATCCGCGCCGCTCGCACGAGCCCCAGCGTCCACGCCCACGGCGCCCGCGGCACGTCCCGCAGCCGCAGCAGCGCCTCGGTCCGCGCGACCGTGAAACCGTGCCGCGCCTGCCCGTCCGCCGCACCCCGCCGCACCCGCCCCAGCGCCGCCGTCACCGCCCCGCTCAGCACACGATCACCTGCCCCCTCGACCCCGCATGACGCCGCGCGATATCCACGCTCACATGTCTCTCAGGACACATTGGCACGCCAGGTGTCGCACCTTAGCACGACCCGGCGAAGGTCGTCTTTCAGCCACCGGCCCGGCGAAGACGATGCTGATCCACGTTCCGTCTTCTGATAAACCCGCTGCGCATGTTTTTTGTCGCGATCCTCGCCTTCGCCGCGGTCCAGTCGCCGCCCGTCGCCACCCCCGCCGAACAAGGCAGCCTCGCGACCCCCACCCCGACCGCCAGCCCCTCCAGCGGCCAGGCGCCCGCGAGCCCCGCCCGACCAACCTCTCCGACCAGCCCGACGCCGACCAGCACACCCGCAGCGATCGAGGCACGCAGGAGCGAGCCCGACACCCAGGAGTCGCGCAAATCACGTCGTCAACGCCGCCTCGCCGGGGTCGGCTTCGTCGGGCGCGACCGCGCCAACATGTTTCAGAGCAACGTCCCCACGCCCTGGGACGCATTGACGCTCATCAACACCGACCGCCCTGACTTTACCGACGCTCTCCCCACGGTCGGACACCGCGTCACATATATCGAGACCGGCTACAACTTCGCCAAGGCCGAGGGCAGCTTCAAGACCACGACCTTGACCCACACCGCGCCCGAAGTGCTCGTTCGTTATGGCTTGCACGATCGTGTCGAGCTGCGCCTCAAGGCGACCCCGGGCGTCGTGAAGGACAACAGCAACGGGGAGCTGCGCCTGATCGGCGAACACTACGTCGGCCTCAAGGCCGAGGTCTTCCGGCAAAAAGGCTGGTGGCCGGGGCACACCCTGGTCCCGGTCGTCAACTTCGCCAACGGCTTACAGAAGGACGGCGGACACCTCATCATCCCCGAGCTCGGATGGGTCTACGGCTGGCAGGTACGCAAATGGATCGCGTTCCGCGGCAGCACCGGCGTCTCCGGGGCGCCCAATCGATTGACCTTCGGAGCAGGGCCCAACGCAGGATTCCTCGAGGTCTGGCAGAGCGTGTCGATCTACTGGCACCTCCACAGATACGTGGGTATCCACACCGAACTGGGGATGTTCGCCCGCCCGCTCGAGCCCATCAAGGCGGACCGGACCGTCGGGTTTCAAACCTACGGCATCTACTTCTACCCGACCCCCGAGATCCTCATCGACATTCGCGTCGGCGACAACTTGAGGGAGCCAAACTCGAGCTGGTACCTCGGCGGCGGCATCTCGTTCCGAATCAAGCCCCTCTACGCATCGCGGACCGAACGCCTGAAGGCCCGCCACGCCGCCGGTTCGCGCGTGCCGACCCAACCCGCGCCGCCGAGCCCACCCCCGAACTAAGCTGTCCCCACAGACAGGTCCGCCGAGCCCCTCCGCGAACTAAGCTGTCCCCACGGACAGGTCCGCCAGCCCCTCCGCGATCTCCCCCGCCTCGCTGCCCGCCCGCCCGAGCGCCGCCGCCACCGCGCAGGCCAGGGTCAGCGCGGCCGTCCGCGGCGCGCCGACAAACGCCTTGAGCGCCGCCCGCAGCAATAGCCCGTCCTCGACCCACACCGTCCCCGCCTTCCACGCCGACTCCACCCACGGCCCCGGCGCATACACCACCAGCGCCGCGTCCCCCTCGCGCGAGACCTCCAAACCCACCAACCCCGGCCGCCCCGTCGACCCGGCCTGCGCCGCCGCGATGCGCACCTGCACCACCACCCCAGCCGCCAGCAAGCCCCGCTCCACCGCCGCCCGCAGCCCCTCCGCCGCCGCATCGCCACGCTCAAGAAACAGCGCCCGTCGCACCGGCAACACCCGCCCCGCGGAGATCCCCAGCAGCTCCGTCACCCACCCGAAGTCCCCCGCCTCGGCCGCCAGCACCGGATACCCCGCGCGCCCGGCCGCCGCCAGCAGCTCACCCGCCTCGTCGTCCGGGTCGTGGGTCAACACCGGCCGCCCGCGCAGCCGCGCCGCCAACGTCGCCGGTGACAGCGCCTGCTCGCTCGCCACGTCCCGCAGCACCGCCTGCTCCCGGACCGTCGCCCCCAGCGCGACCAGCTCGCGCTGCAAGTGCGCGTGCAAGTGCGCGTAGTGGTCGTGCCGCCCCCGCGTCCACGCCCCGGCCTCGCCCGCCGCAGCCACCAGCGCCGCCACCAGCCGCGCCCGCAAGCTCGTCACCGCCGTCGCCGCCCGCGCCAGCACGCTGCGCTGCCCCGCGTCGTCCACCACCTTGTCGCGCGCGATCGTCGTCCGCAGCAGCGGCGAGTCGATCCACACCTGCACGTGCTCGCAAGTCCGCCCGAGCGCCGGCAGCAGCGGCCCGAGCAGCTCCGCCGCCCCGCCCTCCGCCAGCACCAGCCCGCGCCGCAGCAGCGTCGCCGACGGCGGCACCGCGAACGCGACATGCACGGTCGTATCCCCCTGCGTCTCCGAGATCGTCAACGGCGAATCCGCCGGCGCCGGGCTGTCCTGGATCAGCTCCGGCGCCTCCCCGCTCGCCACGTCCTCGAAGCTCAGCTCGAGCCGACAGTAGCGACACCACCGCCACAAGCTGTCGCGCACCGCCTCCGCGATCGCCGGCCGCTCGCTCGCCCGCCCGCGCCGCAGCAGCGTCACCGTCGTCCCCTCCACCGGCTCCCCCAGCCGCAGCTTCTCGAAGCGCCGGTCCGGATAAAACACCAGCTCCCACGCCTCCCCGGCCCGCCCCGTGTGCACCACCACGGCCTCCGGCTCCCACGCGAACACGCTGACAAACCCGACCCCGTAGCCCCCCGCCATCGTCCGGTCGTCCGCCTTCGACGACGCAAACAGCCGCGTCAACCCGCCGTCGATCACCGCCTCGTCCATCCCGCAGCCCGCGTCGCTCACCCGCAGCTCATACACAACCTCGTCCGCCTCACCGCCCACCTCCGTGTGCGTCTCCAGCACCACCTCGGCCCGGTCGCTGCCCGCGTCCATCGCGTTCTGCACCAACTCGCGCAAGAAGTCGTACGGCCCCGCGAACTGCGCGACCAGCCGCTCGAGCAGCGCGTCGACCTCACTCACCGCGTCTGGCCCCCGGGACAGGTCGCTTCGGACATGTCCAAACGCTCAGGGCGTCTCGCCGCCCGCCGCGACCGTCAGCTCGGCCAGCGCCGTCGCCAGCTCGCCGTCCTCGGCGGCCAGCGCCTGCAGCTCACCGGCCAGGTCGAAGCCGAGCAGCTTGGCCTTCGGCCGACCCATGCCCCAGCGCTTGCGCGACTGGTAGCGCACCGTCCCCTGCGGGTCCCCGTGCATCTCCACACAGTACTGAAAGCCCGCGTCGGGCTCGCAGGTCGCGGTGCGAATCTTGTGCACCTTGCCGTCCTGCACGGTCGTCAACCGGGCCCGCTCGTCGCCATCCGGCGCCCACTGGAAGGTGTCGTACTTGCCGCGCAGCAGCGACCCTTTAAATAGGAACCCGTACTGCTGCGACTCCGACGCCTTGACGATGAGAAAGGCGCTCACGTCGTCGCGCGGCTTCTTCGGCACCGCCGTCACCCACAGCCGGTCGTGGATCGGCACCGACGCGCCCGGCTCGCCGCAGCCGGCCGCCAGAAGCGTGAGCAGACAAAGGGTCGCAGGACTGGAAAGGCGGACGAGATGGTTCACGGTGGGGTATCGTCGCTCGCGGCTCGCAGGCGTGCAAGCACACGCGGCGCCACCCCGAGCCCAGATCACGCCCCGAGCAAGCCATGCCACGCAGCAACCCCTGTTCCACGGTTCCGCGCGCCAACCACTCCACCCCGGCCTTGCGCCTCGTCCTCGCCCTCGCGGCCCTCCCGCTGGCCTGCGGCGGCGGTGACACCCCCAAGGCTGACGCCAACAAGACCGCCGCCGCAGCGCCCGACGCCAGCAAGGCCGCCGCCAAGAAGAAACCCAGCCGGCCCGCCCCGTCCGCCGCCACGGTGCTCGACGCCGCCAAGAAGTACTTCTCGCCGCTGCCCGCCCGCGCCGAGTCGGCCGCCAACCCCACCACCCCGGAGAAGATCGCCCTCGGTCGTCAGCTCTACTACGACACCCGCCTCTCCAAGGGCCACGACGTCTCCTGCAACACCTGCCACCTCCTCGACAAATTCGGCGTCGATAGCGAGCTCACCTCCAAGGGTCACAAGGGCCAGCGAGGCGAGCGCAACAGCCCCACCGTCTACAACGCCGCCACCCACTTCGCCCAGTTCTGGGACGGCCGCGCCGCCACCGTCGAGGACCAGGCGCAGATGCCGATCACCAACCCGATCGAGATGGCGATGCCCGACGCCGGCTACGTCCTGCGCACCCTCAAGTCGATCCCCGGCTACGTCGACGCCTTCAAGGCCGCCTTCCCCGGCGACGCCGAGCCCGTCAGCCTCGAGAACCTCGGCCGCGCGATCGGCTCCTTCGAGCGCGGCCTCATGACCCCCGGCCCCTTCGACGAGTTCCTCGCCGGCAAGATGACCGCGATGAACGGCGACGCCCTCCGCGGCCTCGAGCTCTTCATCGAGCTCAACTGCATCAGCTGCCACACCGGCCCGGCGATCGGCGGCACCATGTACCAAAAGCTCGGCTCGGTGAAGGCCTACGAGACCAAGGACGAGGGCCGCTTCAAGATCACCAAGAACCCCGAGGACAAGTTCGTCTTCAAGGTCCCCTCCCTGCGCAACATCACCAAGACGGCGCCCTACCTGCACGACGGCTCCGCCGCCACCCTCGACGACGTCCTGAACGTCATGGCCACCTACCAGCTGGCCAAGGGCAGCCTCGACGACGACGAGCGCAAGTACCTCACGGCCTTCCTCACCAGCCTCGACGGCGCCATGGTCGACCCGACCTACATCACCAAGCCCGAGCTCCCGCCCAGCGGCCCCGAGACCCCCGCACCCGACCCGAGCTGAGCCCTGCGCTTCCAGCCCCAGCAGCCGACGTACACGATCGGCTGCTGGGCCACCCTCGCCTCGAGCGCGAGCAGCTCGCGCTGCTTCGTCGCGTTGCGGTTGCCGGCCTGCTTCTCGCGCCGCCGCGCCGCGACCCACAGCTGGCGCAGCGCCAGCCGCCGCTCATGCGCCGCCAGCAGCCGCGCCGCCGCCCGGTGGATCGTCTGGATGTCGGGCCTGGCCCCGAGCGGCACCTCGCGCTCGAGCGCCGCCCGCACATCACGAAACCGGACCCCCCACCCGCGCGCGCAGCCCTCGATCATCCGCAGCAGCGCGATCCACCCGTACGACGCCGTCCCGATCCGCGCGACCGAACGCCCCAGGTGGTGCACCTTCCCCATCTCACCTGGCCTTCCGCGGCTTGCCGCTCGGCGGCTTCACCTCGGGCTTGAGCAGCATGTCCACCGCCGGCGAGGGCACGACCAACCACAGCATCGAGCCCAGCTCGTTGCGGATCTGAAACCCCTCGGCCAGCGAGTAGTAGAAGCTCACCTGGAAGCTCCCCGTGGTGATCGCCCCCCAGCGCCCGAGCGGCGTGATCCCGCGGAAGTCGCCCTTGCGCTCGCTCGCCAGCGCCGCCAAAAACTCCGCCCGCGTCTGCTCCACGTCGCCCATGCCTCGTTGCGCCTGCACGAACTTCCACGCCGCCGCCTGCAGCCGCAACGCCGCGGTCTTCCCGTCGCGCGCCACGATCGCAAACGCCTCGCCCAGCTCCGGACGCTGCGCCCCCTCCACCGTCAACACCACCGCCGCCATGTTGAGGATCGCCGGCTTCGACGCCTCCTCGAGCTCCGCCGCCTGACTGAGCAGCTCGATCCCCTTCTGTAAATCGCCGAGCGACGCCCGCATCACCCCCTCGTTGTTGATCGCCGCCGCACGCTGCTCCGCCGTCCCTTCACCCTTCAGCTCGGCGTAGAGCGTCGCCGCCTGCTCACCCGCCGCCCGGTCGTTGCTGCTGTTGAACTTCAGCATCAGCAGCGCCGCCAACAGCCGCTTGCGCTGGCTATCGCCCGGCGTCTCCGGCAAGGCCTGGATCGCCTCCGCCAGCGCTGGCAGCTGGTCCGCACGCTCCCACGCCAGCATCAGATCCATCCACCCATTCACACGCGAGCGCTGCAAGGCCGCGTCCTTCGCCAGCGCCGGTGGCAGCGGCGCGCTCACCCACTTCAGCGCCCGGTCCGCGTTCGCCTCAAAGTGGGCCGCCAGCTCGACCATGCGCCGCACGTCCGGCGAGTCCGGGTACTTCGCCAGCAAGGGCTCGACCCGCGCCGGCAGCCCGCGTAGCAGCTGCAGCGCCGCTTCCGTGTCGCCCTTCAGCGCCCCCGGCAAGATCCCCTGCACCGCCGTGACGATCAGCTCCACCACCGCCGCCCGCGCCGGGTCGAAGCTGCGAAACCCCTCCGCGTAGCTGCGCAGGTCGACCAGCATCTGCGTCGCCAGCTGGTCGACCGCCTTGTTGCCCCCCGCGATCTGCGGCAGCGCCTCGTACAGGAAGTTCACCCCCACCGTCCCGAGCGCCACCTCGTAGTAATCGCGGTCCTTGTTCGCCAACCCCTTGCCGCGCTCGACCTGCTGCGCCGCCCCCTTGAAGTCGCCGCCGCGCTGCACCGCCAGCTTCGCCAGACCCGCATACGGCCGCGCGTCGCCCGGGTTGCCGTTCCGCAGCGCCTCGAACAGCGCCTGCGCCTCCGCGTTGCGCTCAAGGTGGATCAGCAGGTGCCCGCGCTCGAGCGACCCCACCAGCCCCGCCTCGCCCGCGAGTGCGTTCACCCGCCGCGCCTGCTCCCCCGTCTTTACCGTCCACGCGACCCGCTTGTCGTGCTCCGCCGTCGCCTTCGCATCACCCGCGAACACCCGACCGCTCGCCAGCGCCGCGTCCCCACACGCCAGGTCCAGCCCGCGGTAACACGTGCGCGCCAGCTCCAGCTGCTCGCTCGCCGTCGCCTTCGTCCCCAGCCGCTTCACCGCCATCTGCCGCCACGCCAGCGCCTGCGTGTAGTCCTCGCGCCGCAGCGCGTCGTCGGCCAGCCCCGCCAGCACCCGCGGCGCCTCCGGATGGTCGCTGTAGCGCCGCAGGAACTCCGCCGCGGTCCGGCGGTGCAGCGGCGCCGCCCGTGCGAACATGTCCTTGAGGACAGGCACCAGCGCCGCCACGTCGAGCTCGCCGGGCTTCACCCCGTTAGCCTGGGCCATCTGCGCGACCACCCCGAGCATCTGCTGGAACATCCCCTGCTGCGTCGACAAAAACGGCATGTCGAGGATCCGGTACGCCCGCGCCAGCGCCAGCAACAGCTCCGCGTCGTCGGCCCCCGCGGCCACCGCCCGCTCGGCCAGCACCAGCCCGCGTCCCAGCACCAGCAGCCGCGCCGGCAGCTGATCGAGGCTGGTCCCCAGCTTGTCCCAGTTTGTCAGCGCCTCGCGGATCTCCCGCGTCGCGACTTCGTGATCCGGCGTCGCCCCGAGGCTCGCCTCCAGCGTGCCACGCAGCGCCTCGGGGATCGCCGAGAGCAACGGCGCCTGCGGGCCAGGATCGACCGCGTCGGCCACCGCCACCAGCGCCGGGTCAGGCGCCGGCCGCGTCGCCGGCCGCGTCACCGGGTCCGGCGTCCGCGTCGTCACCGGCCGCGCACAGCTCACCGCCGCCATCGCCCCAAACACCCACACCAGCGGTCGTCGCATGACCGCCATCGTATCTCAGCCGCGTCAGCCGCGGACCCGGCGGACAAACTGCGTCGCCCCGCGCCGGATCTCCACCCCTTGCGCGCGCGTAAAGACCTGCTGCGGCCCCTCGCGGCACGAGCACATCAGGTTCTGGCGCCCGAAGTCATGGTCGAGTCCGAACAGGTGCCCGAGCTCGTGGACCAGCGTCGTCGCTGGCGCGTCGCTACCGAGCACCAGATACTCGCGGTTTCGCAGCTTGCGACTGAGCCCGCGGTACCGCCAGTGCAGCCCTCGCACCCCGCGATCCGCCCGCAGCAGGCTGCCGAGCTCGACCGTGTTCACCATGAACACATGCACGGTCCCGTCGTTCGGGGCGAAGCCCGCGAGCGCCCGGCGATGCCGACGATGCTTGATCTCCGCGTAGCCATCCGGCATCAGCACCACGCGGGCCACATAGACCTCGATCCCGAACTGGCGCAGCGCCTCGTTGGCCCGCCGCATCGCCCGGTCGAGGCGCCTCGGATCGAGCGCGGTCCGGTCGCCACGGACCGCCACATGCAACGTCACGGGGATCCGCATCCGGATCGCCGCGCGCTTGCCCGGCGCCTGACCATCGCTGCGCAGGTCCGGCACCACCCGCTCACCCGACGCCTGCGCCTGCGTGCCACTCAGCCACAACGAGCTTGCGATCAGACCTCGCGCCAACCACCGGCGCGCCCGCCCGCCAATCCCCGTATCGCCACCATGGTCCACCACTTCACAGTGTGACCAAGGACCTCGCTCGAGGAAAGCCTGCGCGGCACGCACCGCCTGGCGCCACATCGCGCGGTCCAGGAACTCCATCACCCGGCGAACGACCCTGCGCACCGCCGGGTCTACCACTGCGCCACGCCTCGTCCCCCCGGACACCTGCACACGCTCCATCCATCCTCACCACCATCCCCACAGCCTCG
Organism: Nannocystis sp.; assembly: GCA_044228605.1. Lineage (GTDB taxonomy): Bacteria > Myxococcota_A > Polyangia > Nannocystales > Nannocystaceae > Nannocystis. The sequence goes on along the minus strand of JBGAUO010000115.1, from coordinate 4,274 downwards.
CGCCTGCGGCCCGTCCCGCACTTCCCAGTCGGACACTCGCCCCGCGCTTGCTATCCTCTGACCCGCTTATGTACCTCATCGGCACCAACGCGACCGCGCCCGCCTTCACCCCCGACGAAGAGACCCGCCGCTGGCTCGCCCAGTCGCTCCAGGCCGTCATCTCTCAGCTCGGCGCGCCCGCCCTGCGCCCGCAATGGTTCACCGACACGCCCGCCAAGGGCATCAAGGCCCCACGCGACCTCGACAGCCTGTTCGACTTCATCTGCGCCGCCCAGGAGCAGGTCGGCCAGACGGACCTCGAGTTCACCCTCGTCGACCTCCAACCCGGTCAACCTCCGGTCCCCCACGGCTTTAGCCCGCTCGGCGACGCCACCGGCCACCTCCTCCACAGCTTCGCCCGCGCCCAGGAGCTCGTCCTCGTCGTCGCCCCGCAGCTGTTCCGCGTCCCCTCCCTCCTCCTCGGCCACGTCGCCCGCGAACTCGGCCGCCTCGGCCTCTGGCAACAGCCCACCACCCCCGCCGTCGCCGCGCTCGACAGCGAGGCCGCCGCCGAGCTCGCCGGCATCGCCCTCGGCATGGGCACCTGGGTCGCCAACGGCGCCTACATGTTCAACAACGCCTGCTGCGGCGGCGGCTGTGGCATCGACCTCAGCAGCGTCCGCGCCGCCCTGTCCATGCCCGAGGCCGTCTACGCCCTCGGCCTCGACGCCCAGCGCAAGGGCCTCGGCCGCCGCCACGCCGGCAAGATCCTCGAGAGCACCCAGGCCGCCGCGCTCAAGGCCAGCTGGGACGCCTGCGCCCCGCACCTCCCCGCGCTCCCGGCCGCCCGCACCGGCGGCTCCCTGCGCGCCTGACCGCGGCCGTGCACTCCATTCACGGCACCGGCGCCCGCAACAGCGCGTAGTGGGCGTTCTCGTAGACCGTCTCGATCCCCCCCCGCAGGTCCGTCGGCAGCGTCGTGCGCGCCCGCTTCGCGTGGCTCACCGTCGTGATCAGCCACAGCGTGCGCCCCTGCCCGCGCTGAGTGTCGACAAACTCCTTCAGCTCCTCGCGATCGATCTCCTTCTGCACCCACACGTTGCCGCGGGTGAAGAAGGTCTCCCCGCGATAATAAAACCACCAGCTGAGCAGCGGGTCCTGCGGCCCGCGGTTGTCGAAGTACACCCGCATCGCCGTCCGCTGCGACCAGTGCTCCGAGGCCGCCGGCAGGTACACGTTGATCGTCCACCCGAGCGTCAGCAGCCCGGAGAGCAGCATGCTCGCCGCCGCCGCCCGCACCCGCCGCGCCGCCCACAGCAGCAGCCCGAGCGCGAACGGCACCGACAGCATGATCATCCGCTCCGTCGGCGGCGCCCCGTCGCGCCACATGTGCTCATAAAGGTAAGTCGTCAGGTGGGCGATCCACGCCGGCTCCACGACCACGTCGCGCAGCACCAACCCCAGCACCCCGATCCCCACACCCGCCGCCACCCACGACGTCCGCCGGTCGCCCGCCGGCTCGCCCAGCCACAGCCCGATCAACACCGCCAGCGGCGGCAGCACCGGCAAGAGGTAATGATAGTACTTGGTCACGCTGTAACACAGCAGCGCCAGCGTCACCGCCGCCCACAACAACGCCAGCCGCCGCAGCTCCCGCGCCCGCACCTGGCTCGAAGCACCTGGCGCATCGGGCATGTCCTCCGGGCCAGGTGAGCCACCCCGCAGCTCCCGCGCCGCCCCCCACAGCGCCGCCGGCAGCGCCCCGCACCACGGGAACGCCGCGAGGCCCAGCGTGCGCACGTAGAACGTGAAGGTCCCGACCGCCTGCTCCTGCTCACCCGAGCCGAAGCGGGCCAGGTTGTTGATGATGATCAGCTCGTTCACCCAGCGCTCGCCGCGGTACAGGATCATCGCGTGGTGCCAGGGGAACGACGCCAGCGCGAACAACAGCACCCCCGTCCCCAGCCCCGAGCGCCGCAGCAGATCGAGGCGCCCGCGGACCAACATGTCGCACAACACCAGCAGCCCGACGATCCCCGGACCGATCATCCCCTTCCCGATCAACGACACCCCCGCGGCCACGTACAGCACCCCCATCCACACCTGCGAGCGCCGGGCCCAGCGCAAGCTCAGCAGCAGCACCGCCACCGCCGCCGCCCAATAAATAAACATGTGCAGGTGGATCTGCCGCAGCGTCTCGACGCTCGGGATCCCCGGCTTCTTGGCGAACTTGGCCACCCGCGCCACCGTGTCCGCGCTGATCACGTGCATGTGCAGCACCGTCAGCGGCACGATCGCCACCGCGATCGTCCCGAGCAAAAACACCAGGTACGCGCGGTCCCACGGCACGCTCCAGCGCCGCACCCGGGCCGCAAAGCCACCACCCTCACCCGCCGGTCGGCGCAGCAGCTCCCCGATCGTGCGCCGCCGCAACACCCGGTCCGGCTGCGACCACGCCAGCGCCCACGCCCCCATCGCCACCACCACCGGCGCCACGAAGAACATGTCCGTGAGCGCCTGGCGGGCCACCAGCGCCCACTGCGGCATCGTCGACAGCACCACCGCCGTGAAGATCCCCGCCCGCGCCGCCGCGCTCGGCCCACGCTCCGCCGTCGGCGTCTCCTCCCGCAGCAGCCGCCAGACCACGTAGCCGAGGAACGTCGCGCACAGCAGCCCCGCCAGCAAGCTCGGCAAGCGCAGCGCCAGCTCCGGCCACGGCGAGCGCACCAGCTCGTCCGCCGCCGGCCGCGACCCCACGCCGAAGATCGCCATGCTCAGCGCCATCAACCAAAACGGCAGCGCCGGCTTCGACCAAAACGTGTTCTCCGCGTTGCCGTCAGGCCCGTAGCCCGGCCGCCACCACAGGTCGAGCGGGTCGTCGCGGACCAGGATCTGCCGCGCCACCTCGCCGTAGTGGGTCTCCCACGGGTCCCACGGCCCGCACAGCGCGATCGTCGTGGTGTTGAGCGCGACGATCAGCAGCGTGGCGAGGGCGATCCACAGCCAGGTCGGGAGCGTCGGCAGGCGCAAGGCCCCCGAGGTGTACCAAAGCCCCGCGCCCTCCGTGTAGCCTTCTCGCATCGTCCGTGCCGCTCGGTGTAGCCTGCTCGCGATGTCCGAGGAGCTCTCGCTCGAGCACGTCCGCGACGCCGCCCGCCTCCTGGCCGGCCGCATCTGGACCACCCCCGTGATCCGCTGCCCCGCGCTCGACGCCCGCGCCGGACGCCAGCTGTTCCTCAAGGCCGAGAACCTGCAGAAGATCGGCGCCTTCAAGGCCCGTGGGGCCATCCACGCCCTCCTGCGCCTGCCCGCCGAACGCCGCGCCCGCGGCGTCGTCACCTACAGCTCCGGCAACCACGCCCAGGCGGTCGCTCTGGCCGCCCGCGAGTTCGCCGTACCCGCGTGGATCGCCATGCCGGTCGACGCCCCCGCGATCAAGGTCGCCGGCGTGCGCAGCCTCGGCGCGGAGATCGTGTTCGCCGGCACCACCTCCGACGACCGCCACCGCGCCGCCCTCGCGCTGGTCGAACAACACGGCGCCACGATGATCGAGCCCTTCGACGACCCGCACATCATCGCTGGCCAGGGCACCGCCACCCTCGAGCTCTGTGAACAGGTCCTGCGTGACACCGGCGAGCCCCTCGACGCGCTCGTCGTCCCCGTCGGCGGCGGCGGCCTGATCGCCGGCGCAGGCCTGGTCGCCGCGGCCCTCGGCATCCCCCTCTTCTCCGCTGAGCCCGCCACCTGCAACGCGATGGCCCGCTCGATCGCCGCCGGTGAGCGCGTCGCCGCGCCGCCCGGCCCCACCCTCGCCGACGGCCTCAAGCCCACCCGCGTCGGTGTCCTCAACTTCGCCGTCGCCCGCCGCACCCTCTCCGCCTGCTTCGAGGTCGACGACGACGAGCTCGCCCGCGCCCTCGTCGACCTCCTCGTCTCCGCCAAGGTCCTGGTCGAACCCTCCGGCGCCGCCGCCCTCGCCGTCGCCCTCCGCGGCCCCGCCGACATCAGCGCAGGCCCCCGCGCCGGCTTCCCCGGCCGCCGCGTCGGCGTCCTCCTCTCCGGCGGCAACGTCAGCCCCGCCCTCGTCGCCGAGCTGCTCGCTCGCCACGCCTGAACGCCCCATGCCACCCGTGCCGGCCCACCTGTCCCAAGCGACAGCCTCGCATCGCCTGTCCCAAGCGACAGCCTCGAATCACCCGCAAGCGCATCACCTGTCCCAAGAGACAGCCTCGCGCCCCGGCTCCCCGCATCCACCCCGCCTGTCCCTTCGCACAGCTGCCCTCGCCACCCTGCTC
>JBGAUO010000114.1:0-15706 GCA_044228605.1 Nannocystis sp. | reverse complement strand
CGGGGTCGGGGTCGTACAGTGACGTGGCGGGGTCGTTGCGGGCGGGGTCGGGGTCGTACAGTGACGTGGCGGGGTCGTTGCGCGGGGGGGCGCCATCGTCCGAGTCGGAGGCACGTTGGCGCGAGCGGGCGTACGCGGCGTTCAAGGGGCTGCTGGTCGGGCTCGGGGCGCGGCGACCGGTGGTGTTGCACATCGACGATCTGCAGTGGACCGACGCGGACAGTGCGATGTTGTTGGCGGAGCTGGTGAGCCCGCCGGCGCCGGCGTGTCTGGTGCTGGCGAGCTATCGCGGGGCCGAGGGTGGGGCGGCGCCGGTGGTTCGCGGCTTGCTGCAGCGGTTGCGCAGCTGCGGCGTGCGGGTGTGGGAGCTGACGATCGAGCCGCTCGCCGCGGTGGAGGCGGAGCGGCTGGCCCGGGGGCTGCTCGGTGCGGCGAGCGCGTGCGCCGGGGCGGTGGCCCGCGAGTCGGGCGGGGTGCCGCTGTTTGTGCACGAGCTCGTGCATGAGGTGCTGGCGTCGGGTGGGACCTGGCCAGGGCGGCTCGAGGATCTGATCGCGGCGCGGGTGCGTCGCTTGCCGGACGGCGCCCGTGATGTGCTCGAGCTGCTGGCGGTGGCCGCGAGGCCGCTGGCGCATGGCCTGGTGCTGGGTTTGCCCGGGGGGACGGCGCTGGGGCGGGCGGCGCTGCAGACCCTGACGGCGGAGCGGCTGGTGCGGGTGGGTCGCAGCGAGCGAGGGGAGCTGGTGGAGGTGTTCCATGACCGGGTGCGCGAGACGGTGCTGGCGAGCTTGCCGGCGGCGCGCGAGCGGGCCTGTCATCGTCGGCTGGCGGAGGCGGTGGAGGCGTGGCCTGGTGAGGAGCCGGAGGTCCTGGCGCACCACCTCAGTGCGGCCGGCGATCCCGAGCGGGCGCGCCAGCACATGGTCATGGCGGCGGCCCAGGCGTCGGCGTCGCTGGCGTTCGCGCGGGCGGCCGAGCTGTCGCTGGCGGCGGTGCGGCTGTGTCCTGTGGAGGACGTCGAGGGCCGACGGCGCCTGCGGATCGACGCGGCGCAGGCGTTGCTGCACGCGGGAGAGGACCTCGAGGCGGCGGCCTGTTTCCTGACGGCGGCCGCGGAGGTGGCGACGGTGCCGGCGCTGTACCTGCGGCAGCGGGCCGCCGAGGCGCTGCTTTCGTGCGGGGCGACGCCGCGGGGGGAGGTGCTGCTGCAGGCGGTGCTGCGGGCGCTGGGTTCACCGCTGCCGCGGACGCAGGTGGCGATGCTGGCGCGGGTCGGACTGGCGACGCTGTGGTTGCGGCGGCACGGGCTGGAGTTCACGGCGCGGCGGGAGGAGGAAGTGCCGGAGGAGCAGCTGCTCCGGCTCGACACCCTGGCTTCGGCCCAGCAGGTGGTGGCGAGCCTCGATCCGGCGATGGCGCGCATGTTTGCGCTCGAGCATCTGCGGCAGTGCCTCGAGACGGGCGAGCCGCGGCGGATCGTGGATGCGGTGGCCGGGCACGCGGCGGATCTGTCACACGCGGGCGAGCGCCGGGGTGTGGAGGTGGGTCGTCTGCTCGACCAGGCGCGGGGCATCGCGGCGCGTCACCGGGTCGTGGAGCTGCGACACGTCGAGATGTCGGCCGGGTTGGCGGCGTTCAACGTCGGCGCGTGGCGCGGGGCGCTGCGCCACTTCGAGGCGGCGCTGGCGACCGACGACACGCAGGTCAGCGCCGGCGGATCGGTGAGCGACGCGTGTTGCGGGATGTGGGCGCTCGGGTGCAGCTTCTACCTCGGCGATCTGCAGGGGTTGGTGGTGCGCCGCGATCGTTACCTCGAGCTGGTGCGGGCGGCGGGCGATCGGATGAGCGAGGGGCGCATCGGCGTGAGCATGCAAGTGTTCGCCGCGCTCGCGGTCGACGATCCGCAGGCCGCGGCGCAGGAGCTGGCGGCGACGCTGCAGCGCTGGCCGCGAGGCGGCTTTGTGACTGAGCGGGCCCACGCGTTCCTGGCCGAGCGGGCGATCGATGTGTACGGGGGCGACGGGGCGCGGGCGTGGGCGCGCTGCGCCGACCGCTGGCCGGCGTTCTCTCGCTCGCACCTCTATCAGGGGCAGTACGGTCGGGTGCTGGGCGAGTTCTGGCGGGGTGGGTGTGCGCTGCTGGCGGCGAGCGAGCTGGTGGGGCGGGCGGCGGAGCGGCTGCGGGTGATCGCGGTGGAGGCGGAGGAGCGCATCCTCGGTCAGCGGGTCGGCTGGGCCGACGCGCTGGCGCAGCTGCTGCGGGCGGGGATCGAGCAGCAGCGCGGGCGCGGGCGCCAGGCCCGGGTCGCGCTTGGTCTGGCGGTGCTGGGCTTCGAGCGGGCCGAGATGCGGCTGTGGGCCGCGGCCGCGCGCTGGCAGGAGAGCCGCATCGCCGGCGACGCGCTCGGTCAGGCGGAGCACGAGCTGCGCATGCGCGCGTGTGGGGTGCTGCAGCCGGCGCGGATGGCCGCGGCGCTGGTCCCGGGTCTGGAGTGTTCGCAGGGCGATCGCTAGCGGCTGCGCGGCCGTTGCAGCGCCGCTGCGGCTGCTTGCCAAGCGGTGGGTGATGCCTCATCTTGGCGCCCGCCATGGCGCTCGGAGAACTGATCGCGGAACCAGCAGTGCGTGTGCCCGGGTGGGCGCTGCGCTGGCGGGCCGTGCGTTCGTCGGGGCCCGGCGGTCAGAACGTCAACAAGGTGGCGTCGAAGGTCGAGCTGCGGGTGGCGCTGGCGTGCATCACCGGGCTCAACGCGCGCACCGGGGCCCGCCTGCGGGCGCTCGCGGGGGCCCGGCTGACGCTCGGTGAAGAGATCGTGGTGACCAGCACGCGGTGACCAAGCTGCAGGGCTTGCTCGTGCGCGCCCAGGCGCTGCCGCGGGCGCGCCGGGCGACGGTCCCGAGCAAGGGCGCGGTGCGCCGGCGCCTGAGCGACAAGAAGCTCGCCGGGGCCAAGAAGAAGGGCCGCCGGGTCGCCAGCGACGAGGGCTGATGGCGTGGGTCTGGGGAGCTGGCCTTCGGGACAGGTTTTTCGGCGCGGCGCTGCTGCTCGGGCCTTGCGCCTGCGGACCCGAGCCGGAGCTCGCGGGGGAGGCGTTGCGCGCGGCGGCGGCGGAGTTATGGCAGGGGCGCTGCGCCAACTGCCACGGGCCTGACGGGCGCGGGGACGGGCCCTCGGGGCGCGCGCTGGCCTCGCGGCCGCGGGACTTTCATGACGCGGCCTGGCAGGCGAGTCGCGACGACGCCTGGCTGCGGCGGGTGATCGTCGAGGGCGGAGCGGCGCACGGGCTGTCGGGCGACATGGCCGCCAACGCGGACCTCGAGGCCAGGCCGGCGACGGTGACGGAGCTGGTGCGGATCGTTCGGGAGTTCGGGACGCGGCGCTGAGCCGATACACTCGCGCCCAGACCATGGACACGACCGGAGTCTTTGCCGCCCAGCGCCCGCGCCTGCTCGCGCTGGCGTATCGCATGCTCGGTGGGGTGAGCGACGCCGAGGACGTGATCCAGGACGCGTGGCTGCGCTGGGAGCGGGCCGAGAGCCGCACGCAGGTCGACACGCCGTCGGCGTACCTGCGGGCGCTGGTGACGCGGCTCTGCATCGATCGCCTGCGCCACTTGAAGACCCGGCGCGAGGCGTATGTCGGCACCTGGCTGCCGGAACCTGTCCCGGAGGACCTGCTCGAAGGGACCGGTGAGGAGGCGCAGGCGCAGGCGGAGTCGCTGCGCTTTGGGGTGCTCTTGCTGCTCGAGCGGCTGGCGCCGATGCAGCGGGCGGTGTTTGTGCTGCGCGAGCTGGTCGAATGTGACTACGATGAGATTGCGGCGGCGACGGGGCTCCGCGCGGCGAACTGTCGCCAGATCTTCGCGCGAGCGCGGGCGCGTCTGGGCGAGGCGATGCCGGCGAAGGCTGTGCCGCGGGCGCAGGCGGACGCGGTGGTCGGCGACTTCCTCGGGGCTTTGGCGGCGCGGGACCTGCCGCGCTTGACGGCGCTGTTGACCGCGGATGCGGTGTCGCTGGCCGACCACGGCGGCAAGGCGCGGGCGGCACGGCGGCCGGTGGTCGGGGCGGACCGGGTCGCGCGGCTGCTGATCGGGCTCGGGCGCAAGGCCGATCGGCTCGGGGAGGTGCTGGACTACGAGCTGAGGTACCTCAACGGCGGGCTGTCGCTGCTGGCGCGGCAGGCGGGCGTGGTGGTCACGGCGATCTGCTTCGAGGTGCACGGCGACCTTGTCGCGGGGGTGCACTTCGTGCGCAACCCCGACAAGCTGCGCTGGGTCGCTGGGCGGCCGGCGTGAGCCGGGCTCAGGGGGTGCGGCGGACGAAGTGGGTGCGCATCGTGCCGCGGCCCTTGAGGGCGATCTCGCCGCGCTCCTGGAGGTGCCAGCGGTCCTTGCCGAGGAGCTCGCGGGTGGTCTCGCTGATCTGCACGTGCATCGGCAACGAGGTCGTCTCCATGCGGCTGGCGATGTTCACGGTGTCGCCGAACAGGCAAAAGCGGGGCATCTTGGTGCCGACGACGCCGCCGACGACGGGGCCGGAGTGGATGCCGATGCGCAGCTGCTGCGAGCCGCCGCGCGGGAGCTTGACCTCGGTGATGGCGTCGAGCATGTCGAGGGCGGTGGCGACGACGGCGTCGGCGTGGTGCGGGTGGGCCTCGGGGACGCCGCACGCGAGCATGTAGCAGTCGCCGCTGGTCTCGACCTTGTAGACGGGGTGGCGCTCGACGATGGCGTCGAAGCGGGTGTAGAGCGCGCCGAGCATCTCGAAGACCTCGAGCGGCGAGTGCTGCGAGGCGGTGGTGGTGAAGTCGACGATGTCGGAGAAGAGGACGGTGACGGCGGGGAAGCTGCCGGCGGGGACACGATGGCCCTCGCGCAGCTCGTTGGCGACGCTGACGGGGAGCACGCTGTAGAGCAGCTCGTCGGTGCGGCGCTTCTCCTCGCCGAGGGCGGCGTGGGAGGCCTCGAGCTGGCGCTGGAGGGCGCGCAGGGACACGTGGGTGGCGACGCGGGCGAGCAGCTCCTCGAGGTGGAAGGGCTTGGTGATATAGTCGACGCCGCCGACCTCGAAGGCGCGGATCTTGTCGAGCACCTCGTCGCGGGCGCTCATGAAGATGACGGGGACGTCGCGGGTGACGGGGTGTTGCTTGAGCTGTTGGCAGACCTCGTAGCCGGTCATGCCGGGCATGTTGATGTCGAGGAGGACGAGGTCGGGCGGGGCCGCGGAGGCGGCCTGGAGGGCCTGGGGGCCGGAGGTGACCGGGCGGACCTTGTAGCCCTGGGCGGCGAGCATCTCGGTGAGGATGCGGAGGTTGACGAGGGTGTCGTCGACGACGAGGACGTCGCCGCGGGTGTGGTTGACGGTGCCGCTCATGCGGGGCCTCCGAGAGCGGCGCGGGTGAGGGCGACGATCTGGTCGTAGTTGAAGCGGCGGGCGAGGTCGTCGAGGGCGGCGGCGGTGGTGGGCGCCTGGCCGCGCAGCTCGGTGATGAGGCCGAGGATCTCGTCGAGGTCGGCCTGCACGCAGGCGCGCTGGAGGGCGGTGAGCCACGGCGCGGGCAGGCCGGTGAGGGCGGTGCTCGGCACGCTGGTGGGCGTGGTGGTGGCCGCGGTCTCGCTGGTTTGTTCGTAGCGATAGACGACGCCGAGGTGTTCGCGCAGCTTGGCGAACACCTCGGGCATGCGGATCGGCTTGCGGACGAAGTCGTCGCAGCCGGCGGCGCGGGCGGTGGCGGGGTCCTCGTCGAAGGCGCTGGCGGTGAGGGCGATGACGATGGTCTGCTTGCCGCCAGGCGAGCGCTTGAGCCGGAGGGTGGCCTCGAGGCCGGTGACGCCGGGCATGCGCATGTCCATCCAGATGAGCTGGGGTCGCCACTGCTGCCAGATCTCGAGCGCCTCGGCGCCGTTGCTGGCCTCGCGGACGTCGAAGCCGACGCGGGCGAGCATCTGCACGAGCAGCTGGCGGCTCTGCCAGCGGTCCTCGGCGACGAGGATGCGGTAGCTGGGCTGGCCGGGGGCGAGGCCGACGATCACCTGGTCGTGGGCGGGCGTGGGCTCCTCACTGGCGGCGACCAGGTCGACTGGGAGGTTGATGCGGAGTTCGCCGGTGGTGATCTCGAGCTCGCCACCGAGGGCTCCGGTGAGCTCTTGCGCGAGCGAGGGGCCGGAGCCGGCGTCACCGGGGCTGCCGGTGCTGCGCACGAAGGCCTCGAGGTCGGGGCACGCGAGGCCGGGGAGGGTGAGGCGGCAGCACAGGCGGGCGTGCCTGGGGTCGTGGGGGTCGGGCTCGCAGGCGAGGTGGAGGCCGAGCTCGCCGGGGCGGGCGAACTTGATGGCGTTGCCGAGGAGGAGGAGAAACAGCTGGCGGAGCTTGGGGCCGTCGGCGCGGCAGTGGCGGGGGAGGTCGGGGTCGCGTTGGACGCGGAGTCGGAGGCCGCGGCGTTCGGCGCGGAGGTAGAGCATGTCCTCGAGGTCGTCGACGAGCTGGAGGAGGTCGAAGTTGGCGCCGGCGCGGGTCTCATCGACATCCTGGCGGGACAGCTCGACGACGTCGTTGATGAGGGTGAGCAGCTGTTCACCGCTGCGGTGGATGATCTCCACGTGGGTGAGTTGTTCGGGGGCGAGCTTGCGATCCTGACGGAGCAGCTGGGAGAAGCCGAGGATCGCGTTGAGCGGGGTTCGCAGCTCGTGGCTCATGTTGGCGAGGAAGGCCCCGCGGGTGCGACGGGCGCTCTCGGCGGCGAGGCGGGCCTGCTGCAGTCCGGCCTCGACGCGCTGCAGGGGCTCGCGCAGGGTGGGGTCGTCGGCGGCGGCGCGGTGCAGCGCGGTGAGTTCGTCGTGGAGGGGGTCCACGGCCGCTGGGGTTTGCGTGGGGCGGGTCAAACGGGCCTCGGAGGGCCTGATGGTACCCGAAGTCGCTCGCTTCGCGGGCCTCTGGCGCGTACCTCGACACGGGGGTTGTGAACGATCGGTCGCGCAAAATGACGTCGCAGGGACCGGGTCCTAGTGGCTGCGGCCGGCTTCCCGCATGTTGGCCGCCAGGACCCGGGCGGAGACCCAGGCCATCCAGCCGTAGCCCAGCAGCCAGGGCAGGTTGGGGGCGTAGAACAGGAAGAAGGTGTAGGCGGACCGGTAGCGCATGTCGGGGTAGCCGGTGACGTGGGCGCACCAGAAGTAGAGGACCACCGAGTAGGTCAGGTAGCTGGAGACGAGCAGCTGGAGTACGTGGCGGTAGTGCCGGCGGGCGACGATGGCGACGATGAGCCAGACGTTGAGCAGCTGGGTGAAGTAGACGTTGATGCCCTCGAGGCCGATGGCGAGGGCGGAGACCCGATCGTAGTAGGCGCGGTCGGCGTCGCCGTAGATCTGGAACAGGCGGGCGAACAGCTCGTGCGGGGCGCGGGTCACCAGCTCGTCGCGGAAGATGAGCCAGTAGAGCTCGAGCGAGAAGGCGATGCAGAGGAAGAAGGTGAGCAAGCCAAGGGTGACGCGATCGCTGCGAGACATCGGCGGGCAGTGTAGCCAGGGGGCCCTCGCGGCTGCTCTGTGGGCGAGGCGGAGGGTGCTCCACATCACTGGCGAAGTCGCGCTTGCGTGTTGGCCGGGTGGGCGGCATCGTCGCGGCGAATGCGTGACCAGACGACCGTGATCACAGGGGCTACCGGGTTTTTGGGGCGTGAGCTGGTGCATCACCTGCTGGCGGCCGATCCCTCGGCGCATCTGACCCTGCTGGTGCGCGGGCGCGACGAGGCCGAGGCGCAGGCGCGCGGGCTGTCGGTGCTGACGGGGCAGCTGCAAGGGGCAGGGTTGGCCGACGCGACGGCGCGGGTGGAGGTGCTGCGCGCGGACCTCGAGCGCGAGCGGCTGGGGCTGCCGGAGAAGGTCCACGGCGATCTGGTGGGGCGGACCAAGGGGGTGATCCACGGGGCGGCGTCGGTGAGCTTCAGCCTGCCGATCGACGAGGCGCGGGCGATCAACGTCGAGGGGACGCGGCGGATCCTCGACCTGGCCCGGCAGGCGGGGGCGCACCTCGACTACGTGGGCACGGCCTACGTGGCGGGCGAGCGCACGGGCCTGGTGCTCGAGACGGAGCTCGAGTGCGGGCAGGGCTTTCGCAACACCTACGAGCGCTCGAAGTGCGAGGCGGAGGCGCTGGTGCGCTCGCGGGTGGGCGAGCAGTCGCTGACGATCTACCGCCCGAGCATCATCGTCGGCGACTCGCAGACGGGGCGGACGGCGAGCTTCAAGGTGCTGTACTGGCCGCTCAAGATCTTCGCGCGGGGGTTTCGTGTGGTGCCGGGGCATGCGGACACGCCGATGGACGTGGTGCCGTCGGACTTCGTGGTGCAGGCGATCGCCCACCTGCGCCAGCAGCCGGGGCGCGCGGGGCAGGCGTATCACCTGTGTGCGGGGCCGGAGCGGTCGGCGACGCTGGGCCAGCTGACGGATCTGGCGGCGGGATACTTCCACGTGCGGCGGCCGTACTTCGTGCAGCCGAAGCTGTTTGTGCGGGCGCGGCCGCTGGTCGACCGATTCACGTGGGGCAAGCTGCGGCGGATCTTGTTGGCGGGGCGGGTGTACACGCCGTACCTGTCGCTCAACATGCACTTCGATACCCGCAATCAGCGGGCGGGGTTGGCCGGGAGCGGCATCGAGGTGCCGCGCGTGCAGGACTACTTCGAGAACTTGTTCCGCTTCGCGATCGAGACGGATTGGGGCAAAAAATTGCCGGGCGGCGGGGGCGACTGAGCGGTGCGAGGGGGCGTATTGGCCCGCGTGTGTGAGCTTGGCCAGGCGAAGCTCCCGGCTGAGCGAGATATCATCGCGGCGATGAGCCCCCTCCGCGTCGGTCTGATGAGCGTGTTGTGCGTGTCGTGTTTTAACCCGTCGGGCAAGGCGTCGGAGTCGGGCGACACGGAGGGAACGACGAGCGGGGCAAGTGCGACGGAGACGGCGACGACGGTGATGGGGAGCGCCAGCACGGACGCGCCGACGAGCGGGCCGGTGACGGTGACGGTGACGGGGAGCGTGACGGAGGGCGAGACGGAGTCGGGGAGTGGTTCGACCGGGGGGATGGTCACGTCGACGACGACGATGGACACGAGCAGCGGGAGCTCGACGGGGAGCTCGACGGGGAACTCGACGTCCTGCGGCGACGGGATCTTGCAGCCGCCGGAGACCTGCGACGACGGCAACACGAACGAGGACGACGGCTGCTTCAGCAATTGCACGACGTCGTGTGGCAACGGGGTGCTCAACGGCGGTGAGGCGTGCGACGACGGGAATGTCGTCGACAACGACGGGTGCAGCAGCATGTGCGTGCGGGACGCGGCGTATGTGTTTGTCTCGAGCGAGTCGTATGACGGGAATCTCGGTGGGGTCGCGGGGGCGGATATGAAGTGTCAGGAGTTGGCCGCTGCGGCCAAGCTGCCTGGCGTCTATCAGGCGTGGCTGAGCGACGATACGATGGCGGCGAAGGAGCGCGTCAAGGCGAGCGACTTCGCGTACGTGCGGCCGGATGGCGTGCTGGTAGCCAAGGAGTTTAGTAAGTTCTGGATGGGGCAGGGGCTGTCGGCCTCGATCTCGGTGACGGAGACAAAAGCACCGATCGACCCGATCATGGGGTGTGCTGGCGAGGACAAGGTGTGGACCGGGACGACTGCGCTGGGGCTGAGCCAGCCGGGGAAGACGTGCATGAACTGGACCGTCACGATGGGGGACATGGCCTCGGTTGGGGATCTGGATGAGAAAGGTGCGGGGTGGACCGAGGGCTGCCCAGCGCCTTGTTTCGCCATGGCGCACCTCTACTGCTTCGAGGGGCCGCTGCTGCCATGAGCCTGGTTGTGGGCTTGTGGCTCGCCGTATCGGGGCCGTGTACCGTGATCGGACCGGGGGTCGGCGAGGGGCCGGCGCGGGCGTTGTTGTTGCCGATCGAGGTGGGGTACCTGCAGGCGCGGCAGGTGCCGACGGTGGCGATCGTGGCGGAGGTCGAGCCGGCGGCGGCGATACCCGCGGTGGTGGGCGAGACGCCGGCGCAGCTGCTGGCGGCGATGGAGGCGGCGTATCGCGGGGTGCGTGATTACACGGCGACGCTGGTGAAGCAGGAGCGGGTGAAGGGCAAGCTGCTGCCGCGCGAGACGATCCAGGTCAAGTTTCGCCGGCCGTTTAGCATCTATATGAAATGGACGGGGCAGGAGAAGGCGGGGCAGGAGGTGGTGTTTGTCCGCGGCCGCAACGACGGGAAGATGACGGCGCATCCGGGCAGCTTTCCGGACGTGACGGTGAACCTGCAGCCGGGCAGCGGGCTGGCGATGAAGGGCAATCGGCACCCGATCACCGAGGCGAGCCTGGGCGACGTGCTGGCGCTGATGGGGCGCGACCTGAAGCGCAGCGTGGAGCGGCCGCAGGACGGGGTGACGCTGCGGGACCTCGGCGAGGAGGCGCGCTTCGGGGCGCGGGTGCGCTGTGTCGAGGGGCGCTTTCCGGCGCCCGGTTACTACGCGCCGCGGCTGCGGATCTGCGTGTTCGTGGCCAACAAGCTGCTGAGCCGCGTGCAGGCGTGGGACGCGGGCGACCGGCTGCTCGAGGACTATGAGTACCGCGATCTGCGGATCAACGTCGGGCTGCGCGACCGCGATTTTGCGATCGACAACCCGGCGTACAATTTTTGATCAGCCGCGCGGGTGGGTGACGGCGAGGAGGTCGCCGGTGAGGGGGCTCGACTGGCGCAGCCACAGGGCGCCGTCGCCGGAGCTGAGGATGGCGCCGTCGTTGCCGACGGTGATGTGGAGGGTGCCGCTGGAGGTGACGTCCGAAAGCTGGCTGTCGAAGCCGCTGGCGTAGGCGGTCCACTGCGCGCCGTCGCTGGAGAGGAGGACCTTGCCGGTGTCGCCGACGGCGATCCAGCCCTGCTGGGTGTAGGTCAGGCCGCGCATCGAGGCGGACTCGAAGATCGGCGCCTGCGTCCAGGTGATCGTGTCGGTCGAGGAGGCGGAGCCGCCGGCGCCGATCGTGACGAAGGCGGGGGCGCCGGCGGCGACGGCGTTGTAGCGCAGGCCGAGGCCGGTGCCGTCGACCCGTTGCGTCCAGCCGGTGGCCTCGTCCCAGGTGAAGAGGCCGAAGATCTGGAGGTCGCTCATGCTCTTGCCGATCGCCACGAGGTCGGCGCCGTCGCTGGCGAGGTCGCCGAGGACGTGCAGGGGCTGGGTGATCTCTGGGCGGGTCCAGGTGCTGCCGTCCATCGACTCGAGGGTCTCGGCGCCGGCGCTGTAGTCACCGCCGACGGCGTAGAAGCGATCGACGTGGTGGACAACCGCCAGCAGGTCGCGGCTCGAGGGCGAGGCGGCGCTGGTCCAGACGACGCCGTCGTCGGAGACGAGGATCTTGCCGCCCTGGCCGACGGCGACGTAGCGGCCGTCGCCGTGGGTGATGTCGTTGAGGGTGACGGTGGTGCCGCTGGTGCGGGTGGTCCAGGTGACGCCGTCGGGGGAGCTGAGCAGGGCGCCCTGATCGCCGGCGGCGACAAACAGGAGGTCCTCGTCGCCCGCGTCTCCGGTCTCGTCGCCGGTGTCGCCGGGCAGGTAGAGGCCACAGGCGGAAGCTCCTAGAGCGAGGAGGAGGACGAGGTGCTTGGCGGACATCGGGCGCAGTCTAACAAAGCCGGGAGCGGGTGGACTGGCGCGTTCCCGGGCGTGGGCCGGTGGTAGTATCGCCGCCGTGCGCGCCAAGCTCGTGATGGTGGGGTGGTTGTTCGCTGGCTGTACGGTCGCCAATCCGTGGTTCGGGTTGGCGATGGAAGGGGAGACGGCGGGGACGGGGAGCGGGACGACCGCGGTGTCGGTCGGCGAGACGATGGTGCCGACGACGCAGCCCGGGCCTGGCACGGATGCTTCGGCGACGAGCGCGAGCACGGGGCCGTTGACGGCGACGGAGCCGGGGACGACGACAGGCTCGACGAGCGAGGCGACGAGTGCGAGCACGGGGTCGGGGGAGACGGGGGTGCCGGCGCCGGACATGGGCGCCGCGGTCTGTGGCAACGGCGTGCTGGACGAGGGCGAGGCGTGCGAGGACGGCAATGCTGCGCCGGGCGATGGCTGCGAGGCCAACTGCAAGCACATGTTCGGGCACCCGGAGAGCGTGGAGGTGGGGTCCGGGATGGTTCACATCGCGGCGGCGGACCTCGACGGCGACCAGCTGACCGATCTGGTGGTCTCGCATGTGACGCTGGGGGTGTTCGATCCCGACTATTCGGTGCTGGCCAACCAGGGCGGGGGGCAATTCGCGGTCACGTCGTCGCCGGCGGTGGGCAACGTCGTGGGTGCGACGCGTGTCCTGGTGGGGCAGATGGTCGGCGACGACAAGCCGGACCTGATCCTGGTCGCGGCGATCTCGGGCACGCCGCTCCTGCTGCAGAACATGGGGAAGTTCGAGTTCAAGCTGATTTTTGCGCTCAACGGCCAGCCCCCTGGAGGGGTGACGGACGCGACGCTCGCGGACCTCAACGGCGATGGTTTTGGCGACCTGGTGGTGATCACCCCCGAGAAGATGTTTGTGCACATCAACAACACGATGGGCGGCTTCAAGGTGCCCGTGGTCTACCCCCTCGATGTCAAGACGCCGGTCGGGGTGACCACGGGGGCGGTGATCAAGGGCGACGACCTGGCCGATGTCGTGGTCGTGTTCGCGGGCGGGGCCCCGGATACCGCTCGTTACCTCAACGAGCTCGATTCGCTGGCGGTGGAGGCGACGATGGATCACTGCCCGGAGGGGGCGACCGCGGTGCGGGCTGGTGATGCTGATTCGGCGGGGCCGGAGGACGCGGTGGTCGGCTGCGCCAACGGGCAGTTGACGCTGACCGGGCACGACGGGCTCGCGGCCTACACACGTGTGGTCATGGCGGGGCTACCGACGATCGCAAGTGTGGGGGTGCTCGATCTGTACGGCGGGGACGAGGCGAAGGATGTGTTTGGGACCTCGCCGGACGGGAAGGCGGTGCTGGTCGGGGTGCAGCAGGGCAAGAAGGTCGTTGCGAGTTATGTAGAGATGTTGGACGACGGGCCGACGGCGTCGGCGGTGCTGGACTTTGATGGTGATGGGGCGCCGGATATCGCGGTGGTCTTGCCGAAGTCGGGCAAGGTCGGGCTGCTGCGCAACCAGACGCGGGATTGACGGGGCGGCGGGTTTCAGGCGCGCAGCAGCCAGTCCATCGGGGCGTGGGCGCCGGTGTCGGGGAAGCTGGCGGTGAGGCTGTCGGGGAGGCCGAGGCCCTTCATGACGGTGCGCCAGACGTGGGCGCCGGCGAGGCGTCCGGAGTTGTCGGTGACGGGGCCGAGCGGGGCGCCGGTGGCCGGGTCGGGGGCGCTGTAGCTGTAGACGTGGCCGTCGCCGTCGTCGCCGGCGACGCCGACGTCGCCGTAGTAGCCGCCGTTGATCATGCCGCCAGCGAGCATGAGGCCGCTCTTGCCCTCGTTGCCGGAGGAGGCGGCCGCGGGGGCGCGGCCGCTGTCGAGGGTGTAGAGCGCGATCAAGGTGTTCTCGTAGAGGCCGGCGAGCTTGAGGCTCTCGATCAGGCGGACCAGGGGGAGGACGGTCTGGAGGGCGAGGGTGTCGACGATGCTCTGCGGGCGGGTATCGTGCCAGTCGATGTAATCGAACTCGAGGGCGACCGTGGCACACTGGCCGCCGTTGATCAGCTTGAAGGCGTAGGCGCACTGCTCCCAGATGTTGCATTTGAGGCCGGGCTGGTTGCCGACCTGATCGGGGCAGCCGGCTTGCCAGTAGGCGACCTCTTCGGGGGTGAGCGGGAGGCTGATGAGCTTGGGCTCGCCCTGGTAGAGGAGCGGTGAGAGCTCGCCGAGCTGGGCGAGGTGCTGGGCGCTGGCCTGCGCCTCGTACTTGTGCTGCTGCAGGAAGCGGTCGTCGGCGGCGCTCAGGACCTTGATCAGGGCCTCGGCTTGCTGCGGGGAGGGGACGACGTTGTAGTCCTCGATCTTGTCGGGGAAGCCGGCGAGCAGGGCGGCGACGGTCTGCTTGCGGTCGAGCTCGGAGCCCTCGAGGCCGGCGCCGTAGTGATAGGCGGTGTGCTCGCGGCTGATGCCCTTGAAGGCGATGCCGTTCTTGACGCCGAGGCCCTGCTGCTTGATCCAGTGGTTGTGGAGGGCGGCGGGGGTGGGGGTGGAGCTGTAGGGCTGCTGATTGCCGGGGACGTAGGGGACGGGCTCGTTGGCGCCCATGTCGCCGCGGCCGGGGCCGGGGACGCCGCTGCGGCCGGGGGAGCGCTGCGGGTTGCTGGCCTCGTGGCCGTGGATCTCGCCGATGCCGAGCTCGCAGGTCTCGATCATGGCGATGGTGTCGAGGTGGGGCTCGAGCGGGAGCGACAGCGGGGTGAGGTAGACCCGGCGCTCGGCGATCTGCTTGAGCTGATCGGCGCCGTAGTACATGGCGCACATGCGGCCGGACTCGCCGCGCTTGAGGTTGGCGGCGGTGGCGAGGCCGGGGGCGACGAAGACGTGGCCGAAGTCCCACTGGTCGCGCAGGTCGATCTCGATGAAGTTGATCGGCGGCTTGGCCATGTCCTCGGCCTTCGCCTCGCCGAGGGCGATCGCGCGGGCGGCGTGGCGCACCGCGAAGGGGATGCCCGGCACGGCCAGCGCCACGCCGAGCAGCTTCATGAAGCCGCGGCGCTGCAGCGGGGGCAGAGAGGCGATGAGCGGCGGACGGCGGAGGTACTTCATGGCTTGGACTCGGGCAGGCCGATGACGACCTGCAGCACGCGCGGGTGAGTGAGGGCGACGACGAAGAGGTCGCCGAAGGTGGGGCCGGCGGCCGCGTCCGCGCGCAGGCGGAGGTCGCGGGCGTGGGCGCGGGTGGTCAGCTCGGCGAGCAGCTTGGGGTCGATGTCGACGGCCTCGGCCTCGCTCATGCCGAAGCTGTACTCGAGCACGTTGCGGGCGGCGCAGGGGTAGAAGGCGGGGCTCTCGGAGAGCACGCGGCCGGCGTCGACGAGGGTGTCGACGAGCTGGTTGAGGACCTGCGAGACCTCGAGCGGGGCGGCGGCGGGGTCGACGAAGTGCGAGGCGTAGAGGCCGTTGATGCTGCGGCCGAGCTCGTTCTCGGGGTCTTGCAGGCCGGTGGCCTCGGGGTGATAGAGGCCGTCCTGGCTGAAGCGGACGAACAGCTGGGCGTGGGCGCTGAACTGGCCGTGGCAGGAGTAGCAGGCGCTGCCGTTGCCGAAGCCGTTGGCGGCCTCGGGCACGGTCTGCTCCTCCTTCGTCATGGCGCGGAACATCGGGATCAGGGTGTCCTTGGCGATCCGCGGCTGGACCAGCGGGTCCATGGGGTAGGTGCTGCAGGTGAAGATGAACATCATCCGCCGGGCCCGGCGGAGGTTGAAGCGGCTGGCGTTGGCGATGAGATAGGCGCGGGTGGTGAGCACGCCGGCGGCGTAGGGCGCCCCGGTGTCGCAGGGGATCTCGGCGCCGACGGGGTCGACGCAGTAGGGGGCGGTGAGCAGCTCGCCGTAGGGCCGGTCGTTGCGGGCGAGGTAGGCGGCGAGGTTGCCGGGCAGCTCGAAGTCGACGCCGTCCTTGCTGCCGCTGGCGGCGAGCTTGACCTGCAGCATGGCCCGCGCGCTGTCGGCGAAGGCGGGCTCGCTGACCCAGGCCTCGACGATCGGGACGATCGCGTCGGCGCCGAAGTGGTGGATGAGGT
>JBGAUO010000113.1:0-15772 GCA_044228605.1 Nannocystis sp. | reverse complement strand
ATCGGCAGGGAGCGCGGCGGGGGGCCGCCGGTGACGCAGCGATCGAGGAGGGCGCCGAGGTAGTGTCCGACGCAGAAGGTGGCGGTCGCGGGATCGAGGGCGTCGTGCACGGCGGCGGCGCGCTCGAGCAGGGTCCAGGGGCGCAGGGTGGAGCCCTGCGGCGGGAGCTCGTGAGGGGCGGCGGCCCACCACAGGGCGAGGGGGCCCCAGCGGGCGAGCAGCGCCTCGGGGTCGGCCGGGTCAGGGTGATCGGCGGCGCGGACGAGCGCGTGGGTGAGGACCTGGGTGGCGTAGGCGGCGGGGTCGAGCTCCAGGCGATCGTCGTGGACGCGGGCGGCGTGGTCCAGCGCCGCGAGGTGCTGGCCGAGGCGCCAGGGCTGGAGCTGCAGCGGCTCGCCGTCGGTCCAGGCGGTGAGCGGTGCTTCGTGGCCGGCGTACTCGAGGAGGTAGCGGAGCCCGTCGACCTCGAGGTGGACGCGGGCCATGGGTTACTCCTCGCGCACGCGGGTGGCGGTGAAGGCGTAGAGGGTGCGGGCGGTGTCGCCGGCGTCCATGTCGAAGCGCTTGCCGGTGACGAAGCAGTCGTCGAAGGAGACGGTGCGGGTGGCGTCGGTGACCATGCCGAGGTCCTTCTTGAGGTTGGCGACCAGCTGGAACTTGGTGCTGGCGGCGAGGTGGGTGTCGAGCTTGTCGGCGCTCGAGCGGACGACGAGCTCGCCCTCGACGGTGCGCAGGCCGAAGGCGACGTCGACGCGCTCGTCGGAGCCGAGGGCGCGGATGTCCTGGCGCTCGACGACGACGCGGTAGTGGAGGGTCTGGACGCCGTCGACGGCCTCGCCGTCGACGAGCACGTTGCTGCGGTTGGCGGTGTAGATCTTGGGCATGGCGGGCTCCGGTTAGACCTGGACGAGGATGGTGGCGACGATGAAGTCGATGGCGCGGACGGGGCGGACGGCGATGTCGACGCGGACGGTGCCGGTGCCGAAGTCGGCCTGGGAGGCGTAGACGTCGACGCGGAAGGCGGGGTCCTTGCCGTCGGTGGAGGGGACGAGGGCGCCGTCCTTTTGCATCTGCAGCAGCGCCTCGGTGAGCTTGGCCTTGAGGGCGGAGCGGCCGTCGGCGTTGTTGAGGCGGCCGATGAAGAGCTCGCCGATCGCCCGCGCGGTGCGGACGGCCCGGTCGGCGACGCGGCGGACGCTGATCTGGTCGCCGTCGGTGGTGAGGCCGCGGACGACGACGAGGCCGTGGCCGGCGAGCTCGGCGACGGGGACGATGCGGGCGGACAGCAGCTCGGCCTGGTCGTCGATGTCGATCGCCGGGACGGTGCCGAGGCCGACGAGCGGCTTGAAGGTGGGCGAGTGGAAGTAGGGGAGGCCGCCGATCATGCCGGCGACGGCGCCGAGGACCCCGTCGGGGGCGACCAGGACGAAGCGGTCGGAGACCAGCGGGACGGCCCACTGCCCGACCTTCGCGGCGGGCCGATCGGCGGGGACGCGGCCGAAGCCGAGGCGCCCGCGGCAGGCGGCGCTCATGAGGTTGCAGTGGGCGATGACGGCGCTGTGGACGGCGGCGAGGGCGGCGGCGTCGCTGCGCTGCTGGACGGCGGCGATGACGAGGTCGACGTCGGCGTGGTTCTTGAGTCGGTCGAGGCCGGCCTCGTAGTCGGCGACGGCCGCGTCGAGGCCGCCGGTGAAGCGCAGCTCGCCCTCGTCGGGCCACTCGCTGGACTTGCTGACGGCGGTGACGAGGGAGGAGCCGAGGGCGAGGGCGTCGACGACAAAGGGCGCGGCGCCGCGGTCGGTGGAGGCGACGACGCCGAGGTTCTTGTGCGACTCGATCGATCCGTCGGCGCGGACGAGGTCGAGGTCGAGGGCGATGATGTTGTTGTCCTGCTTGCGGTGCTTGACCTTGACCGTGAGCGTCTCGGCCCAGGTGCCGGGGGCGCGGGCGGTGAGCACGAGCGCGGGGGCGCCGGCTTTGGTGAGCACGGCGGTGGCCGCCGCGCCCTTGCCGGGGATCGCCACGACGACCAGCTGGGAGGCGCCGTTTTGCAGGGCCTGGCGGGCCTCGGGCATGCTGTGGGCCGAGCCGGGCCCGAACAGCTCGATGAAGCGCTTCCACGTGGAGGCCCGGCCGACGCCGCCCTCGGGGGCGCGCTCGGTGAGACCCACGAGGCCCAGCACGCCGGTGGGCGAGAGCTGGGGCGGGACGACCTCCTTGACGACGGACACCTGGACACCGGGAATGATCGACATTGTTTGCTCCGCGTTCGAAGTTCGGCGCGAGGGTCAGGGCCCCGCGCGTGTGGGGCCGGCGAGCGTGAGCGCCGCGCCGCCGAATTGAGCGACGATGGTGGTGATGCGCGCGGCTGGTTCGGGCGCCGCGGCGGCGACCTCGAGCTCGAGCTCACCGGAGAGGCGCAGCGTCGTCGTGACGGCGACGTGGCCGGGGGCGCCGGCGATGAAGCGGCGCTGCTGGCTGGCCAGCGCGAGCTGGAGGGCGGCGATCCGGAGCCGCACGCCGGGGCCGGGCGGGAGCGCGGCGGGGAAGCTGGTGCGCGCGAGCGGGGCGAGGCCGGCGAGCGCGGGGAGGGCGAGCTGGAGGGCGGCGTCGGTGATCGCGTCGGCGTCGAGGGGTACGGCGGCGATGGCGATGAGGGAGAGCTTGAGCGTGCACGGAGCGCGGGTGGTGAGGCCGCGGGCGAGCGGGCCGCGGATCCAGGCGATCGGGGTGGTCGCGGCGCGCAGGCGCAGGCGCAGGCCAGCGGGGGTGGGCTCGGCGGTGAAGTCGTCGCCGCGGATCAAGGGTTGGCCGTCGGCGGTGTGGAGCTCGCGCAGGGCGGGCTCGTCGACGCCGGCGAGCAGCCAGGTGTGGGGGTCGGGGCCGGGGGTGGCGGTGAGGCGGGCGGCGAGCTGCGGGGTGGTGGATCGGTCGCGGGCGGGTGGCGAGCAGCGCAGGTTGCGGGCCCAGATCACGAGCGCGGGGCCGGGGCCCTGCAAAGGGTCGGGGCCGGTGCGCAGGGCGAGGCCGGGGAAGCGGGCGGCGAGCGGGGCGAGGGCGGCGTGCAGCTGCAGCTCGATCGGGGCGGGGAGGGACATCGCGGGGCTGTGGTGGATGACCCGGGGAGGCCGTGGATGTGAACGAGGGCGGGCGTGCAGGCCTGAGGTGTCGCGCTTGACTCCCCTTGTCGTTCGCCATCTGGACACCGCCTCACTGCCCGCCCACACCCACCGCTACCGCGAAAATCACCCCAGACCTTGCTGCCCAACCCCGTCTGGGCTCCCCTCCGGCTTCGCTCCTCGACCGCATCGGTGGACTGCGCCGCGCCCAGAACTAGGCCGGCGGGAAAAATTCCAGGTTGAAACCTCTTAAACGCCGGGTTCTCGACGTTCTTGCGGCCCCCGCGCGGTGCCGCTACCCTGCCCCGCGATGGTCTCCCCCCTCACCGAGCGCATCCCCGTCATCCCCGTCCGTGAGGCCCGCTACGTGCCCACGATCTGCGACGGCAATGTGCCGCTCCAGGGCCCCGATCAGCGCCTGCGCGTCGACCTAACCGCCGCCCGGGGGGGTGACCGGGTCGCCGAGATCGGTCGAAGGATCCGCTGGGCCCCGGTCGGCACCTACGAGAAGCACCTCGTCACCGGCCACACAGGCAGCGGCAAGTCGACTGAACTTTTCCGCCTCGCCGACGAACTCCAACAGTCAAAGGACGGCCGAATCTTCCACGTCCTTTTCTTCGACATCAAGCAGCACCTCGATCCCAGCGACATTCAGCTCCCGGACCTGCTGATGGCGTTGTTCGCCGCACTGTGGCAAGACGATCTGCTCCAAGTCCCCACGCTCGCCACAGCCAAGAAGCTCGGCACCGAAATGCTCGGATGGGCCAAGGCGCTGGGCCTGGAGGTCGGCACCGAACTGGCGAAGAGCATCCCGGTGCTGGGTACCTTGCTCAAGAACGCCGACTTGCAGCGGCGCTTCCGCGAGAAGAGCTGGGACTACACCGCCAGGGTGATCGAGGAACTCGGCGATCTCATCCAGGAGATCCGCAACGGCCTGGTCCAGCGCCAGGAGGTCGACGATCTCGTCATCGTAATCGATAACCTCGAGAAGATGCTCCTTAAGGACCTCGGCGGCGGTCGAACCAACCATGACCTCCTGTTCCTCGAACAGCTCCCCAAGCTCGAGACCCTGCCCGTCCACATGGTCGTGACCTTCCCAGTCTCGCTCCATGCCGACCAACTGCTCCGCAATTCCTACGCGAACGCGATAGCCATCCAGATCCCGATGGTCCGGGTCCGTCCGCGCCATCAATTCGAGGACGATACAGTTGGCTTCGCCGCGCTGCACAAATTCCTGGCCTGTCGGCTCGATCTGAACGCGATCTTCGTGGCCCTGGAGGTCGTCGACGCGGCGATCCGCGCCAGCGGCGGTTGCATCCGCGATCTTCTGCGGATTGTCTCCTCGGCTGTCGTCGAGCGGGGCAGCGTGCCGATCGGTGTCGACGACGTTGAGCACGCCGTGAGCCGCCTCGTCGCAGATCTCGAGCGAGTCCTGCAAGGCCGCGCTGTGCTACAGCACCTCCACGCCATCGAGCGCACCGGCTCGATCCCCGGGGAAATCAGCGCCAGCGATCGCAAGTGGCTGCTCCTGAATCTCATCGTCGTCGAGTACAACGGCGAGACCTGGTACGACGTACACCCGCTCGCCCGTCGCACCCGTGCATACCGCGAGAGCATCATCCTCGATAGTTCGGTAGCGTGACACCATGTTCTCGCTTACCCCAGAGACCGAGGCGCGCATGGATGCATTCCGACGTGCTCTCGCGTGGGGCGATCATTTCCGCCTTATCCTCGTGAGCGCTGCGCATGGACCCGCCCGCGCGGCGATCCTCCAGCGCCTACGCGCCTGGTCCGGCCGCGACGGAACACCTGAACTCGCTGAAATACACCTTGCCGCAGCCGAGCGCCCAGTCGCTCGCATCCGTGATGCGACCACTCATCTCCCGCCTGGTGCCGGCCTCGTGCTCCTCGGCCTCGACCAACACATTGCCCACGGCGAACAGGCGACACCAGCGATCCGCGAACTCAACTTCTTCCGCGACGAGCTCCCCAGCATCCTGCCGGGGCCACTTGTGCTGATCGCCACACCAAGCGCGATCACACACCTTCTCAGTACTGCGCATGACTTGGTCTCAGTTCGGGCCTTCACGTTGGACGTGGAGCCCGTCATCGGCCCCGCTACCTTCCAGGCTGCGCCCCTCCCGGGTGATTTCTCACCTCTCACAGTCGACGACGTTGAGCGATTATCGGCCCAACTCGCGGGCATGGACCTTCGTATCAAGGTTGATCCGAATGAACGCGCACATCTCCTCTATCGACTCGGCTGCGCGCTGGTCTACACACATCAAATGGCTCCCGCCGAGCGACGTATTCGAGAATCGCTAGATATATGTGAGAGAATGCCGAATCTAATCGGCATTGCCCACTGCTTGGTAAGCCTTGGGGATATATGCGTGTCCCGAGCCAAGTATGAAGCCGCCGAGCAACACTACCACAATGCGCTCCGCCAATACATAGCAACAGGCAACACTGAGGGGCAAGCACGTTGCCATCTCGCCCTCGGCAACCTCGCCGCGCGCCGCCTAACGCGCAGCATTGCCGACAAGCACTACGCCGTCGCCCAGAGCATGTTCGAGGTTGCTGGCAATATCATTGACACGGCCCAGACACTCCGACGTTCCGGCTCTCTTGCGCTAGCGTATTCAGACCATGAGGCTGCACGCTCGAAATTCGAAGCGGCATACGCCATCTTTCATAAGTATGGCGTTTCCAGGGGAGAGGCCGAATGCATCTGTGGGCTTGGTGAGATCTCATTCCACCGAGGCGATCAAGAGATGGCCCGTGCCCGTTTCGAGGAAGCCCTCGCGTTACATCAGAGTTCCGACAACATCCTCGGCGAGGCTCGTTGTCTCAGTCTAATCGGCCGACTCTCCATGTTGGAAGGGCGCCATGCGGCGGCTCGAGAGTGTTTTGAAGCTGCCCACGCTCGATACGAACAGACCAAGGACAAGCCTGGGCTGATCACATGTCTCCATGATCTGGGCACTCTGTCGTATCACCAATACAATATTCCAGATGCCCGTCGCGTGTTCGAGGATGCCCTCGCTCTCAGCAGGGAAGCAGACGACCTCCACCAGCAAGCCAATATTATGCAGAGCTTGGCAGTGCTGTCGTTTGACAGCCCTTCAGAAACGATGGTCGCACGTGGACTACTACAAGAGGCCACCGCCATTCATGAGGCTGGCGACGATATCCTTGGCCGAGCCAACTGCCTACTATTGCTCGGCCGTGTAGAAGCTCGACAGTATGGCCCTCTCCGAGCACGGTCAAAATACAAAGAGGCGCTGCGCTTGTTTCGCCGCCTCGGTAACCCTCTTGGACAGGCAAATTGCTTGCTCTATCTTGGTGGCATCGCAATCTTACAGCACGAACACGAAGTCGCCGAAGCAAACTACCGCGAAGCTCTTGAATTTTATCGCAAGCTAGGCGAACTGCGCGGAGAAGCAAACTGCCTGAAGATCCTGGCGCACATATGCGAGATGCGCGGAGATCATCCAACGATGCTCTCTCTCTACGAGGAATCTCTACGAATTTTTCGCCACCTCAATGAAACTGGATCTGTTGAAGCGATTAAGAATGCACTGACTCGAATCTCGACTGCCACGCCGCTCACCGATACGGATTGACCGGCACTTGCAGCGCCGCCTCGACCCGGGCCAGCTCGCGCAGCACCGCCTCGAGCCGCTCGTCGACGTCCTGCCGGCCAGCGCTGCGAATGTGGCCCCGCTCGAACGCCCCGCCCTCGGCCGCGAGCGCCGAGCGGATAGGCCCCGCGCTCGCGCCCATCGCCTCCATGTCACCGCGCGCAAGCCCTCGATCGGCGGTTGCCCGGCCGCGAGCGCGGCCGCCCCGCTGCTGCGTCGGCGGGGTGTGGGCGGACTTGAGCGCGAAGCGGTGAGTGCGGGTCAGGTCAGCGCGGCCGCGCCGTGCTGGCGGTAGGCGGCGGCGAGGCGCTCGAGCTCGGCGCGTGAGCGGCCGACGCGGGCGGCGGCGGCGGCGATCGTTCGCTCGGCGAGCATGCATTGCAGCACTGCGTCCTCGAGGTCGGTCGCGTCGAGGTTGCGACTCTCGGTGGGATCGACAATGGCGGGGATGTCGACAGTGGGGATATCGGTGGCGGTGATATCGACGGACCTGATGTCGGTCACGGTGAGGCTCGGGCGCTCGGGCGCGACGCGGTTGCCTGGCTGCGCTGCGGCGTGGCCGGGCAGGCGGGCCGCGGGGTCGCCGAGCAGGATGTAGGCGGCGAGGTCCTGGCGGAGCATCCACAGGTGGCCCTGGCGGATCACATCGGGCTGGACGGTGCGGCCGGCGGAGCGGTCGGCGGCTTCGCGGTCGAGGATGCCGGTGAGCTCGAGGTTGGTCTGGTCGAAGTAGCGGAGCAGCTCGCGGAGGGCGACGCCGGTGCGGTCGCGCTTGTGGAGGCTGCGGGTGATGCCCATGTAGCGGGCGGGGCGGCTGTGGGCGCCGTCGTCGAGCTCCTGGAAGCCGTAGGTCCAGGCGAGGTCGACGTGGCCGATGAAGGCGAGGGGGCCGTTGCTGTTGGCGAGGGCGGCTTGCGGGAGGGCGGCGATGAAGGGGCGGTCGCGGGGGCCGGGCAGGCCGGCGAGCACGGCCTCGGGCTTGCCGCGGAACTGGCCGGCGGCGGCGAGCTGGGCGAGCCAGTGCTTGTAGGCGCTGGTGCTGGGGGTGCCGGCGCCGTAGCAGGCGAGCATGAACCACACGCCGCCGGGCATGAAGGCGCGGGCGCGCAGCTCATCGCCCATGATGTGGCCCTCGCGACCGAAGCTCATGGCGCCCTGGCGCTGGCGCTGCTCGGCGTGGGAGCGCCAGCCGCCGCGCGGGGCGCCCTCGCCGTGGCTGAGGGTGAAGAGCACGCCGGGCTCGCGGGCGGCGGCGTGTTGCAGGAGCTCGTCGGGCGAGGGGGTGACGCGGTCGCCGAGCTCGAGGATCTCGCGGGCGGGGTACTGGCCGGCGGCCTGGCGCTTGCGGACGACCTCGACGCCGGGGCCCATGAGGGCGCGGTGGCCGACGCTGGTGGCGGCGGTGCCGTCGTGCACGGTGAAGAACAGCGAGCGGGCGTGCTCGCCGGCCCGGGCGGCGGCGCGTCGCTCGTAGCGCAGGACCTTGTCGACGTAGGCGGCGTAGCCGTCGTCGTCGGCGAAGGCGAGGCGGCCGACGTAGCCGTCGCTCTGCTGGACCTGCTGGAGGGCGAGCGGGACCTGGTCGAGGTCGCCGAGCAGAAGTTGATAGCGCGGGACCTCGATGTTGAGGTCGGCGCCGGAGTCGAACTCCTTCTTCTTCCAGCGCATGGCCTCGTCCTGGGTCATGCGCGGGGGGACGCGGTAGACCTTGATCTCGTCGCCGCCCTGCTGCTCGCGGCGCAGGGCGATGAGCGGCTGGATGAGGGCGAGCAGGCGGTCGCCCTCGGGGCCCTGCGGGGCGATGACTCCCCAGCGCTGGGCCTCGAGGTCGTTGGGGTCGCCGCCCTCGTCCCAGAAGTGACCGGGGTCGCTCGGGGCCTGCTCGCCGGGGCCCTGCTCGCCGGCGGCGCGGTCGGGCAGACCGTCGGGCAGCACGGGGGCGCGGTCGTCGGCGTGGACCATCAGGAGGTTCAGGTCGGGGACGTCGGGGTGCATCTCCTCTACGACTGGCGAGCCCGGCGCCTGTGAACCGTTCAGGTCGCGGCGACGATCTCGTGCTGGCGCAGGAGCAGCGAGGCGCCGTCGCGCCACTCGATCAGGGTGAGCACGGCCTGACGTCCGCGGGCCCCCAGGAGGGCCGCGGTGAGCTGCAGACGGACCGGCGGGGCGCCGCTGCGGCGGGCGTCGATGCGGGGGATCCGTTGCCACTGATCGAGGTAGGCGTTCCAGAGGTCGTCGTCGCTGCCGGGCGCGGGGGTCCGCGGGAGCCAGGTCCAGGCGCCGGTGTCACAAGCGACGAGACCGGGGTCGGCGCGCCACCCGGCGGCGTGGGTGTGACCGGCGATCACGGCGGTGGCGCCCTCGGCGTGGGCGAGCGCGCGGGCGCCGGCCCACTCGTCGTCGGCGAGCTCGCGCAGCTCGGCGCTGGCCCGGGTCAGCCCCCGGAGACCGGCGCGCAGCAGCTTGCGACGCGCGCGGAGCAGGGCGCCGTCGTCGAGGGCGGCGGCGCCGAGGATCACCGCGGGATCGATCGCGGCGAGCAGGACCTCGGCCTCGCGCGGCGACAGCTCGGCGCGCTCGAGCGAGGGCGAGCTGCGCAGCGCGGACAGGAGGCGGCGACCGGCGTCGGGCAGGTCGGCGAGCAGGTGCTTGATCGCGGTCGGGTTGACGGCGAGGGCGGTGAGGGCGGCGGCGCCGGGGTGCGGCCGCAGGAGGTCCGGGAGGCCGACCCCGAACTGGCGGCGCCTCGCGTTGAGCAGGCCGTAGATCGGACCGGCCGCGAGGGGGTCGTCGATGGGGTCCTCGGTGAAGGTGCGCGCGACGAGGACGGTGGCGCGGCCGACCTGGCAGCGGGTCGGTCGACAAGCGGCGTGGAAGGTGACCCGCCGGGCGCCCGCGGCCGAGAGCTGGAGGCCGCGCAGGACGTGGTCCTGGACCGCGGCGAGCTCGAGCTGGGGGTCGTGTCGACCGCCGCGCACGATGAGCTCGCCGTCGCGCTCGATGGCGCGGCCGAGCGCGGACAGGACCCGCGCGTTGCCAGGGTCCTGCGTCAGGGCGCCAGCGACGTCGGCGCCAGCGCCGGTGGGATCCTGGGCGGGGAAGTCGAAGGTGTCGCCGTTGAGAATGATCCGCAGGCGCCGCGTGGCGAGGCCGTCGAGCAAGGCGACGAGCGCGTGCGCGCCGGCGAAGATGCCGGGGTCGCCGCCACATCCGAGGTGTAGGTCGCTGAGAACGAGCGTGCGCATGACCCGGCGAGGGCGCAGCCACGCCGTCTCGGAGCTGACCCAGCTGTCGGCGATCCGTGACGCCGACGAGCACACCAGTTTATGATTGCCCCGCTGGACGTATGAGATCGGTGAGCGAGCGATTCGAGACGACTCGTCGTCCGCAGAAGTCGACGTCCGGGCCGCGGCGTGGGCCGCGGTCGCTGCTGACGATCGCGTTTCACCCGGAGCTGGGGCGGATCGGCGAGCAGGCGGTGCTCGCCGGGCCGACGGCGCTGTCGCGGCTGGGGCCGGTGTTTCGCACGGCGGAGGGCCGGCTGGTCGGTGCGCTCTCGGACCCGTTCCTGAGCCGCACGCCGCTGATGTTGACGCCGGAGCGCGAGGCGGTGGTCGTTCACGCGGCGCCGCGGGTGGACGTGCGGATCGAGGACCGCCCGGTGGTCGGCGAGGCGCGGATCGAGGCAGAGGCGCTGCGTCACGGGGTGACGCTGACGCTGGCCGGTCGGGTGCTGCTGCTGCTGCACAGCCAGACGGAGCCGGAGGAGCTGCTGCCGAAGTACGGGCTGGTGGGCGAGAGCGCGGCGCTGCAGCGGGTCCGCGAGGAGATCGGGCTGACCGCGGCGCTGGCGATCCCGGTGCTGCTGCGCGGGGAGTCGGGCACGGGGAAGGAGCTGGTGGCGCGGGCGATCCACGCGTCGTCGCCGCGGGCGTCGCAGCCGTACGTGGCGCTCAACATGGCGGCCCTGAACCCGCAGACGGCGGTCGCGGAGCTGTTCGGACACACCCGCGGGTCGTTCACCGGGGCGGTCGGGGCGCGCGAGGGCTACTTCCGGGACGCGGACGGGGGCACGCTGTTCCTCGACGAGATCGGCGAGGCGTCGCTCGAGCTGCAGGCGATGCTGCTGCGCGTGCTCGAGTCGGGGGAGATCCAGCCGGTCGGTGGGACCGGGGCGCGGCGCGTCGATGTCCGCATCATCGCGGCGACCGACGCCGGGATCGAGGACGAGGTGCGCGGCGGCGGCTTTCGCCTGGCGCTGCTCCACCGCCTCGCCGGCTACACGCTGCACGTGCCGCCGCTGCGGCAGCGCCGCGACGACATCCCCCGGCTGCTGATCCACTTCCTCGCGCACGAGCTGCGGCGGGCCGGCTACGAGGACCGGCTGGCGGCGCTGATGGCCGACGCGTCGGCGCAGCTCGGTCCGCCGCTGATCGCCGGCCTGCTGCGCGCGCCGTGGCCGGGCAACGTGCGCCAGCTCGGCAACGCGGCGCGGCAGATGGCGGCGATGCTGCTGGCGGGGCGCGGCCTGGACGGCCTGCCAGACTTCGGGGTGCCGGCGCCGACGGAGGCGGCGGAGCGCGAGCCGGAGCCGCCGCCGGGGTCGGGGGACGTGACCGACGCAGCGCTGATGGCGGCGATGCAGGCCCACCGCTGGAACGTGGGCGCGACGGCGCGGGCGCTGAAGATGTCGCGCAGCGGGCTGTACGCGCGGATGGATCGGTGCCCGGGGATCCGCAAGGCGGTCGAGATCCCGGCGGCCGAGCTGCGGGCGGCGTGCACCCACCACGACGGCGACCTGGAGGCGATCGCGGCGGCCCTGCGGGTGTCGCTGCGCGGGCTGCAGATGCGGCTGCGCCAGCTCAAGCTGGCCTGAAGGACAGGTCATCAGGCGACGTGGGCGAGGCGGCCGCACAGATAGGCGCGCGCCTGCTGCACGCGCTTGCGGGCGTTCTCGGGGGTGATCGTGAGCTGGCGGCAGATCTCGTCGTAGCCGAGGCCGTCGACGCAGCGCAGGCGAAAGGCGGCCGCGAGGCGCGGGGGCAGGTCGGCGAGCGCGTCGGTGAGGGCGAGCCGCAGCTCGTGGCCGTAGACGACGCGGTCGGGCAGGGCGACCGGACACTCGAGGGCGGCGTGGTCGTTGTCGTCGCGGGTGGCGTCGACCTCGGGGGTGCAGCGGCCGGCGGCCTCGAGGGTGTCGAGGCACAGGTTGTGGAGGAGGCGCAGGGCCCAGGGGCGGAACTTCTCGACGCGGTCGGGGTGCTTGCGCAGGTGGGTCAGGGCGCGCAGGGCCCCGCGGCTGAGCACGTCCTCGGCCTCCTGTCGGTCGCCGCGCAGCCAGCGGACGCACATGTGTCGGAAGTAGCCGCGCTCGGCGAGCCAGCGCGGCCAGAAGTCGTCGGGCGAGAGGCGGCGGACGGGGGCGAGGGGCGGCGCGGAGATCGTGGTCACGCGGCCGAGATGGCAAGCGGCATGCCACCGCGGCGAGGGACCAGGGGCGATGGATCTGCGGCCGCCGGGGCTGGTTGCGACAGTCGGCGACAGTCGGCGCCGGTCGCTCCCGGCGGGGCTGCGGGGCGTTCACGGGGGGCGTTCACGGATCTCGGGGGCGGGGGGTCATTCTTCCCATGGACCTGTCTCTCGGGCGGCGCGGCGGCCCGCGCTTGGCGAGCCTGGCGGCGCTGCTGCTCGTCGGCGGCGCGCTGTCCTGCTTCACCGGCGACCTGCTCGCGCAGCAGCCCTGCGAGAGCGACGATGACTGCAACCCGGCCGGCGACGCGCTCGGGCGGAAGCTGCGCTGCAACTTCAACATCTGCGACTACACGCCGCGCTGCGGCGACGGGGTGGTCGACGGCGACGAGGCGTGCGACGACGGCAACCAGGACGACACCGACGAGTGCCTGGCGACCTGCAAGGCGGCGAGCTGCGGCGACGGGGTCGTGCAGGTGGTCGAGGAGTGCGACGACGGGAACGAGGTGAACACGGACGACTGCGTCGACGACTGCTCGAAGGCGCGGTGCGGCGACGGTGTGACCCACGCGGGCAAGGAGGCGTGCGACGACGGCAATACCAGCGACCTCGACACCTGCCGCAACGACTGCACGCTGGCGCGCTGCGGCGACGGCTTCGTGCAGGCCGGGGTCGAGGACTGCGACGACGGCGACAAGGACGAGGGCGACGAGTGCCTGGCGACCTGCAAGGCGGCGAGCTGCGGCGACGGCTTCGTGCAGGTCGGGGTCGAGGCGTGCGACGACGGCAACCAGGACGACCTGGACTCGTGCCTTGGCGACTGCCGGGACAACGTGTGCGGCGACGGGCTGGTCGACCGCACCAAAGAGGGCTGCGACGATCAGAACGAGGACAACAACGACGGCTGCGCCGACACGTGCCGGCTGGTGGCGATGGGGCTCGGCAGCGGCCCGAACGCGCAGTTCGTGTGCGCGATCCGCCAGGGCGAGCTGCGCTGCTGGGGGGGCAACTCCTCGGGTCAGCTCTTCCTCGGCTCGCAGGCCAACCTCGGCGACGAGCCGGGCGAACTGCCCGGCGGGCTCAAGGATCTGCCGGTCACGGAGGGCGGCACCCGGCGGGTGGCCCGGGTGGTCACGGGGGAGTCGCACGTCTGCGTGCTGCGCGTGAACGGGCAGGTGATGTGCTGGGGGAACAACAAGGAACACCAGTTCGGCAACGGCGACGAGCCGACGCTGTTCGGCCTGGAACCGGGCGATCTGCCGCGGCCGCTGACGCCGATCGGCGGGCCGGCGATCGACCTGGCCGCCGGGGATACGCACACCTGCGCGCTGCGCCAGGGCGGCGCGGTGCTGTGCTGGGGCGGCGCGGAGGAAGGGGAGGAAAAGTTCGGGCACCTCGGGCTCCCGGGGCTCACGTCGGCCGAGTCGCCGATGCTCGTGGATGTCGGCGGGCCGGCGCTTCAGATCGCCGCCGGCTTCAAACATACGTGCGCGGTGCTCGAGGGCGGGGCGCTGCGCTGCTGGGGGCACAACGACGTGGGGCAGCTCGGCTACGCCGACACGCAGGACGTCGGGTTCGCCGAGAGCCCGGTGAGCAAGCCGCCGGTCCAGGTCGGCGGGGTGGTGGTGCAGGTCGCGGTGGGCAAGAAGCACACCTGCGTGGTGCTCGACGACGGTGCGGTGCGCTGCTGGGGCGACGCGGAGTTCGGGCGGCTCGGGTACATGAACACGGACTCGATCGGCGACAACGAGCACCCAGAGACGGCGGGTGACGTCAAGATGCTGGCGCCGGGGGAGCGGGCGAAGAAGCTGGCCCTCGCCGAGCACTTCACCTGCGCGCTGCTGGTCGGCGGCGCGGTGCGCTGCTGGGGCCTGGGCGGCTATTTGGGCCTCGGGACGACGGAGTACCACGGCGACGCGCCCGGGCCCCTGCCGCCGCCGATCGAGCTGGCCGGGGCGGCCCTCGATCTGGTGGCCGGTCAGGCGTCGGCGTGCGCGCTGATCGACGGCGGTGAGGTCCAGTGCTGGGGCTTCGGCGGGTCCGGTAACCACGGCCTCAACAACACCGAGATCATCGGTGACCAGCCGGGCGAGATGGTGCCGCCCCGATTCGCGCTGATCTACGCCAACCCCATCAACCCCTGAGCGGGGCACGGTGCGCGGGGCGCAGGCCCCGACGGTGCACGTGGCGACGCTGATCGGCCGCTATCGCGTCCTCGATCGCCTCGGCGCGCGCGGGATGGGCGTCGTGGAGGCGGCGTACGATGCGGAGCTCGATCGCACGGGGGCGACGTATCGCCGGGGCTGACCCGCCGACGCGCGCGAGCACGCGCCCGCGATGCGGTCACGGACTATTTCAGCGGCGATCGTTCCGGCGTACGTTGGACCTCGCAATGGGAGAGAGCACCTACTATCAGCTCGTCGAGGCGTATGAGCGCATTCACCAGAGCGACTGCGCGGGGATCTGCGACTTCCTGGAATGGGCCCTCGCCCACCATGGTGGCAGCAGCGAGCGCTCCGTCATCGAGCTGGGCTGCGGTCCGGCCGGCTACGCGCGGGAGCTGGCGCGGCGTGGCTATCGCAGCGTCGGGCTGGATCTGTCCATGATCGAGTATGCGCGTACCGCCGCGCAGCGAGAGGGGCTGGCGCTGGAGCTGCTCCACGCCGATATGACTGACTTTACGCTGGCGCGGCCCGTGGCCCTGGCGGCGACGCTGCTCGACACGGCGTGTCACCTGCTGACCAATGAGCAGGTGGTCGCGCACCTGCGCAGCGTCGCCCGCAACCTGCTGCCCGGCGGGATCTTCGTGCTGGACATGGCTCATCCGGCGCGTGGCCTCGTGCCCCCGCGAGAGCCGAACCTCGTGTGAGTCAGCGATGGCCCGCGTGAGATCGAGTCGCTCTTTGGCCTGCCCGGCGACCCCTGGGATTGGTTCACGCAGACCTGGCAGGTCTCGACCCGCATCACCGTGCGCGAGCACGGCGAGGTCGTGGCGGAGGCCATCGATCAGATGCCGCTGCGCTACTACATGGTCCAGGAGCTCCGCGCGCTGATCACGGTGTCGGGGGCCTTCGACGAGCCGCACTGGTATCGCCACATGGAGCTCCCGGCCCGGCCCTTCGGGGGCGACCCGGAGGTCGAACGTATGGTCGCCGTCATGCGCAAGGCGAGCCCGTAGCCGGCCGGACGCCGACCTGGCGCATTCGCCGGACCTGAGCCTGCACCGATCAGCCGCCGAGCGCCCGGCGGCCGGCCTCGCGATAGACATCGAGCCAGTAAAAGATCTCCTCGAGCGGGAGGCCGAAGCGGACGGCGATGCTGCGTGGCGCCTCGTCGCCGCGGAGCATCGCCAGGACGGCGCGCTCGCGCAGACCGATGTCCGGGTTCTCGAGCGTGCGAGGCCGGACCAGCGCGCCGAAGGGGGCGGCGCCTTGCGGCTGCGGAGGAGCGTGCGCGGCGGACGGCGAGGGCAGCTCGGGCGCGTGCGCGGGGCCGGGGGACGGGGCGGGTGGGGTCATGATGGGCGGGGCCTCGGCGGGG
>JBGAUO010000112.1:0-15834 GCA_044228605.1 Nannocystis sp. | reverse complement strand
CTCGACGCCGCCTTCGACCACAAGCTCGGCGGCTGGGGTCGCAAACAAAAGTACCCGCTCGCCGCCCTCGACGAGCTCTCACTGCTGCGTGCCCGGGTCTTCGCCGCGCCCGACTGGCAAGCTCGCGCCCTCACCACCATCGCCGCGGAGCTCCAGCTCATCGACCCCGTGTGGGGCGGCATGTACCAGTACTCGGTCGGCGGCACGTGGGACAAGCCGCACTTCGAGAAGATCGGCGCCATCCAGGCCGGCGCGCTCGAGTCCCTCGCACGCGCCCATCGCCGCACCGGCGAGGCCCGCTGGCGCAGCGCCGCCCACCGGCAACGCGACTACATCCTCGGCCCCATGCAGCACCCGGACGGCGGCTTCTTCACCAGCCAGGACGCCGACCTCCAGCGCCCCGACCAATCGCCCGTGCTCGGCCCCGACTACTACGCGAAGGACGACCCCAGCCGGCGCGCGCTCGGCATCCCGCGCATCGACGAGCACCGCTACGCCGACATCAACGGCCGCATCATCTCGGCCCTCTGTCAGCTCTACGCCAGCGTCCCTGGCCCCGACGGCGGCCCCGACAGCGCGGCCCTGGCCGCCGCCCTGCGGGCCGGCGAGCGCCTGATCTCCGCCCACCGCGACCCGTCCGGCGGCTTTCGCCACGACGCCGACGACCGCGGTCCGCTGCACCTGCGCGACCAGGCTGCGGTCGGCCGCGCCCTGCTCGCGCTGCATCGTGTCACCGGCGACGAGCGCTGGCTCGTGCACGCCCTCGAGCTCGCAACCTACATGCAAACCGCCCTCGCCGACCACGAGCGCGGCGGCTTCTTCGCCCACAGCGCCGACCCCGACGCCGTCGGTGTGTTCGCCGAGCGCCGCACCCCGATCGAGGACAACGGCATGGCCGCCCGCTTCCTGCTCGAGCTCCACCGCCAGCGCGACCACCTGCCCGCGCCCTCGCCCCTCGCCGACCTCGCCATCGCCGCCCTGCGCGCCGTCTCCGACCCGAAGGCGCTCGCCGAGGAGGGCCGCATGCTCGGCCAGTACACCCTCGCCCTCGCCGAGGCGACCTTCACCCCCGTCGACGTCACCATCGTCGGCAAACCCGGCGACCCCGCCCTCGTCGCCCTGCACCGCGCCGCCCTCGGCCTCGACGACCCGCGCACCATCATCAGCGTGAGCCCGCCCGGCGCCCGCTACCCTGAGATCGGCGCCGCCGCGGTCTACCTCTGCACCGACGCCGCCTGCTCCACGCCGATCAAGGACCCCGCCAAGCTGCCCGCCGCCGCCGCCCGCTTCCTCGCCAGCGTGCAGTGACCCTCACGGCCGATCGTCGGCGTCATCATCGTGATCGAGGTCGTGCGCGCCCGTGTGCGGCCCGTCATCCCCGTGATCCATCCGCTTGAGCGCGTCGACCACCCCCGCCCGGACCCCGAGCAGCGGCTGCGGCAGAAAGCCGCCAGCCAGCAGCGTCGCCATCATCGCCACCGACGCCCGGTACTCCCAGCCACGCAGGTCCTCGAACGAGCGCAGGGTCTTCGCGTGCTGCGAGCCCGACCCGAGGAAGGTCTGCTTGAACGCCCGGAACAGCGTGATGCCGTTGAGCGCCGTCACCACCAGCAAGATCGTCGCCGCCACCCCGTGCTCGCGTAGCAGGCCCTGGATCGCCAGGTCCTCGGCCACAAACGAGATCGTGCCCGGGAAGCCGACCGCGGCCGCAGACAGCAAGAAGAAGCCCGTCGCCATCCGCGGCGCGCGACGCACGAGACCGCCGAGCAGCCGCATATCCGTGGTGCCCGCCCGCGCCTCGACCTCGAGCGCGATCAACATCAGCCCGCTGACCTCGACCACCGACGACATCGCCTGCAGCAGGCCGCCTGCGACCCCTGGCGCGTTGAGCGTCGCCAGACCGGTGAGCACCAGGCCCATCTGGCTGATCCAGAAGTAGCCGATCAGCCGCCGCAGATCGTACTGCCCGATCGCCAGCAGCGCCCCATACAGCGCCGTGATCGCGCCGATCGTCACCAGCACCCCGGACAGGTCCTCACACATCTCGGGGAACAGCGGCATCACCACCCGCGCCAGCCCGAACGAGCCCAGCGAGGTGAACAGCGCCGGCATCGCCGAGTAGCCGGGCGCGCGCCAGGCCGAGGCCGTCAGCCACAGGTGCATCGGCAAGATCCCCATGCGGAGCAGCGCCGCGAACAGGAACAGCCCCCCGACGATCGGCGTGATGACGACGTTGGACCGCACGATCGCCAACAAGTCGAGCGGCGCCACCAACCCGGCCGCCGCCCCCTGCTTGGCCATCAAGATCAGCGCCGTCAACAGCGCCGCAGCGGTCGCAACGACCGAAAGCGTCATCACCACGTGCAGCGGGCGTGAGTGGCTGCGCCGGCTGTCTTGCCACAGCGGCAGCATCGACGCGACCCAGAAAAACGACAGCAGGGCCGCGTCGAGCGCCATGAAGCTGGCCAGCAGCGTCCCCTCGATCGCCAGGATCCGCGCCGCCGTGTTGCCCCGAAGGTCGGAGCGCGGCGTCGAGATCAGCGTCGCCAGCGCGACCGCGGCGGTCATCGGCAGCAACATCGCGTTGAGCCCGTCGACCGCCATGTGAAAGTGCATCGACATGAACAGCGGCCCCGACTCGAGGTCATCGCGGGCGAAGTCCTCGAGCCAGCCGTTCACCGCGAACATCGCCAGAGCGACGGCGAACACGGCCCCCGCGACGACGATCGCCGCCTGCCGCTGGCGCCTGGTCTCGCGGATCATGAACTGGATGACGAAGGCCCCCAGCAGCGGCAAGACCCACAGCAGCGGGATCGCAATCGCGAAGAAAGTGCTCATCGGTGCTCCCCGGCTGCCGCGCCCGGCACGTTCATGTCCGGGGCCATCGTCGGCAGCGGCGCCCCCGGCCCGGCCCCGGGCGGCCGCCCGTGCAGCGCCAGAAAGCGGCGCTCGAGCCCGTCGAGGAAGCGCGAGAAGCCCATCACCGGCCTCGTGATCCAGCGGTCCAGCGCGGACTCGACCGCGAAGCGCTCGAGCGCGAGGCGATACAGCGCCCGCCGCCGCTGCAGCGCCACCCCCTCCCAGCGCGCCGCGGCCTCGTCCTGCGCGGTGCGCCCGAGCGCCGCCTGCTGCCACAGCGCGTCCTGCAGCGCGCTCGGCGTGCGCAGGAACTGGTAGTAGCGCAGCGTCGCGTGGGCGATGAGGTGCACCGTCGCCAGCGTGTAGAAGCCCAGGCCGCAGGTCACGAACATCAACCCGACCTGGCTCGCGGTCGCGTACGCGACCGCCGACTTGGCGTCGGCGCTGACCTGGCTGCTGAGCGCCGTCATCACCGCGGTCACCAGACCGATGACGATCAGCACCACCCGAGCCGCCAGCGACTGCTCGATCAGCGGCGCCGCACGGATCAGCAGGTAGACCCCTGCGTGCACCGAGAGGCTGCCATAAAAGACCGCGCTCGAGGCCGTCGGACCCTCCATCGCCCGCGGCAACCACCCGCCGACCGGGAACTGCGCCGACTTGCCCATCGCCGCAAACACCAGCGCCAGCGCCACCCCGAGCGCCGCCGCCCCGCCACCACCCCGCCCGATCTGCGCGAACGCATCGACCCACACGGTCGTGCCCAGCCAGTGGTGCAGCCACAGCCCACCGAACAGCAGGCCGATGTCGCAGATGCGGTACGTGACCATCACCCGCAGCGCCGCCTGGACCGGCTGGGTCCGCTCGTGGAAAAACGCGACCAGCAGCACCGATGTGATGCCGACAAACTCCCAGCCGATAAACAGCAGCTCGATGCTGCCACCCAGCACGAGCAGCTGCATCCCCGCCGCGAAGAACAGGGTCAGCACGAAGAAGCGGATGAAGCCCCGCTCGTTGTGCATGTAGGTCGTCGAGAAGCGGACCGTGGTGACCAGGATCAGCGCGATGAAGACCGACATCACCGTCGACAGGCCATCAAAGAGCAGCACCAGCGGGAAGCTGTACTCGGCCGCCGCGTACCAGTTGCCGAGGCGATAATTGACCGGCCCGCTCGTCGCCCAGAGCAACAGTCCGCACAGGGCGCTGGCCAGGCTGAGCAACATCGCCACCCGGGTGATCCCGGCCACCGCCCGCTCGCTCGGCTGCTTCTGCGGCAACAGGAGTCCGGTGATCACCACGGCACCGAGCACCGGCCACACCGGCGCCAGCGCGAACCCAGCCGACAGAAGCTCAGGAAGCATGCTTGACCCCCGTCATCGCCCCTGCGTTCGGCGTGACAATCCGCGCCGGCCGGACACAGTCCATGCGCCCGGCGTACCAGTCGTCCGAGCACGCCACCACCGGTAACTGCAGCGGCCGCGGCGTGTACGGGCGGAAGCCGAAGCGCGCGTCGTACGTGAACATCGCCCGCGTGTCCGGGTCGATCGCCGTCACCCGCACCCACTCGTTCTGCACCAACTCGGCCACCGCCGCCTGACGCGTCAAGATGTCTTGCAGCGTCGCCGGCGTCGCCTCGACCAGCACCTCGAGCCGCACCGGCTCATGCAATTCGGTCATCTGCGTCGGCAGCCCGGTGCGCAGGTCGCTGGCCGCCCCGTTCATCACCCCGGCCAGCGCCGTCACGTTGTGCGGCAGCTTGGTCCCCGAGCCCAGCTTCTCCGGGTCGACCGCCGAGCAGTAGTAGTCGAGGTTGATCCCGGCGCCGACCGGGCTGGTCGCCGCCAGCGTGCGCTCGAGGATCTTGTGCTCCGGGTCGATGCGCGGGTCATACGAGATCAGCAGCGCCCGGCGGTCGAGGAACAGCCCGTAGCTGAGCTCGCGCCGGCCGACGATGCTGCACGCGCAGGTCGCGTGCCCGAGCTCCGCGCGCGGCTGGCTGAGGTCCAGCGCGCGCCCCTCCACGTGCTTGAGCGCCGCCGCCGGCGTCAGGTGCCGCGGCGCCGAGGCGAAGCGACGGCTGCGCTCGAGGGCGTTGCGGCGGCACATCTCGGCGAGGATCACGTCGAGCTCACGCAGCTCACTGCGCGCCGAGGCCGGCAGCAGCTCCTCGTCGATCCACCAGATGCGCTCCGCGCAGGTGTCGTAGCAGCCGGCAACGAACACGCTGTCGGCCGGGATCACGATGCCGCGATCCGCCAGCCGTTGGCGCACGTCCGGACGGTTGCCGATGCTCGCCAGGTAGCGAGCGTTGGGCGCCCCGCTGCGCCCGCCACACGCAGCGCACGAGTACGCCGCCAGCAGGGGATTGTTCACCGAGGAGGTGTCGTGCCCCAGCGCGACGATCAGCTTGCCGAAGCGCTTCGTGAGCCCGAGGTTCTCGAGCAACGAGGCCACCCGCGTCGCCATCTCGTCGACCGAAAACCCGTCCCACAGCTGCTCGTCCAGCAGCTTCTCGGCGCCGAGCCGCGCTGGCGTCAGCCGCGTCTTCGGCTCGGGCAAGAAGCGCCGCCGCATCGCGTCGTTGAGCCGCCCCGCGGTGCGCGGCGCGAACACCCGCAGCAGCAGCGGCACCAGGGAGAACACCCCGGTGACAATACTGACGAGCAGACCCAACCACAGCGAACGCGAGGCCCGGCTAAACAGCGTGCTCGCCTTGCCGAGCTGGGCCAGCCGCTGCTTGCGCAGCTCGGCCACGCTCCACTGCTGGGTCAGCGGCGTCTCATCGATGCGGTGCTGCGGCGTCACGATCACCGGGCACAGCGGGAAGGTCCGCGGATCGTCGATGCCCTGGTACGCGAAGGCGACGCCGAAGAAGCCGGGGCCCCCGTAGGTCTCGACCTCCGGTGAGATCTCCTCGAGGTAGCGGCGCGACGACTCGAAACGATCGTCGAGACACAGCATGATCTGAAAGCGCGGCGCCACCTTCGGCATCGCCACGACCTTCAGGTTCGCCGCCACCGCGTCGAGCATCTCACAGCGGTAGTGACGCTCGTACGCCTCGTGCCACAGGCGCATGCGCGCCATGTCGTCGTTGCCGTCGATGCAGGCGATCATCGCGTCGATCGTCGCCCGGCTCGCCCCCCGGATCGTCGGCGCACTGAGGCCCGTGAACTGGGCCAGCAAGAACAGCGGCCACGCGGTGTCGTGCGGCCCTCGCACCGCCGGTGGGGCGATCCTCGGCTGACTCTGACAGTAGCTACGGATCGCCGCCGCCGGCCCGGTGAAGCCGATCCGCCGGGCGATGTCACAGAAGGCGAACAGGTCGAGCACCAGGCGCACCGCCAGGAAGTCGACCAGCTCGATCTGCGCGTGTGAGCGGCCGATCGGGCCCGGCGCGCTCTCCAACCGGTAGAACATCCCGGCCC
Organism: Nannocystis sp.; assembly: GCA_044228605.1. Lineage (GTDB taxonomy): Bacteria > Myxococcota_A > Polyangia > Nannocystales > Nannocystaceae > Nannocystis. Next base: position 9,550 of record JBGAUO010000112.1, on the reverse strand, counting down.
AGCCCGGCAGCTGCAACAGCGTGCGCTCGATGTACGCCTCGTACTCGTCGGGCTCCACCCCGAGCTCCGTCAGCACCTCGAGCACGACGTCCTCCCCCGAGACCCCGCGCTCCTGCCAGTCGCGCAGCCGCTTCGTCAGCCCCGACAACCAGCTCGGGCGGATCGATACGCCCGCCAGCTTGATCCGCAGCCACGCCTGAAAGAAACCATCGGCTCGGTCCGGCATCGACCAGTGTGACTGCCCCCGGTCGAGGAACGCCGCGCACAGCGGGATCATCTTCCCGTGCACCAGATCGTTGGCGTCCTCATCGCTGCACGCCCGCAGCAGCTCGCGGTGCGTCCACAGCTTGCGCGCGCCGATCACCGGCATCCCCTCGTAGTGCGCACAGGCGGCGACACACGCGGTCCACAACGAGCGCACCGCCACCGACTCGCGCCGCTCGGCAAACGCCTCGACCCGCAGACGGTCACCCAGCAGCGCCGTCAGCTCGGCCACCGGCGTGCGAAACGGCGGCTTGCCGACCACCAGCTGGGCCAGCGCCTCTTCGCCGGCTCGCGCCGCCCCCCCCGCCGCCAGGTGATGCCCGAGCTGCGGCCGCAACCAGTCGTCCGTGCTCGCCACGATCGCCGCCCGAATCGCCTCCGGTACCTCGGCCGCGAAGTACGTGGTGGCCTCCTTCTCGACCACTTGCCAGTGCAAGTCTGCCGGCGTCTCGGCGCTGATCTGATGCCGCGTGGCCATCCGCGCCACCGTCCGCGCCGACGGAAAACCTGGGCCGATCGGCGCGTCCGTCAGCGGCTCATCGGCAAACACCGCATCGAGATCCTCATCCGTGATGCGCCCTCGCGCGAACGCCTCCCGATACCTCTCCTCCGGCAAGTAGCCGCGCACCCCCAACTTGCGCTGGGCCGCGAGCATGGCCTGGTGAAACGGCAGATGCTGAAACGCCACCAGCAAGTTGTTGTGAACGAACACCTCGAGCGGCGCCTGCACCGGTAACCAGTGCACCGCCTGCTCCAGCGCCTGCTGAAGACGCCTTCGGAGCTCGTGCGACGGCTTGTGGGCAGGCATGGACATGGCTCACCAGTACAAGAGCTTAGTCAGCGCACCGACCGTCACCGACCTCAAGGATAACGTCGATAAGTGAAGTTACACACGCGAATAGAATAGCCTGTGACAGCTGTCCGGCGTAGCTTATCCGGGCTTTTATATCGCCTTTTGTAATGTGCATTACATTCCATGTACCCACGGAGCGTGTCGGCTTCTCGCCCATAGCCACGGGTAGTACCGTCGTCGAAGGTTCCAGCGACCATGCCACCTGTGTTCATGGCGCTTCGTCCGTTGCTCGCCGCTCTCCCGGCGGTGGCCGTGCTGCTCTGGTTGCTGGCCCCACTGTGCTCGACCACGCCAGAGATGCAAGGCCGCGAACGTGAGGCCCACGTTTCGCGTGGCGCGCCGCGCGAGCAGACTCCAACACAACTCCCTGACGTCACCGCGCCGCTGCTCGAGACCATCGAAGAAGACGGCGAGGACGACGGCGACGCGGACGAGCGTGCTGCGACCGCCGAGATCTCCACCCTCCGCGCCATCGTGGCCCTCGGTGGCCCATTTCTAACCCGCTCGCCGCACCCCGCCTCACGCGCCTGCTGCATCCGCGGCCCACCGTCCACGCGTGCGTGACAACGGCATCGCGCTCTGTCGTTTAGGACCTGTCCCAAAAGCCATGTAGTTTGACCCCCGGAGCCCCGCGCGAGCGTCTGGATCGACTCTTCGCGCGCCGCCGTCCTCGCGCCTCTGCCGTCGATGTCGTCGCTTAACCTTTGCGCCCCGCACTTGCTTGCGGTTATCTGGTGCGTCGTCGTGATCGACGTCGTGGAGCCCTGGTGACGCCTGGATCGCCGGCTGGCGCGCGTGGAGGATCGAGATGCTCCTGTTCTTCGCAACCATCGCTCTGCTCATCGGAGCCGTCCTGGGCCTCGTCATGCGCGGCAACCCGCTGCGAGCCGGGCTCTGCGTCGCCTCGCAGGCGATCGCCACCGCCCTGGTCCTGGGCGCGACCCTGCCGATTCTCTTCGGCGCTCCCCCGGCCGAGCTCCAGCTCCGCTGGCCCCCGCCGCTCGGCGACGTGCGCCTCCAGATCGAGGCGCTCGACGCCTTCTTCCTCTGCTTCTCGCTGCCGATGACCCTGCTCGGCTCGATCTACGCGCTCGGCTACCTCCGCCCCTACATGTTGAGCAAGCGCCACGTCGGCGCTCACTTCGGCCTCCTGAACCTGACCTCCCTCGCCTTCATCATCATCTACAGCGTCGAGAACTCGCTGGCCTTCCTGCTCGGCTGGGAACTCGCCGCCCTCGCCGCCTGGCTGCTGGTGATCTGGGACTACGAGAACCAGAAGATCCGCTTCGCCGGCTTCAACTACCTCGTCTCGACCCACATGGGCTTCCTGCTGCTGGTCGCCGCCTTTGTCATCGGCACCGGCGCCAGCCAGACCCACGACCTCGCGACGATGGCCGGCTTCCTCGCCCAGGACACCTTCCTGCGCGACGTCACCTTCGTCATCCTCATGACCTCCTTCGGCCTCAAGTCGGCCTTCTTCCCGTTTCACACCTGGCTCCCGCGGGCCCACTCGGCCGCCCCCGCCCACGTCTCGGCGCTGATGTCCGGCGTCATCCACAAGGCCGGCCTGTTCGGCATGATCAAGTTCACCGCCATGCTCGACCACCCGCCGGCCTGGATGGGCTGGTACGTCGTCGGCTTCTCGGCCCTCTCGGCCGTGATGGGCGTGCTCTACACGGTCTCGCAGCGCGACATCAAGCGCATGCTCGGCTACTCCTCCACCGAGAACGTCGGCATCGCCGGCATCGGCCTCGGCATCGCCATGCTCGGCCTCACCTGGCAGCGCCCCATCCTGGTCGTGCTCGGCCTGACCGGCTGCCTGCTGCATCTCCTCAACCACGCGATCTTCAAGTGCCTGCTCTTCTACGCCGCCGGCGCCATCTACCGCGCGACCCACACGATCGACCTCGAGCGCCTCGGCGGCCTGCGCCGCACCATGCCGTGGACCGCCCTCTTCTTCCTCGTCGGTAGCCTGGCGATCGCCGCCCTCCCGCCCTTCAACGGTTTTGTCAGCGAGTTCATCCTCTACAGCGGCCTCCTCAGCGACCAGGTCCCAAACCCCGAGAGCCGCGCCCTCTTCATCGCCGTCGCCGTCCTCCTCGCCTTCGTCGGCGCCGTCTCGGCGCTCGCCATCACCCGCGTGTTCGGCATCGCCTTCCTCGGCGTCCCCCGCGACCGCACCTGCGAGGCCCACGAGGAGGCCGCCGCACCCATGCGCTTCACCATGGGCCTGCACCTCGCTGGCGTGCTCGCCGTCGCCGCCCTCCCGCTCGCCGCCATCGGCCTCACCCGCGCCCCCGTCACCGACCTCCTCGCCGCCCACGGCCTGCCCGCGCCTGCACCCCTGCTCGCCGCCCCGGCCCTGGCCTTCGCCCCGGTCGCCTGGGCCCTCGCCGGACTCCTGCTCACGCTGGTCGTCGTCGGCCTCCTGCGCCGCGCCCTCACCCGTGAAAGCGACACCCACGTCACCTGGGGCTGTGGCTACACCGCCGCGACCCCACGCATGCAGTACACCGGCTCCTCCTTCGCCTCGCAGTTCGGCAACACCTTCACCGGCGTGCTGCTCTACCTGCAGCGCCTCAAGCTCCCCCGCGGCTTCTTCCCCGACCGCAGCAGCATCGGCACGCACAACGTCGACGGCGTCGAGAACCGCATGTTCCACGTGCTCGGCACCGCCGCGCAGACCGTCACTCGCCTGTCCGAACGCCTCCCGGAGTCCACCCCCAACTCGTTCGCGGCCGGCTTCATCACCCTGGTCGTGATGGTCGCCTTCCTGATCGCCGGAGGCAGCCTGTGACCCTGCACAACCTCGCCCTGGCCGGCGCCCATCTGCTCGCCTTGCTGCTCCTCCCGATCGTCATGCTCGGCCTCGTCAACCGCGTCAAGTCGATCTGGGCCGGACGCCGCGGCCCGCGGGTGCTCCAGCCCTGGCACGACATGCGCCGCCTCTTGCGCAAGCGCCCCGTCTACAGCAGCGTCAGCACCGAGATCTTCCGCCTCGGCCCGGTCGTCGCGGTCGCCACGGGCCTGGTCGCCGGCATGCTCGCCCCCCTGCTCGGCGCCGCCTCGCCGCTGGCCTTCGCCAACGACTTCGTCGTCTTCGCCTACGTGCTCGCCCTCGGCCGCGTGTTCCTCATGCTCGCCGCCCTCGACGTCGGCAGCGCCTTCGAGGGCATGGGCGCCGCCCGCGAGGCGACCTACGGCGCCCTGATCGAGCCGGCCCTGTTCCTGATCCTCGGCACCCTGGTCATGGCGACCGGCGGGGCCAGCTTCGCAGCCTTGCTCACGTGGGGCGACCTTGGCCCCTTCGCCCTGGCCATCAAGGCCCTGTGCTTCGTCGCCCTCATGGTCCTCCTGCAGATCGAGGCCGCACGCATCCCCGTCGACGACCCCATGACGCACCTCGAGCTCACCATGATCCACGAGGTCATGGTCCTCGACCACAGCGGCCCCGACCTCGCCATGCTGCAGTACGCCGCCGGCCTCAAGCTGACGATCTGCGCCGCCCTGATCGCCACGCTGTGTAACCCCGTGTCATGGGCCACGCAGCCGTGGCTGGCCGCCGGTGTCGCCCTCGGCCTGACCCTCGCCGTCGCCGTCCTCGTCGGCACCATCGAGTCGCTGATCGCCCGCCTGCGCATGCGCACCATCCCCGCCTACACCGGCGTCGCCACGCTCGCCGGCCTCGCCGCGCTCATCCTCGTCACCCTGCGCATCGGAGGCTCCCTGTGATGCTCCTCCTCGTGGCGATCTTGGTCGCCATCGTCGCCCCGCTGTTCGCTCGCACCTGGCGCGTCATGTTCCGCATGCTCGGCCTCCAGGGCATCCTGCTCGCGGCCATCGCCTACCAGAACCTCGGCATCCACGGCGACGACCTCGCCATCTGGGTCCTGCTCGCCGACCTCGTGCTCCTGCGCGGCCTCTTCGTGCCCTTCTTCCTGCACCGCATGGTCCGCGGCCGCACCCGCTCCGCCGAGCTCGAGCTCGTGCCCAGCAACCTGGTGTTCTGGGGCCTCGCCGTCTTCATCATCATCGCCGCGCTGTGGTTCGGCTTCAAGATCCCACCCGTCGACACCCTGCCCTCGCTGCACCTCGGCGTCGCCCTCACGGCCGTGCTGATCGGCCTCTACGTGCTCGCCATCCAGACCCGCCCGATCGGCCAGGTCATCGCCGCGGTCACCATCGAGAACGGCGTGGTCCTGCTCGAACTCCTCCTGAAGCACCACGTCGCCCTCCCGGTCGAGCTCGCCCTCACCGCCGTGTTCCTCATGTCGATCATCGCCTTCGGCGTGCTCCTGCGCCAGCTCGAGACCACCGAGGCCGAGGAGACCGCCAAGAACGCTGACTCCCCCGCGGAGACCGCATGAACCCGATCCTGCTCACCGCCCTCGTGCCGGCCGCCGGCGCGCTCCTGATGCTCCTCGCGCCGCTGCGACGGGTCGCCCTCCCGCTGCTGCTGCTCGTCGCCCTCATCACCTTCGGCGTCAGCGTCGGCCTCAGCGTCGTCACTCCCGCCACCGCCGTCATCTACTTCGGCGCCGACTACTTCGTCTTCGACGCCACCGCCCAGCTGTTTAGCAGCCTCATCAACCTCGTCTTCCTCGGCGTCGCAGCCTACATGCTGACCCACGCCCGCCCCGACGGGCACCGTGGCTTCGGCCATCGCTTCGCCGGCTATGCCCTCGGATTCATGGCCGCGGCCAACCTCGCGGTGCTGTCCAACCACCTGCTCATGGCCTGGGCCTTCGTCGAGGCGACCACCCTCTTCGCCGTCCCCCTGATCGGCCACGACCGCACCGGCGAGGCCTGGCGCGCCTCCTGGCGCTACCTCCTGCTCTCCACCGTCGGCCTCTCGCTCACCTTCCTCGGCTTCGTCTGCCTCGAGCGCAGCGTCGAGATCACCAGCCAGCACGAGGGCCTGTCGTTTTTCCTCAACCAGCTCGACCTCGCCACCCGTGACTCGCAGAACTTCGCCCACAAGCTCGGCATCCTCCTGGTCCTGTTCGGCTACGGCACCAAGCTCGGCCTGGCGCCGATGTACAGCTGGCTCCCGGACACCTACGACACCGCCCGCCCGCCCGTCACCACCCTGCTCGCCGCGGTCCAGTTCAACATCGCCTTTGTCGCCCTGTTCCGGGTCCTGCAGTCGTTCGGCGCCAGCGACCACGAGCTGATCGGCGGCGTGCTCACGGCCATGGGCCTGGCCTCGATGGTCGTCTCCGCGATCAACATCGTCGCCACCCGCAACTACAAGCGCATCATCGCCTTCGCCTCGATCAACCACGCCGGCGCGATCGCCCTCGGCCTCGGCATCGGCGGCAGCGCGATCTATGGCGCCCTTCTTTACGCCGTCAGCAACGCCCTCATCAAGGCCGTCCTGTTCCTCACCGCCGGCGAGATCGAGGAGCACTTTGGCACCAAGCGCACCGACGAGGTCGACGGCCTCCTCACCGAGATGCCCTTCTCCGGCATCTTCCTCATGTTCGGCACCTTCGCCCTCCTCGGCTTCGCCCCCTTCGGCAGCTTCGTCGGCGAGCTGGTCATGATGGGCGGCATGATCGAGGCCGGTCACCACATCCTGTTCTCCGCCCTCTGCCTGCTCCTCCTGATCGTATTCGTCGCCACGGGCCGCAGCATGTTCCCGATGATCTGGGCGACCCACCCGCGCAGCCACCCGCGCCACCGCGAGTCCGTCGTCGATCTCGCCCCCAAGACCATCTTCCTGCTGCTCCTCTTCACCCTCGGCATCTACATGCCGCCGCCTCTCAACGACCTGATCCTCCAGGTCGCCCACAGCCTCGGAGGCCCGCCATGACCACGAGCCCGACCCTGCTGGCCCGCGTCGCCGAGCTGCCGCGCCTGGCCCCGGACGAGTTCACCCGCGAGCTCGCCCGCCGCGTCTCCGCCGGCGCCCAACTCATCACCTACTACGCCCGCCCTGGCGACGACGATCTCGTCCTCACCGCGGCCCTGCGCGACGAGCACGGCCTCCACTTCCTGCGCGGCGCCTCACCGCGCGATCGCCCGCTCTACGCGATCACCAGGGACCTCCCGGCCGTCCACGTGTTCGAGCGCGAGATCCACGAACAACACGGACTCCCCTTCAGCCACCACCCGTGGCTCAAGCCGCTGCGCTTCGAGGGGCGAAACCTCGGGCGCATGAACGACTACGAGTTCTTCCAGGTCGAGGGCAAGGAGGTCCACGAGGTCAACGTCGGCCCGATCCACGCCGGCGTCATCGAGCCCGGCGCGTTCCGCTTCAGCTGCCACGGCGAGGTCGTCTATCACCTCGAGATCCACAACGGCTACCAGCACCGCGGCGCCGAGCAGCTGCTCCTGCAGCGCCCGCTGGCCCACCTCCCCGCGCTGGTCGAGCGCATCGCCGGCGACTCCTCGATCGCCTACGGCTGGGCCCACGCCGCCGCGATCGAGGCGCTCGCGGGGATCCACATCGACCCTTCCGTCGAGCTCAATCGCGGCGTCGGCCTCGAGCTCGAGCGCATCGCCATGCACCTGGTCGGCCTCTCCGGCCTCACCACCGACATCGGCTTCCTCCAGGGCTCCTCCACCTACGGACGCATCCGCACCGCCGCCATCAACGCCTCCATGCGGGTGTGTGGCAGCCGCTTCGGCCGCGACTGGCTGCGCCCCGGCGGCGTGCGAGCCGCGATCACCCCGGCGCTCGCCCTGGACCTGCAAAAGACCCTGCGTCAACTCGCGCACGACATCCGCGAGTGCAACGCCCTCAGCTGCGAGTCGCTCACCGTCCAGCACCGATTCAAGGGCGCCGGCGTCGTCACCCGCGAGCAGGCCCTCGGCATCGGCTTGGTCGGCATGCACGCGCGCGCCTGCGGCGTCGACATGGACATGCGCCGCCTGCTGCCTGGCGCCGCCTTCACGGCCCACCCGGTGCGCAGCGTCGTCGAGTCCACCGGTGATTGTTGGGCCCGCTTCGTCCTGCGCATCCGCGAGATCGACGAGTCCGTGCGCTGGCTGCTCGCGGTCCTCGACAGCGGCGTCGACCTCACCCGCACGCGCGTCCCGGTCGGCCCGCTCGCACCGAACGCGCTCGCCCTCGCGGTCATCGAGGGCTGGCGCGGCCCGGTCATCCACGCGATCGAGACCGACGCCGTCGGCCGCCTGCGCCACTACAAGGTCCAGGACCCGTCGCTGCACAACTGGTTCGGTCTGGCTCTCGCCGTCCGCAACAACGAGATCTCCGACTTCCCGATCTGCAACAAGAGCTTCGACCTCTCGTACGCCGGCACGGACCTCTGAAACGACCATGCTCCACTCCATCCGCGTCCGCCGGTCCCAGGGCTGGCAGTTCATCCCCGACGTGCGCGCCGCCAGCCCGAAGGGGTTTCGTGGCCTGCCCCACATCGGCGAGGCCGCGTGCGCCGCGGGCTGCTCGGCCTGCCACGACCTCTGCCCGACCGGCGCGATCACCCTCGATCCCTTCCAGCTCGACCTCGGTCGCTGCGTCTTCTGTGGCGAGTGCGCCGAGGTCTGCCCCGACCACAAGATCACCATCACCAACGACTTCAAGATGGCCACCACCTCGCCCGCGGCGCTGCTCCGTCGCGACGGCGACCGGGCCATCACGCCGCTGCAAGCCTCCGCCCGCCTCAAGAAATTGTTCGGCCGCTCGCTCAAGCTGCGTCAGGTCTCCGCTGGCGGCTGCAACGGCTGCGAGCTCGAGCTCAACGCGGCCGCCAACGTCAACTTCGACATGGGCCGCTGGGGCATCGACTGGGTCGCCTCCCCCCGCCACGCCGACGGCCTCGTCCTCTCCGGACCGATCACGGTGAACATGGCCGAGGCCCTCCGCCTCGCCTGGGACGGCATGCCCAGCCCCAAGCTCGTCATCGCCGTCGGCGCCTGTGGCATCAGCGGCGCCCCCTACCACGACTCCTCCGCCATCGACCGCAGCTTCCTCGGCGAGTTCACCCCGCAGCTCTACGTCCCCGGCTGCCCGCCTCACCCCCTCACCTTCGTCAACGGCCTGCTCGACCTGCTCGGCATCCGCTAGCACGACAAAAGGCCGCACCACCCGAGGTGGCGCGGCCTCCCAGCTGTCCCTCAGGACAGGTCGCTTCAGGCCTTCGCGGCCGGCTTCTTCGCGGCGGCCGGCTTCTTCGCGGCGACCGGCTTGGCGGCCTTCGCGGCCTTCGCCACCGTCTTGGCCGCGGTCTTGGGCGCGCCCTGGCCCGCGCTCCTCGCCGAAGTCTTGGGCCCGGTCTTGGGCCCGGTCTTGGGACTGGCCTGGGGCCCGCCCTTGGATCCGGTGGCGCCCGCGGTCTTGCGCGACGGCGTGGCCGTCGAGGCCTTGCGTGCGGACGCGGTTGCGGGTGCGGGCTCGGGCTCGGCCGCCTTGGGCAGGCCGGCCTTGCCGTCGCCGAGCTTCAGGCGCACCGACTTGCCGCCCCACAG
>JBGAUO010000111.1:0-15994 GCA_044228605.1 Nannocystis sp. | reverse complement strand
AGCCGGGCTGGCGCAGGTCGAAGGCTTTGTCGGCGGCGATGACCCCGGTCAATGGTTCGCGCTGGGTGAGGATCTTGCTGGGGTCGACGGCGCGGCTGCGGACGAGGTCGATCAGCTTCGGGATGTATCGGCGATGGTTGCAGTTGCCCATCTTGATGGTGAGGTTCTTGTTCATCGCCGCGCCGATCGGGAAGAACCTCGCGCTCTGGGGATAGACCCCGATGATCGAGAGCGTGCCGGCCTTGGCCAGGGACTCCACGGCCCACTCGAGCGCCTGGGAGGGGGCGTCGCCGGGGCGCCACAGCGCGCCGTCGGGGTGTTGCACGGGGACGATGGTCTCGATCTCGCTGGCGAACTGGGCGGCCTTTTGTTTGGCCTCGCGGTGGGCGGCGCCGGCGTGGGCGTGCTCGGCGTCGACACCGACGGCGTCGATGGCCCGGTCGACGCCGATGCCGCCGGTGAGGCGCTGGATGGTCTTGACGGGGTGTTCCTTCTCGAAGTCGATGACCTCGGCGCCCTGGTCGCGGGCCATCTCGAGGCGCGAGGGGACGCGGTCGACGGCGAAGATGCGGCCGGCGCCGAGCAGGCGGGCGCTGACGATCGCGAATTGGCCGACCGGGCCGCAGCCGAACACCGCGACGGTGTCACCGGGCGTGATCTCGGCGAGCTCGGCCCCGAAATAGGCGGTCGGGAAGATATCGGAGAGCAGGATCGCCTGCTCGTCGCTGAGCTCGTCGGGGAGCTTGACGAGGTTGACGGCGGCGTGGGGGATGCGGGCGAACTCGGCCTGCAGGCCGTGGAAGGGGCCGCTGCTGGCCGGGCCGCCGAAGCACGCGGTGCCCGCGAGCGGGCCGTTGGGGTTGGCGTGGTCGCATTGTGCGTGGTAGCCGGCGCGGCAGTACGAGCAATAGCCGCAGCCGAGGGTCGAGGGGATGACGACGCGGTCGCCGACGCGGAAGTTGCGGACGTCGCGGCCGAGCTCGGTGATCACGCCGACGCCCTCGTGGCCGAGGATGGTGCCGGCCTTCATGCCGGGCAGGGTGCCGCGGACCATGTGCAGGTCGGTGCCGCAGATGGCGCTCGCGGTCAGGCGGACGAGCGCGTCGGTCGCCTCCTCGAGCTTGGGGTCGGCGACGTCCTCGAGGCGGATATCACCGATGGCGTGGAATACGACGGCCTTCATGGCCTCATGCGTGACGGTGATATCGGCGCGTGCCACACGCTCACCGGCGGGCGGGGCCCGGTCGGGTGTTGCCGGTCCGCGATATCGTGATTCCGGGCGATTGCGCACCCGGCACCGGCGTCGTGATCGACCCGCGCCCCCGGGAGATCACACGCTGTCGAGGCCGAGGCTTCGGGCCAGGGCGCGCACACAGGCGAGCGGGCGACCCTTGAAGACCCGCACGTACGGGACGCCGCCAGCGCGGGCGGCGCGGGCGAGGATGCCGTCGATGGTGTGGGCCTGAAAGCCGGTGGCGATCAGCACGAGGTCGTAGCTGCGGCGGGCGATGCTCTCGCACTGGGCCTGGACCTTGCGCGGGTTGCCGTCGCACCAGCTGATCTCGAGGCCGAGCTGGTCCTCGAGCTTGGCCTTGAGGTCGGGGTCGTCGCGGTTGCTGACGAAGAGGGCCGACTTGCCGCGGACGCGGGCGCGGACCAGGGCGGCCAGCGACTCGTCGTCTTGGTCCTCCGGGGTGAGGGCGGTGAGGTCGAGCTTGATGCTGTCGTAGTCTTGTTCGAGCTCGGGCTCGCCGGTCGGGGGGGCGTTTCGCAGGTGGGACTTGAGGTCGCGGAGGCGGCGACGGAGGCGGCGATCGGCGTCGGGGAGGGTGTCGTCGTCGAGCTCGAGGACGACGGGACGCAGGTCGCCGACGAGGGTGGCGACGTCGGGCGTGTTGAAGGCGTCGAAGGCGGCGAGCAGCCAGGTGCCGAGGGCGGCGGCGGTCGGGGTGGCGCCGAGCTGCTCGCGGTCGCTGCGGACAGCGAGCTGGCGCTGGCGCAGCTGCTCGCTCTGGGCCGCGGTGGCGCGGGAGTTGTCGGCGGGCGGGCGGAACTCGGGGTCGAGCCACTTGCGCAGGGTCGGGGCGCGGTCGCCCAGGCGACCGGAGAGCCAGCGCAGGCGGCCCATGACGCAGCCCCAAAGTTCAGGCTGGAGGCTGTGGATGCGGATCGCCCGCAGCTGTTGCACGTGCTTGACGAGGGCGTCGATGGTGTCTTGACCGAGCTCCTCCGGCGGGGTGCTGATGTGGCGCGGTGGGGGCTCCTGGGCGGGGCCGGCGAGCCCCTCGACGGTGAGCTGGGCGTCGCGGAGGATCTGCCGGGCGTCGCCGCTGGTGGGGCGTCGGAGGTCGTCGGCCCAGCCGTAGTCGTCGAGCGGGACGTCGCTGTGCATGGCGCGCTCGCGGTGGGTCTGGACGAATTCGCTGGCGTCGTTCCAGGTGCGCGGGAACAGGGCGACCTTGATGCCGAGCTCGCCGACCACGCAGTCGGGGCGGGCGTTCATCTGCAGCGCCTGCACTGAGCCGGGCCACATGATCTTGCTGATGTTGGTGAGCTCGTGGGCGATGCGGCGGACCAGGATCGCGACCTTGTGCTCGCCGGCGTACTGCTCGTCGAGGCCGCGGGCGCGGCAGATCCAGCCGAGCATGTGGACCTTTTGCAGGCGCGGGGCCATCAGCGCGAAGTCGGGGCGGGCGTCGGCGATCTCCTTGAGAATGTCCTCGAGGGTCTCGCGGGCGTCGGCGATCGCGGCGGCGGGGTAGGTCGGGGTCGGGAGGATCAGGCGCTCGCCGACGCGCGGGGGTTCGAAGGGGCGTCGCTCGGGCTCGGGGGTCGGGCTCGGGCTTGCGCTCGGGCTCGGCTCCGAGAGATCCTGCGGCGGGTTGGAAGCCGGGGCGGCTGGGCTGTCGGAGCGGAGGTCGGTTGGGTCGACGGGGACGTCGGCGCGGGCGCGCTGATCGAAGAGGGTGCGGGCGATCGTCGACGGGAACATCTGCGCGAGCAGGTGCTGGAGGGCGGCGTGGGCGTCGTGGCCGTGGCCGTGCCACCGCTCCTCACCGCGCCACACCAGACACTCGAACCAGCCCTGGTGACGCATCTGACCGCGGTAGCCGTGCTCTCGAAGGAGTTGAGGGAGCCACCGCTCGTCGTCGTCGATCACAGGCCGCTACGCTAGTCGTTTCCCTCAGCCGCCGCAACGCGCGCGGGATGCGGCGCACTGTCGCGCCCGCTGGAGTCGGCAGCCGCGGAGTCCCAATGGAGGGACGTACTCAGGTGCCAGTGACCGAGCCACCGTCGACGGAGAGCACGGCGCCGGTGATGAAGCTCGAGCGCTCGTCGGCGAGGAAGAGGTAGGCGCGGGCGATGTCGTCGGGCTGACCGACGCGGCCGACGGGGGTGTGGTCGATCATGTGCTGCATGACCTTCTCGGGGATCGACTTGACCATCTCGGTGGCGATGAAGCCGGGGGCGACGGCGTTGGCGGTGATGTTGTACTTGCCGAGCTCGCGGGCCCACACCTTGGTCATGCCGATGACGCCGGCCTTGGCGGCGACGTAGTTGGTCTGGCCGAAGTTGCCGTAGAGGCCGACGACGGAGGATGTGCTGACGATTCGGCCGTAGCGCTGCTCGATCATCGCCGGGACGACGGACTGGGTGCAGTTGAAGACGCCCTTGAGGTTGACGTCGACGACGGCGTCGAACTGCTCCTCGCTCATCTGGGCGATCACCTTGCCGTCGCGGACCTTGACCAGCTGGGCGTCGCGGACGATGCCGGCGTTGTTGATCAGGACATCGATGCGGCCGAAGCTGGCGCGCACCGCGGCCGCGGCCTCGACGGTGGAGGAGCTCTGGCTCACGTCGACCTTGTGGAAGACGGCGACGCCGCCCGCGGCGGTGATCGCCTGCACGGTGTCGTGGCCGGCCTGCTCCGACATGTCCCAGATGGCGACGGCGTAGCCGTGGTGGGCGAAGAGGAGGGCGGTGGCCCGGCCGATGCCGTTGCCGCCGCCGGTGACCACGGCGACGCGGGGGGTGCTGGCTGCTGTCATGGGGCGGGGAGGGTAGACCCGGGGCGGGCTGGAGGGAAGGCTGAAAATGCGCCTGACGCGGGCAATTGCCGCGACGTGGCTTGCCGAAGCTGGAGGGCTGCCCTTAGGATGCGCGTCCGATGTCGACCGCCGCCGCCCCGCCCGCACCCCTGGTCCGCGAGATCAAGGAGCTCATCATCGAGGCGCTCATGCTGCAGGACATGAGCCCGGACGACATCGACGAGCAGGCGCCGCTGCTGGTGGAAGGTCTCGGGCTCGACTCGATCGATGTGCTCGAGCTGGCGATGGCGATCAACAAGCGCTACGGCGTGAAGACCAAGGCCGACGACGCGCAGAACCGGCACATCTTCGCGTCGGTGAACAACCTGGCGAGCTTCATCCACGAGCAGCAGGCGGCCTGACCGCTTGCGGGTGGTGTTGGCAGTTGTCCGCGCGCTGGTGGTGATCGGCTATCCGGCGGCGCTGTACCTCGGGGTGACGCGCCTGGAGCCGCGCTCGCTGGGGTTGGTGATGCTGGCGCTGCTGCTGCCGAACCTGGCGCTGCGGGTGGCCGCGGCGCCGCCGGAGCAGCGGCGGGCGGTGGTCAAGCTGCCGCTGGCGATCGCGGGGCTGGTCGCGCTGGGGGCGGCGCTGGGGGAGCCGCGGTTTTTTTTGGCGCTGCCGGTGCTGGTGAACTTGACCCTGCTGGCGAACTTCGCGGGGTCGCTGCGCGGGCCGGTGTCGCTGGTGGAGCGTTATGCGCGGCTGCAGGAGCCTGAATTGCCAGTGGGTGGGGAGGCGTATTGTCGCAAGGTCACGGTGGTGTGGTGCTGGTTTTTTGCCGCGAACGCGGCGGTGTGCGCCGGGCTGGCCGGGCTGGCGCCGGTGGCGTGGTGGGCGCTGTACACGGGGGTATTGGCGTATATGCTGGTCGGGTTCGGCTTCACGCTCGAGTTTCTGGTCCGCAAGCGGGTCTTCCAGAAGTTCGGTGACTCGCTGCCGGACCGCTTGTTGGCCCGAGTGCTGAGGCGCGCATGACCGAGAGCTTGCCAGGCCTGCTTCGTCCGGTTGCCCACGACGCGGGGCAGGTGGTGGCGTACGGCGTGGACGGGGTGAAGACCGGGCGCGATCTGCTGCGCGATGTGCTGGCCGTGGCGAGTCGCTTGCCGGCGCCGGGCCCGGGCAGCGAGGTGCTGGTGGTGTGTGGCGATCGGTACCACGTGGCGGTCGCGGCGCTGGCGGCGTGGCAGCGGGGTCACGCGGTGGCGCTGCCGCCCAACGCGGCGCCGGAGACGGTGCGGGCGCTGCGGCGGCGCGGCGGTGTGGTGGCGCTGCTGCACGATACGGACACGCCCGACGAGTTCGATGTGCGGGCGTGGTTGGCGACGGAGAACCTGTCCTCGGGGCCAGGTCCCGAGGGGCTGGCGGCGATCGCGGGGGCGCGGGTGATCGCGACTGTTTACACGTCGGGCAGCACGGGGGCGCACCAGCCGTGCCCGAAGACGGCGGCGCAATTGCTCGGGGAGGCGGCCACGCTGGCGCGCTGCTTCGGCGTGACCTGCGAGCGCCGGGTCGTGGCGACGGTGCCGCCGCATCACCTGTACGGGCTTTTGTTCAGCGTGTTGATGCCGCTGGCGGCGGGCGCGAGTTTTGTCCGCGAGACGCCGCTGCACGCGGAGACGGTGGCGGCGACGGCGAGGCGGCACGCGGCGGACCTGCTGGTGAGCGTGCCGATCCACCTGCGCAGCTTGACGGTGCTGGACGCGGGCGAGCTGCCGGCGTTTGCGGGGGTGTTCTCGTCGGGGGCGGCGCTGCCGACCGAGACGGCGGCGGCGCTTGGCGGACTCGGGTTGACGGTGACGGAGATCTACGGGGCGTCGGAGACTGGGGGGATCGCGTGGCGACGGCACGTGCCGGGGGCGCTCGAGGCGAACTGGGCGCCGCTGCCGGGTGTGGTGGTGGACGCTGACGCGAGCGGCCGGCTGCTGCTTCGCTCGCCGTTCCTGCCGCCGGACGCGGCGCTGCCGTTTGCGTGCGAGGACGTGATCGAGACGCTGGACGACGGCCGGTTTCGTCTGCTCGGGCGGCGCGACGGGGTGTTGAAGATCGGCGGCAAGCGGGTCGCGCTGGCCGAGGTGGAGCAGCGCCTGCTGGCGCAGCCGTGGCTGGCGGACGCGGCGGTGGCCGCGTGTGCGGCTCCGGGGCCGCGCGGGCAGGAGATCGTGGCGGCGGTGGTGGCCCGCGAGGACGAGAAAGCCGATGCGGTGGAGCTGGTCGCGCGGGTGCGGCACGGGCTGCTGCAGTGGTTCGATCCGGTGGTCGTGCCGCGCAAGATCAAGGTCGTGCCGCGGCTGCCGCGGGAGGAGAACGGGAAGTTGATGCGGGCGCGGCTGCTCGCGCTGTTCGAGCGGCCGGTGACGAGGGAGACGCCGCGGGCGGAGTTTGGGGTGCGCGAGCTGGCGCGCGGCGGTGGGGAGTATCGTTTTGCGGTCGAGGTGCCGGCGGAGCTCGGGTTCTTCCGCGGGCACTTCGAGGGGTACCCGGTGCTGCCGGGGGTGGCCCAGGTGGTGGCGCTGGTGCAGGCGCAGGCGCGGGCGTTGCATCCGGAGCTCGGCGAGCCGCGGCAGCTGGCGCGCCTCCAGTTTCGCCGGCCGATCGCGCCGGGTGACACGCTCGAGCTGCTGCTGCGGGTGGACCTGGAGCGGCGCCGGTTGAGCTTCTCGCTGACCCGCGCCGGCGAGGTGTGCAGCACGGGCGTGCTGGATTATTCCGGGGAGTTTGCGGCTGACCTGGAGGACATGTCTGGAGGGACCTGTGCCTGAGTTTCGCGTGTGCGCGTTGATCCCGACCTACGACAATCCGCGGACGGTGCGGGCGGTCGTCGAGCGGGTGCGGGCGCAGGTTCCGGACGTGGTGGTGGTCGACGACGGCAGCGCGGCGGCGGGGCGCGAGGCGGTGGCCGAGCTCGGGCGCGAGGGGCTGGCGCAGGTGACGAGGCGGGCGGTGAACGGCGGCAAGGGGGCGGCGGTGAAGACGGGCTTCGCGTTTGCGCAGGGGCTCGGGTACACGCACGCGCTGCAGGTCGACGCGGACGGGCAGCACCGCCTCGAGGACATCCCGCGCTTCCTCGCCGCGGCGCAGGCGCGGCCGGAGGCGCTGGTCTTGGGGGCGCCGCAGTACGACGCGACGGCGCCGCGGGGTCGGCTGATCGGTCGCAAGATCACGCTGTTTTGGACGGCGGTGGAGGTCGGCCGCGGGGTGATCACGGACCCGATGTGCGGGTTTCGTGTGTATCCGCTGGCGGCCGCGCTGGCGGCCCCACGCACCGGCGACCGCATGGACTTCGACATCGAGATCGCGGTGCGCATGGCGTGGATGGGGGTGCCGATCGTCAACCTGCCGACCGAGGTCCGTTATCTCGGGCGCGAGGAGGGCGGGGTGTCCCACTTTCATATGCTGCGCGACAACCTGCGGATCGCGTGGATGCACTCGCGACTGTCGATGACGGCGCTGCTGTGGCGGCCGCTGCTGCGGGTGCTGGGGCGCGGGCCGCGGAGTCTGCCGGCGGCGCGCTGAAGGGCAAAGATGAGCGAGGCGGGCGACGACCGGGCGTGGATGCAGCGCCGCGAGAAGGGCACGGTGCTCGGCGTGCGCATGGTGCTGCTGTGTTGCCGGCTGTTCGGGCGGCGCGGGGCGCTGCTGCTGCTGCGGGTGATCGTGTTTTACTACGCGATCTTCGCCGGGCCGGCGCGGCGGGCGGTGCAGGCCTACTTGCGGCGGATCGGCGAGCCGGCGGGGTTTTGGCGGGCTTACCGCAATATCTACAACTTCGCGGTGTGTGCCCTCGATCGTGTGTTTCTCGTGCGCGGCGAGGTGGGGCGCTTCGAGGTGCACGCGCACGGACAGGAGCACCTTGAGCAGCTGCGGGCCAGCGGGCGCGGGGCGATCTTGTTGGGGGCGCACCTCGGGTCCTTCGAGGTGATGCGGGCGCTCAGCAAGGACCGGGCGTTCACGGTCAACATCCTGGCGTACTTTCACAACGCGCGGATGATCAACAGCTTCCTCGCCACGGTCGGCGGTGACTTTCGCGGTCGGGTCATCGAGATCGACCCGAAGGACACGAGCTACATCTTCGCGGTGCAGGCGGCGATCGAGCGGGGCGAGCTGGTGGCGATCCTCGGCGATCGCGTGGGGGTCAACGAAAAGACCGCCACGGCGCAGTTCCTGGGGGCTGCGGCTCGGTTCCCGACTGGGCCCTACATGCTCGCGGCCCTGCTCAAGTGTCCGGTGTACCTGACCTTTGGGCTGTATCGGGCGCCGAACCGCTACGATCTGTATTGCGAGCCGCTGGGCGAGCATCTAGAACTGCCGCGGGGCGCCCGCGAGGCGGCCCTCGCCGAGTATGTCCAGCGCTACGCCCAACGCCTCGAGCACTACTGCCGCCTGGCACCCGACAACTGGTTCAACTTCTTCGACTTCTGGCGCGCGCCAGAGCAGGAGCCGCGGTGAGTGAGCCGGTGATGATCGACGGTGGGCGGCGCACGATCGCGGAGATCGTGGCGCTGGCCGAGGGGCGGCGGGCGCCGCTGTTGGACGCGGATCCGGAGTTTCGCGCGCGCCTGTGTGCGGGGGCCGATCACCTGGCGCGGCGCCTGGCCGCGGGCGAGGTGGTGTACGGGGTCAACACCGGCTTTGGCGACTCGTGCGTGACGGGGGTGCCGTCCGAGTTCGTGGCCCAGATGCCGATCAACCTGATGCGCTTCCACGGCTGCGGCACCGGGCGGCTGCTCGACGAGGTCGAGTCGGCGGCGGTGGTGGCGGTGCGCCTGACGGCGCTGGCGGGCGGCTGGTCGGGGGTGCGGCCGGTGGTGCTCGAGCGGCTGTGTGCGCTGCTCGTGCATCGCGTGCTGCCGTGCATTCCGGCCGAGGGTTCGGTGGGCGCGAGCGGGGACCTGACGCCGCTGTCGTACGTGGTGGCGACGCTGGTCGGTGAGCGCGAGTGCTGGTCGAAGGGACAGGTGGTGCCGGCCAGCGAGGCGCTGGCGGCCGCGGGGGTGGCGACGCTGGAGCTGGCGCCGAAGGAGAGCCTGGCGCTGATGAACGGGACCTCGGTGATGGTCGGGCTCGGGTGCCTGGCCTACGCGCGCGCGCGTCGGCTCGGCCGCCTGTGCGCGGCGATCACGGCGATGGCGTCGGACGTGTTGGGCGGCAACCCGGGGCACTTCGACGACCGCATCTTCGCGGCCAAGCCGCACCCGGGGCAGCGCGCGTGCGCGCGCTGGATCCGCGAGGACCTCGGCGGTGGCGCGGGGGCCGAGGAGCCGCGGCGTGGGCCGGAGCAGGCGCGCATCCAGGACCGCTATTCGGTGCGCTGCGCCCCGCACGTGATCGGGGTGCTGTTCGACGCGCTGCCGTGGATCGGGGAGGCGCTCGAGGTCGAGGCCAACGGGGCCAACGACAACCCGCTGATCGACCCGGACACCGGCGATGTGCTGCACGGCGGGAACTTCTACGGCGGGCACGCCTGCTTCGCGCTCGACGCCCTGAAGACGGCGGTGGCCAACCTCGCCGACCTGGTCGATCGGCAGATCGCGCAGGTCTGCAATCCGGACATGAACCACGGGCTGCCGGCCAACCTGGTCGGAAGGACAGGGCCCGATCGGGCCGCGCACCACGGCTTCAAGGCGATGCAGATCGCCAGCTCGGCGCTGGCGGCCGAGGCGTTGAAGCTGACGATGCCGGCCAGCGTCTTCTCGCGCTCGACCGAATGCCACAACCAGGACAAGGTGAGCATGGGGACGATCGCGGCGCGCGATTGTCTGCGCATCCTCGAATTGACGGAGACGGCGGCGGTGATCGCCGTGCTGACGATGGCGCAGGCGGTCGACCTGCGGGCGGCGTCGGGCGCGGCGCGCTGCGGGATGCGCAGCCGGGCGCTGCACGCGGCCCTGCGCGCGCGGGTGCCGATGGTGGACGCGGACCGGCGCATGGACCTCGACATCGCCACGGTGCTGGCGCTGCTGCGCGCCGACCTGCTGCCGATCGGCGACATCGACTTCCCCGAGGTGAGGCCGTGAGCGAGACCTCGGCGCGCGGCCGCCTGCACGAGGTCCACGTCGATCTCGAGGTGCCCTTCCACGACGTCGACGTGCTGCAGATCGTGTGGCACGGGCACTATTACAAGTACATGGAGCTCGGGCGGACGGCGCTGCTGCGCGCGCGCGGCCTCGACGTGCCGCAGATCCGCGACCTCGGCTACCGCCTGCTGCTGGTCGACAGTCACTGCCGCCACACCTTCCCGCTGCACTACGCCGAGCAAGCGCGGGTGAGCGCGTGGTTCGTGAGCGTGGCGCCGCGGCTGGTGATCGCGTACAGGATCCGCAACGTCAGTCAGGACCGCTGCTCGGCGCGCGGTCAGACCATCCTCATCACGACCGACGCCGACGGTCACATGCTCCCGGAGACCCCCGATGACCTGCTTCAGCGCCTTCAGCCCTAAGTGTTCTGCGTGGCTGCTCGTGGCGGTCATGGGCGTCGGCCTCTGGAGTCCGGCGTCGGCGCAGTCGCCGGTCGTTGCGAGCAGCACGACGCCGGAGCTCGAGCAGCTGCTGGCTCGCTTCGCGGCGATGTCGGGGCTGTCGGCCAAATTTCGCGAGGAGAAGCGGATGGCGCTGCTGGCGGCGCCGCTGGTCAATGAGGGCACGCTGTACTTCGCGCCGAAGGGCCGGCTGGTCCGTCACATCACGGCGCCGGCGCCGGCGACGGTGTTGATCGACGAGGGCTCGCTGCGCTTCGCCGACGCGGGCGGCAGCGAGACGCTGTCGCTGGCGCAGAACCCGGTGCTGCGCCTGTTCGTCGACAGCTTCGTCAAGATCTTCGCGGGCGATCGGGTGGCGCTGGAGCGCATGTATACGATGGAGCTGCAGGCGCTGCCGGCGGGCGCGGACGGGGTGGCCCGGTGGTCGCTGGGCCTGCGCCCGCGGGTGGCCCCGATGACGCAGATCATCGAGCGGCTCGAGATCGTCGGCCACGACGTCGCGCTCGAGTCGATGCGAGTGGTGGAGATCGGCGGGGACGAGACGATCACGACCTTCAGCGAGGTCGACACCCAGCGCCGCTTCACCCCCGAGGAGCTGGTCGCGCTGTTCCGTCTGCCGGGTCAGCGCTGAGGGGCACGGTTGGCTGGCGCGAAGGACAGGTCCGTAGGGACAGGTCGGGTGGCGCGGGCCGTGCTCGGGTGGGTGCTGCTGGCGGGGCTGGCGGCGGTGTGCTGGACGCGGATGGCGGTGACCACCGACATCACGCACTTCATGGCCGATGAGAGCGACGCGCGGCTGGCGGGCATCTCGCGCCAGCTGGCGCAGTCCGAGCTGACGCGGACGATCGTGCTGAGCGTGCAGGCGGAGGGGGACGACCCGGGGCCGGCGCTGGCGGGCGCGCGGGCCGTGGCGGAGGCGCTGGCCGGGGACCCGGAGGTGGCGTGGCTGCGCACCGGGCCGGGGGCGATCGACGGCGAGGCGATCCACGCGGTGTACTTTCCGCGCCGGCATTATCTGCTGGATGACCCGAAGGACAGGTTGTCGGACGCGGGGCTGCGTGCGGCGGCGGCGGGGTTGAAGCAGGAGCTCGGGCGACCGACCGGGCAGATCGTGAAGCGGGTGGCGCCGGTCGATCCGCTGCTGCTGTATCCGGCGCAGCTTCGGCGGCTGGAGGCGGCGCGGGCCGGCGGGCTCGACGTGGTGGAGGGGCAGTTCTTCGCCGAGGGTCGGCACGCGCTGGTGCTGCTGGCGACCCGGCACTCGCCCTTTGATGCGGGGCCGCAGGGGGCGCTGCAGGCGGAGATCGCTGCGGCGGCGGAGCGCTTGCCCGCGGGCGTGACGCTCGAGCAGAGCGCGGTGGCTCGCTTCGCGCTGGCGGCGGAGCGCAGCATGCGGGCGGACATCTCGCGGATCTCGACGGTGTCGTTGATCGGGTTGTTGCTGCTGTTTGTGCTGATGTTCCGCTCGCCGCGTCTGATCGTGCTGGCGATGGCGCCGCTGCTGGCGGGGGTGCTGGCGGCGCTGGCGGCGTGTCTGGTGATCTTCGGCACGGTGCACGGGTTGACGCTGGCGTTCGGGGCGACGCTGATCGGGGTGTGCATCGATTATTCGGTGCACCTGTTCAATCACCACCTGCTGAGCCCGGCGGCGGACGGGCCCGAGGCGAGCGCGCGCAGGCTCGGGCCGGGGCTGTGGCTCGGGGCGTTGACGACGATCGCGGGCTTCGCGGGGCTGGCGTGGACCAGCTTTCCGGGGCTGCGCGAGGTGGCGGTGTTCGCCGCGGTCGGGGTGCTGACGGCGGTGCTCGCCACGCGCTACTGGCTGCCGAGCATGATGCCGCGGGTGACGCGGCCGGGGCGGGTGGCGGTGCTGGCGGCGGCGGGGCTGGGGCGGGTGGTCCAGCGCCTGCGGGGGGCGCGGGGCGTGCTGGTCGGGCTGCTTGTGGCGGCGGGTGTGGCGACGGCGATCGGGGTGCCGCAGATCGGGTTTAGTGACGACATCAAGCTGCTGACGACGACCGACCCGACGATGCTTGCGGAGGACGAGCGGGTGCGCGGGCGGGTGGTGCGGATGGACAGCGGGCGCTTCGTGGTGGCGATCGGCAGCGGGGTCGACGTGGCGGCGGCGGAGGAGGCGGCGCTGGCGGTCAACGACGAGGTGTACGCGGCGCTGGCAGCCGCGCGCGCGGCGGGGGAGCTGGCGGAGTTTCGTAGCCTGCACACCTTCGTGCGCTCGGCGGCGGCGCAGCGCCAGAGCCTGGCGGCGCTGCAGGAGCCGGGGCTGCCGGCGCGGCTGGACGCGGCGTTTGTGGCCGAGGGGTTTCGGGCCGGGTCGTTCGCGGGGTTCTTCTCGGACATGTCCGCGGGGACAGATCCGTTGAAGCTGAGCGATCTGGCCGCGACGCCGCTCGCGGATCTGGTGCGGTCGTTTCGTGTCGAGCTGGCGGCGGAGTCGCCGACGGTGGCGGTGCTGAGCCTGCTGCGGGGGGTCTCGGACGGGGCGGCGCTGCGTCAGCGGCTCGCGCCGGTGGCGGGCAGCCACTACTTCGATCAGGCGGAGGCGATGGCGACGGCGTTCGCGGGCTATCGCGCGCGCACGCTCGAACTGGTGCTGTTTGGGCTGCTCGGGGTGTTCGCGCTGGTGTGGCTGCGGTATCGACGACTCGGAGTGGCGCTGGCTGCGTTTGCGCCGGCGGTGCTGGCCGCGGGGGCGACGCTGGGGGTGTTGGCGCTGTGCGGGGTGGGGGTGGGGCTCTTGCACGTGGTGGCGCTGCTGCTGGTGCTGAGCATGGGGGTGGACTACGGGGTGTTCCTCGCCGAGAGTCGGGACGACCCGGAGGGGTTCACGGCGACGCTGCTGAGCGTGGTGATCGCGTGTCTGTCGACGGTGCTGGCGTTTGGGCTGCTGGCGATGTCGGACAGCCCGGCGTTGCGGGCGATCGGGGTGACGGTCGGGCTCGGCGTGTTGCTGAGCCTGGTGCTGGCGCCGGCGGCGTTGTTGCTCGGGGAGCGGAGGCGATGATGCGAGCGTGGGTGCTGGTGCTTGGGCTCGTCGCGTGCGCGCCGCGGACGATGGATCCGTCGCAGATGCGTTATCCGGGCGAGCTGGTGCCGGCGGCGCAGCTGGCCGGGCGCGGCGATTTTCTCGCGCGGCAGACTCTGGTCGGCCGCATGGGCGAGCGCGAGATCCACGGGCATGTGGTGCTGCAAAAGCGCGGGGCGGAGCTGACCTTGATCGGGCTGACGCCGTTTGGCAGCAAGGCCTTCGTGATCCAGCAGGACGCCAGCGGGGTGCGCTCGCAGACGATCATGACGGGGGCGCTGCCGTTCCCGCCGGAGTTCATGCTGCTCGACGTGCACCGGGCGCTGTTCATGGGTCTGTCCCAAGAGCCAGGTGCGGACGGCGAGCGCCGCGGCACGCGCGAGGGGGAGCGGATCGTTGAGACCTGGCAGGGCGGGCGCCTGCGGACGCGCAGCTTTCGGCGCGCCG
Source organism: Nannocystis sp. (assembly GCA_044228605.1). GTDB lineage: Bacteria > Myxococcota_A > Polyangia > Nannocystales > Nannocystaceae > Nannocystis. The sequence goes on along the minus strand of JBGAUO010000111.1, from coordinate 1,938 downwards.
ATCGGCGGCCGAAGGGGACGATCACGATCGAGTATGTCGGCGGGATGGCGGGCGAGCAGGCGCCCGCGCGCATCATCATGGACAACCAGTGGTTCGGCTACCGGGTCGAGATCACGACGATCAGCTGGCAGCCGATCTGAGGCCGCTCAGTTGGCGGTGGCCGTGAATTCGTAGCTGTACTTGCAGGGCAAGGTGTAGCCGAGGAAGCCGGCGACGAGGTCGCAGGAGGCGCCGGTGCAGCTGAGGTTGACGGTCTGGGTGCCGTCGACTTCGGTGGCCGATAGCAGGGTGCCGACGACGTCGAGGTTGCCGTTGAGGGTGGCGTCGAGGTTGGGGTCCTTCTCCGAGCTGACGAGGCGGTCGGGGCAGCTGTACTCGCTGCCGCTGTAGCTGCAGTCGAAGGCCTCGTCGAAGTCGCCGTCGTTGACGGTGAAGGCGCCGTCGCCCTTGAGGGTGATGGTGAAGCTGCCGGCGGGGTCGGTCGGGGGCTCGCCGCCGCAGGTGTTGCTGACGATCTTGCTGCCGCCGTAGGTCCAGGTGCCGGCCTTGGGCACGATGTTGCTGTCGCCGCCGCAGGCCGTGGTGAAGAGGAGGGCGAGGAGGGCGAGGGGGGCGAGGGGGCGGATCATGACCGGGCCAGTGCACCAGGCTCGCGCTCAGGATGCAATGGGGTCAGCCGGAGCCAGCGCCACAGCGGCAGGCGCTCCGCCGCGAAGAGGGGCGCGAATGCGAAGCCGAACAGGGGATAGGGGAAGAAGATGGCCATGACGGCGAGGACGCCGAGGTGGAAGCCGAAGGCGCCGAGCGACCAGATGCGGGCGAGGCGAGGGCCGAGGAGGGCGAGCGGGGCGAGCAGCTCGAGGGCGAGGCTGAGGGCGGCGAGCGGTGGGAACAGCCAGGCGCGGGCGAGGAGGGCGGCGCCGAGCGGCGAGTGGGTGTCGCCGAGCTCCAACTTGCGGAGGTTGTCGTAGGCGATGTGGTTGCGCAGGAGATCGGAGCCGACCCACACGAGGCCGCTGAGGCGCAGCTTGGCGACGCCGGCGAGCACGTAGGCGGCGACGGTGACGAGGGCCATCAGGCGCACGGGCCAGCCGTGGGCGTGGGGCTGCGGCGGCGCGGGTCGGCGCCGGTGGTCGAGCGACCAGGCGTCGGCGCTGCGGGTGAGGCCGAGGATGATGACGTGGGCCACCATGAGGTTCTCGGTGTGGAAGATCATGCCCCAGCTGTTGCGGTAGCTGAGGACCCACAGCAGCGTGGCGGCGAAGGCCGGGCCGGTGACGGCGAAGCGCCAGCCGAGAGTGAAGGCGAGGCCGAGTGGGAGGGCGAGCAGGACCGGGGCGATGACCAGAGCCGGCGGGAGCGGGGCGGTGAGCAGGCTGACGACGCCGACGGGGGCGAAGGTGTCGGCGGAGAAGTCGACGAAGCTGATCAGGTGGACGACGCGGACCGCGAGGTAGATCGTGGCGAAGGCGCCGATGAGGCCGCGCAGGGCGGCCAGGCGGGTGGCGGGCAGGTCGGCGCGCCAGCGGGTGTCGACGGCCCGCAGGAGCTCGCGCAGCGGAGATGTCCTTGAGGACAGGTGCGGTGTGGCGGTCACGCGGGCGGTGCAGGTGGCGAGGCGGGGGTGGCGGGGGCGAGCGCGGGCGGAGCTTTCGTTGCGGCGGGGCGGCGGCGGACCTTCTTGGGCTTTTGCTTTTTCTACTTCGCCGGCGCGGGGGGCGGGTCGCCGGGGCGGACCAGCTTGCAGCGGGCGCGGGTCTTTGCCGGGGAGATCGGGGCGGTGTCACCGGCGAAGTAGGCGATGGCGTCGTAGCGCTCGCTGATCAGCTCGAGGCGGACAAACGCGGCCCAGGCGGGGTCGTCGGCGACGCGGGTGGCGACCTGCTGGCACAGGGCTGCGGCGGCTTTCCGACCGCCACGAACGGCGTCGGCGAGGGT
>JBGAUO010000110.1:0-16081 GCA_044228605.1 Nannocystis sp. | reverse complement strand
AGGGACTCTCGATGCGCAGGACGGGCATGCAGGTAGTCACGGTGCTGGCGATCGGCTGCGGGGGCGGCGGCGCGGGCGACACGGGTGAGGCCGCGAGCAGCGGTGCGGCGGCGTCGACGGGCGCGGCGACGTCGACCGGCGGGAGCACGGGCGAAGTTGCGCCGACGACTGGCGGCGACGCGAGCACGGGCGGCAGCACCGGCGGCGAGGTGGCGGCCTGCGGCGAGGGTGTGCCGGCGGACCCGCCGATCGAGTGGGACCCTGGGCAGCCGGACATCGCCGGGTGCAGCGTGCGTGGGCTGCGGGAGTACCGGGCGATCTTGCATCTGCACTCGCACCACTCGCACGACGCCTGCGACGGCGAGCCGCAGCCGGGCGGCGTGCCCGACGAGGCGTGCCTCAAGGACCTGCGCGACGCGCTGTGCGTGACCCGCATCGACCTCGCCTTCCTCACCGACCATCCCTCGTACGCGACCGACGCGACGCTCGAGCAGCTGCTGGTGATGCGCGGGGCGGACGAGCCGGTGATCGGTCCGGGCGGCACGCCGATCGCCAGCTGGCTGGTGTGTGACAGCGGGCATCGGGTGCTGGTGATGCCGGGGATCGAGAGCGCCGAGATGATGCCGATGGGGCTCGAGGCGCACGTACCCGAGGCGTACGGGGTGTCGTCGCCGGCGTCGTTTCAGCAGATCAAGGACGCCGGGGCGCTGGCCTGGGTGGCGCACACCGAGAGCCGTGACGTCGCGGAGCTGGCGACGCTCGGGCTCGACGGGCTCGAGTTCTATCAGCTGCACGCGAACCTCGACCCCGACATCCGCGAGCAGTACCTCGGGCTCGACCCTGGCGGTTTCGTGGTCGGGTCGGCGCCGTTCTTCGTCGGCGCGCAGAAGCTCCCCGTGCCCGACCTGGCCTCGCTCGGCTTTCTCGTGCCGAATGAGCCGTCGATCGTCGCGCTCGAGACGCTCGGGCAGAGCCTGCGCCTCACGATCTCCGCCGGCACGGACGCGCACCAGAACGTGTTCAAGACCAAGGCCTCCGACGGCGAGCGCATCGACTCGTACCGGCGGATGATCCGGTGGTTTAATAATCGCGTGCGGCTGAGTGGAGAGCTCACGCCGGCGGCGGCCAAGGCGGCGCTGCGGGCTGGCAGCAATCACATCGTGTTCGAGGCCTTCGGCAACCCGATCGACTTCGACTTCGTCGCGCGGCAGGGCGATGCGGTCACGGAGATGGGCGCCGAGGTGACACTGGCCGGCGGGCTGACGCTGGCGGCCGCGCTGCCGCGGCTCGACCCGCGCAGCCCGCAGGGCGCGGTGGCGCCGGAGCTCGAGGGTCGGCTGTATCGCGCGACCGGGGACGGGCGCGAGCTGCTGAAGTCGTGGAGCGAGGGGGCGATCGAGCTGGCGGCGCCGGGGCCGGGGGTGTACCGCGTCGAGGTGTGGATGACGCCGCGGCAGCTGGCGCCGTACCTCGGCGAGATCGCGGGGGACTATGTTGAGACCCCGGTGCCGTGGATCTACAGCGGGGCGATCTTTGTGCGTTAGTACCTCGTCGGCGCGGATGCCTCGTAGGGCCGGCCTCGGCCCGTGCGCCGCCCTCCGCGCTGGACGTCGTTCCAACCAAGCGGGCCAGAGAAAACAGCGCGCCCGGTCGTTGCCGACCGGACGCGCTCGCTGTCCGAAGGGACAGTCCGCTCAGAAGTTGTAGGCGGGGTTCTCGGGGTCGAAGTCGGCGTCGACGAGGCCGACGTTGAGGCGGACGTTCTCGAAGCTGTACTGCTCGAGCAGCTCGCCCTCGCCGTCCCAGATCGAGATCTCGGTCGGCATCTTGGTCTGCGTGTTGAAGCAGAGCTTGGCCCGCTCGGCGTAGTAGGGCGAGTAGTTGCGGGCCGGGGTGATGGCCTCGAGGCAGCGGCTGCGGGCGCCGTTCACGATCGACTCGCCGTGGTCGATGCACTGCACGCCGTCCTGCGGACGGACGGCGCTGAGGCGGGCGTCGCGGACCATCAGCCGGATGACCTCGCCGAAGCCGACGTGGGTGATCGGGTGCCGGTTGCCGCGCATGGCGAGGCTGGCGTCGGGGCGCAGGTTGACGGTGACATCCGGGAAGGAGCCCTGGTGGGCCCGGATCTTGTCGTCGTTCCAGCCGCGGACGAACAGCACCTCGCGGCTCTCGAAGTCGCCGGCGGTCCAGCGCAGGTACACGTCGAAGGGCTTGCGGAACTTGAGCTGGATCGTCTCCTTCGGGAGCAGGCGGCCCTTGACGCGCTCCTGCTTGTAGAAGGTCGCGGTGTAGTCCTGCACCGAGGCGTAGGCCCGCTCCATGGCGTAGACCTGCTCGCGCAGGGCCGTGCCGTCGGCCAGGGCGACGGGCTGCGCGACGTCCTGGGCCGCCACCGGCGTCGACGCGAGGGCCGACACGAGGAAAAGCGGAGCCCACCGCGCGGAGCGGAGTGAAGACAGAAACATGGCGCGGAGCTTGTTCATAAACCCTCCGGGAGTCAAACGAGGCATGACGGCGAGATGCGTGCGCCACGTCGGGGGGCGACGGGGACACGCGGCGAACTCGAGCCCTGTCAACCGGGGCACGAGGGGCCCCAAAGACGGGGCGCGGCGGGCCGTATTCACGGCCGCGGCTGCATCAACGCAGCGGGCGGAGAATAGCTCCGCCGCGTGGTCTGAAGCGGAGCAGGCGCGAGGCGACAGGAGTTATGTTCGAGTGAGCGAGGCTGCTCCGGTGTGATTACTTGGTAAGCACTGTCACGATCGGACCACGAGCCGTGATGTGGGCGCGATGAAAACCACCCGGCCCGGGCGATGAGCTGCGATGTTTGGCGCTGGGCTTGACGCTCGCGGCCAGGCGTGCCTCCGCGGCGATCGTGCGCATGAGGACTCCGTCCGTCGCGATCTCGCCGACCGCCTCGCGGCGATCGTGCGCATGAGGACCCCGCGTCGTCTCGATCTCGCCGACCGCCTCGCGGTGATCGTGCGCATGAGGACTCCGCGTCGTGTGGCTGGCGACGCGGATCAGCGGACCTCGAGGCGGGCGCCGTTGCTGCGGCCGTAGACCTCGGGCATGTACATCGCCTCGGCGACGGCGGGCGGGAAGTTGAAGCCGCCGCGGCTGGTCGAGCGGAGGTCGACGGTATGGTGGTGGGTGCCGGGCGGGAGGTCGTCGGCGAATACCACGACGCGGTCGGGTCGCTGCTCCTCGTGCGAGACCCACCAACCGCGGCCGCCACCGCCGAGGACGGAGGCGCCGCGGCCCTTGCCGAGCGTGCGTGACACGCCCTCGAGGCCGGCGGGGAGCGGGAGGTCGAGGACGACGTAGCGGACGCGGGTCTCGCTCGTGATCGTGATGTCCATGGCGATCGGCTCGCCGGCGGGGACGGTGGTGGTGGCGCTGCCGCTGCTGGTGCGGAGGCTGCGGGTGACGACGAAGCCCTGGTTGCGCGCGGGCAGGTCGGCCTGCGCGGGGGCCCACTCGGCGCCGAGGCGGTAGTAGAGGCGGCCCTGGCCCTGACGCTGGAGGATGACGGGGAGCAGCTGCTCGCCCGGGGTTTTGGGGAGGCTGAGGATCTTGGCCATCGAGATTTCGCCGGTCTTGGCGGCGAGCTCGCGACCGGTGAACTTGGCGTCGAGGACGTTGGCGCCGGCGACCCAGGCGCGGGCGCGGAAGTCGGGGAGCTCGGACTCGTAGACGCGGGCGTAGTCGGCGAGGGCGACCAGGGCGTAGGCGTTCTCCTGGGTGTTGCGCCACGCGCCGCCGAGGCGCCGCTCGAGCAGGCCGCGGGCCAGCTTCACGACGATCGGGTGATCGGGTTGCACGCGCAGCAGGGCCATCAATGTGATCGCGTCGCTGCGGCCGTCGGAGGCGAAGAACTCGTCGAGCTCGTAGGTGCCGCCCTCGCCGGTGTGGGCGGTGGCCTGCAGCTCGCGGATGTTGCCGAGCAGCTCGGAGGCGAGGCCGCGGACGGCCGGGCCCTGGGGATCGCCGCGGTGCAGGGCCATCAGCAGGAAGGCGCGGGCGAACAGCGGCAGGCGCTGGCGCAGGGTGTAGAGCGCGGCGGCCTGCTCGCTGACGTTGCGGCCGGCGTCGGCGAGGACGTGGAGGGCGATGGCGACGCGGACGCCGTCGGAGTAGCCCCAGTCGACGGGGATGGTGGCGAGCTCGAGCTTGTCGATGCGGCGGGCGAGGTCGTCGAGGGCGCGGGTGAGGGCGAGCTCGGGGACGGGGTGGCCGCCTTGCTTGGCGAGCTGGAGCACCCAGGTGGCGTAGGCGGAGGCGTAGACGTGGACCTGCTGGCCGCCGGGCCAGTAGGCGAAGCCGCCGCTGTCGGTCTGCATCGACAGGATGCGCTCGACGCCGCTGCGCATGTACTCCTTGGTGTCGGGGATGCCGAGCGGGTAGTCGCGGCCGAGGGCGCCGAGCACGGTGATCGGGAGGAGGCGCGACGAGGTCTGCTCGACGCAGCCGTAGGGGTACTGGACGAGCGCGTGGACGGCGTCCTCGAGGCCGCCGAGGAGGGTGGAGGTGGTGGCGATCGTGACGCCGCCGTGGCCGGGCAGGACGCCCTGGGGGATCTTGATCGGGATGGCGATGGCCTGGTCGTCGGTGACGGTGCCGTAGGCGGCGACGCGCTCGGTGAGGGTGCGCTCGGCGGCGACGGGCAGGGGCAAGCGCAGGCCGTCGGTGATCGGCTTGCCGCCGCCGCTCGGGGTCAGCGCGGCCTGCAGCTCGAACTCGGGGGCGCCGGGGCCGAGCGCGTTGATCGCGAAGGTGAGGCGGGCCTGGTCGCCGTCGCCGACCTCGGCGCTGGCGCTGGCGGGTGAGCTGAGCTTCAGGACATGTCCCTCGGTACCTGGCTTTTCGACCACCTTCGCGGTGACGCTGAGGCGGCCGGCGCTGCCGGTGTTGTTCTGGACGATCGCCGCGAGCTCGGCGGTGTCGCCGGGGCGCAGCTGGCGGGGCAGGGCGGCGCGCAGGACCAGCGGGGCGGTGACGACGGTGCGGGTGTCGTTCTTGCCGAAGCGGCCGGGCGAGACGCCGTCGACGAGGCGGGCGGAGGCGACGGCGGTGATGCGGAAGGTGGTGAGGTTGTCGGGGAGCTTGGCCTTGACGCGGGCCTCACCGCTGGCGTCGACGGCGAGGTCGGCGAGGAACACGGGGGTGGTCTCGAAGCGGCTGCGCGCGGGGGGTGGGCCGGCGGCGGAGCCCGAGCGGCCCGCCATGCCTCCGCCGGCGCCGCGGCCGTAGCCGGTGCCCGAGCCGCCGCCGCCGAGGCTGCCGTAGGGCGAGAACCACGGGTCGTCGCGGACGACGAAGTAGGGGTAGAGGATGCGGCTGTAGTCGTCGCGGGCGCTGAGCTCGGCGTCGCGGCGGGGGATGAAATCGGGGAGGAGGTCGGGGATCTCGTGCGCGGTGAGGTCGAGGACGGCCTCGTCGACGGCCCACAGCGCGACGCGGGCGCTGCTCGGGCGGTCCTGCTCGTCGCTCACGCGCACGGCGAGCACGACCTGCTGACCGGGGCTGGCCTTGGCGGGCGCGTCGACGGCGACCTTGAGGCGGCGGTGGGCGAAGTCCTGGCGGACCTGGGCGCTGGCGCGTTCGACCTCGGGCTGGCGGTGGTTCTGTCCGGGCGGCTGGACCACGCTGGCCTGGAAGTACACGTTGGGGGTCCAGGTGTCGTCGACGGTGAACTTGAAGATGTGCTCCTTGTCGGTGAGCACGACGGGGTGGGTCTCACGGATGCCGCCGCGGGCGACCACGAGGTTGCCGCGGGCGCCGGGCCAGGGGCCGCGCACGGCGACCTCGAGGGTGTCGCCGGGGCGTACGTCCTGCTTGTCGGTGAGGACCTCGAGGCGGTCGATCGGTCGGCTGCGCCAGCTGGTGTCACGCCACGGGTTCTTCGGGTAGACGTGGAAGTTGGTGATGGTGTGGGCGACGCGGGTGCTGCCGGCTTCGCTGGCCTGGACGCGCAGCTCGTAGTTTCCCTCTTGCAGCGGGGGCAGCGGGCAGCTCGGGTCGGCGCCGTCGGCCGGGAGGTCGAGTTTGCAGTGCTTGACCTTCTCGCTGCGCTCGACCCAGCGGTCGAAGACCTGCTTGCCGCCCTCGGTCTTGAAGCTGCGCTCGTTCCAGCTGCGGGTGATCTGCAGCTCGGCGCCGGCGACCGCGACGCGCTGGCCGGCGACGGCGACGGCGCGCATGGGCACCGTGAGGCCCTTCTCGCCGGCCTGGTGGTAGCCGCGCGGGGCGGCGAGGGCGAGGTAGAAGGCGGCGGGGTGGACGGCGAAGCCGGCCTCGGCGCCGATGCCCTGCATCGACGCGTCCTGGACCTCGACGCTGGCGGTGCAGCGGGCGGGGTAGCGCGGCTCTTCGAGGTTGTTGCCGAGCTGGATCTCGCGGTGGCCGACGCGCTGCGGGGCCCCGGCGGGGGTGCCCTCGATCACGCGCGGGCCGTTGCTGCGGTAGCGGATGTTGTGGGGCGGCGGCTCGCCGACGCTCCAGATGTCCTCGAGGCCAGGTGGACGGTAGCGCTGGATGCTGCACACGAGGCTGCGGGAGACGCGGGAGATCTGGACCGGGCCGCCGAAGTAGTAGCTGGCGTGGACGTCGACGCCGACGGTCTCGCCGTGGAGGATGTCGCTGCGGCGGGTGCTGGCGGCGACGGTGTACTCGGGGACGCGGTAGTCCTCGACCTTGACGCCGGCGGTGATGTCGTTGCCGGCGATCGCGGCGGTGACGGTGTAACGACCGAGGGCGGCGTCGGCGGGGACGGTCAGCTCGGCCCAGAATTTCCCCTCGGCGCTGGTGCGTGTGGCGTGGGTGGCGACCTCCTTGCGGAAGGGGTCGGTGAGGGTGAAGACGACCGGGGTGCCGGCCTTGAGGCGACCGAGGTTGCTGCGCGCGAAGGGGGTGTCGACGGCGGACCAGCCGACCACGCGGACCTTCTCGCCGGGGCGGTAGACGCCGCGCTCGCTGACGACGCGGGCGATGAGGCGCTCGCCGGGGCGCAGGGGGCTTGGCTTGGCGTCGGGGCTTGGTGCGGGGCTGTAGCCGAGGTACGGGGCGGCGAGCTCGATGTGGGCGTGGTCGTCGCGGGCCGGGTCGACGACGGTGAGGCGGAGCGGGAGCGGGGGCTTGGCGGGGGGCTCACCGGGGGTGGCGCGGCTGCGCGGGGTGGCGGGCAGGAGGCCGGCCGGGAGCGCGAGCATGCCGTCGCGGTCGGTGACGCCGAGCTGCAGGAGCCGGGCGGGGGTGTTCGGGTCGGGGCGGGAGATCATGGCCCCGGGGACAGGTTCGCCGTCGGACAGGCGCAGCACCTGGACGCTCGAGGCGGGCAGCGAGACGGTGGCGATCGGGCCCAGGTCGGTGAGGTGGAAGAGGCCGCGCACGAGGTCGGGGAGCGGCTGCTGGCGGCCGAGGTCGGTGAGCTCGGCGGCGCTGACCTCGACGAGCACGGGGCGGCGGAGGTTGCCGGCGAGGTCGGCGAGGTCGAGGGCGAGCGAGGACCACTCGGCCTTGCCGCTCGGCGTGAGCGGGTAGCTGCGCGTGAGCACGCGGGCGGGGAAGGGGATCGCGCTGTGGTCGGCGCCGGCGGGGAGCTGCTGGTACTCCTCGTCGGTGAAGATGCCGAGGCGCACGCGCACGGACTTCACGTGGCGCGACTCGACGCCGATGGTCTGGGCCTTGCCGGTGCGCAGGATGCCGGTGCCGCTCGAGAGCGCGACGGTCGGGCGCGCGGCGATGCGGGCGCTGCGGGTCGCGCCGCCGGGGATGCTCTGGCCGTAGATGTCGCGCAGGCTGGCGGGGACGTGGACGTTGTAGGTGGTCTCGGGGACAAACTGGCCGGTGATGACGATGTCGCTGCCGCCCTCGCCCCAGTTGTTCTGACTCTCGATGTTGAGGAACTTCGGCTTCGGCGTGACGGTGATCTTGCGCAGCTGGGTGTCCTCGATCGGGTTGCGCAGGCGCAGGGTGATCGGCTCGAGGCCGCAGGGGTCGTCGACGGGGCAGCCCATGTGCACGATCGCCTGGGCGCTGTAGGTGCGAAACACCATCGACCAGGGGGTGTCGAGCGCGAGCGGGCCGCTCTCGCTGCGCAGGCCGGGCGTGACGGAGACGACGATCTCCTGGGCGCCGGGCCACAGGGTCGCGGCTTGCACGGCGACGAGCTCGTGCCGGTCCACGTGGTCGTAGCCGTAGAACTCCTCGCGCTCCTTCTTGCTGGGCCAGCGGACCCGCACGGCGACGGGCTTGCCGGGGCGCTTGCTGCCGGCGGGGCCGATCGGGCGAGCGGCGGCGGTGATGTGGGCGCGGGCCTCCTTGAGGTCGACGGGGTGGTCGAACTCGACGAGCACGACACGATCGCGGCGCTCGACCTCACCCTCGTCACCGTCGGCTGGATCTTCGGCGTCGTCGCGGACCGGCAGGGAGACGGGCAGCGAGCGGGTGACGGTGGGGCGCGGGGTCTCGAAGGTCCAGGTGAGCGGGCGTTCGAAGCGCTGGCCGTCGAGGTCGACGATGGCGCCGGTGAAGCGGGCGGTGTAGCTGGTGCACGGCTGCAGGGTGGCGTCGGGGCGGAAGACGAGCAGGTCGGGGGTCTTCCAGAAGGCGGTGCCGGGCAGCGGTGGATCGAAGCTGAAGTGCTTCTCCAGGCCGGTCTTGTCGGCGAGCTCGAGGGCGACGACGGGCTTGTTGAAGCGGACGTGGAGCTCTCCGTAGCCCTCGCTGCGGCCCTCGGGGCCGTAGTCGAGGACGTCGAGCGGGCGGCTCGGGCCGGGTTTGGGCGGCGCGCCGGGGCCGAGGGCGGCGGGGTCGAAGGTGGCGAGGGCCTTGATGTCGGTGGGCGCGGCGTCGCCGGGCTTCACGGGCTTGCTGGGGCCGTGGCAGGCCAGCGTGAGCAGCGTCGTGAACACGAGCGGGGCGGTGACGACGAGGGGGCGAGGCATGGGGGCTCCAGAGCATGCCCGGGGCGGCGGATCGCGGGCGGGCCAAGGACCGCCCGCGGCGGCGAAAGTTCCGCGCTGGACAGGCCGGGGGTGGTCGGCGAAGCTGCGGGCGCGTGGGACCTCGCGCGAAGGTGTTGCTCGGGCTGTCGGCGGTGGTGATGCTGGCCTGGTCGCCCGTGTCGTGGGCCAATCCGCCCGCGCCGACGCCGGGGCCCAAGGCGCCGCCGTCACCGCTGGTGCCGGCGGGCGAGGCGGAGGCGATGGCGGAGCGGCCGTTTGGGGCGGCGAGCTACAAGCCGGGCAACGGGGTGACGCTGCGCTCGCAGGACGGGCGCTTCGCGCTGAACTTCGCGATGTGGGCGCAGCTGCTGTTCACGGGGAAGCGCGAGCAGACGCCGGTGAGCGGGTCTCCTGGGAAGACGGCGAGCCTCGAGCTGCGGCGGGCGCGGGTGGTGCTGCAGGGGCACGCGTTCACGCCGCACCTGAAATATTACGTGCACCTGATGTTCTCGCCGAAGGACCTCGGCTTCAAGGAAGGGGCGCCGACGCGGGCGCCGATCTTCCAGTGGTACGCGACGGTGACGCGGCTGGCGAACGCGCAGCTGCAGGCGGGCTTCTTCTTCGTGCCCTACGCGCGCCAGCGCATGGCCCCGCTGCCGCGCCTGCAGTTCGCCGACAACGCGACGGCGAGCTACGAGTTCACGCTCGATCAGGACATCGGGCTGCAGGTCTCGTCGCCGGACGTGGCCGGGCTGGGGATGCTGCGATATTACGCGGGCGTGTTCATGGGCGACGGCTACGACTGGTACAAGGCCGGCGACTTCGGGCTCACGTACATGGGGCGCGTGGAGGTGCTGCCGTGGGGGATGTTCGAGGATTTTAATGAGCCGGACTTCGAGCGGTCGCACAGGCCGAAGATCAGTCTGGGGGCGGCGTATGCGTTTAGCGACCGCGACCACCGCACCCGCGCGATCGCGGGGCCGGGCTTCGCCGACGGCGGGACGATGTCGTCGCACAACCTGACGGGCGACCTGCTGTTCAAGTGGGCCGGGCTGTCGGTGTTGGCGGACGTGTACCTGCGACGCGGATGGCGGCAGGCCGGCGCGTTGAAGGACGAGGACGGGCTGCCGATCGCGGTGCAGGCGGCCCGCAACGGGCTCGGGTGGACCGCGCAGATGGGGATCTTCGTGCCGCGCACGCGCTTCGAGACGGTCGGGCGCTACGCCGGGGTGCGGCCGGCGCGGAGCGGCCAGACCAGCCTGGCGCGACTCGACGAGCTCGGCGGCGGGTTTAATTATTACTTCTATCGCCACGCGGTGAAGCTGCAGCTGGACTATATCCATACCTGGGGGCCGGCGCTGCCGACGGGGCGCGGCGATCAGGTGCGGGTGCAGATGCAGCTGATGTTCTGAGGCCGCGATTGTGAGTACATGTCCCTCGGGACAGGGTGCAGGCGGGCGCCGATGTGCGCTGGCGCGCCGGCCCTGGCGCGACCGGGTCGCGGGCGCGAAGTTGGCGGCGCCAGATCCGTGAGAGCATGCGAGGGATGCCGCCCCACGCGCCCCTGCCGGTGTTCTATGACCCGCGTCAGCACACGGATGCCAACGTCTCGACGAGCCCGAGCGCCGGCAAGCCGGCGCAGGTGATGGCGCGCTGGGAGCAGTCGGGGATCCCGGTCGTGCGGATGCCGGTCAGCCCGGCCACGCCGGAGCAGTTCGAGCTGGCCCACGATCGGGGTTATGTGGCGGGGGTGCTCGCGGGGCAATATGCCAATGGTTTTGGCAATCGGCTGCCGGCGGTCGCGGCGACCTTGCCGTGGACCACGGGCTCGCTCGTCAGCGCGGCGGTCCATGTTGCGCGTCACGGCGGGGTCGCGATCTCGCCGACCTCCGGGTTTCATCACGCGGGTCATCGCAGCGGCGGGGGCTATTGCACCTTCAACGGGCTGATGGTGGCGGCGCGGGTGCTGCAGACGCAGGGGCTGGCGCGAAGGATCGGCATCCTCGACATCGACATGCACTACGGGGACGGCACCGCCGATATCATCTTTCGCCTGGATGTGCAGGACATCCACCACTGGACCTTCGGCGAGCATCACAGCGGGCGCGCGACCGCCGACGCGTTCATGGCGGCGCTGCCGGGCGTGCTGCGCAGCTTCGACGATCGTGACCTCGTGATCTACCAGGCCGGGGCAGATCCATACATTCATGATCCGCTCGGTGGGGTGCTGACCGGCGAGCAGCTGCGATTGCGTGACCGTCTGGTGTTTCGCCACTTTGCGCGCACGCGTGTGCCGCTGGTGTGGAATCTTGCCGGTGGTTATTCGCGGGACGCGGCGGGCACGATCGCCCCGGTGCTGGCGATCCACCAGGCCACGCTCGAGGAGTGCTACGCGGCCTATGCGGGCCCGCCTGCGGCCCCGTGAGCGCGGGACAGCTGGCGGGCGAGCGCTGGCCACAGGACCCGGGGGTCGATGAAGCTGAGGCCGGAGAACTGCGGGTCGCCGACCTCGATGACGACCCAGCGCAGGTCCTCGAGCTGGCCGATGTCCACCGATACCAGCGGGGTGCGGAGCCGGCGGGCGGCGGTGCGGGCGAGCGCCAGCATGGCCGCCTCCTCGGCGCCGCTGAGTTGCGCCCACTCGCCGAGGTAGGGCCAATAGTAGCCGTGCGCGAGCGGCTCGCCGTGCAGCAGGAACACGCGATATTCGCGGCCGATCGGGAAGTCGCTGGCGGGCACGGTGAAGCGGCGCAGCGGCAGCAGCTCGCGCACGAGCACGCGCCCGCGCGACAGGTAGGGGCGGCGCAGCAGGCCGAGGGTGATCGCCTCGGCCTCGGCCTCGGTGTTGGCCACGCAGGCCGCCCAGCCGCTGTGTTTGCGGGAGAGCAGGGCGCCCTTGAGGAACGCGGGCAGGCCGATCTGGGCGACCGCGTCGGCGAGCTCGGCGACCGCGGAGATCGTGACAGTGCGGGCGGTGAGGTCGGCGAGGCGGGGGTACACGCGGTCGAACTCGAAGACGTCGAGGTGGGCGTCGGGGTCGTTGACGAGGTGGATCGCCCGGGCGCGCAGGCTGGCGTCGACGGCCCGATACACGGCCTCGTCGGGGATCGTGCCGACCCACACGGCGGGGGTGATCACGGCCCGCGCGGGCAGGTCCGCGAGGGCCGCGGCGACCTCGTGAACGTGCATCAATTCGGGGGGGAGGCTCACCAGCTCGAAGCCGGCGGCGAGGGGCGCCCGGGGCGTGGCGGCGGTGTGGTCCCCCTCGTTCGACAAGGGCAGCGAGGCCTGGCTGAGGACGATCATGCGGCGATCGTCCGGATCGCCGGGGCGCTGTCAATCGCGGTGGTATTGCCGCGATTTCGCGCGTCGTCGTGGTGGCGGTCGTGAGGCGGTGGGGCGATCTGGCCTATACTCGGCGGCCCGCCATGGAGCTGCCGAAGCCAGATCTCGCGGCTCAGGTCGCGGCCCTCGAGCGCCGGGTCGCCGAGCTCGAGCAGGAGGTCGCGGGCTACCGGCGGCTGACCGACAACGTGCCGGGGATGGTCTATCAGTTCATCCTGCGGCCGGATGGTTCGATGGGCTTCACCTTCGCCAGCGAGGGGGCGCGCGAGGTGTACGGGTGTGAGCCCGAGGCGATCCTGCGCGACTACCGGGTGGTGTTCGCCCAGGTCGCGGCGGCCGACGTCGCCAGCTTCATGCGCGCGGTGCGGGCGTCGGCGACGTCGCTGAGTGCGTACAAATGGGAGGGACAGCTCGCGCGTGACGGGCAGATACGCTGGATCCAGGCGGCGTCGCGCCCGAACCTCCAGGGCGACGGGAGCATCGTGTGGGACGGGGTCATTCTCGACATCACCCACCGCAAGGAGGCCGACGCGGCGCTCGCGTTGGGGTTTCGCCAGCAGGAGACGATCCGCTTGCAGGAGGAGCTGCTGGCGCAGCTGTCGGCGCCGTTGATCCCGCTGTCGCGGGAGGTGATCGTGCTGCCGCTGATCGGGACGATCGACCGGGCGCGTGCGGCCGTGATCCTCGAGTCGCTGCTCGAGGGGGTGGCGCGCAGTCAGGTGCGGACGATCATCCTCGATCTCACCGGGGTCACCATGGTCGACGCGGTGGCGGTGGCGATGGTCGCGAGCGCGGCGAAGGGTGTGAAGCTGCTCGGTGCCAGGATGATGCTGACGGGCATCGGGCCGGAGGTGGCGAAGGTCCTGGTGGCGATGGACGCGGACCTCGGGGGGGCGCGGCTGCTCGGCACGCTGCAGGCCGCGGTGGCTGTCGCGCTGCGTGGGCGCTGAGCTGGCGCGCCGGTGTCAGCGGCGGCGCGGGCCCGGGTGGTGGGTGCTGGCGCCGGTGGCGTCGTTGCGCTGGTGGCCGGCGTCGGCGGGGTAGAGGGCGTGGTCGCCGTGACGCTCGCGGATCGCCGAGAGGGCGGCCTGGATGGCGGCGTTGCGGGCAGGTGGTGTCGTGCTGGCGGGGGCGAGGAGGTCGAGCTGCTGCGGGGCGGTGCTCGGGGCGAGGTCGCGGGGGGAGAACTGGGCGACGCCGATGCCGGTGAGGCGGAAGCTGCGGCCCTCGGTCTCGACGGCGTCGAGCAGGCGGCAGGCGGCGGTGTGGAGCTCGCGGAAGGAGTCGGTCGCGTGCGGGAGGGTGCACTGGCGCGACTCGGTGATGAAGTGGCTGTCGCGGATCTTGAGGTGCACGGTGCGGGCGCGCAGGCCCTCGGCGACCAGGCGGTCGGCGACGCGGGTGGCCTGGGCGAGCAGGTGGCGGCGCAGCTCGGGGACGCCGACCTGGTCGGTGGCGTAGGTGTCCTCGCTGCTGATGGAGCGGGCGGCGCGGTCGGGGATGACGGCGCGCTCGTCGATGCCATGGCTGAGGAGGTGGAGGTGGAGGCCGTGGGCGCCGAAGCTGCGGGTGAGCTCGGCCTCGCCGAGGCTGCGCAGGTCGCCGACGGTGCGGACGCCGCGGCGCTCGAGCTTCTCCTGCGTGCGCGGGCCGACGCCCCACAGGGCGCCGATCGGGAGGGTGGCGAGGAAGGCTTGTTCGGCGCCGGCGGGGATCTCGGTGAGGCCGTCGGGTTTGTGCATGCCGCTGGCGATCTTGGCGATGAACTTCACGCGCGAGATGCCGACCGAGCAGGTGAGGTTGGTTTCGCGGTGCACGGCGGCGCGGATCGCCTCGGCGGCGGCGCGGGGCGGGCCCCACAGGCGTTCGGTGCCGGTGAGGTCGAGGAAGGCCTCGTCGATCGAGAGGCCCTCGACGCGCGGGGTGAAGCGCTCGAAGATCGTGAAGACCTGGCGCGAGACCGCGGTGTAGGCGTCGTGGCGCGGGGCGACGACGACGGCCTGCGGGCACATGCGCAGGGCGTGGGCCATCGGCTGGGCGGAGCGGCAGCCGAAGCGGCGCGCCTCGTAGCTGGCGGCCGCGACCACGCCGCGACGTCCGGCGCCGCCGACCAGGACCGGCAGGCCGCGCAGCTCGGGGCGGTCGCGGACCTCGACCGAGGCGAAGAAGGCGTCCATGTCGACGTGGAGGATGGCGGACTGCGCAGACATTCAGTGGGCCGCAGGATAGCGCCGGGGCGGGCGTTTGGGGGGATTGTCCATGACCTCGGAGGTCATGCCGGGGCCGCCCGGGCCTTGATACCCTGCGCGCATGATGCCCGGCACCAGTCACACCAGCCGCTTCGGGCCGCTGCTCCGTGAGTGGCGGCTGGCGCGGCGGTTCACGCAGGAGGGGCTGGCGGAGCGGGCCGAGGTCTCGACGCGGCACCTGAGCTTCCTCGAGACGGGTCGTTCGCAGGCGAGTCGGGAGATGGCGCTGGTCCTCGGCAACGCGCTCGAGCTGCCGCTGCGCGAGCGCAACACGCTGCTGGTGGCCGCCGGGTTCGCGCCGGTGTACCGCGAGACGGCGATCGACGCGGGGCCGATGCAGCACGTGCGTATGGCGCTCGACCGGATGCTCGCGCAGCAGGAGCCGTACCCGGCGATCGTCATCGACCGCATGTGGAACGTGCAGCGCATGAACCAGGGGGCCACGCGGATGTTCGCGCGGCTGTTCGCCGGGCGTGCGCTTGCACCCGAGGTGCTCGGTAACCTCGTGCACGCGCTGTACCACCCGGAGGGGCTGCGCACGGTGATGATCGACTGGCCGGCGGTCGCGGCGGTGATGGCCGCGCGGCTGCACCGCGACGCGGCGGCCGATGTGAGCCCGGGCGGCGTGCGGGCGCTGCGGGACGCGGTGCTGGCGTACCCAGGGGTGCCGGCGGCGCTGCGGGTGCCGGAGCTCGCGCAGGCGCCGGAGGTCGCGGTGACGGTGCACGTGCGCGCCCCGGACGGCGCGCAGGCGCGGATCTTCTTGATGCTCGCCTCGCTCGGCACGCCGCTCGACGTGACCGCGGAGGAGCTGCGGGTCGAGCTGTACTTCCCGGTCGACGAGGCGAGCGACACGTTCTTGCGGTCGTGCTGAGCTCAGGTCCTGGCGATCGCGCCCATGCGGCCGCTGTGATAGTCGCGGAAGGCCTGCTCGAGCTCGGCGTGGGTGTTCATGACAAAGGGTCCGTGGCGGGCGACCGGCTCGCGCAGCGGCACGCCGGCGAGCAGGAGGAAGCGGGCGGGGGTGGTCGCGTCGGCGGGGCAGGCGAGGCGCAGGAGGTCGCCGGCGCCGAGCCGGGCGAGCTGGCCGTCGCCGACGCGGGTGCCGTCGACCTCGGCCGCGCCCGCGAAGACGTAGACGAGCCCGTCGTGGTCGGCGGGGAGGGGCTGCGAGGCCTGGGCGCCGGGCTGCAGGGTCCAGTCGTGGAACACGATCGGCGTGTGGGTGTCGATGACGGCGCGGGCGCCGAGCGCCTCGCCGGCGATCACTCGCACGCGGGCGAGGCCGTCGGCGCTGCGGCCCTCGGGGATGCGAGCGGCGGGGACCTCCTGGTAGCGCGGGGCGATCAACTTGTCGCGGGCCGGGAGGTTCACCCAGATCTGAAAGCCGTGGACGCGGCCACCCTCGGTTTGGACGCGACGTGAGGGCATCTCGGAGTGGATGACGCCGGCGCCGGCGGTCATCCACTGCACCTCACCGGGCCCGCGGCGGCCGCGGTGGCCGACCGAATCCTCGTGCTCGAGCTCGCCTTCGAG
>JBGAUO010000010.1:0-72426 GCA_044228605.1 Nannocystis sp. | reverse complement strand
CGCCCGCACCGCGCTGCACACCGCCGCGTCCCCGGCCTGCATGATCCTCCCCACCGAGTCGATGATCGCCGCGAAGCCGCAGAAGGTTGATCAGGGCCCCGGCCCCGGCGGCGGTGGTGGCGGCATGGGTGGCATGGACATGTAGTCCGCGCCTCGATCGCTCGGCGGTCGAATGGACGCCCTGCGTTGCCCTCGGGCGGCGCGGGGCGTCTCCCGTTTAAGCGCTCGCGCGGGGGAGGGCGGGGAGATATGTTCGGCGCATGGATCTGAAGGACCACGTAGCGATCGTCACGGGCGCGTCTTCGGGGATCGGTCTGGCGGTGTCTCGCATGCTGGTGGCCGCGGGGGCGCAGGTGGCGATGGTGGCCCGCGGGGCGGAGCGGCTGGCGCGGGTGGCCGGCGAGCTGGGGCCGCGGGCGACGGCGTTTGCGCTGGACGTGGGCGACCTGAAGGCGCTGACGGCGTTGCCCGACGAGGTGGTGCACAAGCTCGGGCGGATCGATTCGGTGATCAACAACGCGGGGCTGCATCACCGCGGGGATATGTTGCGACATCGTCCGCAGCAGCTGGCCGATATGTTCATGGTCAATCTGGTCGCGCCGGTGGTGCTGACGCGGGTGGCGGCCGACCTGATGGCGGCGGGCGGGGTGATCGTGAATGTGGCCAGTTTGGCCGGGAAGCTGGGGGTGCCGGGGTCGGCGGTGTATTCGGGGACGAAGGCGGGGCTGCGCTTCTGGGCCCTGTCGGCGCAGGAGGATCTCGGGCGGCGGGGGATCCGGATCGCCAATGTGAACCCGGGGCCGGTGGACACCAATTTCTTCGACGACGACTTTGAGCACGTCAGCGATCTGACGTTCTCACAGCCGATGGTGACGCCCGAGGCGGTCGCGGCGGTGGTGATGGATTGTGTGCGCAGCGACAAGACCGGGCTGGATGTCGACATTCCGTATGTGTCGGGGAAGCTGTCGACGCTCGCCTATCTGGCGCCGGGGATCGGGCGGTTCTTGCGGCCGATGCTCGAGAAGAAGGGGGCGGCGGCGAAGAAGAAGTACCTGGCCAGGCGCGGGCTCGGATAGGCCCGCGGCGCGGGTCAGGGCCGGCGCAGCGAGGCGGGGCGCTTGCCGTCCAGGTCGGTGAAGTCGTAGGTGACGGCGAGCTCGGCGACCACCAGGGCCTCGCCGCTGCGGGTCAGGACTTGTGGGTCGGCGGCGAGGGCTGCGACGGCGCGGCCGCTGAACGTGGGAGATTCGCCGTGGGTCGGGTCGAAGGCGAGGCGTTCGGGTTGTTGCAGGAGACGCTCGGTGCGGACGATGCCGGGCCACAGGGAGACGGCGGTGACGCCGTGCGGGCGGAGCTCGCGGGCCATGTCGCGCGACATGCGGTCGACGCCGGCCTTGCCGACGCCGTAGGCGACCGAGACCGCGTAGATCTTGGCGCCGAAGGAGGAGACGTTGACGATGAGGCCGCGGCGGGCGGGGACCATGACCTGGGCTGCGTGCACGCTGGCGACGTAGTGGGAGCGCAGGCCGACGCGGTGCATCACGTCCCACTGCGAGATGGGGAGCTCCCAGAACGGGCCGGTGATGCGGCCCTCGGGGATGGCGAAGGCGTTGTTGACGAGGATGTCGAGGCGGCCCTGTTCGGCGTGGACGCGGGCGAACAGGGCGGCGACCTGCTCGTCGTCGGCGTGGTCGCAACGGACGGGGATGCCGACGCCGCCGAGGGCGCGCAGCTCGTCGGCGGTTTGTTCGATGCTGCCGGGGAGGCCCTCGGGGGCGTGTGAGCCGGCCGTGGTGCGGCCGGTGATGTAGACGGTGGCGCCGGCCTCTGCGAGGCCGAGGGCGATGCCTTTGCCGACGCCGCGGCTGGCTCCGGTGACGATGGCGATGGCGCCGCGGAGGCGGTCGGGGGCGAGTGCGGGCATGGGTCGGTCTTTTAGAGGGTGGTGGTGTCGCTGTCGATGCCGAGGAGGACGCGCCCGGCCAGGGTCGCGCTGACGGGGGCGACCATGATGTGTTGAGTGGCGACGTGGACGTCGCGAAAGCAGCGCTGCAGCGGGCTGCTGCTGTAGATCGAGGTGGCGCCGCCGGCTTCGTAGGCGAGGTCGACGGTGCGGGCGCTGGCGGTCGCGGCGTGGCACGCTGCGGCGCGCAGGAGGGCGCGGGTGCGCAGGCTGGCGTGGCCGTGGGTCGCGACTTCGTCGGCCGCAGCGTCGAGGGCGAAGTACAGGCCGGCGCGGGCGGCCTGCAGCTCGGCCTCGCCGCGGGCGAGTTGCAGCTGCACGAGCTCGCGGTGGGCGAGGGTCTTGCGGGCGCCGCCGGGGTGTTTGTGGGCGGCGAGCTCGAGCAGGCTGTCGAGGGCGTTGCGGGCGATGCCGAGGGCGACCGCGGCGACGCCGGCGGCGAGGGTGCCGAAGAAGGGCTGGCGGTAGAGCGGGGCGTCGAGCGTGGGCGCGGCGAGCAGCGAGAGGCTGTGCTCGTGCGGGACCTCGAGCTCGTGCACGGAGAAGTCGTGGCTGCCGGTGCCGCGCAGGCCGCTGGTGTCCCAGGTGTCGTGGATCTCGGCCTGCTCGCGGCGAAACAGGAAGCTGCGCAGCTCAGGTTTGCTGGGGTCGCCGGTGTTGAGGAGGGCGCTGCCCATGATCCAGTCGGCGTGCTGGCAGCCGCTGCAGAACGGCCAGCGACCGCTCACGCGATAGCCGGTGGCGGTCCGCACGGCGCGGCCGAGCGGGGCGAACACACCGCCGGTGATCACCTCGGAGGGGCTGTAGATGGCGCGTGCGGTGGCCTCCGGGAGGAATGCGCTCATCAGCGCCGAGGTCCCGCCGATCATCGCGCACCAGCCGGCTGAGCCGTCGGCGCGGGCGATGGCCTCGATCACCGCGACGGCAGTGGCGACTGTCGTCTCGGCGCCGCCGTATTGTTGCGGGACCAGGAGCTTGAAGACACCCGCGTCGACGAGGGCGACGACCACGTCCGGGGGGAGGCGGCGGGCGCGTTCGATGGCGTCGGCCTGCGGGCGGATGAGCCGGGCAGCGGCCTCGGCGCGGGCGACGAGAGGGGCAGCGAGCATGGGCGGATGGTAACAGAGCGGCCGCGTGGGGCGTCCGGCGCAGGCCGGCGGTGTCGCACCGGCATTGCATCGTGGGGAATGGATGCAATGCCGGGTCGCCGAACATGCGACGATTGGCGGCGCTCAGCCGAAGCTGCGCAGCGGTAACAGTTGCCGCAATCGTGGGTCGCGCAGGAACAGGGCGAGCCAGGCGAATACCCCGATCAGGACCGCGGTGAGCACCGAATCGCCGACCCGCAGGTGAGCGAAGACCGCCCCGCCGAGGTAGCCGGTCAGGAGGATCGCGCCGAGCACCGCGGTGTTGGGGATCAGGTAGAGGATCACCGAGGCGAGCTCGAGCGCGGCGAGGATCGTGAGCTTGTCGAGCGGTAGCCCCAGGTGGGCCATGCCCGCGGTGAGCTCCGGGCTGCCGGTGAGCTTCATAACGGCGCTCATCAGCATCATGGCGCCGACGAGGCCGCTGAGGATCCGCCCACACCAAAGCGCGGCCTTTCCGGGGGCTGTGGTCACGAGTCCATCTCCTGGGTGAGAATGTTGGTATCTCGCATGGTGCCCGGGACGATCGCACGAAGGGCGAGAGCGCGCAAGCAGGTGGCGGCCCGAGGCCTGAGGAGGGGAGATACCCGTGGAGGATTACCTCGGAGGTAAGTGCAGAGAGCCCGGCTTTGCCTAAGATCCGCTGGCACTCGTTTGGAGCACCACGATGTCTCATCGCCTGCACAAGAACTGGCTCAAGGTCGCTGCTGTCATCATCGGCATCTTCGGGCCGATCTTCTTCCTGGGGACCATGCCCAGCACCATGGAGCCCGCGCGCCTGACCCTCGATGTCCTGAGCTGGCCGATCGACGGCGCCACGACCTACGCCTCGCCCGACACGCGCTTTCTCTCGGCGTTGACCGGCGGGTTTCTACTCGGGTGGGGGGTCACGATCTGGCTGCTGTCGACGTGGGTCTACGACGCGGCGCCGGAGGCCGTGCGCCGCACGGTGCTCGCCGGGTCGCTCTCGTGGTTCTTTCTGGACAGCGCCGGGTCGATCGCGTCGGGGAATGCGTCGAATGCGTTCATCAACATCTTTGTGCTGCTCGCTGTGGTGGGGCCGCTGTGGCGGCCCGCGCGGGAGTGAGCGCGTGATCGCGGCGCAGTTGATGCCGGTGTGAACGCGGACCCGCTTATGTGTCCGCGTGCCTGCTCACCCGATGGTCCACTCGATGCCGAGGTTCTTCGGCCCGCCGTCGCTGGCGCTGTCGCGGGTGCCGAGATATCCGTCGCTTTCGG
The DNA here is from genome assembly GCA_044228605.1 of Nannocystis sp. Classification (GTDB taxonomy): domain Bacteria; phylum Myxococcota_A; class Polyangia; order Nannocystales; family Nannocystaceae; genus Nannocystis. The sequence goes on along the minus strand of JBGAUO010000010.1, from coordinate 68,079 downwards.
CGGACAGGTACATCCGCTTGCCCGCGTCGCCCGTCTGCTGCAGGCTCTTGAAGCGCACCCGCTCACCCCTGGCGATATAGCCCGAGATTGAAGGGTCGACCCGCTCCACCGCCCATTGCTGGATCGGGATGGTGCCGAGGCGGTTGATCGCCACGGCCGCGCCGATCTGCTTTTCGAGCCAATCGGTGAACAGTTCGTTGACCTCGGCGGCGAGGGTCTTGGGCAGCCCGCCTCCCGAGGTGCTGGTGAAGTTGAGCCACCACGCCCCGCTGGTTGTTGGGTCCGCCACCGCCTCGTCGAGGAAGTCGAGCACGTGGTCCCTCCACTTCACGTCGCCCTGGTTGGCGAAGCGCATCTTGTAAACGTCCTGAATCATCATCGGCACCGATGTGTGAGCGTGAGGGTCACCGTGGGGCCGCTTTGGCGCGTGTGCGGTCCGAGGTCGGTGGCAACCCGATCGTTGCAGCTCACGCGCGTGGAGGCCGCTGGCGGTGCATCGAGGGGGCGATGCCGGCAGTGGTGCCGCTTGCGGCGGATGCTTGATGCCGCACCCGGGCGCGGATCCGCGGGTCCACCGCTCCACCACCTGAACTTCCAACGTGGACCTTGACGCAGGCGATCGCCTTCCGTCAACTCATCCATCGTAGCCACTCTCTGCTCTACTTGCAGCCACCAACTCGGATAGTGAGAGAAAAACTCATGGTGACACGTACCCGCTGGATGTCCACTCTCAACGGTGCCAAGAAGATTAACCGCCTCACGATCCCAGGCACTCATGACACCGGTGCCAACCACCTCATCGGGATCAATGTCGCCGACCAGTGCCAAAGCCAATCGTATCAAGCGCAGCTCGAGAGCGGCGTGCGCTTCTTCGACATCCGGCTCGTCTTGGTCCGGGCGAACAACAATCAACGGGGCATCCCCGACGTCAACTTCGCGGTCCACCACGGTACCAACTACCAGGAGTCTTATCTCGACAAGGAGTCCAACTACTCCAATAATCCTGCGTGCACGAGCTTCGTACTCCAGCCTTGTATCGAGTTCCTCAAGCAGAATCCTACTGAGTGCATCGTCATGTCGATCAAGCAGGAAAAGCCTGCCGAAGACATCAAGACCTTTCAGGACGCGTTCGTGGCGCTCGTGAGGCATCAGGATCGCGAGGCCAAGTACTTTTGGGTCCAGAATCGGGTCCCAACGCTCGAGGAGGCAAGAGGTCGGATCGTCATCGTGAGTCGGCTCAATGACGGCTCGTACCCTGCCGACTTCCTCTACTGCGGCATTAACTGGCCCAACTGGAACAAGGGTATCTACCAGGAAGCAGAGGTCGACGTAGAGGACCATTACGAGGACGAGGACGGACAGAAGTGGGGTAAGGTGAGCGATCACCTCGACAAGGCCTCCGGCAAGGTCGCCAATCCGCACGGGGGCCATTATGGCGGGGACGCCGACGATTTCTGGTACGTGACTTTCACGAGCTATACTCCGTTCCCGAACCTGAGGGCGGAGGTCATGAATCCAAAGCTCCTAGGCTACCTCAATTCCCGCCAGAACGCGCCGGGTCGGCACAAGCGGCTCGGCACGATCGTGATGGACTTCCCGCGTCAGGACGTCATCGACAAGATTATCGACTATGCTCAGCACGCGTACCCCGCGTCCGAGGCCGTCTACCGGCGGACCGGATCCACCTGGGAAAGCATCGCCTGCAGTAAACCGACCCGCATCGCCGTGGGGCCGAAAGGTGAAGCGTACGTGGTCGACGTCAGCAACGACGTCTACCGGTTCGAGGGTAACGCCTGGACGCCGCTGCCGGGCGAAAAGGCGAGCGACATCGGCGTCGGCCCCGATGGCAGCGTCTGGATCGTCGGCACCGACCGCTCGGATCTCGGCGGCTCTCGCATCTACAAGTGGGACGCCGGGGTCTCGAAGTGGGACAATTGGGCTGGCACGGGGATTCGCATCGCGGTGGGCAGCAGAGGCCTGCCGTATGTGGTCAGCGGGACCAACCATGTCTTGCGCTGCGATGGTCCCGGCAGTTGGACCAAGCTGGGTGAGTTCCTTGCGACTGACATTGGCGTCGGACCCGACGACAGCGTGTGGCTCGTCAACGCCGACAACGGCGTAGCTCCGCCCACGAATGGCGGTTTTCACATCCGCCACTGGAATGGCACCGATTGGGATCAACTGGCCACCAACATCGCGCAGAAGGTCTTGCGAATCTCGGTGGACAGCATCGGCCTGCCTTATTTGGTCGACGTCGATCAGAATATCTGGCGCTACGACGGCAGGACGTTCATCCAGATAGATGGCAAGGCGGGCGACATCGGCATCGGCTCCGATGGTAGCGTTTGGGTGGTGGGCGCCTGAGGGTCGCGCGCGAGCCCCGAGCAAAGAACGCGAGGGGCTGCCCGACGGCGGCCTTGTACATTGCTGGGATTGAACCAGCACGCATCGATCCTTAGTCGATTGCTCTACCAGTTGAGCAAAATGGGATGGCCCCCGCCCACGTGGCAGCCCCTCGCGTCGGCGAGTGTACGGGAGGGGTCACGGGGGCGGCAAGCGGCCGGTTTGGGCGCACTTGTGCGCGGATCTCAGCGCAGGCGGACGATGCCGTAGAGCGCGAGGGCGTAGAACACGCTGGACGCGATGGGGATGCCGAGCAGGCCGAAGCTTGGGAGGTCGAGGCCGAGGCAGTAGGTCCCGCAGCCCAGGCACGTGACGGTGAGGGCCGCGCGGACGGCGGTCTTGACCTGCAGCTGGGTGGCGTCGTGGTGGGCCTTGAGGGTGCCGGGGGCGATGCCGATGGCGAGTTTGCCCTCCTGGATGTCGCTGAGGATCGCCGGGAGGACGCGCGGGAGGTTGTGGGCGGCGCGGGAGAGGAGCTGGAAGTCGGAGGCGAGGAGGGACTTGATGCGGTCGCTGCTGTAGCGCTCGGCGACCATCTGGGTGATGAAGGGGCGGGCGAGCTCGATCGGGTCGATGTCGGGGGCGATGGATTTGGCGAGGCCCTCGGTGGTGACGATGGCCTTGAACATCATCGTGAAGTCCGAGGGCATGCGGACGTTGTGGCGGGTGGCGGCGGTGACGAGCTCGCCGAAGAGGACGCCGATCTTGATCTCGGAGAGCGGGACGCCGCCGAGGTAGCGGTCGGCGATCTCGATGGCGTCGGCCTCGAACTCGCTGTAGTTGACCTTGCCGCTCGGGATCGCCAGGTCGAAGAAGCAGCGGGCGAGGGTCTCCAGGTCCTCGCTGAGCACGGCGTGGAGGATGTCGATCAGGCGGTCCTTCATCGCCGGGGCGAGCCGGCCGACCATGCCGCAGTCGATGATCGCCAGGCCGCCGTCGGCCTGCACGAAGACGTTGCCGGGGTGCAGGTCGCCGTGGAAGAAGCCGTCGACGAACAGCATCTTGTAGGCGGTCTTGAAGTAGACCTCGACGAGCGGGCGGGTGTCCTCGCCGCTGGCGAGCACCTCGCTGAACTTGCGGCCCTCGACGAACTCCATGCACAGCACCTCGGTGCTGCTGAGCTCGTCGAAGACGCGGGGGATCCGGACGCGGGGGTCGTCGGCGAAGTTGCGGCGGAAGCGGGCCATGTTGCGGACCTCGCAGCGGAAGTCGAGCTCCTGGCCGAGCGACTTGGCGAAGCCGCGCAGGACGCCGCCGAGGTCCATGGCCTCGGCCTCGACGAAGGACTCCTCGACCCAGTTGGCGATGGCGCGCAGGATGTTGAGGTCGCTCTCGATCTTGGGGCGCAGGCCGGGGCGCTGGACCTTGAGGACGACGGCGGTGCCGTCCTTGAGGGTGGCGCGGTGGACCTGGGCGATGCTGGCGGAGGCGAGCGGGGCCTCGTCCAGAGTTTCGAAGTGCTCGCGAAAGCCGGGGCCGAGGGCGAGGCGCAGCTGCGAGACGACCTGGTCGAAGGGGAGCGGGCTGACCTGGTCTTGCAGCTGGGTGAGCTCGCCGAGGATGCCAGGGGGGAGCAGGTCGGGCCGGGTGGAGAGGATCTGGCCGAGCTTGACGAAGGTGGGGCCGAGCTTGGAGAAGGCGGCGACGAGGCGCTTGCCGGTGTCGGGGCTGCCGACGGCGGCGCGGGTGAGGTCGGCGCCGGCGTAGTCGATCTGCAGCTCGCGGCGCAGCTTGAGCTGGGCGAAGTACCAGCCGAAGCCGTGGCTGACAAAGACGGTGGCGATCTCGCGGAAGCGGGCGACGTCCTTGGCGCCGGTGACCAGGGCGCGCGAGGAGCTGACGATTGTGCGCAGGACCGACACGGAGGCGGAGAGTATCCGGTCTCGCGCCGGTCGGCAGCGGGGGCGAGCTATCGGCGGCGTGGAGGGCCGGTTATCCTGGCGGCGCGGAGGGTCGATGCGACAAACGACGGCGGCGGTGATGTTGGCGAGCCTGGCGATCCTGGTGGCGTGCAGCGCGAGCTCGCGGGAGGACCTGGCCGAGAAGACACGGGCCGGCGCGGCGGCGGCGTCGAAGGAGGCCGGGGTGCTGGCCGAGAAGACGCGCGCGGGCGCGGGCGAGCTGGCGGACGCGGCGGCGCGGGAGGCCGGGGTGCTGGCCGAGAAGACGCGGGTCGGGGCGGGCGAGCTGGCGGACGCGGCGACGCGGGAGGCGGGGGCGCTGGCCGAGAAGACGCGGGCCGGGGTGGGTGAGCTGGCGACGTCGGCGAGCGAGCAGACGGTGGCAGCGGCGCGGATGACGGCGGAGTGGGCGACGAAGCTGGCGCAGCGGGGCGAGCTGACGGAGACGGCGAAGTTGTGGCTGAAGAAGGGCGCGGAGCTGTCGCAAGGGGGCATCGAGGCGGTGCTGGCGAAGGGCCAGCAGGCGGTGCCGACGGCGCTGGCGATCGGTGGCGCGCTGGCGACGGCGGTCGACTCGGACACGATGCTCGAGCCGATCTATCAGCCGATCGGTCAGGCGGGGATCGGCAGCGCCGAGGCGGACGCGGCGATCCGCGGGATGGCGCGGGTGGAGCCGATCGACGGGCTGCAGGTGGGGTTCAAGGAGCTGACCAGCCTCGACCTCGGGCACCGCGTCAGTGAGCAGGCGTACCTGGTGGTGTGGCAGCAAGACGACCACCTGGTGGGCTTTGTGTTCCGCTCGCGGCGAGACATCGCGATCGCCGAGGTGGTCGCGTTGGCGCCCAAGTTGATCGGGCTGGTGCGCGGGGTCCTCTAGCCGGTTGCCGGGTCGGCCCTGGCCTGGTATGCGAGCTTCGTGGCGCGTCTGCTTCGCAAGCTCTGTTCGGCCGTGTTCGGGGTGTCGGTGCTCGTGACGGGCTGTGGCGATCTCGGCGGCGTGTGTGTGCAGGCGGAGGTGGACTCCGGGCTGACGGTGGTCGTGCACGATGCGATGGGCCCGGACGAGCACTTGCGGCCGGGGATGTACGCGTTCACGGTGACGACGGAGTTTGGCGAGGTGGCGTGGGCCTGCGAGGTGGCGGCCGACGACCGTACGGGGGTCGGGTGCGCGTCGGATCACGCGCTCGATGGCGACGACGACACGGCCCTTCTGGTGTCGGCGGTGGCCGGGGAGGACGAGTTTCGTGTGGTGCTGACGCGGCTCGAGAGCAACGTCTGGACGGGGCCCGAGGAGGTGCGCGTCGAGATCGAGCGGGACGGGGAGGTCGTCGCTGACGAGATGTACGCGCCGACGTACGAGTACTCGCAGCGCAGCGGAGGTCGCGGCTGTCCGCAGTATTGGGTGCTGATGGGCGATCGCCCGGCGATCGGGCTGTGACCGCGGGTGCGCGGGCGGGGTCGCGCGCGCGCGGACGGGGCTTTTGTCCGGTGAGAGTGTGGCATGCTGGGCGCCCTGTATGCCTGCTCCAGTCACCGATCCGTACAAGCTCGTCGGGACCAGAGTCGCGGACAAGTACACGATTGAGGCGGTGATCGATCGCGGCGGGTACGGTCTGGTGTACCGGGCCTTCCACGAGATCCTCGGCGTGCCGGTGGCGCTGAAGTTCTACACCGGGCTGACGCAGGCGCCGGTCGACAAGCAGAACGAGCTGCTCGACCGCTTCGCGCAGGAGGGCGGGCTCCTGTCGTCGCTGTCGACGCGGTCGGCGAGCATCGTGCAGGCGCGGGACATCGGCAAGCTGATCACCGAGGACGGCGTGACGATGCCGTACCTGGTGCTGGAGTGGCTCGACGGGGAGTCGCTCGAGAAGAGCTTGCACGGCAAGGACAGCCCGGCGAAGGGGCGCAAGCACGGGTGGATGGAGGCCTTCTTCCTGCTCGACGGCGTGGCCCGGGCGCTGGCGGTGGCGCACGCGGCGGGGGTGGCCCACCGCGACATCAAGCCGGGCAACTTCTTCGTGCTGGGGAACGACCTGCAGCCGGGGGTGATGCTCAAGCTGCTGGACTTCGGGATCGCCAAGGTGATGCCGGCGGACAAGGGGCACACGCAGGGGGCGCTCAGCGAGTTCACGCCGATGTACGGGGCGCCGGAGCAGTTCGACCGGACCCACGGGGCGACGGGGCCGTGGACGGACGTCTACGGGTTCGCGCTGGTGATGCTCGAGGTGCTGCGCGGCGGGCAGCGGGTGTTTGGCGGCAAGGAGTTCATGGCGATCGCGATCGCGTGTCAGGACCCGGACAAGCGGCCGACGCCGCGGGCGCTGGGGATCGAGACGAGCGACGCGGTCGAGGCCGTGTTCACGCAGGCGCTGGCGGTGAAGGTCAGCGATCGCTTCGAGCACATGGCGGCGTTCTGGAACGCGCTGGGCGGGGCGCTCGAGGTGCGGGACTTCTTCCCGGTGGCGTCGGACGGGCGCGGGGTGGGGGTCGCGGTCGGGGATGCGCGGGCCTCGGCGAGCTTGCGTGGGCGGGTCGCCGAGGTGTCGGTGCGTGGGCCCGCGGCGTCGGCGGGCGGGGTGAGCATGCACGGGAGCGGGAGCAGCAGCGGGAGCAGCAGCAGCCGCAGCTCAGCGCTGCGCGACCTGCCGCCGGCCACCAGCGGGTCGGGCCCGGTGGGCGTGGATCCTGACATCTTCACGCGCAGCCAGCCGACGGCGGTGCGGGTCAAGGGGCGCAACACCGGGCTGATCGCCGGGGGCGTGGTGGCCGGGCTGGCGGTGGTCGCGACCGCGGTGGTCGTGATGATGGGGAGCGGGCCGGCGGAGACGGGGGCGGGGGCGGGCGCGGGCGCGGGCGAGGTGAAGGCGGAGCCTGCGGTGGTGGCGAACCCGATCGTGGCGCCGGCGGAGCCGGTGGCGCGCTGTCCGGAGGGGATGGCGTTCATCCCCGGGGGCAAGTTCTTCATGGGCTCGGACAGCGTCGATTCGCCGGCGCTGATGCGTTTCTCGCGGCCGGCGCATCAGCAGGTCGTGAGCGACTTCTGCATGGACCTGCGCGAGGTGACGGCGGGGCAACACGCGACGTGTTCGGACCAGGGGGAGTGCAAGCGGGCGTTCCACGACGCGTTCTGGCCGCTCGGGAAGACCGAGAAGCAGAAGGCGTGGGAGGAGAACCGGGCGACGTACAGCGCGCTGTGCAACGACGCGCAGCCGGGCCGGGAGAACCATCCGGCCAACTGCGTGACCTGGGAGCAGGCGGATCAGTACTGCCGCAAGCACGACAAGCGCTTGCCGAGCGAGGCGGAGTGGGAGTTTGCGGCGCGTGGGTCGGACGGCCGCAAGTATCCCTGGGGGGACGAGGCGCCGGGGCCCAAGGAGCTCAACGGTTGCGGGCTCGAGTGCGTGGCGTGGCGGGAGATGGTCAAGCTGCCGGAGCAGAAGCCGCTGTACGAGGTCGACGACGGGTACTTCGGGACCGCGCCGGTGGGCAGCTTCCAGGCGGGCAAGACGCAGGCGGGCCTGCTCGACATGGTCGGCAACGTGTTCGAGTGGACTGCGGACGACTTCAAGCTGTACCCGGGGGCGCCGGCGGACTCGATGGCGGCGCCGGAGGGGGCCAAGGTGATGCGGGGCGGCGCGTTCAACAGCAACGTGGCCGAGCACGCGGAGCCGGCGCTGCGTTTCCCGCAGGACGCGACGGCGCACATCCACGCGGTCGGGTTTCGTTGCGCGGCGACGCCGAAGTAGGCGCGCGGGTCAGCGGCGGTCTTTGAGGACGGGGAAGCGCTCGCGGGCGTCGCGGACGACCTCGGTTCGGAGGTCGGCGAGCAGCATGGTGGGGGCGCCGGCGGCGGAGGCGAGGGTCTCGCCCCAGGGGTCGATGATGCGGGAGTCGCCGCTGTAGTCGAGGCCGCTGCCCTGGCCGACGCGGTTGACGCCGACGACGTAGGCCTGGTTCTCGATGGCGCGGGCGAGGAGGAGGCTGGTCCAGTGCAGGCGGCGGCGCTCGGGCCAGTTGGCGACGACGAGGTAGGCGTCGGTGGTGTGGGCGGTGGCCCAGAACTCGTCGGCGAAGCGCAGGTCGTAGCAGACGAAGAGGGTGCAGCGCAGGCCCTCGATGTCGACGGTGAGGTGGGTGTCGCCGGCGGCGTAGTGCTCGTGCTCCTTGGCGAAGCTAAACGGGTGGATCTTGCGGTAGCGGTGCTGCTGGCCGGTGGGGCCGGCGAGGATGAGGGTGTTGTAGGGCTTGCTCGCGCCGGCCGGGAGCTCGGGGACCGAGCCGCAGATCCACAGGCCGTGGGCGCGGGCCTGCTCGGCGAGGAAGGCCGCGCTCGGGCCGTCCTCGGGCTCTTGCACGCGCTCCGTGGCCATCGAGAAGCCGCAGGCGAACATCTCCGGGAGGACGACGAGGCGGGCGCCGGCGGCCGCGGCCGCGGCGATCCACGGGCGCAGGGCCTCGTAGTTGGTGGTGGGAGACTCCCAGGTGATGTCGCTCTGGATCGCGGCCACGCGCATGGTTGCTGTCCTTTCGGGCATGTCCTTGGGGACCTGTCAGGCGCGGAGCTTCTGCAGGCGGCGCAGGCCCTCGTCGAGGACCTCGTCGGTCTTGCAGAAGGCCCAGCGGACCAGGTGCCGGCCCTCGTGCTGGTTGACGTAGAAGGAGCTGGGGGGGATCGCGGCGACGCCGATCTTCTCGGGGAGCATGCGGCAGAAGGCGACGTCGTCGGTGAAGCCGAGGCTGCGGATGTCGGTCATGACGAAGTAGGTGCCGGCGGGGGTGAGCACGTCGAGGCCGATGCCTCGCAGGCCGTCGCACAGGCGGTCGCGGCGGGCGCGGTAGTCGGCGGTGAGGCTGGTGAAGAAGCTGTCGTCGGCCACGAAGGCGCGGGCGAGGGCGTGCTGGAACGGCGTGGCCGTGCAGAAGGTCACGAACTGATGGGCGGTGCGCAGCGCGGCGGTGAGGGCCGGCGGGGCGCAGGTGTGGCCGACCTTCCAGCCGGTGAAGCTGAAGGTCTTGCCGGACGAGGAGATGAGGACGGTTCGCTCGCGCATGCCGGGCAGCGAGGCGAGCGGCACGTGCGTCCCCTCATAGACCAGGTGCTCATAGACTTCGTCGGTGACGGCGATGAGGTCGTGTTCGCGGCACAGGGCGGCGATGTGTTCGAGCTCGCTTGGGCGAAAGACCTTGCCGGTGGGGTTGTGCGGGGAGTTGAGGAGGATCGCGCGGGTCTTGGGGGTGATCGCGGCGGCGAGCTCTTCGGGGCGGTAGCTGAAGTCGGGGGCGCGCAGGGTCACGACCCGCGGGACGGCGCCGGCCATGGTGATGCTGGCGCGGTACGAATCGTAGAAGGGCTCGAAGAGGACGACCTCATCGCCGGTGTCGCACAGGGCCTGGAAGACGGCGCAGATGGCCTCGGTGGCGCCCGAGTAGACGGTGATCTCGCTGTCGGGGTCGTATGTGAGGTCGTAGAAGCGGCGCTGGTGCTCGGCGATGGCGCGGTTCAACTCGGGCACGCCGGTCATGCGGGCGTACTGGTTGTGGCCGGCGCGGATCGCCGCGATGGCGGCCTCTTTGATGAAGTCGGGGCCGTCGAAGTTGGGGAAGCCCTGGCCGAGATTGACCGCGCCGTGCTGCAGCGCGAGGCGGGTCATCTCGGTGAAGATGGTGGTGCCGAAGCCCTGAAGCCGGGCGCTGAGGTGCGGTTGACGGCTGCTCATGCTGCGGCGAGTGTGGCATAGTCCGCCGCGATGTCGGACGCTGCCAAGCCCGCCCTGCACGACCTGACTGCTCACGCGTTGCACGTCGGTGAATCGCCGGCGAGGCGGCTGTCGACGATGGCCGGGGCGCTGGTCGGCTCGGAGATCTTGAAGATCGCCGCCGACATCCGCGGGCTGGTCGCGCAGGGCCACAAGATCTGCAACCTGACGGTCGGTGACTTCGACCCCAAGCAGTTTGCGATCCCCGAGGCGCTGCGGCGTGCGGTGCAGACGGCGCTCGAGAACCACGAGACCAACTACCCGCCGGCCAACGGCATGATGGAGCTGCGCCAGGCGCTGCAGCGGTACTACGAGCGGGACCTCGGGCTGCGTTATCCGCTGGACTCGTTCCTGGTGGCTGGCGGGGCCCGGCCGGTCATCTACGGCACCTACCGCACGCTCGTCGATCCCGGCGACACGGTCATCTATCCGGTGCCGAGCTGGAACAACAACCACTACGTGCACATGAGCGGAGCGCGAGGCGTGCAGGTGCTGTGCGGGCCGGACTCGCGGTTCTTGCCGACCGGCGACGCGCTGCTGAGCGAGCTGCCGTCGGCGCGGCTGGTGTGCTTGAACTCGCCGCTAAACCCGACCGGCACGGCGATCGACGCCGACGCGCTGCGGGGCATCTGCGAGGCGATCCTGGCCGAGAACCGGGTGCGTGAGCGCAGCGGGGCGCGGCCGGTGTATTTGATGTACGACCACATCTACTGGATGCTGTGCTTCGGCGGGACGCATCACGTGACGCCGCCGGGGCTGGTGCCGGAGATGGCGCGCTACACGATCTTCGTCGACGGGATCAGCAAGGCGTTCGCGGCGACCGGGCTGCGGGTCGGCTGGGCGGTCGGTCCGGTCGATGTGATCCGGCAGATGTCGGCGGTGCTCGGGCACGTGGGCGCGTGGGCGCCGCGGCCGGAGCAGGTCGCGACGGTGTCGCTGCTCGACGACCCGGACACGATCCGCGCGTACCACCAGGGTTTCCTCAGCGGCATCGAGTCGCGCCTCGACCTGCTGCACAGCGGGTTCCAGGCGATGAAGGCGGAGGGCCTGAAGGTCGACAGCATCCCGCCGATGGGGGCGATCTACCTGACGGTGCGGATCTGCCCGTTCGGCCAGACGACACCCGCTGGCCAGGTGCTGCGGACCAACGAGGAGATCCGCAAGTACGTGCTGACCGCCGCAGGGATGGGCATCGTGCCGTTCCAGGCCTTCGGGGTGCCCGGCGACGAGGGCTGGTTCCGGCTCAGCGTCGGGGCGGCGAGCGAGACGGAGATCCGCGAGGCGCTGCCGCGGCTGGCGGAGGCGATGCGGGCGCTGCAGGGCTAACGAGGGGCGGGGTCGACGGGCAGCGGCGCGCGTGCGCCAAGGGCTTGTGGTAGCATCTCGCCTCGCATGTGGGTCACGGCGCTCGTGCTGCTCGGCGTGGCGATCCTGGCGGTGTTCGCCGGGGTGTTCGGGCTGGTGTGGTTCTTCAAGAGCGCGGAGCGGGTCAATCGTACGCTGCGGAAGATCCCCGTGACGCGGGTGCGTGACGCGGTGCCGGGACGGATGGCGCGGGTGATCGGCAAGCTCAAACCTGCGGCCGGTCCGCTGCTGCGGGCGCCGCTGTCCGGGAAGCCGTGTGGGTACTACCAGGTGGTGGCCGAGGAGCTGCGCCCGAGCGGCAACGCGGAGGGCTGGGTGCAGGTGGCGTACGAGGAGCAGTGGTGCGACTTCTGCATCGACGACGGGACGGGTCGGGTGCTGGTCCGGATGCTGCGCTCACAGATCTCGGCGGACCTCGAGGAGGCGTCGTTCTCGGATCCAACGATGCCGCCGAACTCGGCGCAGGAGGGGTTTCTCCGGCGACACCAGACGACGGGGCAGAGCGACGGGAAGCCGCGGGCGCGCCTGCGTTATCTCGAGAGCCTGTTTGAGCTCGACGAGCACGTCACGGCGTACGGCGTGGTCCGCTTCGAGACGGAAGGCGAGGGGCTGGCGGGCGTGCGGGTGGTGATCGAGGCGCCGACGGGGCAGCCGCTGCTGGTCAGCGACGCCAAGCAGATCGTCCGCTCGCCGTCGCCGGGAGCGACGTCGATGACGATGTCCGTGGTGCGCTGAGCCGGGTCAACGGGCGAGGGCGGCGATCTCGGGGGCGAAGGCGGGGCCGAGCGTCTGGTAGACGCGGGTGAGCTCGGCGGCGAGGCTGTTGGCCTCGGGCTCCTGGTCGGCGGCGCGCAAGGCGTGGACGAGGGCGGCGCGGACCTCGAGGTACTCGGGGTGGTCGAGGTCGTAGGTGGTGGCGTAGCTGGCGACGGCGCGGCGTAAGGTGGTGACGGCGGTGGCAGGGTCGCCGGTGCGGAGGGCGATGCGGCCGCGGTGATAGTCGAGGTACTGGCGGACGGAGCGGGGCATGGTGGAGCCGGAGAGGGTCTCGACGTCGTCGAGCCTGGCGGACGCCTGGGTTGGATCGTTGGTGGCGAGCAGGGCGTCGGCTTCGCGGAGATACAGGGCGACACGGGTCCCGGGGGTGAGGTTGGTCCAGGCGGGCACGGCGCGGGCTTCGGTGAGGAGGCCGAGGACTTCTACGGGGTGGTTGGCGAGGTGGAACGCCTCGATGCGGGACACGAGGGCGGTCGCCCATACGGATGGGCCGAGCGATGCAAGTGTATTAAACGCCGCTACGAGGTCAGGCTCTCGCGCCGCGCTGTAGATCTGCGGTCGTAGTCGGGCGAGGGCTGTACGCGGTGCGTTGGGCCCGAAGGCGGTAAGGGCGAGTGTTTCGGCCTCGTCTGCGAGGGCCAGCGCGTGCGGATCGCGACGCTCACCGCGGATGCGAGCCTCGAGTTCGACGATCGGGAGCAGTAAGCTGGGGCTTGCGGACCGTAGGTTGCCGGCCAGAGTGTGAGCGCGGCGGCACAGTGCAAGCGCTTCCACCTGGCGACCCACGACGGAGGCGCCTTGGGCCTGACCCTCGAGCAGGGGCAGGAGGGCCGGATGGTTCAGACCGTAGAGCATCTCGGCAGCGGCAGCGGCTTCGGCGAGCAACTCGGCGGCGCGTTGAGGGTCGTGCTGACTGCCGCGCAGGAGGCCGAGGTTGTAGCGTGAGGCGATCATCTCCATCGAGACGCCGTCGTTGATGTTCGCGGCGATGGCGAGGGCTTTCTCGTAGCCGGTCGCGGCGGCGTCGGTGTCGCTGTTGGCGTCGTGGGCGACGGCGATGTTGTTCTCGACCAGCCAGGCGAGGCGGGGGTCGTCCGGGATGCGGCGCAGGAGAGCGCGGTCGATCGCCGCGTCGGCGAGGGCACGATCTGGTTGGCCAGCGAGCTCGGCGCGCACGAAGATGCGGCGCGCGAGGGCCTCGACGGCGCTGCGCTCGTCGCCGCTGGCGAGGGCGAGCTCGAGGCTGGTGGAGAGGGCCGCGTCGGCGCCGGGGACGTCGCGTTTCCAGTGGAGGGCGTCGCCGCGGATGAGCTCGGCGAGGGCGAGCAGGGGCTCGTAGGCGAGGGTGCGGGCGTCGGCGGCGACCTCGTCGGCGCGGGTGAGGGCGCCGTCGTAGTCGCCGAGGTCGATCGCGGCGCGGGCTCGCTCGAGGGTGGCGCGGCCGCTGGCGACCCGGCGTTGGGCGTCGGGGTCGTCGGGGGGTGCGACCTCGGCGAGCAGGTGATCGACGTCGGTGCAGAGAGACAGCGGGGGGAGGGCGGCGACGGCGGTGGGGGCCTGTTCGATGCTGGTGGCGTCGGCGACGACAAAGGCGCTGACGAGGCCGTCGACGCGGGCGAGCTGGCGCTCGAGGCAGGCGAGAGATCGGTCGTGCAGGGTGTCGGAGAGCTGGCCGGCGGCGTAGGCCCGGCAGCGATCGCCGCGCAGGGTGACCCACTGATCGACCCAGGCGCCGAGGCGGGGCTCGAGCAGGGTCCAGGTCTCGCCGCCGAGAGCGCCGGCGCGGGTGGTGAAGGCGGTGCGGGCGGCGGTGATGCGCTCGTCGTTCCACACGGACTCGGTGGCGACGGCGAGGTCTTCGCAGACGCCGGCGCCGGTGCCGGCGAGCTGCATGGCGCCGACGCCGGTGCCGGCGCTGAAGAGCATCAGGCCGAGGGCGCCGGCGAGGCGACGGCGGCGGCGGGCGGGGTCCTGGGCGAGGGCGGTGAGGGCCGCGGCCATGTCGGGGAAGCGTTCGGCGGGGGCGCGGGCGAGGCCGCGGAGGAGCACGCGGTGCAGCCAGCCGGGGATGTCGTGGCCGGCGGGGGGGTCGGCGGGGCGCAGGCTGGTGACGTTTTCGACGAGGGCGGGGAGGCTGTCGCCGGCGAAGGGGAGGCGGCGGTAGAGGGCCTCGTAGAGGGCGACGAAGAAGGAGAACTGGTCGCTCGCGGGGGTGAGGGTTTGGCCGAGGAGCTGCTCGGGGGACATGTAGAAGGGGGTGCCCATCATGGCGCCGGTGCGGGTGAGGCGGAGGTCCATGAGGGAGCCGGGGGCGAGGGGCTCGTCGGTGGGGGTGGTCTCGAGGCGGGCGAGGCCGAAGTCGAGGACCTTGACGCCGCCGTCGTCGGCGAGGATCGCGTTGGCGGGTTTGAAGTCGCGGTGGATGAGACCGGCGGCGTGGGCGGCTTGCAGGCCGCGGCCGGCGGCGGTGAAGACCTCGAGGACGCGGCGCCAGGTTGGCAGGGTCTCGAGCCAGCGGTCGAGGCTCTGGCCGCGGACAAACTCCATGGCGACGAACACGTCCTTGCCGTCGGTCTCGCCGACCTCGTGCACGGCGACGATGTTGGGGTGTGAGAGGCGGGCCATGGCCTGGGCCTCGCGCTTGAGGCGGGTGGCGTTGTGGCTGCCGGCGCCCTCGGGGCGCAGGACCTTGACGGCGACCTTGCGGTCGAGCTGCTCGTCGTAGGCGCTGTAGACCACGCCCATGCCGCCGGCGCCGAGGCGGCCGAGGATCTGGAAGCGGCCGATCTTGACGGCGTCCTCGGCCTCGCCGAACAGGCGAAACTTGAGGGCCTGACGGCGGCGCTGCTCCTCGGGGTCACCGAGATTGGGGCGGGCGAGGGCGCCGCCGCGGGCGCCGGTGTCGAGGGTGTCGAGGGTGCCGATCTGCGGGGTGGTGTCGGCGTCGAGGGCCGCGGGCGCGGGTGCGGGGGTCGGGACCGCGGCGAGCTGGGTGCGGTGCATGGCCGGCAGCGAGCCGTGGGTCGCGGCGAGCGCGAGCAGGCGCGGGTCGGTCGCGTGGGTCGCGGCGAGGTCGCTGACGGGCGCGGGATCGTCGGGTTCGGTCACGCGGGCCTCGGGTCGGGGGTGTCGGGCATGCACGAGGGGGTGAGTGGGGCCTCGCGGCGATTTCAATTGCCCTGCGCGTCGCGGCCGAGCTCGCCACGCAGGCGCCGGGCCCAGCCGTCGAGGTCGCAGAGGGTGCTGTGGGCCAGCGCGGGCGATTCGGCGACGCGGGCGATCTCCTCCTCGAAGAGCTGTTTGGCGCGGCGGATGCGGGTGCGGATCGTGCCCTCGGGGAGGTCGAGCACCTCGGCGAGCTCGCGGGCCCGCAGCTCCTCCCAGTAGTAGAGCTCGAGGATGATCTGCAGCTCGAGGGGGATCCGGCGCAGGGCGTGGAGGATGAGCCGCTCCTCGCGGGCCCGGGCCAGCGCGCTCGAGGGGGTCGGGGCGATGTCCTCGATCGAGGTCGACAGGAAGTTGGGGACCTCGCGTCGCTGCCGGCGGCCCTTCTCCTCGAGGTACTCGAGCAGGACGTTGCGGGCGACGCCGAACAGGTAGTAGCGAAAGCTGGTCGGGTTGCGGATGCGGGCGTGGGTCTCGACGCAGCGCAGGAAGGTGCGCTGGATCAGGTCGTCGGCGTCGTGGTGGGCCTTGTTGTGGAAAAACCGGGCGATCGCCTCGTAGTGGCGTTCGAACAGCTGCGCGCCGGCGCGCCGGTCACCCCGGCACCAGGCCGCGAAGAGCACCGCATCTTCCATCGATGCGGGGACGCTATCATGGGCCGCGGCAGGCGAGCAGCCGTCCGCAAATTGGCCGACCGCGAGAAAAGTTTGGGCGCGGGGCAATTGAAAATTCGCCGGGACCCCACTGAACCCCTCGACGAGAGCGCCCGGTGATCGGGCGAGCCACCACCATGCAGCGACGCACCGCCCTTCTCCCCCTTGTATCCCTCCTGCTCGCCGGCGCCTGTGACGAGGCCAGCGTCGCCGACGCGGTCGACCGCGGGGCGGGCGATCCGGACCTGGTGCAGCTCCGTTCGGGGACCGGCACCTGGGGTGGCTCGACGCGCTTGAACACCGCGCAGCTGTTCCCGGAGGGCATGCCGCTGCGGCACTTCGCGCGCAACGGCACCAAGGTGACCTACGACGACGCTGCGGGCACGCAGGTCACCTTTCAGCACCTGCGGGTGTACACGGGCGGCGTGCTGACGACCTTCACGGCGGCGGCGAACAACATCCAGCCCGATCTCGGGACGGTGAAGATCAACGGCATCAGGTACACGGCGGCGCAGCTGCTCGGGTCGGAGTGGCGCTTCAAGATCGCCGACAGCACGCGGGCGGCCCGGTTTTTCACCTTGCGGGTCAGCGGCGTGGGGATCGCGGCGATCCCCGGGGGCCTGGACCTGCCGATCTACAACTTCACGCTGGTCCCGGGGGAGGCCTATCACGTGCCGGGTCCGTACTCGGCGTGCGCGGAGCTGGACGCGCTCTCGGCGTCGGGTGTCACGCTCAAGCAGGTCGAGGGGGGCCCTCCGGGTGTGTTCAACGACTTCAAGGTCAGCTTCGCGGCGGTGCTCTACCCGGGCGTGAAGGTGAGCGAGCTGGGGGTGGTGACCGCCGACGAGACGGTTGGGTTCCTCGGCTGTGCCTCGGGGGCGATCGGCAAGTCGGGCCTGTGGGGCTACCCGCCGTGGGTCTCGAGCTTCGGCGGCCGCAACGGCGTCCAGCAGTTGCAGGCGGTGAGCCGGGCGGTCCGGGCGGACTTTTGCGGCGACGGCGTCAGCCACACGGCCGATGGCACGCCGCTGCAGGTGCGCGACCGCTTCTACTCCGACTTCGACGACGCGATCGAGGCGAGCGAGGCGATCTGGGGCGGCAACGGGTCGGCCTGTGTGGTGACGGACGACCGTCTGGGCACGGGGGCGATCGAGGACTGTGGTGGGGTGTTGGCCGCGGAC
Source organism: Nannocystis sp. (assembly GCA_044228605.1). GTDB lineage: Bacteria > Myxococcota_A > Polyangia > Nannocystales > Nannocystaceae > Nannocystis. The sequence goes on along the minus strand of JBGAUO010000010.1, from coordinate 50,878 downwards.
TGCCGGCAGATGGCCTCAGACTGGATCACCGGGCCGGACCAGTTCATGTGGACCAAGCTCGGGCCGCAGGCGACGGTGTATGTGCCGTCGCATCCGTGCAGCGTGGTCGGTGGTGCTGGTTGCTCGGACCCGGGCATCGAGGCCGCGGTGTGTGGTGCGGACCCGTTCTGTTGCACGACGCACTGGGACGCTGGTTGTGTGGCCGAGGCGGCGGCGAGCGCGTCGGAGGCCTGCTGCACGGACAACGGCAACCCGGGCTGCGGGGACGCGACGGTCAGCGCCTGCGTCGCCACCTACGACCCGTTCTGCGAGGCGGCGCGCTGGGACTCGTACTGCGCGCTCGAGGTCGAGAGCCTCGGTTGCGGGATCTGCCACTGAGCGACTCACTCGCCGGGCGGAGTGCCGTCCGGCGGGCGGGCCTCGCCGCGGCGCTCGCAGTGTTCGACGAGGCGGGCGACGACGGCGTTGACCGGGGCGAACAGGCCGTGTTTGACGGCGAGGCGGGCGACGGCGAGGTTCAGGAAGTACATCTCGGTGGTCTCGCCGCGGGTGATGTCCTGCAGCATGACGTTGCGGTTCTCACGGCTGGTGCGGAGGGAGGTGAAGACGCGCTCGATGTCGTCTTCGCCGAGGATGACGCCCTCGGCGGCGGCGACCGAGCGGGCCTCCTGGAGGAGCTCGCGGGCGAGGGTGAGGAGGGGTGGGGAGTCGAGGATCGCGCCGTTGCGCTCGCCGAGGCTGGCACACAGGCCGCAGACGGCGATGCTCCACAGCGACTTGCGCCACTCGCAGGCGGCGAGGCTGGGGACGATGCGGACGGGGTAGCCGGCGGCGGCGAGCAGGCGTTGCCAGCGGTCGCGGGTGCGGAGGGCGGCGGGGTCGTCGGCGGCGAGTTCGATCTGGAGGACGCCGGTGACGCGGACGTTGATCGGTGTGGCCAGGCCGGCGCCGAGCCAGCAGCCGACGCGGATACGGGCGGCGGCGGGGGCGTGCATGCGGGCGAGGGCGGCGATGCCGAGGCCGTTTTGGCACAGGCCGAGGGTGTGCTGCGGGCCGGGTTTGATCTGCGCGAGGGTGTCGGCGAGCTCGGTGGCCTTGACCGCGAGGAGCAGGTCGGCGCTGGCGGGGAGGGGCTCGGCGATGTCGACGACGGGGAGCCTGAAGTGGCCCTGTTCGTTGCCGGAGAGTTCGAAGCCGTCGCGGTTCAGGCGGCCGACGCGGGGGCCGCGGGCGACCAGGGTGACGGGTGTGACGGCGGAGAGGCGGGCGGCGAGGTGGAGGCCGACGGCCCCGGCGCCGACGATGTAGAGCGGAGGAGCGGCCATCGAGCGTGGCGATGGTACACGCGAGGCTCTCGTCGCGTCAGCTTGGCGGCGAGCAGGTAAGAACTGCGGGGGGTCCGGGAGCGTGGCGGAAATTCCTGCGCTTCGAGCCGCGGGGGGCGGGGGTTAGGTTGTTGGCATGGCTATCTTCTCGACCCCGATCATCGTGCTGGTGGTGGTGTGCTTCAATACGACGCTGTTTACGTCGCTGGGGCTGTATCTGTACCGTCAGAGCAAGCTGCAGGGAAACTCGGGTCACCCGGGGGTCTAGCGCGGGTCGTCTGGAGGCCTTGCGCGCGGGTCGGGCTCCGGCCTAGGGTGCGCGAGGGCTCATGACGATGCGACGATGGAGTGTCCCGGGTGTTTGTGCGTTGCTCGTGTCGGTTGGTTGTGGCGACACGGGTGGCAGTAGCGCGAGTGTGAGCACCGGAGCGGCCGGTAGCAGCGGCACGGAGCCTGGCAGCGAGACGGGTGTGAACCCGACCACGAGCGCGGCGTCCACTGGCACAGGCGCGGAGGAGAGCAGCGGTAGTGGCAGCACCGGGTCGGGTGTGACGGGGCCGTGGGAGTACGGCGTGTTCATCCCACCCGAGCCGCAGGCGCCGGGCGACCCGGTGAAGGGTTACGAGGCGCTGGTCACTCGCGGGTACATCACCTGCGGGATCCCCTGGCTGTTGTTCGGGCTCGCCAAGCCCTTGCTCGGGCCTTACACGGACGGCGAGGCGCTGCCGGGGCGGTCGGGGAAGAACGCGCAGGTGCCCTACAACTGGACGGTGCACGAGGTCGACGGGGCGGAGATCGTCTCGCAGAACTGCCTGACCTGCCACGCGGGCAGCTTTAACGGGCAGCGCATCGTCGGGCTCGGCACGGCGGACGAGGACTTCACGGGCGACCTGAGCGCGCTGCTCAACACGTTCCCGATCCCCGACATCCCGATCCCCGGGCTCGAGCAGATGACGCGGTTCCTCAACCGGATGAAGGTGCTCGGGCCGCAGACCGTGATGCGGACGATCGGCACCAACCCGGCCGAGGCGGTGGCGATCACGCTGGTGGCCCACCGTGATCGCCACACCTTGGCGTGGAGCGACGAGAAGCTGATCGATCTGCCGGAGATGGTGGTGCCGTCGGACCCGCCGCCGTGGTGGCGGGCGCACAAGAAGAACGCGCTCTTCTACAATGGGATGGCGCGTGGCGATCATCGCGGGACGATGATGTTGGCGACCGCGCTGTGCACCGACAGCGTGGCTGAGGCGCAGCAGATCGACGCTTACTTCGCCGACATCCAGGCGTTTGTGCGCTCGGTGCAGGCGCCGAAGTATCCGTTTGCGATCGACGCTGGGCTGGCAGAGCAGGGTGAGGCCGTGTTCGCGGCCAATTGCGCCGGCTGCCACGGGACCTACGCGGCCAGCGACGCCGAGGACAACTACCCGAACCTGCTGTTCCCGCTCGATGTGATCGGGACCGACGCGGTGGTGGCAGAGGGCGGGACCAAGTACGCGCCGGCGCTGGTCGACTGGTACAATGAATCGTTTTACGGGTCGATCACGCGGATGGTCCCGGATGACCCGTTCCCGGGCTACATGGCGCCGCCGCTCGACGGGGTGTGGGCCACGGGGCCCTTCCTGCACAATGGTTCGGTGCCGAGCATCGCGTTGGTGCTCGACAGCAGCAAGCGGCCCAAATTCTGGCGCCGCGTCGACTACGACAGCGCGCACTTCGACCAGGCCGCGCTCGGTTGGCCCTTCGCCGAGCTGATGTACGGACACGCGGACGCCGCGGACGCCGAGAAGAAGTTCATCTACGACACGACGCAGTTCGCCCACACCAACACGGGCCACACCTTCGGCGACCACCTGACGCCGGAGGAGCGGACGGCGGTGCTCGAGTACCTCAAGACGCTGTGATCACGGGATCATCGGATCTGCAGCAGACGGAGGAACTGGCGCCTGGGTGGCAGCCCGAGGCCACGCTCGAGGGCGTGTTGAAGGAGTTCGTGGAGTTCGTGGGCTGCCGCGCAGACGCCGATGTCGGCGCGTTGAGGGTCGATCGCCAGGGCCGCGTGGGTGTTGGGCCTCGCTCGTCGGCGCTCGCCTGCGGGGGCATAATTGACGTACACGCCAGGTCGGCCCGGGGCCCAGCGCTCGCGCTGGAATGTGTCAGCGACGCGGCCTGGGAGCGCGCCCGCTGCCAGGAGCGTCTCCAGCGGTGAGAAGGGTCGCGGGTCGCGGATCGTTGTGTGCTGATAGTTGCGTTCGATCTGCAGACGAGCGTTGATATATGGGTAGAGTTCGGCGCTGTGATGATAGGAGATCGGCGCGATGGTCAGACCCTGACGGTTCATCTCGGCGAGCTTACGCAGCGGCGGGTGGGCGCCGTGGGCCATCAAGAGGATGCCCTGGACCACTACCTTGAGCTTGGCAGGGGTGTGCTCCTGGAGTTGGGCGCGCAGGAGCCGGGCGAAGGCGGCGATCTGGTCGACGCCGTGGGTGAGGTCCTGCTCGCCTCTCCCCTTCATCTCGACGATCGTGAGGACAAGAGAGCCGCGTGTCGCGTGGAGGATGAGGTAGTCCGGGCGCGGGCCCTCGCGGACGAGCGGGTCGCGCGGGAGGTCGACGTGGAAGATCAGGCAGATGTTGTCGTCGGCGCCGGCTGGGACGTGGACGTGGAAGCGGACGCCGCTCTCGCCGGGCACGGCCCGTGTGGGCTGCACACATTCGACGAGCAGGCGTTCGAGCAGGTTTCGCCCCCCGGTCGCGCCTGGGCGCGACCTATTTGCCGGGCTTGCCATGCGCCAGCCCGTCGAGCGCGAAGAACCGCTGTTGGAGGTCGGAGAAGACGTCGCTCAGGGTATCCCAGCGCAGGCCAAAATCTGGGTCCTTGAGCGAGACGAGCCGGTGGTCTCGCATCTCGTAGGCGCTGACCTCGTCGTCGGCGAGCAGGGCGCGGGGGTCCGCGAGATAGAGGTGGGCTGCCTGCTTTTTGCGGGTCTTGGGGTCCTCGGCGCGCTGGACGAGGTTGGCGAGGTGCGCCATCAGATAGGGGCTGTGGGTGGTCACGAGGACACGCACGCCGAGGCGGACGAGGATCGCCAGGACCTCGAGCAGGCGCACCTGCGAGGCGGGGTGGAGGTTCATCTCGGGCTCGTCGATGATGAGCAGCTGGTTCGCCGCGGCCCGGTACCGGAGATAGAGGACCAGCGCCGAGAGCTGCTTGATCGAGGAGGAGGCGTTGTAGAGGTCGATGCTGAGGTCGTCGCCGATGCCGAGGCGGAGCTCGCGGCCGCCGATCGGCGTGGGTGCGAGCTCGAGGCGATTGCCGGACTGGATGTTCGCCTCGAGCAGCGCGGCGAGCTTCACGAACTCGGACTTGGCGGTGCGTGGTCTCCGGGCGGCCTGGAGCTCGACGTCGGCGAGGAAATCGAGGAAGTCCTCGACCGGCAGGGGGTAGCGGATATCACCCTGATCCCGCGGCTCGTCGGCGGCGCGTCGACCGGGCTTGCGCTCGCGCGCGGCGTCGCGGAGCAGCTTGAATCGTCGGTTCGACAGGACCTTGTAGGTGATGATCAGCGCGTTGCGCTCGGCGGGGAGGATGAAGGGGGTGGTGAGGTCGAGCGCGTCGCGGACGAGATCGTCGTGGACGAGTCGGTCGGCGACGCTCGGCAGGGGATCGGGGACTTGGAGCGGGGCGGAGGCGGGCTGCAGGCTGGCCCGCATTCGTTGCGGGTCTGGCTCCCAGTCGATATGGAACTTTGTGCGCCGAAATAGCTTATCGCTGGAGTCCTGGAAGAATGTTCCGAGCCCGGCCTCGAATCGTCGGGTGGACGATTCGATGTGGGTATGCAAGATGTCCTCGAGCCGCCGAGCTCGCCAGAGCGCGGAGCGACCTTTTTGCGCGATTTGAGCGCGGAGGGTCTCCGACAGCCCGGGATCCATGCGTCGCAGTTCGTGCCATAGCCCGTAGATCGAATAGGCTAGATAGGTCTTGCTCGAATTGTTGGGTCCGACGATGATTGTCAGCGGCCGCAGATCGATCTCCGTCTTGCGGATCGTGCCGAGGTTGGCGAACCGAATCTTCATGGAACGACCGCGGAACTAGACCCCGGGTGGCCTACGCTGTCAAGACATGTCCGTACGGACAGATCGGTCGCTGTCACCTGGTTCGCATGGCGCTGCAGCGTGATGGGCGAAAACAATCGGAGCGATTCAGCTCATGTGCATTAGGTAATTTCAGTGTTTTTGATTACCGAAATTACATAGTTTCGATTCATGTTGTCCGGTCTGCGCCTGGTCTGTGGGACAGGTCTGGAAGCGCAGGTTGTACGGGCGCCTGGGCGAGGGCCTGGAAGCCGCAGGGGTCGTGGCCGTCGACGCGGCCCTGGCTGGCGATCGCGGCGAAGCGGGCGAACAGGTCCTCGCGGAACCAGCGGCGGGAGTGCGCGGCGCGGGCGGCGTCGTGGTGGCCGGAGCCGTGGAAGGCGAAGCGTTCGAGCGCGGCGTCGTTGTCCCACAGGCTGACGGTGACGGGGCGCAGCCACGGGAGCTCGCCGACGCCGAGCGCGAGGCGCAGGCCGGGGCTGGTGAGCAGGTCGCGGTTGATCGCGGGGACGCGGCGCCAGAACGAGTAGAGGGCGCGCAGGCGCAGGCTGGCCCGGGTGAGCACGACGGTCGGGAGGGTGGGGTCGAGGTCCTGGGTTGCGGGGGTGAAGGGTGCGTGGCCAGCCCAGGTGCCGCGGGTGCGGCGGGGGAGCAGCTTGGCGGTCCACAGCTCGGAGCTGCGCGCGCGCCAGGCGTGCAGCAGCGGTGAGGCGGCGAAGAAGTCGTCGGCGGCCTGCTCGGACGACCACACGGCGAGCAGGGCGTAGCGGCCGAGGTCGGGGCGCAGCGAGAAGCCGGGGCTGCCGCCCGAGCCGAGCAGGCGATGAAAGCCGAGGCCGGGGGTGGCGGCGAGCGGGCGGCGGGCGAGGCCCATCTGGCGCAGGGCCCAGAAGCGCTGGCCGGGCGGATAGCGGCAGATCGAGAAGGTGATCAGCGGGGCGCCGGGGGGGGCGCGGAGGCGGGTGGCGAACTCGCCGACGACCGCGAGCTCGGCGGGCGCGACGGGACGGGCGAGGGCGCTGCGCCCGGTGGGGTGCTCGTGGGCGAGGCGATCGTGGGGACCGCTCGCGGCGTTGGCAGCGTCACTCACGAGCCGGGCAAGAAGTGGACGTCGTGGGCGGACACGGACGTGGCGGCGCCCATCAGCACCTGCTCGCCCCAGCGCTCGATCCAGAGCGTCTGGTCGGGGCCCGTGCGGTAGACGTAGGTGGCGACGCGCGGGAGGGCCGGGCGACCGTGCATGCCGACGCCGGCGGCGCTCGACTGGCCGCGGCGCTCGAGGGCGTAGTCCTGGTCGGCGTGGAGGATGTGGCGCGGCGGCTCGCCGCTGAGGCCGTGGCCGCGCACGGGCTCGCACAGGAGATAGCGGTCCTGGTCGGGGGAGCCGACCAGCCAGCGGGTGCGGTCGGCGTCGGTCATGACGGCGACGACGGTGATCTGGGCGCCCTCGCGGAGGTTCAGGACGCCGTCGACGAGGTAGTCGCCGTCGCGCTGGGTGTCGCCGGTCTCGATGCTGACGACGTCGCCCTGGCGCAGGCCGGTGATGCCGAGGTCGGCGGCCTCGGGGTCGACGTCGATGGTGCGCGGGACGGTGGGGCCGATGCGACCTTGCAGGCGCTGGGCGACACGCTCGCGGATCCGCCGGCTGACGGCGTCGTGCAGGAGGCCGCCGCCGCCGCCGCCGGAGTGGTTCGCGGGGGCGAGGGCGAGGGGGGCGTGTGCACCTTCCCCTTCCGAGAGTTGGCGGCGTCCGTCGCCCCAGTCGCGCAGGCGCCGGGCGGCGAGGATGCCGACCCAAAAGGCGCCGGCGATGGTCATCGCGGCCAGCAATGAGGCGAGCGTCAACATGCCTGGGCAGCGTACATAACATGCGGGGCGCCGGCATGGCGAGGGCGGTAGAACCGACCGTGGAGCTCGTGGACGGGGGGTTGCAGGGGGGCGCGGATCAAACCCAGGGAGCGCGGTCCGGGAGTTCAGATCGCGAGGGGGTTCGCGGCGCGGGTGGGCGAGTCACGATCGGCGCATGCGAGGCACGAGATCATGGTGGGGCGTGATGACGGCGCTGCTGCTGTGTGCGGGCTGCGAGGAGCCCGTGGTGGCGGCAGATCTGCGGAGCCACGTGGAGGCGCTGTGTGAGGAGTACTGCCCGCTGCGGATCGCGTGCGTGCGCGACGGGTGGGCCGGGGGCAGCGTGACGGAGTGTGTCCGCGAGTGCGCGGACCTGCGGCTGTACCAGCGCGGGGGTGAGCCGTCGCCAGCGCTGATCGGGCAGCTGGAGTGCCTCGCGGAGCTGCCCTGCGAGGAGCTTCCGGCGGCGGTTTTGGGCGGGGGTGAGCAGGCCTGTGCGGCCGAGCCGGTCGACCTCGACTCGGCGGCGAGCGTGGAGCTGTGAGGGTTAGCGGCGGGGGGCCGGGGGTTCGGCGCTGCGTGGGTCCTCGGGCCAGGCGTGCCGGGGGTAGCGGCGCATGAGGCTGCGGCGCAGGTCGGGGTAGTGGCGGTCCCAGAAGCCGGCGAGGTCGGTGGTGACCTGCTCGGCGCGGCCGTTGGGGGCGAGCAGGTGGAGGACGACGGGGACGCGGCCGTCGGCGACGGTGGGGCCGCGGGCGAGGCCGAAGAAGTCTTGCAGGCGGGAGGCGACCCACGGTGGTTTGCCGGGCTCGTAGTGGACGGCGAGGCGGCGGCCGCCGGGGAGCTGGACGTGGGTGGGGGCGAAGCGGGTGAGCGCACCGCTGTGCGCGCCGGAGAGGCGGTCTTGCAGGGTGCTCTGGAGGTCGGCGCTGCGCAGCTCGGCGAAGCTGCTGCGGCCGTCGCAGAGCTCGGCGAGGGCCTCGCGGGCGGCGGCGTCGTCGAGGGTCGGGAAGCCGGGGACGTGGGTGGCGACGAAGGTGGTGCGGGCTTGCAGCTCGGCGAGGGCCTCGGGTTCGCGGACGAAGCGGGCGGGGCCGGCGGCGAGGGCCGCGTCGCGCAGGAGCTCGGCGGCGGCGGGCGGGAGCTTGCGGTGCGGCGTGGATTCGATGAGCAGGCCGTGATAGCGCAGCTCGGAGCGGCCCTCGACGCGCTCGCGGGCCGCGTTGAAGGTGAGCTCGTCGCTGGCGACGATCTCGTCGGTGAAGTCGTCGAGCAGCCAGTCGGGTTCGATCGCGCAGGCGCTGCGCACGTGGATCTGGCTGCCGCGCAGGCCCTCCTGGCGCTGCTCGACGGCGAGGGCGAGCAGCCAGGGGGCGCTGCGCACGACGGAGGCGGGGTGGAGGCGGGCCGCGCCGCCGCCGGCGAGGGCGAGGACGCGTCCGCCGCTGGTGTCGTCGCGGGCGAGGGCGACGCGGTCGGAGAAGGCGGCGAGCAGGGCCCGGCGCAGGGCGTCCTCGCGGGCCTGGACGGTGGGTGGTTCGCGAGATGTCTTTGCAGACATGTCTCCGGGGGCAGGTCGTTCGCAGAGGCGCAGGAGCTGGTCGCGGACCTGGAGGACGCGGCGGGCGGGGCCGGGGAGGAGGCCGCCGCGGGGGGTGTCGTCGTCGCGGCCGCGCCGGCGCAAGCCGTCGATCTCGGCGAGGTCGACGAGCACGTCGGCGTCGGCGTCGGTGTGCGCCTGATGGTTGCCGGGTCGGACGCCGCGCTCGCCGAGCAGGGCCGCGGCGCCGCAGGCGAGGGCTGGCACGCCGCGGTCCTGGCCCTCGACGAGCAGGCGGCCGAGGCGCGGGTGGACGGGGAAGCGGAGCATGCGGCGGCCTTGCGCGGTGAGCTGGCCGTGCGGGTCGACGGCGCCGAGCCGGTGCAGGAGGGTCTCGGCGGCCTGCAGGGCGGCGGGTGGCGGAGCTTCGAACCAGGCGAAGGTGGTGGGATCGGTGATGGCGAAGGCGTGGAGGTCGAGGAGGGCGGCGCAGAGGTCGGCGCGGGCGACCTCGGGGGGCGTGAACTCGGGGCGGCGGTCGTGGTCGGCCTGGCTGTAGAGGCGGAGGCAGCGACCCGGGCGGGTGCGGCCGGCTCGGCCGGCGCGCTGGGTGGCGGAGGCGCGGGAGATCTTGGTGACGCTGAGGGTGGCGATGCCGGTCCACGGGTCGTGCGCGGGCAGGCGGACCAGGCCGCCGTCGATCACGGCGACCACGCCGTCGATCGTCACCGAGGTCTCGGCGACGTTGGTGCTGAGGATCAGGCGGCGGTTTGGACATGGCCGAAGGGCCAGGTCCTGCTGATCGGGGGGGAGCTCGCCGTGCAGCGGGAGGACCTGCACGCCGGCGTGCGCGGCCAGGCCGGCGCAGGCGGTCGCGGCCTGCTGGATCTCGCGGGCGCCGGGCAGGAAGACCAGGACATCGCCGCCGAGGTCGTCGTCGAGGAGCTGCTTGAAGGCCCGCAGGACGCCGGAGGCGAGCTCGGCCTCGGGGGTGGCGCCGAGGTACTCGATGGTGACCGGGTGCACGCGCCCGGCGCTGGTGATGCGCGCGCACTCGCCTGTCCCTTCAGACAGGTAGCGCTGGACCGGGGCGGCGTCGAGGGTGGCCGACATGACGACGATCGCCAGGTCGGGCCGGGGGCCGCGCTGGAGCTGGCGCAGGAGGGCGAGGCCGAGGTCGCCGTCGAGGTGGCGCTCGTGGAACTCGTCGAGCACGACGATGCCGACCTCGCGCAGCTCGGGGTCGGCGTGGAGCTTGCGCGAGAGCAGGCCCTCGGTGATGAAGCGCAGGCGGGTCGCCGGGGAGGCGGCGGACTCGAAGCGGACCTGATAGCCGACGGTGCGGCCGACCGCTTCGCCGATGCTCTCGGCGATCCGCTGGGCTGACATGCGGGCGGCGATCCGCCGCGGTTGCAGGACCAGGACCTCGCGCTCGGGGCCGGCGAGGCCGGCCTCGAGCAGGGCGAGGGGGACGCGGGTGGTCTTGCCGGCGCCAGGTGGGGCCTCGATGACGAGCGAGCGGCCGCAGCGGAGGGCGTCCAACACGGCGGGCAGGACCGCGTCGATCGGGAGCTCGGGGCGGGGCGCGGACACGGGGCGCGGAGGATAACAAGGGCAGCTGCAAGTCTCGGCGGGAGCTGTGGTCAGCGTGTGACTTTGCCCGCGGGTCGACTTGCACCCTTGCTTGCTGCGTGCGGGAGGATCGGGCGGGCTTCGGCTTGACCGGGTGCGGCGTGCGGTCGAAGCTCGCAGCGCATGTCGCCGTCGCTGGCAGAGCTGGGGCCGGGAGGTCGCGCGCGCGTGACGCAGGTCGTCGGCGCGGGCGGGCTGACGCTGCGCTTGCTCGAGATGGGCTTCGTGCCGGGGACGGTGGTCACGCTGGTCAAGCGGGCGCCGTTTGGCGACCCGCTCGAGTTTCAGGTCCGCGGCTGCCACGTGTCGCTGCGCGCGGCCGAGGCGGGGTGCGTGCGGACGGTGGCCCTGTGAGCGATGCACCGCTGCGGGTGGCGCTGGCCGGGAACCCCAACGTCGGCAAGACCAGCGTGTTCAACGAGCTCACGGGCTCGCGGCACAAGGTCGGCAACTACGCCGGGGTGACGGTCGAGACGCGTGAGGGCGTGGTGGCATCGCGCTGGCAGCCGACGCGGACGCTGACGGTGATCGACCTGCCGGGCACCTACAGCCTGACGCCGGTGTCCGAGGACGAGGCGGTGGCGTTTCGTTGCCTGCTCGGCGAGGTCGGGGCGGCGCCGGACCTGGTGGTGCTGGTGGTGGACGCGGCCAACCTGGCGCGCAACCTGTACCTGGCGATGCAGCTGTGCGAGCTCGGGCGGCCGCTGGTGCTGGCGCTGAACATGATGGACGTCGCGGCGGAGGCGGGGGTGCCGGTCGACGTGGATGCGCTGGCGCGGGCGCTGGGGGTGCCGGTGGTGCCGATGGTGGCGCGCACGGGCGAGGGGGTGGCGGCGCTGGTGGCGGAGATCTGTCGCTTCGGACATGCACCGTGGGACATGTCCGAAGAGCAAGGCCGGTTGTTGCAGGCGCCGCTGCCGGCGGCGCTGGCGGGGATCGGAGCGGCGCGGGCGCGCTGGCTGGTGGCGGCGCAGGCGAGCGAGACGCTGGCGCTGACGGGGGTGCGGGACGACGAGCGAGCGGCGCTGGCGCGGGTCGGCGCGGACGAGCTGTTGGCGGTGGCGACGAGCCTGGTGGTCGGGCGCTACGCGGAGGTGGATCGGGTGCTGGCGCAGATCGGCCACCGCGGCGGTGAGCGGGCGCCGGCGATGGACCGGTCGGCGCGCATCGACGCGGTCTTGACCCATCGGGTGTGGGGGCTGCTCATCTTCCTGCTGGTGATGGCGCTGCTGTTCCAGTCGATCTTCGCGTGGGCGGAGCCGCTGATGGGGGTGATCGAGGCTGGCATCGGCTGGCTCTCGGAGCAGGTGAAGGCGGGCCTGGGCCCGGGGCTGTTCACGGACTTGCTCACCGAGGGGGCGATCGCGGGTGTCGGCAACGTGCTGGTGTTTGTGCCGCAGATCGCCCTGCTGTTCCTGTTCATCGGGCTGCTCGAGGACACCGGCTACATGGCGCGGGCGGCGTTCTTGATCGACCGCCTGATGGCGCGGGTGGGGCTGCACGGCAAGGCCTTCGTGCCGCTGCTCAGCGGCTACGCGTGCGCGATCCCGGCGATCCTCGGCACGCGGACGATCAGCAGCTTCAAGGACCGGCTGGTCACGATCATGATGATCCCGTTCATGAGCTGCAGCGCGCGCCTGCCGGTGTATGTGCTGCTGATCTCGGCGCTGTTCGACGGCGAGGCGCGGGTCGGTCCGTTCACGCAGGCGAGCCTGGTGCTGCTGTCGATGTATGTGCTGTCGACGGTGTCGGCGCTGGCGGTGGGGGCGATCTACAAGCGCACGCTGCTGCGCAGCCCGACGCCGCCGCTGGTGCTGGAGCTGCCGCCGTATCGCCTGCCGCGCGTGCGCAACACGCTGCTCAGCGTCTACGATCGCACGGCCGACTTCGTGCGCGACGCGGGGACGGTGATCCTGGCGATGACGGTCGTGCTGTGGGCGCTGCTCAGCTTCCCGCGCTTGCCGGAGGCGCCGCGCTTGCCGGACCGGCAGGTCGACCCGATCGAGGTGGTGGCGGCGGAGCCGACGGCGATCGAGCACTCGCTGGGCGGGCGCTTCGGCAAGCTGATCGAGCCGGCGCTGACGCCGATGGGGCAGGACTTTCGCATGGGGATCGCGATCGTCGGCAGCTTCGCGGCGCGTGAGGTGTTCGTGAGCACGCTCGGGCTGGTCCACGGCATCGAGGCCGACGACGACGACACCTTGCCGCTGCGCGAGGCGCTGCGCGCGGCGAAGCAGGCGGACGGGCAGCCGCGTTACACGCCGCTGTCCGGGCTCGCGCTGATGGTGTTCTTTGTCTACGCGTGCCAGTGCATGTCGACGCTGGCGGTGGTGCGCCGCGAGACTCGCTCGTGGCGCTGGCCGCTGCTGATGTTCGTGAGCATGACGGCGCTGGCCTACGTGATGGCCGTCGCGGTGTTTCAGGTCGGCCGGCTGCTCGGGTACTGAGCTCAGCGCCGTGGTTCGCGCAGGAGGTCGCGGATCTCGGTGAGGAGCACCAGCTGCGGATCGGGGGGCGCGGGGGCTGCGGGGGCGGCCTCCTCCTGCTTGCGCATGCCGTTGATCATCTTGACCATGAGGAAGATGACGAGGGCGATGATGATGAAGTCGATGGTCGCCTGGAGGAACAGGCCGTAGCGGATCGCCACGACCTGGGCCGGGTCGGCGCTGGCCTTCAACACCATCTGCAGCTTGGAGAAGTCGGCGCCGCCGATGGCGAGGCCGATCGGCGGCATGACCACGTCGGCGACGAAGGAGGCGACGATCTTGCCGAAGGCACCGCCGATGATGACGCCGACGGCGAGGTCGACAACGTTGCCGCGGACGGCGAAGGCCTTGAATTCGGAGGCGAAACCCATGCGGCGCGGAGCTTGGGCGATCGCTGAGCTGGGGTCCAGTGGGAAGATGTCGCCGGAGGAGATCGCCGCTGGCTCGTGGCCCGCGTGTGAGGGGCCGCGCGCGCGAGGAGGACGGTCTACAGGCGGTCGGAGGCGATGCCGACGGCCGAGATGCCGGCGTCGTGCGAGGCGGCCATCATGCGGATGACCTGGCCGTACTTCACGCCGGCGGCGGCGTCGATGGCGATCTTGCCGTCGGTCTGCAGCTTCGGGTTGGCCTTGAGCTCGCCGACGAGGGCGTCGTAGTCGGCGCTGAGCGGCTGGGCGCCGAGCTTGGCGCCGCCGTTGGCGTCGATGCTAAGCAGCAGGGTGGCGCTGGGGTCCGCGGGGCCTTGCTGCTTGGAGGCCGTCGGGATGTCGAGCGGCATCTGGGTGTTGGCCGGGGGCGGCGAGGCGACCATGAAGATGATCAGGAGGCAGAGGAGCACGTCGACCATCGGGGTGACGTTGATCTCGCACATCGCCTCCCCCTCTTCTCCTCCGGCGCTCATCGACATGGGCCCACGCTAACCGGGGGCAGGGCGAGGTGTCCAGCGTAAACTGCGCAAGCGGCGCTGTGTGCTGCGGATCACACTTGCGGGCGCCGCGCCACGCATACAGTGGCCGGATGCAGCGCTTTTCTGCCCCTTTCCTTGCATCTGCTCTTGTCCTGATGGCCTGTCCGAAGGACAGCGGGACCACCACCGACAGCACGGCCGCGTCCAGTGGTAGCTCGACCTCCGCGTCCACCACGGACCCGACGGCGACGACGACCTCGCCGACGACCGGGACGCCGACGACGGGCGATCCGACGACGGACCCGACGGCGACGACGACGACGACGGACCCGACGGCGACGACGACGACCGATCCGACGGCGACGACGACGGACGCGACGACGACGGACGCGACGACGACGACCGATACCACGACCGGGACGACGACCGGCGACACGAGCACCGGCGGGGCGGGTGTCTGCGGCGACGGGATGGTCGACGGCGCCGAGGCTTGCGACGACAGCAACCTGGAGACCGAGATCTCGACGAGCAAGAAGGCGCCGTTGATGTACGAGGCGGCGGCCTGCATCGACGACTGCAGCCTGGTGCTGTCGCTGTGTGGCAACGGGAAGATGGACCCCGGTGAGGCCTGCGACGACGGCAACCAGGACAGCTACGACGCCTGCACGACCTCGTGCACGATCAACGACAAGAGCTACCACGCGCCGTGCAAGCGCATGTGCCAGAACCAGTGCGACACGGACGTGAGCTCGGGGACCTTCACCGGCTGCGAAAACATGAAGGTGCCGGCGAACGGCAAGGGCGTGTGTTACGTGAGCACCAAGTTCGTGTTCGCGCCGCGTTACTTCGCCGAGGGCGAGTGCGCGGCGACGGCCCAGGTGTGCTCGGGCGGCTTCCTGTGTCCGCCGAACATCGGCAACTACGACACGTTCAAGGACTGCCCGGCGGGCACGACCTTGATCGACCGCACGACCATGGCGATGGGCCTGACGGTCAAGACCAAGGTGTGTCAGAAGGTCTGCGAGTCGGACTCGGACTGCCGCTGGAACTCGTTTGACACGGTGTGGGGCAAGTCGGGCGAGTTCCGCTGCCAGACGACGCCGGACTCGAACGGCGTGAAGATCTGCGCGGACGCGCAGAACTGAGGCTTTGAGGCTGAGATGAGGGCCCCGGGCGTGTGTCACGCCCGGGGTTTTTTGCGTGGTTTTGTCGGCCGGGAGGGGCTTGGTGATGGGCCTGACAGGGGACTTCCGGGGCTGGTTTACCGCTCCTCGGCTGTTTCAGGTCAGCCAGCGTCGGATTTGAGATTTTTACTGACGACTGGTCGTAAAAAACGCGAAGTGATGCATTTTGGGACAGGAAACGATCGTGGACGACTTCGCAGCCGTGGACGGCCGCGTGGGAGCTTTTTACCGACATATGGACGGTGAAAAAGCGCCGACGATCGTTTGGCGACATGACGCGGTCGACCACGATCGCGTGGCGACCGCGATGGAAGCGGGGCTCGGCCGGGCGCTAATCGGCCTGGAGCAGGCGCAGCAGGGCCGGGGAGACGCCAAGCTGGGCGCAGCGGTCGGCGATCGCTGCGAGGCGCCAGCGGGTGCGGTCGACGGGGGCGTAGGCGTGGCGGCGGTGGGCCCGGAGCAGGACGTTCTTGGCGGTGTGTTCGCTGCCGACGAACTCGACGACGGCGACCTCGTAGCCGCAGGCGGCGAGCAACTCGACACGCAGGGCGTCGGTCAGGAGGTCGGCGTAGGCGCCGCGCAGCAGACCGTGCTCGAGCAGGGCGGCGACGGGGGGGCCGAAACGCGGGGTGTCGCTGGCGGGCGGGCGGGCGAGCTGGGCGGCGAGCTCGTGCTGGCAGCAGGGGACGCTGAGGATCGCCGGGACCCCGAGGCGGATCGCCAGGGCGAGGGCTTCGTCGGTCGCGGTGTCGCAGGCGTGGAGGGCGACGACCAGGTCGGGCGGGCCGGCGAGGGCCGCGGTGGCGTCGGCCTCGGCCTCGGCGATGCTGGCGCGGGCGAAGCTGAGGTTTTGCATGCCGAGGGTGGTGGCGCGCTCGCGGCTGCGGGTGATCACGTCGTCGCGGACATCGACGCCGTGGAGGCGGAGGGCGACGCCCTCGCGGCGGAGGATCTCGGCGAGGACAAAGCTGAGGTAGGCGTTGCCGCAGGCGAGGTCGAGGGCGCGGATCGGCTGGGCTTCGCTGCGCGGGCGAGCGGCGACGAGCCGCTCCCAGGTCGGGCGGCACAGCTCGGCGAGGTGGTTGACCTGCTTGTATTTGCGGGCGTGGGTGGCCGAGATGCTGCCGTCGGCGTTCATGATGCCGATCGCGCGCAGGAGCTCGGCGCTGGTGTCGGGTCGCAGCGGGCGCTGCTTCCCGCCCATGACCTTGGTGGCGGCGGCCTCGTCGAGGGTGCGCACGGTCGGGCGACCGTGGCGGGCGTCGACCTGAACGCGGCGGAGATCGTCGAGGACGTAGGTGTGCTTGACGAGGCCGGCGTTGGCGGCGAGGCGGGCCGCGGCGAACACTGCGGCGAGCTGCTCGGGGCTCGGTGGCACGCCGGCGCCAGGACCGGGGTGGACCTGCTCGGCGTGGGCGACGGCGGGCTCGCTGGCGTCTGCGGCTTGCGGGGCGGCGAACACGGCCCGGGTCCAGCCGCGGCGTAGATGGGAGAGGATGTTCCGCTCGAGGCGCTGCAGGCTGTTCTCGCGGAGCATGGCGGGACGGGTAGCAAAGCCGCGCGTGGGTGACAAGGTGTGCGGGCACACGCAGGTGGTTCGGGAGATCGTGGGCGCTCGTGCGGCCGCGGGTGGGTTGCGGGGCCCTGATGGTTTGGGCATCGTGCGCGCCGTGTCTCGCCCGAATATCTTGCTGCTCGAGAGCATCCACGCGACGGCCCACGAGGAGTTCGCGCGCCACGGCGTCGTGGTGCACACGGCCCCGGGGGCGCTGTCGGAGCCGCAGCTGGTGGCGGCCTTGCGGGCGCTGCCGCAGGGCGGGCCGCTGCTGCTGGGGATCCGCAGCAAGACGCAGGTGACGGCGGCGGTGCTCGACGCGACGCCGGCCTTGCTGGCGGTCGGGGCCTTTTGTATCGGCACCGACCAGATCGCGCTGGCGGGGGCGCGCGAGCGCGGCGTGGCGGTGTTCAACGCGCCGTTTAGCAACACGAGATCCGTGGCGGAGCTCGTGCTGGGGGAGATCATCATGCTGTCGCGGCAGGTGTTCGCGCGCAGCCAGGCGTGTCACCGGGGGCTGTGGCACAAGAGCGCCGACGGCAGCCACGAGGTCCGCGGCAAGACGCTGGGGATCGTCGGTTACGGGCACATCGGCTCGCAGCTGAGCGTGCTGGCCGAGGCGCTGGGGATGCAGGTGCGCTACCACGACATCTTGCCGAAGATGGCGCTGGGCAACGCGCAGCCGGGCGGGAGCTTGCACGAGCTGCTCGGGGTGGCGGACTTCGTGACGCTGCACGTGCCGGACACGGAGCTGACGCGGGGGATGTTCGGGGCGGCCGAGCTGGCGGCGATGAAGCCGGGTGGATACCTGATCAACGCGTCGCGGGGGATGGTGGTCGATCTGGCGGCGCTGCGCGACGCGCTCGAGCGCGGGCACGTGGCGGGGGCGGCGGTCGACGTGTTCCCGAGCGAGCCGGCGAAGCTGGGCGACGTGTTCGACAGCCCGCTGCGCGGGCTCGACTCGGTGATCCTCACGCCGCACATCGGCGGGTCGACGCAGGAGGCGCAGGCCAACATCGGCCGCGAGGTGGCGAGCTCGCTGTCGGCGTACCTGACGAGCGGCTCGACCACGGGCTGCGTGACCCTGCCAAACGTGGACGCCGCGCCGGTGCGGACCGGGGCGAGGATCTTGAATGTGCACCGAAACGTGCCGGGCGTGCTGTCGGCGGTGAATCAGCTGCTGGCCGACTCGCAGGTGAACATCACCGGGCAGAGTTTGGCGACGGTGGAGGGGATCGGCCTGCTGCACGTCGATGTGCCGCTGCGAGCCGACGATCCAAAGACGCACAGCCTCGGGGCCAAGATCGCGGCGCTGGCGACCAGCCTGCGCACGCGGGTGATCTAGGCGGCGGGCCGATCTCGGGGCAGGGACGCCTCGTGTGCCGGGCAGCTGTCCGCGTCGGTGGTGCTGGTGCGCGCCTGCACGCGCCGCGAGCTGGGCGAGATGTGGGTGTCGGCGCGGCGATCGGTCGTGCGAGCGCGTCGCGCGAAAATGGCTGGCAACGCGTGTCTACCCGCGAGCCGGGGCGTGCTGATAACCTGGAGCCCGCGATGCGATTCACCATATTTGCGGTGGGTTTTCTCGGTATGGCGCTCAGTCAGGCCGCTTGTAAGCGGGAGGGCGAGTCCTCGGCTCCGAGCGGCGAGTGCAGCGGGATGTGCGGGCGAGGCACGCGCTGCGACGGGAAGGTCTGCGTGGTCGACTACTCGCAGGACATCTGCGCGTCGCCGGAGACGAACGAGACGCCGGTGGTGCCGATGAAGCCGCCGATCACCAGCTGGGGCGAGTGCTACGAGGACCGCAACCAGATGCCGAAGTTCAAGCCGGTCGACGACAAGCAGATCCCGCAGTTCGATCCGAACGTGGCGAGGAACGTCGACATGAACGGCAACGGCGGCGACGAGCAGCTCAACGAGGCGGTCCTCAACTCGCACATGCGCGAGGTGGAGTACGCGATCAACGACTGCCTGGCGAAGGCCGCGTGCTACCAGGGGTCGAGCCTGCCGAACGGGCGCATCGACTTCACGTTCCGCTTGATGGGGACCGGCAAGGTCGAGTCGATCGCCGTGGCGGCGCCGGCGGGCCTGAGCGTGTTCGGCATCATCCCGTGCGCGCGCAAGGCGGTGGTCGACCACGCCTTCCCGACCTACGACGGGCCGCCGATGACGGTCCGTTACAACATCGAGATCGGCGGGGCCGAGTGAGAGGCTGCTCCGCAGCGTGTCCTTTGGGACATGTCGCGGAGCGCGGGCGTCAGGCGGGTGGCGTCTCGTCGCTCGGGTCCGGCTCGAGACCGCCGGCGGCGCGGCGCTTGTAGACCTGGGAGATGCGGGCGGCGGCGGCCCGGGCGGCCGGGGCCGCCTTGTCGACGGCGTCCTTGCGCACCTGGAAGGGCTCGGGCAGCAAGGTGGCGTTTCCCTCGGGCTTCGACATGACGACCTCGGACGGCGCCTGGATGAGCGTCGCAGATCGGTGCGGCGGATCCCAGGGGCGTGCGTGGTGACCGTGTGCCTACTCGCGTGCGCGCGAGCCCGGGGCGCAAGTGCGCAGCGGTTCAGGGTCGCGCGGCATGTCCTTCGGGACATGTTCCGTGGGACAGCTGAGGGTTGCGAGCGCTCGCCAGTTCGGACTGGAGGATCGGCGCGAGGGCGGGGCCGGCGGCGACGAGGTCGCCGTGGCGGAGGTCCCAGGTGCCGCCGTCGATGCGGGTGAGGGTGCCGCCGGCCTCGCGGACCAGGAGGGCGCCGGCGGCGATGTCCCAGGGTTGGAGGTGATACTCCCAGTAGGCGTCGAGGCGGCCGGCGGCGAGGTAGGCGAGGTCGAGGGCGGCCGAGCCGGCGCGGCGGATGCAGCGGACCTGGGGGACGACGCGGTTGAACTCGAGGAGGTTGTTGGTCGGGCTGGTGGCGCGGGTGTAGGCGAAGCCGGTGGCGACGAGGGCGAGGCGGAGGGCGCGGGTGGAGGTGACGCGCAGGGGCTGGGGTCGGCCGTGGCGGGCGCGGGTGCGCGGGGAGTCGATGAAGGCGCCGTGGTCGCGGAGGGCGAAGAAGGTCTCGTCGCGGGTCGGGTCGTGGACGACGCCGAGGCGGGGGCCGTCGTGGTCGACGAGGGCGATGGAGACGCTGAAGTGGGGGAAGCGGTGGGCGAAGTTGGTCGTGCCGTCGAGCGGGTCGATGACCCACTGGAGGACGCCAGGAGGGGGCCTGGGGTCGGGGCCGGCGTCGCCGGTGATGCGGCCGGACTCCTCGGCGAGGATCCAGTGCTCGGGGTAGGCGGCGGTGATGCGGCGGGTGATCGCCAGCTCGGCGGCGCGGTCGGCCGGCGTCACGAGGTCGATGTCCGAGGACTTGGTGGCGACGGCGAGCTCGGTCTCGAAGTGGTCGAGGAGGACGACACCGGCGGCGCGGGCGGTGGCCAGGGCGAACTCGAGGAGGCCGGGGTCTTCGGGCATGCCGGAGGGTAACGCAAGTCGGGGCGCTTCGAGCTGTCTTTGCGGACAGCCTCGGAGGTTCCCGCGGCGTCGCGGGTCAGCGGTAGCCGAGGGGGGCGTCGCTGCTGGCCCGGCTGCGCTTGAACATCTCGTTGACGTGGCGCAGGACGTCGTCGCGGTGGCGGGAGATCTGGACCTCGTGGTGGAACACGGCGTCGATGATCATGTCCGGGCGGACGATGACCGTGATGCGGCGGGCGACGTTCATCACCGGCCACAGCACGTCGTAGCTGCGGCAGATCTTGTGGTCCGCGTCCGAGAGGATCGGGAAGGGGGCGCGGGTCGAGCTGGCGAAGTCACACTGGGTCTTCTCGTCGTCGGTGCTGATGCCGATGAGGTTGGCGCCGGCGAGCAAGAGCTCGACGTAGTTGTCGCGGAACATCTTGGTCTCCGCGGTGCAACCCGGCGTGAAGGCCTTGGGGAAGAAGTACACGACCGTGCACAGGCCCTCCTGCTTGGAGAGCAGGAAGCGTTGACCGTTGCTGGCGATCGCGTCGATCTCGGGGGCGCGCTGGCCCGGGCTCGGCCCGCTCATCTTCTGCTTATAACCCGGGACCGCCGGGTCGCGCGAGCGGTGGTCGGCGAGCGATTGGCGCTGTAGCCTCGCGGGGCATGCCCGCGCCCGGCCTCGCAGGATCGAACCGTCGCGCGCGTGGTGTGGCGGTCGCGGTCGCGGTGTGGGTGCTGCTGACGCTGGGTCTGCCGCTGGTGCAGCTGGGGCAGGAGGCGTGGGCGGTGGTGGGTCCGCCGGCGCCGCCGTGGATCTTCATGCTCGCGGGCTTGCGGGCGCTGGGGCTGGCGGCGGCGGTGGCCGTGATCGCGGCGGTGGCGGCGTATCCGGTGGCGCGTACGGTGTCGCCGTCCCTGCTCCTGGTGTTGGTGCTGGTCTCGCCGCTGGCGCGGGCGCTCGGCGTGCTGGGGCTGGGGCTCGCGCCGGGGGTGCCGGCGGTGCTGCTTGCTCAGAGTGCAGGTGCGATCCCGCTGGCGGCGCTGGTGTTGCAGCTGCGGCTTCGCGGGCGGGCGCGGGTGTGGCTCGAGGCGGCGGCGGACCTGGGGGCGGGGCCGTGGCGGCGGTTCTGGACGATCGAGGTGCCGCTGCTGGCCCCGGCCTTCGCGCTGGGGGCCGGGTGGGCGGCTCTGTGGGCGCTCGGCGACGTGACGACGCTGGAGCTGGCGGGGGGGGGCAAGGTGTACACGCTGGCGCTGCTGCTCCGCGACGCGGTGCTGAGCGAGGCGAACCCGCGGCGGGCGGCGGCGATCGTGGCGGTGATGCTGGCGGTGGCGGTGCCCTGCGCCCTGGCGATCGCTCGCGGGCTGGCGGGCTTGGCGGGCGAGGTGAGCGGCGAGGGGCCGCGGGCCGGTCCGGGTCTGCGCAGCCTCGGCTGGTTTGCGGCGGGACTGTCGATGCTGCCGTTGTTGGGGTTGATCGGTCAGCTGTCGCTGCGATCCGAGGGGTCGGGTGGGCCGCTGCTGCGCGGGTTGCTGGCGCGCAGCCTCGGGCTGACGCTGCTGTGCGGGGCGCTGGCGGCGGTGCTGGGCTTCACGCTGGCGCTGCTGCGGCGGCGCTCGGCGGGGCGCGACGCGGTGGCGGCGCTGGTGCTGTTGCCGCTGGCGGTGCCGCCGGTGGTGTACGGGGCGCTGATGCTCCCAGCGGGGCGGCTGCTGGGGCTCGCGCCGGGGCCAGCGCTGACGCTGCTGGGACTGATGCCGATGCGGGTGGCGCTGGCGTATGCAGGGGCAGTGCTAGCGGTGGCGGCGGTGCAGCCGGAGGTGGTCGATGGGGCGCGCGATCTCGGGGCCGGGGCCGGGCAGCGGCTCCTCCGGGTGTGGTGGCCGCTGCTGGCGCCGGCGGGGTTGGCCCTCGCGCTCGTCGGGTTCGCGCACGCCCTTGCAGAGGGCAGCGTGCCGGCGTTCACCGCGGGCCCCGGGGGCAGCACGCTGGCCGTGGGGATGGCGATCGTGGCGCGTGGGGGTGAGGTCGATGTGGTGCCGCGCTGGGCGCTGGGGCTGTCGCTCGCGCCGGTGGCGGTGGTGCTGATCGCGGCGTGGGCGTGGCGTCCGATCGCGGCGTCGCGGCGACGTGCGCGGGGCTAGGCGGGCCTGCCGGGCCCCGGCGCTCTCTGTTAGGCTAGGCGGACGTGGTCAAAGAGTTCGACCCCCTGGACGTGACCCTGATCGGGGAGACCGACACGCAGCGGCGCGAGCCGACGCCGGTGGCCGGGCTGTACGCTGGCCGCTACCAGATCGAGCGGATCGTCGGGCGCGGCGGGATGGGCACGGTGTACCGCGCGCTCGACATCATGGTCGGCGATCTCGTGGCGCTGAAGGTGCTCGATGCGTCGGTCACGGGCGCCACCGATCAGATGGAGTGGTTTCGCCGGGAGGTTCGCCTGGCGCGGCGCATCACCCACCCCAACGTGGCCCGCACGCACGATATGGGCGAGCAGGGCGGTGCACACTACATCACGATGGAGTTCGTCGAGGGGACGACGCTGCAGGAGCTCCTGCGCCTGCGCGTGGGTGAGGGCGCGAGCGAGCAACACGACAGTGGTGAGACCCGGCATACGCGGCAGGCGATGGAGCCGGCCCGGGCGGCGCGGGTCGGGTTGTCGGTGTGCGAGGGGCTGGCGGCCGCGCACGCGGCCGGGGTCGTGCACCGCGATCTGAAGCCCGCCAACGTGCTGATCGAGCGCAGCGGGCGGGTGGTGCTGACGGACTTTGGGATCGCTCGCACGCTCGCCGACGAGAACACCGGGGCGCGCACGCAGGGGGTGGTCGGGACGCCGCTGTACATGGCGCCGGAGCAGCTCTCGGGGCTGCCGGTCGATCAGCGGGCTGACATCTACGCGTTCGGATTGATGCTCTTCGAGATGGTGACCGGGGTGCTGCCGTTCGCCGGACAGACGCCGATCGCGGCCGCGCTGGCGCGCCTGACCCAGCCGCCGCCCGATCCGCGGCTGGTCCGGTCCGGCTTGCCCGAGCCGCTGGCGCAGCTGATCGTGCAGTGCCTGGCCCAGAAGCCTGAGGACCGCCCGGCGAGCGCGACCGAAGTGGCCGAGCGGCTGCGGGGGTGGTTGCTGGCGAGCGGGGAGTCGCTGATGGGCGTGTCCACGGTGACGATGCTCGCGGTGATGGCGGCTGCGGCTGCGGCCGGGCCGAGCGCGCCAACCACGGGCACGTTGACGCCGACGCAGCAGCAGGTGACGACGGGGCCGACGCCGGGCGGGCCAGGGACGATGACACAGGGCGGGCTGACACAAGGCGGGACGCGCGGCGGGCCCGGCTCGACGCTGTCGCGGCCGCTGCGGCCGCTGGCCCCGGTGCCGACGGCCGAGCGGGCGCTGGCGGTGCTGCCGTTTCGCTATGTGGGTCCGCCGGACCAGAGCTACCTGGGTGACGCGCTGACGGACGAGTTGATCGACGTGCTGTCGCGGACGCGGGGGTTGCGGGTGCTGGGCAGCGGGGCGACGGCGAAGTTTCGCAGCGATCGCGATCCGCGGGCGGTGGGCGCGGACCTCGGGGTCGACGCGGTGGTCGACGCGACGGTGCAGGCGAGCGCGAAGCAGGTGCGGGTGGCGGCGCGCCTGGTCGAGGTGGCGAGCGGCACGCAGCTGTGGAGCGAGCGCTTTGAGAGCGGGCTGGAGGACCTGTTCGAGCTGCAAGATCGGATCAGCAAGCGGATCGCGGAGGCGCTGCGGGTCGAGCTCAGCACCAGCGCGAGCGCCGGCGACGCGCCGGCCGAGGCGGTGTCCATGTACCTGCGCGGGCGCCGGAAATTGCTGGCGTTCCAGGTGATCGGGCCGGACGGCGCGATCGAGCTGCTCGAGCAGTGCATCGAGCTGGCGCCGCACCTCCAGCCGGCGCTCGCGTGCCACGCGATCGCGTGCATGCGGGCATGGTTTATGCCGTCGGTCTTCCTCGACGACGAGCAGCCGCGCGACTGGGAGCAGGAGGCGCGCAAGAGCGTGGCGCGGGCGCTCGAGGAGGCGCCGGACACGGCCGAGACCTACCTGGCGCGGGCGATGCTCGGGGTCCAGCTCGGCGAGTGGCGCGAGGCCGTGAAGGCGCTGGTGAAGGCGCTGGAGATCGCGCCGACCTACGCGCACGCGCACCAGTATCTGGCGCAGCTGCAGTGCGAGGCGGGCAACACCAAAGAGGGGCTCGAGCGCGCCAAGCTGGCCTTCGACCTCGAGCCGAGTTTGGCGGTGTGCCTCTTCGACGTGGCCCGGCTGTACGCGCTGCGCGGTGATCGGGCGGAGTGCGAGCGTTACCTCGACATGTTGGAGCCCAACTCGCGCCTGCGCAGCCCGATCCTGCAGTTTCGTCTGCGGGTGGCGACCTGGTTCGGGGACACGCAGATGGTCGAGGACCTGCGCGACAGCCTGGCGGGCGAGGATGTGGACGGGTTTGGGCTCTACGTCCTGAACTTCGCGCGGGCGGTGGCCGGCGACTTCGACAAGGCGAAGCTCGATGAACTGACCGCGGGCCTGCTGGCGCGGGCACCGAGCCCGCGCTTTTACACGCTGATGTGCCAGAACTGCGTCGAGATCTACTGCGCGCGGGGCTTCCCGGAGGAGGCGCTGCGCTGCTTCCAGCAGGCGGCGGACCGGGTGCTGATCGACATCGAGTGGACCGACCGCTGCCCGCTGCTCAAGTCGATCCGCTCGCTGCCCGGCTTCGCCGAGGCGCGCCGCAAGGTGCGGCAGCGGGTGCAGGCGATGTGGAGCCTGTGACGCCGTGACGCTCGAGCTGCGGGACATCCACAAGGCGTTCCCGCAGCGCGGGGCGATGGCCGCGTCGCGCGAGGCGGTGGCGCTGCGCGGGGTGTCGCTGACGATGCCGCTGCAGGGCTACACCTGCGTGATGGGGGCGTCGGGTTGTGGGAAGACGACCTTGCTGCGGATCGTCGCCGGGCTCGAGCGACCGGAGCGCGGGGAGGTGATCCTCGACGGGCGATCGATCACGGGGTTGCCGGCGGAGAAGCGGCCGGTGCACACGTTGTTTCAGGGCTACGCCCTGTTCCCGCACTTGAGCGCGTGGGAGAACGTGGCCTTCGCGCCGCGGCTGGCGGGGGTCGCCGGGGCGGCGCTGCGCGAGCGGGTGGAGGCGCTGCTGGCCGACGTCGGGCTGGCAGCGCGGCTGTACGCGCGGCGTCCGCTCGAGCTGTCCGGCGGGGAGCGGCAGCGGGTGGCGCTGGCGCGGGCGCTGGCGGGGCAGCCGGCGATGGTGCTGCTCGACGAGCCGCTGGCGGCGCTCGACCGGCCGCTGCGCTCGGGGCTGCGTCTGCTGCTCAAGGAGACGCAGCGGCGGCGGGGGATCGGCTTCCTGCATGTGACACACGAGCCGGAGGAGGCGCTGGCGCTGGCCGATACGCTCGTGCTGATGGACCACGGGGAGGTGCTGGCGCAGGGCGCACCAGCGCAGCTGTACGCGCGGCCGATGGACATGACGAGCGCCCGCTTGCTCGGTGACTTGACGCCGGCGCCGGGGCAGCCTGGGAAGTGGCTGCGGCCCGAGCGGCTGGTGGTGGATGGCTCGGAGGACATGTCCTATGGGGCAGGCGATGCAGCCGTCGCGGGGTCGTGGCGGCGGACGCTGGCGACGCTCGACGGGGTGGCGTGCCTGGGCGATCGCTGGGAGCTGCAGCTGCGGGCGGATGGGCAGCGGCTGTTGGCGCGCGGTCTGACGGCGCCAGCGGTGGGGCCGGGGGCGGTGGTGGTGCTGCGCTGGCGAGCCGAGGACGAGCTGCCACTGGGCGAGGGGGCGGCGATGTCGGCGGCGGGCTGGTCGTCGGTGGCGCTGCGGCTGTGAGGCTTGTGTGGCTCAGTCGATCTGCACCGTGTTGATCGAGCGGATCGTGGCGCCGGCTGGGTAGGCGTAGGAGACGAACTTGGTGTAGACGAGCTCGCTGGCGGCGGAGCCCCAGCCCCAGACGGTGACGCCGAAGGGCTTGCTGCTCGAGATCTCGTGGCGGCCGTTGGCGCACTTGCCCACCTTGGAGAAGTTGCCGGTGACGAGCTGGACGCGGGTCCACTCGATGCCGTCGGCGAGCGGCTTCCAGGCGACGAGCGGGCCGGTGCAGTCGAGGTTCACGTCGGCGAACTCGCCGTCTTCTTCGCGGCGCACGACCACCAATTCGGTCTCGGGGTAGGTCGGGTCGGTGAAGAAGATGTAGCGGCGCTGAAACTGGGCCGGGGGGATGAGGTTGACCCACTCGGGGTCACCGGCGCCGCCGAAGGGTTGGCCGCCGGTCATGTAGGCGGCGGCGTAGAAGGGGTGGTCCTCGTCCTGGCTGCGGACGTGAAAGGGGCCCGCGGCGTTGAAGTCGGCGACCTGGCCGAGGGTGAGGGTGGTGGGGGCGCCGGCGGGCCGCGAAGGGGTCCAGATGAGCTGGGTGTCCTTGGCGGCGCCGACGAGGCGCCAGGGTGGACTCTCGGGCTTGTTGGCGACGCGGTCGCGGTAGCGGACGGCGGCGTAGGCGTGGCCGAGGGCGCGTACGGGGGGGATCTGCTGGTGGGCGCCGTCGCAGGCGTAGACGTTGGTGGGGATGTTGAGGCAGGTCGAGCCGCCGAACAGGGCGAAGGGTTTGTCGGCGAGGATCGTCGAGCCGGTGAGCTCGTCGCTCTGATTGATCTGCAGGCTCTCACCGCGCGCCAGGGTGTAGGTGAGCGGCATGCCGGCGGGGCCGCCCTTGACGTTGTTGCCGGGCTTGACCGGGGCCTTGGGTCGCAGGGTGATGTTGGTGTCGTTCTCGCGGGCGATGAAGGTGAGCAGCGGGGTGCCCGAGGGACCGGCGGCGCCGGCGTTGACGGCGATGTAGCTGTCGTCCCAGACGCTGGTGGGCAGCAGCAGCGAGGCGGCGGTGACCGCCCCGGAGCCGCCGCCGAAGGGCTGCATCTGGTAGGCGGCGACCGGGACGTCGCTGCTGATGTGGAACGCGAGGCCGCGGCCGGTGCCGGTGATCTGGGTCTCCTCGGCGATGGCGGGGCCGGCCGGGCAGTTGGGGTAGTTACCTGGCCCGCGGGACAGGAAGAGGATCGCCACCTCGCCGACGGGGAGGCCGGCGACGTTGTTGTAGGGGCTAAAGGCGAGGTCCTGGCCCTGGCCCTTGGGGATCCGCGAGAAGTTGTTGACGGGGAGGAGGGTGTCGCCGTGGCGCACGGTCAGGTGGGCGGGCGTGGTGCCGGTGTTGGCGACGAAGACGGCGAAGCAGGCGCCCTCGGCCTCGGGGTTGAGCTCGGTCTTCACGGCCCAGAAGTCGCAGCCCTCGGAGCGCTGTAGCAGGCTGGCGGCGTCGCAGGCGGAGAGTGGTTGGCACGTGTCGTTGACGCAGAAGCTGCCGGGGTCGCAGGCCTCGACGATTTCGTCGTCGCACAGCACCTGGTCGAACTCGGGGGAGCAGGCGAGGTTGCAGCCGGTGCCCGAGCCGCCGCTGACGTTGTCGGTGGTGCTGCTGGTGCTGAGCTCGCCGGTGGTGGTGGTGGTGTCGTCGGTGGTGGTGGTTGTTGTTGTGGTCGTGGTCAGCTCGGTGGTGGTCGTCGTGATGCCCGGGGCGCCGGTGGTGTCCTCGCTGGAAGATCCGACGCTCGAGGTGGGGGCGCCAGAACTCGTCATGAGCACATCGGAGCTCGAGTTGCTCGCGACGTCTGCGTCACTCGTCGATCCGCTGACGGGTTGGCCGCAAGCGATCGGCAACGCAGCAGCGAGCACATAGGCGCGAGCCAGCGGTGTCATCGCGGATCAACGTAGGCCATACCGAACTGTGGTGTCGAGCGGCCCATGAGCAGGCGCGTCGTTGCGCTGTCACAAGGCACACGCTGGCTCGCGGCCGCCCCTGATCACGGGAGTGTGCGTCTCCCGCTTGCAGAAAACTGTCCCTTGAGACAGGTGGCGCGAGCGCGCGGGGGCGGCCCCGCGACCGGTTCGCGTGAAATCTGGCTTTTTCGCCAGGGAATTCGGGGAGCGGGGCCGGCGCCTCGCGGGCCGGCCACGCGCGGTCCCACGACCTTGATGGGACCACGGAGGGGGCCGGTTCGCGCCTGTCCTGAGGGACAGATCATTGCGGGAGGATGATGACGTCGTTGATCGACTTGATCGCGGCGCCGGCCGGGTACGCGTACGAGACGTAGACCGAGTTGAAGCCCTGGCTGGCGTTCGAGCCCCAGCCCCACACGGTCACGCCGAAGGGGTTGTCGCTCTTCATCTCGTGGCGGCCGTTGGAGCAGTTGCCCTGGTCCTGGAAGTTGCCGGTGACGAGGTCGACGCGGGTCCACTCCTGGTCCTGGCCGAGGGGGGTCCAGTTGCCGATGTTGCCGGCGCAGGTGAGGTTCACGTCGGCGAAGGCGCCGTCCTTCTTGTTGCGGACGACGACGAGCGAGGTCTCGGGGTAGGTGGGGTCGGTGAAGAGCACGTACTCGTCGAGGTACTGGGCGGTGGGGATGACGTTGACCCACTCGGGGTCGCCGGCGCCGCCGTAGTTGGCGCCGCCGGTCATGTAGGCGGCGAAGTAGAACGGGTGGTCGAGGTCCTGGCTGGCGACGATGAAGGGGCCTGGGGCGTTGAACTCGACGACCTGGCCGAGGGTGAGGACATCGGGGGCGCCGTTGGGCTTGGCCGGGATGTAGGTCAGGTTGGTGTCAGCGACGGCGCCGACGAGGCGCCACGGCGGGGACTCCTCGTTGTTGGCGACCCGGTTGCGGTAGCGGATGGCGGCGTAGTTGTTGCCGAGGGCCTTGACCGGCGGGATCTGCTGGTGGGCGCCGTCGCAGGCGATGGCGTTGGGGAGCACGTTGAGGCAGCTGGCGCCGCCGAACATGCCGAAGGGTTTGTTGGCGACGATCGGCGAGCCGGTGAGCTCCTGCGGCTGGCTGAATTGGAGGGTCTGGCCGCGGTTGATCATGTACTTGGCGGGGACGCCGGCGGGGCCGGGGGCGACGCCGTTGCCGCCGACGATCGCGACCTTGGGGTCGATGGTGATCTCGGTGCCGTCTTCCTGGCCGACCACGCTAAACAGCGGGTTGGCCTGCGCGACGGCCTGGCTCTTGAGATAGGCGTTGATGGCGATGTAGTTGACGTCCCAGACGCTGGTCGGGAGCAGGAGGGTGGCCGAGGTGGCCGCGACGGAGCCGCCGCCGTAGGGGAGCATCTGGTAGGCGGCGACGGGGTAGTCGGTGCTGATGCGGAACGCCTTGCCGAAGCCGGTGCCGACGACGTGGGTCTCCTGCAGGATGCCGGCGGGCGCGGGGCAGTTGGGGAAGCCGCCGGGGCCGCGCGAGAGGAACATGATCGCGACCTCGCCGACCGGCAGGCCGACGTTGGCGTCGTAGGGCCCATAGACGATGTTCTTGCCCTGGCCCGAGGGGATGCGGGTGAAGCTGGCGATCGGCAGGACGGCGCCGTTGTACTCGACGGTGAGCTTGACGGGTTGGTCGCTGGTGTTGGCGACGAAGGCGGCGAAACACGAGCCGTTGGCGTCGCTGATGAGCTCGCTCTTGACGGCGTAGTACTCACAGCCCTCGGAGCTCTGGAACAGCTCGGCGGCCTCGCAGGGGGTCAGGGGGACGCAGGCCGCGTCGACGCAGTAGTTGCCGTTGCTGCACACCTCGACGACCTCGCCGGCGCACAGGACGGACTGGTTGTCGTCGGAGCAGGAGAAGTCGACGCAGGGCTCGCCGGTGCTGCTGCTGCTGCTCTCGCCGATGGTTTCATTGGTGGCGTTGGTGGTGCCGGTGTCGGTGGCCGTGATCGTGACCGGGGCGGTGGACGATTCGGTGCTGGTCGCGCTCGGGTCGCTGGTGGTGCTTACCGTGGCGTCGGTCCCGGTCTGTGACATCGAGCCGCCGGTGTCGGTGGTCGTCGGGGCTACGGTATCGCTGACCGTGCCGGCGGTCGGGTTGTCGGTCGCCGAGATGCTGCTGGTGTTGTTGGTGATGGAGGTCGTTTGCCCGGCGGTCTCATCGTCGCGTCCGCCGGAGTCGCCGCAGGCGATGGGCAGGAGAACGAGGCCGAGGCGGAGAGCTGGATGACAGGCCAGAGTCTTCATGCCCCGACGGTAGACGCGTGGGCGCCGGCTGTCGACGGATGATCTGTTCGCTTGTGCACATCCTGTCTGGATGGCTATCAGGCGGCCCTGATACGGGTTCTAGAGCGGGCCGTCGAGCCTTTGGACGGTGGCTTCAAGGCGGCCGGTCCATTGATTGACGCCGACGGCGAGGACCCGGACGCGGTAGCGCTCGCCCTTGCGGGCGCCGGGGATGCGCATGTCGGCGCCGCCGAGCATGCACACGCCGTTGGCACCGATCACGGGTCGCTCGATCTCGTCGATGATCGTGACCTCGTAGATGTGGCCGACGGCGACTCGCCCCTGGCTGTCTGAAAGGACAGGCTTTGGGGGCGGTGCGCGCTCGTCGGGGTCGTCGGGGTGCATGCGGCCAGCGGCCGGCATCATGCCACATCGTTGCCGGCGTGGCGGAGTCCGACGAGGCGCTCGATCTCGTCGATGAGCGCGACCTCGGCGCGTGTTTGCATGACCTCGTTGATCTGGACCAGCGCCGAGGGGCTGGTGAAGTTGATCTCGGAGAGCAGGTCGCCGATGAAGTCCAGGCCCAGGAGGTAGAGGCCGCGCGGGGTGAGTGCGTCGGCGACTGTGGCGACGGCGCTGAGCTGCCGCGGCGTGGGAACGAAGGCGCGGACGCTGGCGCCCTGGTGGAGGTTGGCCAGGCGTGAGCCGGGGCGTGGGATCCGCGCGACGCTGCCGAGGATGCGGCGGTTCATGACGAGGATCCGCAGGTCGCCGCGGGTGGTGATCGCGGGCTGGTAGGGTTGGACGACCACGCCCTCCGGGTCGACCTGCGCGGCCCAGTAGGCGGCGAGCTCGGGCGTCGGCGTGGACGGGGCGAAGAACGCGATGCCCCGGCCGCTGCACTCGCCAACCGGCTTGACCACGGCCTCGTCCGGCTGGGCACGCACGGCGGCGATGAGCGCGGGGAGGTCCTGACAGTGCTCCGTGGGGACGGCGAACTCCGGGAATTCGCGGGCCAGCAGGTGCTCCGAGTTGCGCAGGACCTCGGCGGGGTCGTTGATCTGCAGGGGACCGGATGCAGGGAGGGTGGCGAAGTGGGCGGCGTGGGCCCGGTAGAGGGCGTCGACCGGGGGGTCCTTGCGGTGGATGAGGACGGCGTAGTCGCGAGCGTCGACGAGGCGTCGCGGGCCGAGCTCCACGACGGGCTGGCGCGCGGGGTCGGCGTCCAGGACCGCGTGGACGGGCAGGGCGGCGAGGTAATCCGCGCTCGCTATGTGGGGGTCGCAGGCGAGGAGATCGCAGTAGTCGACGTCGATCGCGCGCGCGCGCAGTTCGGCCATCAGGCGCAGCGTGGTGTCGAAGCGGGGCTGGAACGCCGCGATCGGGTCGGCCGTGATGAGGTACTTCGCCATCGCAGGGGCGCACAGAGGCTAGCCATGCCCAGTGGTCGCCGCGAGCGGGTGGACCGTGACGTTGCGCTCGCGCCCGCTGGCGGTGTAGCGTGCCGACGATGGGCCTCAGCCGACGAAGGGTCTGTGCGCTGCTCGGCGGGTTGCCCGGGGTCGCCGGGGCCACTGGCCTCGGCGCATGGGGGCTGACCGGGTCCGGCTGCGGGCGCGAGGCGCCGCAGCTGACGGTCTACAACTGGGGCGACTACCTCGCGCCGGAGGTGGTCGAACGTTTTGCCGCGCGTGCGGGCGGGGCGAGCGTCACCCAGGACTTCTTCCTGTCCGAGGGCGAGCTGTTCGCCAAGTTGCAGGCCAACGCGGCCTATGACCTGTGCGTGCCGCTGGACTATCAGCTGTCGCGCTTGCAGCAGCACGGTTTGATCCGCGCCCTGGATCCGAAGCTGCTGCCGGGGGTCAGCAACCTGGCCGAGAAGTTTCCGCCGTGGGCGGCGCGGGCCGACCGCGGCGGGGCCGTTCACGCGATCCCATATCTGTGGGGCACGACCGGCATCGGCTACGACAGCGACAAGATCACGGCGCCGCCGACCAGCTGGAAGGCGCTGTTCGATCTGCGCTACGCCGGGCGGATCAGCGTGATCGACAGCAAGGGCGACGTGTTCGACCAGGCGCTGTTGGCCTCTGGGATGGACATCAACTCGACCGACAAGCCGGCGCTGCAGGCCAGGATCTTCCCGATGCTCAAGGAGCAGAAGCAGATCTTGCGCGCCTACGACAGCAATCCGGCGCGTGCGCTGGTGTCCGGTGAGACCTGGCTGGCGCAGATCGACAGCGGCGACCTGATGCGCGCGCGCGCCAGCAAGCCGAGCCTGCGCTACGTGATCCCCGAGGAGGGCGCGGCGTATTGGGTCGATTATCTGGCGATACCAGCGGCGACCGCCCATGTGACGCTGGCGCACCAGTTCATCGAATTCATGCTGGACCCGGAGATCGCGGCGATCAACGCCAACTTCCTGCACTTCGCCACGCCCAACCGCGCGGCGATCGCTCGCGGCCTGATCGCCGACAAGGATGATCCGCAGGTGTATCCGCCCGATGCGCTCATGCCCAAGCTCCACGTGTCCGAACATTGGTTCGGCGAGACCGAGAACCTCGTCGATAAGCTCTGGCTCGAGCTGCGGGGGAGCTGATCGGCGATGTCTCTGACGCGTGAGCTGTCCCTGCACACGCTCGACGAGATCGTCGAGCGCTGCGACTTGCGCGAGTGCGGCGGTCCGCGCCTGCCGCTGCCGGTCGGCGCGTTGCGTCTGTTCCGCGGCGACGGTGGCGTGCGCCAGCTGGTGTACATCGCGCTGACGACGGTCGGCCTCGACGCGCACATGCTCTACGCGTTCACCGCCGCCGACGGTGCCTTGCCACACTTCACCCTCGACGCCGTGCGCGCGGGGGCGAGTTTTGCGTTCCACCTCGACCTGGTGCCGCGGGTCGACCTCGCGGCCAACCGCGAGTATCTCGACGCGGTGTATGAGCCGCTGACGCCGACCTTCAACGCGGCGCGCGAGATGGAGGGGCTGCGTCCGGCCCACCTGGCGCCGCGGCAGCGGGCCCTGATGTCGCCATGGATGCTGGCGCACCGCGCCGACGAAGCGGCGTTTCGTGGGATGGAAGCGCCGGTGGCGGTGTATCTCGAGCACTGGTCGCGGTTGCTGATGGACGGTCTGCCGGCGTCGCTGACGACGCGGTTGTTCGGGGGCGACCTGGCGGAGCGCGAGCAGCGGCTGCGAGCGGCGATCTTCGACCCGGAGGTCGATCCGGTGTGGGAGATGGTCGCGCGGCTGGTGGGCGCCGAGGTTG
This sequence comes from Nannocystis sp., assembly GCA_044228605.1. Lineage (GTDB taxonomy): Bacteria > Myxococcota_A > Polyangia > Nannocystales > Nannocystaceae > Nannocystis. Next base: position 17,538 of record JBGAUO010000010.1, on the reverse strand, counting down.
GCGAGTCGATGCGCAAGATCTTGCGAGATCCGGAGGCGATATGAGCGGACGTGCGGCGAATGACGGCGGCCTGGCGACGGCCGCTGGTCCGGCGAAGGGCATCCAGTTTACGACGATCCGCAACGAGGTCGGCGACAGCCTGCCGGTGGCCCGCGGGGGCGGCGGGCTCGCGGGGCTGCAGGAGTTTGTCGAGCATCACCGCGGGTGGTTGCACGATCAATTGCACACACGCGGGGCGGCGCTGCTCCGGGGCTTCGGGCTGCGCACGCCGGCGGAGTTCGAGACGGCGGCCCGCGCGGTCGAGCCGGAGCTGCAAAACGAGTACCTCGGGACCTCGCCGCGGGACGCGTTGACGCCGTACGTCTTCTCTGCGAGCGAGCTACCGCCCTACTACCCGATCCCGCAGCACTGCGAGATGACCTTCGTGAAGACCCCGCCGCGTCGGCTGATGTTCGCGTGCCTGGTGGCGCCGCAGGGCGGCGGCGGGGAGACCCCGCTGTGCGACATGCGGACGGTGGCGGCGGAGCTGGACCCGGGGGTCCGCGGACGTTTCGAGCGCGGAGGGATCCGCATCATCCGCAACTATGATGGGCCGTCAGGGAAGGGCTTCCTCGACCTGTGGCAGCTCAAGCGCTGGGATGAGCTGTTCCAGACCACGGACCGCGCGGTGGTCGAGGCGAAGGCGGCGGCGGAGGGTGTGTTCACCGACCTGAGCTGGGGCCCGGGCGACCGCCTGCGCCTGATCAGCGAGCATGACGCCTTGCGGGCGCATCCGGAGACCGGCGTGCCGGTCTGGTTTAATCACGTGCAGGTGTTTCACCTGTCGACCGCGGCGGCCGAGCTGCGGCGGATCTACGCGCGCACGGGTGACCTTCGCAGCCTCGGGTTGTGGGGCTTTGCGCGCGTGATGACGGCGATGAAGCGGCGCAAGGGCGCGGAGCTGCAATCGATGCACTGCACGTACCGCGACGGGCGCGAGATCGCCGAGGCCGATCTCGAGCATGTCCGCGACACGATCTGGCGGCATCTGATCGCCGAGCCGTGGCAGGCCGGCGACATGGTCGTGATCGACAACGCCGCGGTGTCCCACGGGCGTCTTCCCTATCGCGGGCCGCGGCAGGTGGTGGTCGCCTGGGCCTGATAGAGTGGCCGCAATGAAGGCCGCTTCCCGTCACCTCACCCTCGCGCTTGTCCTCTTCGGTGCCGCGGCGCCGCTGGTCGTCGCGTGCTCGCCGTACACCGTGGTGCAACAGTCGGGGCCGCCGTCGGCGCTGGCAGGTGTGAAGCAGGTGCAGGTGCGCTTCGACTGGTCGCAGGTGCGCGTGCTCGGCAAGTCGGAGGCGGCGTACCTGGCCGAGAAGAATGCCGAGGAGCAGGCCGACTTCCAGGTGATCAAGCAGGAGACGGACGCGGCGATCCTCGAGGGGCTGACCGGCAACGTCGGCCCGGGGGTCAGCTTCACCACCGGGGCCGGGCCGCTCGACCCGGCGCAGCCGGCGGTGGTCGTGCAGTATGTCGACGTGCAAACGGGGATCTACACGCCGGTGTTCAGCTTGCCGTCGAAGGTCGCCGCCCGCTTCTCGTGGGGACGCGACGGCAACTTCACCGACATCATCGATACCAACGCGACGATCGGCGCGAGCATGACGACGCCTTCGGATCACCAGCGTATGGGCATGGCCGGGCGGCTGCTCGGCAAGGCGGCGGGCAAGTTCTTCGTCGAGGCCCAGGGCGGCAAGTGAGCGCGAACGATCGGCCGCCCGTGATGGCTGCAGTTCGGGCTGCGGGCTAGACGGGGCCGCGTCGCCGGCCTCTGAGGAGGTGGGCGGACGCGGCCGTTGACGGGCTTGGTACCGCGGGCGATCATGGCAATGATGCGGGCTGGCACGGTTGGATTGGTGTGGATTTGTGGTGGGGTCCTTGGATGTGGGGACAGCACGGCGGTTGGCGACACGGGCTCGTCGGGCCCGGCTGGTTCGTCGGGCCCGGCTGGCTCGTCGGGCACATCGGAGCCCGGGTCTGGCAGCAGCAACGAGGTGACGACCGCGACGCCGACGTCCACCGGGGTGACGACGACGGCGGACCCGGTGTGTGGCGACGGCAAGGTCGACGACGGCGAGGCCTGTGATGACGGCAACCAGGAGGCGTTGGACGGCTGCTCGAACGCCTGTGCGAGCGGGTATGTGCCAGATCCAGTGACCATGGGGATGGACCTGCCGGGGGTCCTGCCGGTGCTGCGGGTGAACGTCGGCGGACAGACGATCGAGAAGGATGTCGAGATCGCGGGGACGATCGAGGTCTTCGAGGAGCACGACGGGACGCTCACCGACCTCGACACCGTCACCCCGACCCTGAGCTCGAAGATCGCGTTCGAGGGGCGCGGGAACTTCACGTGGACCTTGCCGAAGAAGGGCTTCGCGCTCGAGCTGCAGGATGAGGTTGGCGCCGCGGTCGACCTCGAGGTGCTCGGGTTGCCGGCGGGGAGCGACTTCGCGCTGTACGCCTGTTACACGGACAAGACCTGCATGCGCAACGCGCTGGTGTTCGCGCTCGGTCAGGAGCTGGGGAAATGGAGCCCGCGGACGCGTTTTGTCGAGCTGGTGATCGACGGCGACTACCGCGGGCTGTACATGCTTTGGGAGCGGATCCGCCGCGCCGATACCCGCTGCGATGTCGACAAGCCGGCGGCGACGGCGATGGCAGGGGACGTGAGCGGCGGCTACATCGTGCGCCACGAGGGCGGCGGAAAGGGGCCCGAGGTCGTCGACGGGGTGGTCTACGAGCAGGACTTCGTGGTCAACAGCGGGAATGTCTATACATTCCACTATCCGAGCGCGTCCAATCTCAGCGCGGCTCAGGCCGCGTACCTGCCCGGCTACATGCAGGACTTTGAGGACGCGCTGGAGAGCGACCCGGCGGGGCATGCCAGCTGGATCGACGTGCCGTCGTGGGTCGACCACGCGATCGTCGAGGAGCTGACCAACAATTGGGACGGCTATGTGCACAGCATCTATATGACCAAGGCGTCGGCGGAGGACGGTGGGCTGTTGGCGATGGGGCCGCTTTGGGACTACGACCTGGCGTTCGCCAACGGCAATGTGACCGGGTACAACTGCGCGACCGACAATTGGGCGTACCAGAACGAGCGCGGGGCGCCTGACAATATGCCCGCGTACTGGCTGGCGCTGTTCGCCGAGCCGGCGTTTCAGGGCGCGTTCAAGTGCCGCTGGCAGGCGCTGCGCGGCGGGGCGATCGACTCGGAGACCTTCGCGGCGCGGGTCGCGACGTGGGTGGCATATACGGCCAAGGCGCGGGCGCGGGACCAGGTGCGCTGGCCTACGGTGGGGATGCAGATCTTCCCCAATTGTTTCGCACCGCCGACCTACGACGAGGAGGTGGCGGCGCTGCTGGCGTGGATCGACGCCAGGATCGCCTGGCTCGACGGACAGGTCGCCGCGATGCCGGGGACCTGTCCATGATTCGGGCGCCGGGCTCGTGGGCGCAGTGAGTGAAGTCGGGGCTCGGCGTGCCGGTGCGCTTCGTGGTAGGGATGGCGGACCGGCCCGGGATGCACATCACGATCCTGCACAATCAAGACCACGGGGTCCTCGCGGAGGACCCCGGGCGCGAGGCGCGGGAGGACGTGGTGCGGGTGGCAGCTGCGCTGGCGGATGTGCTGACCCGCGACGGGGTGGTGGCGGAGCCGCTGGCGGTCGTGGGCTTGAACTTCGACTTTGTCGGCGCGCTGGAGCGGCGACGGCCGGCGCTGGTGGTCAACCTGTGCGAGTCGGTCAACGCCGACAGCCGGGGCGAGATGATCATCCCGTGCCTGCTCGAGCTGATGGGGCTGCCGTTCACCGGCTCGGGGGCGGTGTCGCTGGGGCTGGCGCTGCACAAGGACAAGGCCAAGCAGCTGCTGCGGGCGCAGGGGATCGCCACCCCGGAGTTTGTCATCGTCTCGCGGGTGGACGAGCTTTCGTGTGTGGGTCTGCCGTTCCCGTTGATCGTCAAGCCGGTCCGCGAAGATGCGTCGGTGGGGATCGACTTCGACTCGGTGGTGTTCGATGCGGCCGGGCTGGCGCGGGCGGTGGGGGCGGTGCTGCGGACCTTCGCGCAGCCGGCCCTGGTGGAGCGTTACATCGCCGGGCGTGAGATCTACGTACCTCTGCTGGGGAACCGGCCGCGAGGGCACCTGCCGCTGACGGAGATCGCGTTCGGTGAGGCATTTGCTGGCAAGCCCAAGGTGGTGGTCTACCGCGCGAAGTGGGAGCCAGAATCGTCGGAGTACAAGGACAGCCCCGGGGTCCCCTGCGCGCTCGATGTGCATACGGAGGGCCGACTGGTCGAGCTCGCGTGCGCCGCGTTCGCGGCGCTGGACTGTCGAGACTACGGTCGGGTCGATCTGCGACTTTCGGCCGACGGCGAACCATATGTCATCGAGGTCAATCCCAACTGTGACCTGAGCCCGGACGCTGGCTTCGCCAACGCGGCGCGCGCGGCGGGCCTCGATTATCGTGCCCTCGCGTCGCGCCTCGTCGAGATCGCCCTGGAGAGAGCCCATGAGCGTTGATGTTCGTCCTGCGACCCTTTCAGACCGGCCCGAGCTCGGCGAGCTGCTGGCCAGGATCGAGAACTTCACCCCGGAGGAGGTGACCTGCGCGTGCGAGCTGATCGACTTGGGCATCGCCGGGAGCCCGGACTATGTGGTGCAGGTCGCGAGCAGCGACGAGCGGGTCGTCGGATACATTTGTTACGGGCCGACGCCGATGACCGAGGGCACCTACGATCTGTACTGGATCGCGTCGGATCCGCAGGCGCGTGGCAAGGGGGTCGGCGCGGCGCTGGTGCGGGCGATGGAGGAGGACCTGCGGGCCAGGGGCGGGCGGGTGATCCGGGTCGAGACCTCGGCGACGGAGGCGTACGGAGCGACGCGGGGCTTCTACGCGGCGCTCAAGTATGAGGAGGAGTGTCGATTCCGCGAATTTTATCGCCCGGGTGAGGATCTGGTGATCCTGGCGAAGCGGGTGTGATCAGTCGTCCCAGCTGGCGTCGGGGTGTTCGCCGAGTCTGGGCGGGCGGCGGTAGCTCGAGATCGGGGTGCGCGAGAGCTGGATCGGGTTCTTGAGGCAGGGCGTGTGGGCGTCGTCCATGGTGGTGAACAGGCCGCGGGCGCGCAGCTGGGGGTCGTGGGCGAGCTCGCCGAGGTTCTGGAGCGGGCCGTGTGGGACCTGGGTGTCGCCCAGGCGGGCGAGCCAGTGAGCACGTGGCTTTTGGGACAGGTGGGCGGCGATCGCCGGGACCAGCACATCGCGGTGCTGGACGCGGGCGGGGTTGCTGGCGAAGCGGGGGTCCTCGGGCCAGGTGGGCTCGCCGAGGGCGTGGGCGAGGGCGGCGAATTGGCTGTCGTTGCCGACCGCGAGGATGAGCGGGCGGTCGGCGGTGGGGAAGCTCTGGTAGGGGACGATCGTCGGGTGGGCGTCGCCGAGGGGATGCGGGACCTGGCCGTCGCACAGGAAGTTCATGCCGAGGTTGGCGAGGCCGGCGACCTGGACGTCGAAGAGGGCGAGGTCGATGTGCTGGCCGAGGCCGCTGCGCTCACGCTCGCGGAGGGCGGCGAGGATCGCGACGACGGCGTAGAGGCCGGTGCTGAGATCTGCGACGGCGACGCCGACCTTGGTGGGGTGAGCGGCGTCGGGGCCGGTGACGCTCATGAGGCCGGCCATGGCCTGAATGAGGGCGTCGTAGCCGGGGCGGGCGGAGCGTGGACCGGTGTGGCCGAAGCCGGTGATGCTGCAATAGACGAGGCGCGGGTGGAGGGTCTGGAGGCTTTGGAAGTCGAGGTGGTGGCGCGCGAGGTCGCCGGGCTTGAAGTTCTCGATCAGGACGTCGGCGCCGGCGAGGAGCTGGAGGAGCGCGGCGTGGTCGTCCGGGCGGGTGAAATCCAGGGTCCGCGAGCGCTTGTTGCGGTTGGCGGCGAGGTAGTAGGCGGCGGCGCCGTCGTGCCCGGGCGGGCCCCAGCGCCGGGTGTCGTCGCCCTGGGGGTGCTCGATCTTGATCACGTCGGCCCCGAGATCGCCGAGGATCTGCGCGGCGTAGGGGCCAGCGAGGACGCGTGAGAGGTCGACGACCCGCAGGCCAGCGAGCGGGAGGGGCATTCGGGCGTTATAGCGGCAATCTCCGGGGGCCGGCATGGGGTGGATCGAGGGGTCAAAAAATTCGCGACGGGGGCTGTAACAGGGGCCGCGGAGCGGGCACTTGGCTGGGAGTTCAACACTCTGCCTCGGCGTCGCGGCCCTCTGGGGAGAGAGACCGTGACGCCGGGGTGTATTTTTGTTCGCCGGCTGTCCGCGTCGGGGGGCGAGCAGGTCAGGCTGGGCGTCGGCGAACTCGGCCATGCCCGCGGCCGCGCGGGGATTGTTGCGCCGCGTGCAACGAGCTGTTGTGGGCGGCTTGGGGGGCTGTGGGGTGTCGTGGGGGCAAGCGGCGGTGATAAGGTCCGCGGCGATGAAGACCATGACCAGGGTTTTGTTGGCGACGGCGTTGCTGTCGGTTGTTGGCTGCAAGAGCGAGCTCGACGGTAAGCCGGTGGCGAAGGTCGGCGACGCGAAGGGTGATGCGAAGCCGGCGACGGACGCGAAGGCCGACGCGAAGGCCGACACGAAGGCCGCTGCTCCCGCTGTGACCAGGACGCTGAAGGCCGACGCGACGGCGAGCTCGATCGGCTTTGTCGGCGCGAAGATCACGGGCGACCACAAGGGCGACTTCAAGACCTTCACCGGCGAGGCGACGGTGGCCGGGACGGTGCCGCAGTCGGTGAAGTTCTCGATCGAGACCGGGTCGGTGACCTCGGACGCGGAGGACCTGACCACCCACCTGAAGAGCCCGGACTTCTTCGACGTGGCGAAGTTCCCGAAGGCGGAGTTTAGCTCGACGAAGGTCGAGGCGAAGGTCGCGGGCGACTCGAACTACGAGATCACCGGCGACCTCGACCTGCACGGGGTCAAGAAGTCGATCACCTTCCCGGCGAAGATCACGGTCGACGAGCGCGGGGCGAAGGGCACGACGGAGTTCAAGATCAACCGCAAGGACTTCCAGATCGTCTACGCGGGCAAGGCCGACGACCTGATCAAGGACGAGGTGTTGCTCAAGATCTCGCTGGCCTTCACGGGCTGAGGGCTGAGGTAGAGTGGGTCGCATGACGACCCTGCTGCTGTGCGAGGACGCGATGCTGGCCCACGATCAGGGGCCGCGTCATCCCGAGAGCCCGGCCCGCCTGCAGGCGATCGTGGAGCGCCTGCGGGCGCGCCCGGTCGCCGGCACGCGCTGGCAGGCGCCGCGTCCGGCGACGCGGGGGCAGATCGAGCGGGTGCACACGGCCGCGTATGTCGACGAGGTGGAGCGGGTCCGCGGGGCCTGGGCGCAACTCGACGAGGACGTGACGCTGTCGGCCGGGAGCGTCGACGCGAGCTATCTGGCGGCGGGCGCGGCGATCGAGGCGGTCACGGCGGTGGTCCACGGGGCAGCCCGCAACGCGTTCGCGCTGGTGCGCCCGCCGGGGCACCACGCGGAGGTCGACCGCGCGATGGGCTTCTGCGTGTTCGCCAACGTGGCGATCGCGGCCGAGCACGCGCGCCGGGAGCTCGGTGTGCAGCGGGTGCTGGTGATCGACTGGGACGTGCACCACGGGAACGGGACGCAGCACATCTTCGCGGGCCGTGATGACGTGCTGGTGTTCAACACGCACCAGTCGCCGCACTATCCGGGCACGGGCGAGGTGTACGAGCAAGGAGTGGGGGCCGGGCTCGGCTACACGGTCAACGCGCCGCTGCCGGCGGGGCTGGGCGACGGGGACTACGCGGCGGTGTTCGCCCGGCTGCTGCGGCCGATCGCGGCGAGCTTCCGGCCGGACCTCGTGCTGGTGTCGGCGGGCTTCGACGCGCACCGGGACGACCCGCTCGGGGAGATGCAGGTGACGGCGGAGGGCTTCGCGGGGCTGTGTGCGGTGGCCCGCGAGATCGCCGAGGACACGGCGGGCGGGCGGCTGGTGCTGGCCCTCGAAGGCGGCTACGACCTGCAGGGCCTGGCGGACAGCGTGCACGGCTGCGTGGAGGTGCTGGCCGGGGCGAGCCCCGGGAAGCCGGCGGCGGCCTCGCTGGCGGGTGAGGCGGTGCTGCGGATGCTGGTCGCGGAGCACGGACGGCGCTGGAAGTTGTAGGCGCGGCGTGAGGTGAAGCAGCTCGGCCCGCGCGCGTGGATCGGCTACCTTCCCGGCCCGCCATGGAGATCTTCAAGGAGTTCCGCTTCGAGGCCGCTCATCGTCTGCCCCACGTGCCGCCGGAGCACAAGTGTGCGCGGCTGCATGGTCACTCCTTCGTGGTGCAGGTGCACGTGCGCGGGCCGGTCGGTGCGCACAGCGGGTGGATCGTGGACTTCGCCGACATCGCGGCCGCGTGGGCGCCGCTGCACGCGGTGCTCGACCACAACTATCTCAACGAGGTGCCGGGGCTCGAGAATCCGACCAGCGAGCGGCTGGCGCAGTGGATCTGGCGGAACATCAGCGCGAGCCTGCCGGGGCTTTCGCAGGTGCAGGTGCGTGAGACCTGCACCTCGGGCTGTGTGTATCGCGGCGACGACGAGTGATCACTTGGTGATCGTCTTGCTAAACAGCTCCTTGCCGGTCTGGTCGTAGAAGATGCCGGTGAAGCTGTCGTCCTTGAGCTCGACCCACATGAAGCCTTCGGTGTCGGCGATCGTGAAGTAGGCGGGGTTTGTGCCGGGGGTGGGCTCGGCCTTGGAGCCGGCGCCCGAGACGATCCATTCGGTGCCGCACTTGGGCTCGAGCCACTGGAGGTTGTGGTCGTGGCCGCTGAGGAAGACGTCGATCTTGCCGCAGACGGCGGTGTCCATGGCCTCCTTGACCTTGGAGCCGGTGACGAAGGGGAAGGGGATGCCCTCGAGGTTCTCGTAGTCGCCGGCGTTTCCGTGGTCGCCGTTGGAGATGTAAGGATGGTGGCCAAAGCCGATCTTCCAGGTGGCCTGGCTGGCGGTGACGCCGGCGAGCAGCCAGGCGACTTGTTTGTCGGAGTCGCCGTTGATCGGGTCGGTCATGATCTGGTTGGTGTCGAGGCCCCAGAACTCGGCGTGCTCCTGCTTGAAGGAGTAGTACTTGGCGGGCATCTTCCAGATCTGGCTCTTCTGGGTATAGTCGACCTGGTACTGTGATTTCTTGGTGTTGAAGTCGACGCCGATGCCGGCGCCGCCGTAGTCGTGGTTGCCGAGGACGACGTAGATCGGGAAGTCGATGTCCTCGTAGGGGAGCTCGAACTTGTCCTGGAACTGCGGGTCGTCGACGCTGGTGACGCCGCTGTCGTAGAAATTGTCGCCGAGCAGCATGCCGAAGTCGCAGCCCTTGACGGTGCACAGTTCGGCGATCGCCTGGCCGATGGCGTACTGGGCCTCGCTGCCCTCGCCGGTGTCCCCCAGCGCCACGAAGCGGACGACGCCAGCGGCCCCGCCGGTGGTGCTGTCGTCGGTGGTGCCGGTGGTGCCGGGCTCGCTGGTCGAGGTGGTGGAGGTGGTGGAGGTCTGCGAGGCGTCGGTGGTGCCCGGGCCGGTGCCGGGGCCCTGGCTGGCGTCGCTCGTGCCGGTGGTGGTCCCGCTCGCGCTGTTGCTGTTGCTGCCGCCGGTCGGCGTGTCGCCGGTTGAGGCGGCGGTGCCCGGCCCGCTGGTGGGCGCGGGCTGGGTGCTTCCGGTGTCGCCGGTGCTGGCGGCGGTGCCGGCGGTGACGTTGCCGGCGTCCCCACATGCGAGGGCGAGCAGCGCGAAGCAGAGGCCGAGGCCGTGAAGGAGATCGCGAGGGCCGCGACCGTCACAGGAGTGAGGCATCAGGGGCAGCATCGAGCGCGAGTGTATACCGAGCGTCGCGGGGCACAGGTGTGAGAACTCGCGGGGCACAGGTGCGTGGGTCCGGCGGTGTCGCAGGGCCGGACGTCTTCCCGTGACGCTGCGTTTTCCGTATGGTGCCGGGATGATGCCCATGCAGATCGGTGCCGGTGCAAGCTTCCTCGCGGCGGCGGTCGCGGTGGTGACGGGCTGCGGTGATGCGGGTGGTGGTGCGTCGCAGGGGACCACCGGGGGCGGCAGCGTGAGCGTGGGTTCGCTGACGCAGACGAGCGCGTTGGCGACCGGGCCGGAGCCGACGACGACGGCAGGGAGCGGGACGGGGAGCAGCGGGGCGGTGTCGACGAGCAGCGGCGAGGCGACGACGGGGGGCGGGCCGAAGTTCGACCTGGGAGCGCAGCCGATGAACGACCTCGGGGGGGCGATGGACGGGCCGATCATCCCGACGACCTGCGAGGAGGCGGCGAGCGGCAAGAGCACGGTGGGCTGCAAGTTCTACGCGGTCGACATGGACTCGCACGACCAGGTGGAGACCTCGCAGTACGCGGTCGGGGTGGCCAATGTGCAGCTGGCGGGGATGGCCACGGTGACGGTGGAGGTGAAGGAGGGCGGGGTGTGGTCGACGGTCGGCGGACCGCAGCCGATCGGGCCGCTGGACCTGTTCACCTTCAACCTGCCGGATCGCCACCAGGACGACAGCGGCGTGCGCGTGGGCGGGGCGTATCGCGTGACCTCGGACGTGCCGGTGGTGGCGTATCAGTTCAACCCGGTCGACGGGGCGAGCTCGTACCTGTCGGACGCGGCGATGCTGTACCCGGCGGCGGCGCTCGACACGGTCAATCACGTGACCGCGTGGAAGGCGACGTCGGACGGGAGCTTTCAGCACAGCTACGCGACGGTGATCGCCACGGTGGACGGGACGACGGTGACGGTCGACCCGAAGACGCCGACGGCGGCGGGCACCAACGTGCCTCAGGGGGCCGTGGGGGCGCCGTTCCAGGTGGCGCTGCAGGAGGGCGATGTGCTCAATGTGGCGGTGCAGGCGCTCGGCACCTCGATGACGGGGACGAAGATCAACAGCAATGCGGACCACCCGGTGGCGGTGTTCGCGGGCCAGGAGTGCGCGTTCATCCCGGAGTCGACCTGCTGCTGCGATCATATGGAGGAGCAGCTGGCGGGGGTGCGGCTGTGGGGCAAGAACTTCATCGCTGCGCGCATGCCGGTGCGCAACCCGGGCGCGCCGGAGCAGACCTTGTGGCAGATCTACGCGGCCGAGGACGGCACCAGCGTGAAGATCAACTACGACGCCGGGGTGACGGGGATCCCCGCGCAGCAGTTTGTCCTCAACCAGGGCGAGATGTCGGAGATGTTCGTGAGCGGTCCGGTCGGCGAGGAGGGGGACTTCGAGGTGATCGCGGACAAGCCGATCGCGGTGTACGGATATATGGTGGGGTCGGAGGCGTTTGGCAGCGCGATCGGTGACCCGGCGATGGTGGCGATGGCGCCGAGCGAGCAGTTCCTGCCGCGTTATGTGATCCTGGTGCCGGGCACGTGGATCAACGACGTCGCGGTGGTGACGCGGCCGACGGGGGCGCAGATCTTGCTCGACGGGGTGGCGATCGCGGACGCGGAATTCAACCCGGTGGCGGCGAGCGGCTTCGAGGTCGCGCGGGTGGCGGTGCCGGACGGAGTGCACGTATTCGACGGCGGCGACGAGCCGTTTAGCGTGATCATCGTGGGTTACGACCAGTGGGACAGCTACGCGTACCTCGGCGGCGCGGGGACCGGGAAGATCAATCCAAACCCGCCCGGCTGAGCGGGGACGAGAGGGAGCGAGCGATGCGGGACCATATCATCAGAGTTTGGGCGATCTTTAGTGCTCTCGGGCTGACTGCGGCGGGGTGCGGTGATTCGGGCGGGCGGGGCGACTCGGACGCGGCCACCAACGTGAGCGTGAGCATCGGTTCGATCACCAACAATACGTCGATCTCGGGCACGACGACGCCGGAGGGGCCGACCAGCAGCGGGTCGGGCGGGGTGACGGACGGGCCGACGGGCTCGGGCACGGAGGCGACATCGCAGGTGACCGGCGGGCCGAAGTTCGACCTCGGGGTGCTGCCGGAGTCCGACCTGGGGATGATGGACGGGCCGATCATCCCGACGACCTGCGAGCAGGCGGCCAACGGCAAGAGCACGGTCGGCTGCAAGTTCTTCGGCGTCGACATGGACTCGCACGACCTCGCCGAGACCTCGCAGTTCGCGATCGGGGTGGCGAACGTGCAGCTGGCGGCGATGGCCAACGTGACGATCGAGGCGAAGGAGGGCGGGGTGTGGACGACGGTCGGCGGTCCGACGCCGATCGGGCCGCTGCAGCTGTTCACCTTCAACCTGGCCGACCGGCATCAGGATGACACGGGGGTGCGCGTGGGCGGGGCGTATCGCGTGACCTCGGACGTGCCGGTGGCGGCGTATCAGTTCAACCCGGTCGACGGGGCGAGCTCGTACCTGTCGGACGCGGCGATGCTGTATCCGGTGGCGGCGCTCGACACGGTGAATCACGTGACGGCGTGGACCTCGATGATGGACAACACCAACACCTTCCAGCACAGCTACGCGACGGTGATCGCGACGGTGGACGGGACGATGGTGACGGTCGACCCGAAGACGGCCACGGCGGCGGGCGGCGGGGTGCCGCAGGGGGCCCCGGGGGCGCCGTACCAGGTGGCGCTGCAGGAGGGCGACGTGCTCAACATCGCGGTGCAGTCGCTCGGCACCTCGATGTCGGGCACGAAGATCAACAGCAATCCGGACCACCCGGTGGCGGTGTTCGCGGGCCAGGAGTGCGCGCTGATCCCCGCGGGGGTGTGCTGCTGCGATCATATGGAGGAGCAGCTGGCGGGGGTGCGGCTGTGGGGCAAGAACTTCATCGCGGCGCGCATGCCGGTGCGCAACCCCGGCGCGCCGGAGCAGACGCTGTGGCACATCTACGCCGCTGAGGACACGACGACGGTGAAGATCAACTACGACGCCGGGGTGACGGGGATCCCCGCGCAGCAGTTTGTCCTCAACCAGGGCGAGGTCTCGGAGATGTACGTCAGCGGCCCGCCGGGGGAGGAGGGCGACTTCGAGGTGATCGCGGACAAGCCGATCGCGGTGTACGGATATATGGTGGGGGCGGAGAATTTTGGCAGCTCGATCGGCGACCCGGCGATGGTGGCGATGGCGCCGAGCGAGCAGTTCTTGCCGCGTTATGTGATCCTGGTGCCCGGGACCTGGGTCAATGATATCGCGGTGGTGACGCGGCCGACGGGGGCGCAGATCCTGCTCGACGGGGCGCCGCTGCCCGACGCGAGCTTTAACCCGGTGGCGGCGAGCGGCTTCGAGGTCGCGCGGGTGCCGGTGCCGGACGGGGTGCACGTGTTCGACGGCGGCGACGAGCCGTTTAGCGTGATCATCGTCGGCTACGACGAATACGACAGCTACGGGTATCTCGGCGGGACCGGGACCGGCAAGATCAACCCCAATCCACCGGGTTGAGCGTTGTTTGCGGGATCCATGGGTTGTGAAAAACCTGTGGATAACCGGTTGACGCGCGATCTCGGGGTCGGTAGGTATGCCGGCGGCCCATGGACGGACGCCTCGCGCCATACGCTCGCACCCACAGCCGCGAATGGTTCGCGGAGGACTGGGTTCGTGAGCTCGTCAAACACCTCGCCCCGGCCGCGCAGGCCGTGACAGGCGTGAGCGTGGAGACGCAGCTCGGGCCCTATCAGCTCGATCTGCTGGTCCAGCTCGGGACGCTGCGGGTCGGATTTTCGCGCGAGGGGGGCGTGTCGTGCCGGGATCTGGAGGGCGTGTGGCGGGACGCGGCGCTGCTCGGGCCCGGGGGCGCCAGCGTGATCTACCGCCTGCGTCCGGTCGACCTTCAGCATCACCTGGAGGACTTCTTATATGCGGTGCTCCGCTGCGACCCGCGGCTGTTTAGCAACCGCGGGAGCACGCTGGTCTGCCGCCTGGCCAGCGAGACGATCCAGCGCGCGCGTTTTCCTCAGGAGGAGATGATCGTCTATTACCCGCCGGCGTACGACGAGGAGATGGACGTCGATCCGTCGGGCGACGCCGAGGACGTGATCGTGGAGGCGCGGCCGCGCGAGACGGAGGAGTCGCTGTTTGTCATCCGCCGCGAGCGTGGGCGGCTGCGCGGGTGGTACGAATATCTGCGTCGTTCCCGGCTGCGCACCGCCGAGGAGGTCATGCAGCGGTTTGCGGCGGAGAACCTCGCGGCGTCTGACCTCGACGGCTGACGGTTTGGATCACTTGGTCTCGGTCTTGGCGTCGGCCTCGGCGTAGATCTTGGTGTAACAGGCCTCGGCGCGGCTCATCTCGCTGTTGTACTTGTCGGCGACGGCGGCGATGACCTCCTTGCCCTCGTTGGCCTTGCCCATCTTCTCGATCTCCGGGAACAGCTTGTCGGCGCAGGCGACGTCCTTGCAGGCGCACATCTGGTCGGCGAACTTGGTCATCGCGCTGGCCTCCTCGGTGCCGCAGGCGCTGAGGGTGGTGGCGGCGAGCAGCAGGCCGGCGAATCGGGAGCGGTGGGTGCGGGGCTGGGTGGGCATCACGCGATGGTATCGGGAAAGGGGGGCGGCGCCGAAGCGGCGGGAGAATTAGTGCACTTTGGGGGCCGCTTTGGGGGCCTGAAGGGCGAGGGGGAAGAGGGGGGCTCGCTCGAGATCGACCTCGCGAATTTGCCCCGCGTGCTCGAGCGTGAGGCGGACACGCGGGCGGGTGGCGAAGTCGCGGCGCGCGGCGCAGTGATCGGATGTGGACATATCCTTGAGTCGGGCGCCGTCGAGCGCGACGACCACGTCGCCGACGGCGATCCCCGCCTGTGCGGCCGGCGAGCGTGGGACGACCCGGTTCACCGACCAGGATGTGTCGGTGGTGTCGAAGCCGACGCCGAGCATGGCGTGGCCACGAGGGAGGGGGGCGTCGGTGGGCCAGACCTGCAGCGTGAAGTGTCGGGGGTCGACACGGACGATGAAGCTGTCGAGGACCTGCAGGCCGAGGGTCGTCGCGCCGCGTCCGCCTCTGGCATCGACGCCGCGCAGGTCGAGGCCGCCGACCGGGGTATCTGGCCAGGCGAAGAGGGTCTCGTCGCGGACCTTCGCGCCGCCGTGGAGGCCGGACATGGGGATCGGTGCGTGGACGGAGTCGGTGATCGGCAGGACCGCCATGACGGCGTCCTCGGCGGTGATGGCGTAGGGCGAGCCGGTGTCGATCGTCATGTAGCGGGGCATCAGGCCGCGGGCGGGCGCGGGGAGGTGGGCGAGGTACGAAGGGGGCGCGAGGCGGAGCTGCTGGCCGCCGTCGCGGGCCGGGAGCTGCTCGGCGCTGGAGGCGAGGCGCAGGCGCAGGGCGTGGATGTCGATCTCGTAGGTGGTCTGGTAGAGGACGTTTTGCCCGAGCAGGCCGTCGATCGGCCGGCAGGCGGCGGCGGCCAGGTCAGTGATATCGGCGACGACAAAGCCGACCTGATTAAACTGGGCGGTGCCGAGGGTGAGCGCGGCGGTGACGACGGGGAGCTGCTTGCGCTTGCGCTCGAAGTCCACCACGGGCACGGTGCCGACCTGGGGCAGGGCGAGCTCGCGGGCGAGCTGGGGGCTGAGCAGCGAATTGGCGGCGCCGGTGTCGACGACGAGGGTCACGGTGCGCCCCGCGATTGTGGCCTCGGCGACGATCCAGTGCGAGCGCTCGAGCGGGAGCTCGACCGCAAAGTCACCGGTCGGGGGTACAGCGTACTGGGCCGCCGCGACGCCTGGGCCGCGAGGCACGCACGCGGTGAGCAGGGCGAGGGAGATCGCGGCCAGGATGGTGCGCATGGCCGAGGGTATCACGCTACATGGATTCGCAGGCGCGGCGGGTGACCTCGTGGCGGTATGCGAACATGCGTTCGAGCTTGTGCGCGGCGAAGCGGCCGGCGACGAGGTCGCCGAGGGCGCCGCCGCGGAGCTCGTATTCGATATCGTCGGTGAGGCGGGAGCCGGTGGCGGTGGATTCGACGATATGGCGGTGTAGCCACATTTTGAACGGGCCGCCGGACATGCGGTCGGCGAACATGTGGCCTGGTTGCAGGGCGACGTGCTCGGCGGTGAGGGTGACCCACAGGGGGCCGAGGTACTGGCGGATCACCACGCGGGTGCCGACCGCGAGCGAGGTGGGCGGCTTCATCACCCGGGTGCGCTCCCACGGGGGCATGAGCAGGGCGAAGGCGTCGGGGCGCTCGTGGAAGGCCCACAGGGTCGCGGCGGGGACGGTGAGGTCCAGGGTGCGGGTGAAGCGGGGCATGCCGGTCTATAGGCGAGGATCGACGGGTTCGCTCTCGAGGGCGAGGATTGCGAACACACACTCGTGGACGCGGCGCAGGGGCTCGCCGCGGACGAAGCGCTCGAGGGCCTCGACGCCGAGGGCGAACTCGCGGATGGCGAGGCTGCGCTTGCTGCCGAGGCCGCGGGTGCGCAGGCGCTCGAGGTGCTCGGGGGCGGTGTATTCGGGGCCGTAGATGATGCGCAGATATTCGCGGCCGCGGCACTTGATGGCGGGCTGCATGAGGCCCTTGGGGCCGTGGGCGATGAAGTCGAAGGGCTTGACGACGATGCCCTCGCCGCCGGCGCGGGTGAGCTCGTCCCACCAGGTGATCACGTCGTCGCAGCTTTGCTCGTCGTCGAGGTCGACGACACGGTAGGGCGTGGCGAGGAGGAGCTGGGGGTCGGCGGCGGCGAGGCGAGCGAGGGTCTCCATGTGCCAGACGTGGTCGCGCTCGAGGTGGGTCTTGGCCTCGCTGGCGAGCAGGTGGAAGGGGGCGACGCGGTAATCTTCGAGGCCCGTGACGGGCCAGCAGTAGCGGCGATAAGCGGCGCGGTACTTGCGGGCGCGCTCTTGGCGGCCGTGCTGTTCGGCGAGCAGGCCGGCGACGTCGGCGCCGCGGGCGGAGGCGGCCTCGAGGGCGGTGACGCTGGCGGCCAGGGCGGCCTCGGCGGCGGCGGCGGTGGGGGCGTACTGGCTGCGCAGGAGGCCCTGCGCCTTGGCGGACCAGGGGAGGATCTCGACGTCGAGGCACAGCCAGTCGCTGCCCTGCTCGGTCCACAGGTCGGCGCGTTCGGCCGCGGCGCTGATGCGGGCGAGCAGGGCCTGCTCGAGCGCGGGGTCGGTGAAGAAGGGGCGACCGGTGCGGGTGTAGACGACGCCGAGTGTGTCGATGTCGACGCCGAAGCGGCGGCGCAGGGCGGCGGGCCTTTGGCCGACGATCACCACGGCGCGCGAGCCCATGTGTTTTTGTTGGCAGACGACGGTGCCGATGTCGGCGCCGCGGTAGTAGGCGAGGGCCTCGGCGGGGTGCTCGAGCAGGCCGGGGCGCTCGCTGGTCTCGGAGGGGGACATGGTGGGCGGGAGGTAGAGCAGCCAGCGCGGGTCGACGGCGAAGCGGCTCATGACCTCGAGGGCTGCGCTGCTGTACTCGGCGGGGATGCCGAGGTTGGGTCGCAGGCGGGTGGAGATCGTGCGTCGGCCGAGCAGGTCGCCGAGATCGAGGAGGTCGTCGTTGGCCTGCTGGGCGGATTTTTCGGGCCCGGGTCGCAG
>JBGAUO010000109.1:0-16377 GCA_044228605.1 Nannocystis sp. | reverse complement strand
GGCGCGCGGACACTCCCGCGGGGGTGGGGGGGTGGGGTGGCTTCCCCGCGGGGGTCCCGGCGCGGGTGTCCGGGGGGGGCGCTGTTGCGGGGGGGGGGGGGGGGGGGGGGCCGCGGGAGCGTCACGGTGAAGGTCGAGCCCTGGCCGAGCGCGCTGGCGACGGTGAGCGTGCCGCCGAGGCGCGCGACGAGGCGGTGGGTCAGCGCGAGGCCGAGGCCGGTGCCGCCGTGGCGACGGGTCGACGAGTCGTCGACCTGCGTGAAGGCGTCGAAGATCCGCTCGTGGTGATCGGGGGCGATGCCGATGCCGGTGTCGCGGACCACGAGCTCGAGCGCGGGCGTCTCTCCGAGGAGCTGCTCGCGGGTGGTCAGGGTGATGCGCCCGCGGTGGGTGAAGCGGCAGGCGTTGCTCAGCAGGTTGAGGAGGACCTGGCGCAGGCGCAGGCCGTCGGTGTGCAGCGGCGGCGCGGAGGTGTGGAGCTCGAGGGTGTTGGCGTTGGCCGCGGCCAGCGGCGCGGCGAGCTCGTGCAGCTCGGCGAAGAGGGCGACGAGGTCGACCTCGCGGGGCTGGAGCTCGAGCTTGTCGGCCTCGATCTTGGCGAGGTCGAGGATGTCGCCGATGATCTCCACGAGGTGGCGCGAGGCGGCGAGCGAGCGGGTGAGGGCCTCGCGGTCCTCGGGGTGCAGCGAGCGCTGGTCGTCGTTGTTCTCGAGGACCAGCTCGACGTAGCCGATCACGGCGTTGAGCGGGGTGCGCAGCTCGTGGCTCATGTTGGCGAGGAAGCGGGACTTGGCGACGTTGGCGGCCTCGGCGGCGGCCTGGGCGGCGCGCCGGGTCTCGATCTCGTCGTTGAGCTGGCGGTTGACCGCGCCGAGCTCGGCGAGCCGGTCGCGCTCGATGAGGTCGCGGTGGCGCTGGAACACCAGGAGCAGGCCGCTGGCGGTGAGCACCAGCCCGAAGCCGGCCCACACGTCGCGCATCTGCAGGGCCGGGAGCCACAGCGGGGTGCTGAGCAGGGCGAGGCAGATCACGGCGACGACCGCGAGGAAGCCGCGGGTGGGCAGGAAGATCTGGGCGCACAGGAGCGTGAGGAGCTGCCACGCGGCGTGCCCGCTGAACACGTCCTGGTCGACGTGGGCCTTGCCGGTGATGGCGGCGAGGATGCCGACCAGGAGGCTGAGGATCACCAGCAGCGCCGCGGTCCGCATGAAGCGTGTGCGACTCAGGGGGTAGAGCAGGGCGAAGGCGACGAGCAGGGCGATGCTAAACGCCCGCCCCTCCGGCGGCGTGGCGAGCACGCCGGCGGCGTCGGTGATCACGAGGACGAGCATCATGCCCGCGAGCAGCTTGGCCTGGCGGCGCGGCTCGATGCCCACCACGGTCGGGCGCGGCTCGATGAGCCGCGCCCAGGTGCGGGCGAGCGATCCGCGGGGCATACAAGCCGCAGTATAGCCCCGTAGGTGTCACTTACGCGGGGCCGGCGGCGCGGGCCCACGGCGTCGCTGGTGGGCGATTTTACGCGAGGATCGCGGACAGGGGCGTGGTCGAGAGGCCGATGTCGGAGCCGACCTGGGTGGCCTCGGGGACGACGGTCTGCAGGCACGCGAGCAGGATGTCGGAGGTGTTCTCCTTGCTCGGTGAGGCGTAGTTGATGCCGGGGTGTTTGAGCGCGCCGCCGCCCTTGCCGGCGACGATGCAGGGCTGATTGAAGACGTCGTGGGTGTAGCCGGAGGAGGCGTCGCTGCTGAGGAGCAGGCACGATTGATCGAGGAGGTTGCCGTCGCCCTCGGGGGTCGCTTTGAGGCGCTTGAGGAGGTAGCCGAAGGCCTCGATGGTGTGGACGGTGGCCGCGTCGACGCTGTCGTTGTAGAGGGTGTCGTGGGTGAGGTCGTGGTGGCCGAGGGTCTGGCCGAGCATGTGGAAGACGGTGTAGCCGACCGAGCCGGTGTACTGGAAGCTGGCGACGCGGGTGATGTCGCAGCGGAAGGCCTCGACCAGGAGGTCGCACATGATCTGGTTGACCTCGTCGAGCGGCTCCTTGCCCTCGAAGTCCTCGTTGGTGTTGACCGGCTGCATCGGCTGCATGCACTCGGGGGCGAGGGCGTCGATCTGCTTGCGGATCTGGGCGACGGAGCTGAGGTGGGCGTCGAGGCGGATCTGGTCGGCCTTGCCGACGCGCAGCTTGAGGCGCTTCACGTCCTCGGCGACGGCGTCGAGCGCGTTCAGGCGCAGGGGCTTGGTCGGGTCGTCCTGGGGGACGAAGCTGTCGAACAGCTTGGTGTAAAGATCGAGCGGGCTGAAGATCTGCGGCAGCGAGACATCGGGGCTCTTGTGCGAGAGAAACTGCAGGGTCGGGCCCTCGCTGGTGATGACGCGCTTGGAGGCGGCGATCTGGACCGAGGGGAGGAAGGTCTGGCCGCCGATCGCGTCGGCGACGACCTGGTCGATGGTGGGGCCGCCGGACTTGGAGGAGTAGCTGTTGTCGGCGTGCGGGAGCTCGATGAAGGGGTGGCCGGAGAAGAAGCCGGCGACGCCGTCGTGGTGGCCGCGGCGGTGCATGGCGGCGGCCTTGATGTCGAAGCCGGTGAGGATCGAGCAGTACTCCTCGACGCCGGCGAGGCCGGCGAGCTGGGGGGTCAAGGGGTAGCCGGGGCCCTGCTCGGCGGGGGCCCAGCGCAGGCCGGCGCCGGGGTTTTGTACGTCGACCAGGGCGACGCCGTTGCCGAAGAACCAGGTGACGAAGCGGCGCGGGAGCGGGGCGCCGTTGGCGAGCGCGGTGCCGTTGCTGTTGAGCATGGCGTCGAGCATGGGCAGGGCGAGGGCGACCGCGCTGCCGCCGACGGCGCCGCGGAGCATCGTGCGACGGCTGAGGTGAAAGCGTGACATGGTGCGGTGTTCCTTTCTTTCACTCGGGGGTGCCGACGCGGAGGAAGGCGGGGCTGGCGACGAGCTCGACCAGCAGGTCTTTCATGCGGTAGCCGGCGTCCTCGAAGGCGAGGTCGACCTCGTCGAGCGCGGGCCACTCGGTCTTGACCTCGAGGTGGCCGGTGGCGTGGCGGAAGAGGTTGCGGACGATGCACTCGGTGACCTCGGGGCTGCTCTGCAGGAGGGTGCCGAGCTCGCGGGCGCCGTCGAAGGCGCCGAGGTTCTCGATGGTCTCGGAGGTGTCGAGGACGACGCCGTTCTCGACGGTGCGGAAGACGCCGATGCCGTCGAAGTTCTCGAGGCCGAGGCCGATCGGGTCCATGAGCGAGTGGCAGCCGACGCAGGGCTGGCTCTTGTGCTGCTCGAGGCGCTCGCGCATGGTCTTGTACTCGGCGCCCTCGGGCAGCTTGGTGACGACGTCGGGCGGCGGCGGCGGCATGCCCATGCACATCAGGGTCTCGCGGACGAACTTGCCGCGCAGGGTCGGCGAGGTGCTGGAGACGTGGGCGTAGGAGGCGAGGAAGGCGGCCTGGCCGAGGATGCCGCCGCGCTTGCCCTCGGCGGGGAGGTCGAAGCGCTGCCAGTTCTCGCCGAGCTGGTTGGCGTCGGGGATGAGGCCGTAGAGGGCGGCGAGGGGGCCGTTGGCGAAGGTGTAGGGGGCGTTTAGGAGGGTGCGAAAGTCGCTGTCGGTGGTGAAGGCGATGTCGTCGACGAGGGCGAGGGTCTCCTGGCGCATCGCCGCGGCGAGGGCGGGGGAGAACAGCGGGTAGGTGTTCGGGTCCTTGGCGAGGGCCTCGATGGTGCGCAGCTTGAGCACCTCGGCGTAGAAGTTGCCGAGCGCGAGGCGGGCGCCGGGGGCCTCGATCATGACCTCGGCGACGGCGCGGACCTCGTCGGGGGAGTCGAGGCCGCCGTTCTCGGCGATGGTCAGCATCTCGGCGGTGGGGGTGGTGTCGAGGAGGAAGAAGGAGAGGCGGGTGGCCATCTCGATCGAGGTGAGGCCGCGCTCCTCGGGGTCACCTGGATCGGGCTCGCCGACCTCGACCTGGTAGAGGAAGTAGGGCGACTGCAGGAAGGTGAAGATGGCCGCCTCGACGCCGGCGTTGAAGTCGCCGAGCTGGAGGGCGCCGTCCTGGGCGACGGCGGTGTAACGGTCGATCTCCTCGCTGGTGAGGGGGCGGCGCCAGATCAGGCGGCCGAAGGTGGTGACGAAGCTGCGGTGGCAGGCGGCGTCGTCGGGGCCGGTGGGCTGACAGCCGAGCAGCTCGGCGATCCGCACGGGGTCCTTCATGGCCTCGGCGGCGACGGCCCGGGCGGACTTCTCGTAGAGGTCGACGGCGGAGTCGGTGAGCGCGACCTGGGCGGCGGCGATGGCCTCGAAGCCGTTGATGGCGGTGTCGATCGGCGGGGCGGCGACGGCGGCGGCGGGCGCTCCGAGGAGGTCGCGGATCGCGTTCTGGTAGTGGCGCGCGAGCAGCAGGCGCAGGCGCACGGGCGCCGGGTCGAACTCGGCGGGGCCGCCGGTGTCGGTGCCGGTATCTTCGCCGGCAGAGGTTGTGGGCACGCCGCTGTCGTCACCGGCGGTGGCTTCGGTGGCGGCGGTGGCGGCGGTGTTGCCGTCTTGCGTGGCGTCGACGCCGCTGTAACAGCCGCTCGCCAGGGCCAGTGCGAGCGCGATGGGGTGCCTTGTCATGCCGAGAACCTCCACGGGACAGCACGATAACTGCGGGTCGCCAGGGCGGTCTACGGTCGCCGCCAGCCCCCATCCGGGGGCGTGAGGGCCGCGCGCGGAGGCGCGACCCAGCTCACTGGGGGCAGATTTTGTGCGGTGCGGGGCGCCGATCCGCTAAAAACGGCCTGACTGGCGCCGATGCAGCAGCTCCCATCGCTCCTCTATCCGACCTACATCTGCATGGATGTGCCGGAGCCGCAGGCCTCGCAGGTGATGGCGGTGCGGCGGCGGCATTGCGAGCGGTTGCCGAGCATCCCGGTGGAGCTGACCGTGGCCGGATCGAGCGGGGTCGGGGCGATCCGGGCGCAGCTCGACCCGGCCGACGTGGTGGCCCGGCTGGCACGATTCTGCGCGATCACCCCGCCGATCGTGGCGGAGCTCGGGGCCGTGGTGCGCTTCCCGGGCACCGATATCTTCGTGTGCAGCATGGCCGACCCGATCCCGTTCGAGGCGATCCACGACGGGCTCAAGCAGACGGGGATCCGCTTCGAGGCGAGCCGCTTTCCGTTCTTCCCGCACTGCACGCTGCGGATGGCGGGGCCGCTGTCCGAGGCGGCGGTGAGCGAGCTGTTCGCGCTGCGGATGCCCGGTCGCTTCACGCTGGCGACGCTGTCGTTGTATCAACGCATGCCCGACGACGCGATCCACAAGGCCTGGACCGGGCGCTTGCTCGGCTGAGAAGTCGGCTCGTCGGCTGGCCGGCAAATGGTGTAGGGAAGGAGGATGCGCCCCCGCGTTCTCGCCCTCGTGTCCGTGATGTCCTTGCCGGCCTGCCTCTCGCCCAGCGCGGGTACCAGCACGAGCGAGGCGAGCGCGACGGACACGGGCAGCAGCGGCGCGGTGGACACGGAGCCGACGACGGGCGCGAGCTCGGGGAGCAGCGGCAGCGAGGAGAGCGGCGGCCCGAGCTGTCAGGCGTGCGGGGCCGATGAGGCGTGTTTGGCCGGGGAGTGTGTCGATGTCGGGCGGGTGGATCTCGAGCGAGGTTGCAGCCCGCTCGGCGACCCGAAGGGGCGCGGGCAGTGCCTGTACCCGTGGCCCTCGGATCTGGCGACGGTGGTCGACCCGACCACGGCGACCGGGCGGCGGGTCAACTACGACGCGGAGCTGCTGCCGAAGAACGGGAAGATGCAGCCGTTCGCGGTCGACGACATCACCAACGACGTCGACGGCTTCTCGCCGAACTCGCAGATCCGCTTCGCGTTCGCGGACGGGGTCGGCGGGGATCTGGTGGCGATCGACGACATCGGCCGCTCGCTGGCCGACGACGCGACGATCGTGCTGATCGACGTGGAGACCGGCGAGCGCTGGCCGTACTTCGCCGAGCTCGACGCGACGGCCCAGCCGGGCGAGGCGATGACGGTGTTCGTGCGGCCGGCGAAGCGGCTCGGCTACGACCGCCACTACGCGGTCGGGGTGCGCGGCTTGACCGACGCGGGCGGGGCGGCGCTCGCTCCGTCGCCGCTGTTCCGCGCGCTGCGCGACAAGCTCGGGACGGACCTGCCGCAGCTCGAGGCGCTGCGCGAGGAGCAGGAGCTGGTGTTCGCGGCGCTGAGCAAGGCGGGCGTCTCGCGCGGCGACCTGCAGCTGGCGTGGGGCTTCCACACGGCCAGTCAGGAGCGCATGCAGAGCGACCTGGTGGCGATCTCACCGCAGGTCGCGGCGCACGCGGGCAAGGGCGACCTCGGCTACGTGATCGACGAGATCGAGAAGAACCCGTCGCCGGGGCTGGCGCGGGTGCTACGCGGGCACTTCACGGTGCCGAGCTGCCTGGCCGGGGACTCGGGGCCGGGCTCGGTGATGAAGCGGACGCCGGAGGGGGCGCCGGACTGCTCGGGCACGAGCGAGGCGCCGTTTTACATCGGCGTGCCGCAGGCGGTGTGGGACAAGGGCACGCCGGTGCCGTTCATCGTCTACGGGCACGGGCTGCTCGGCACGGGCGAGGAGGCGATCAGCATCGCCGAGCGGGCGCCGAGCGTGATCGTGGCGGGCACCGACTTCTGGGGGATGGCGCAGGAGGACGTGCCGCGGATCTTGCAGGCGTTTAGCGAGAACTTCGTCGGCGGCAACACGGTGCCCGACCGCCTGCTGCAGTCGGCGGTGAACTTCACGACGCTGGCGTACCTCGGACAGGGCGACTTCCTGAACGAGCCGGAGATGCAGGTGGAGGTCGACGGGGTGATGACGAGCCTGATCGACCCGAGCTCGGTGCAGTACCTCGGCGGCTCGCAGGGCGGGATCATGGGCGGGACGGTGGTGGCGATGGCGCCGAACCTGCCGCGCGGGATCTTGGTGGTCGGCGGCGCGAACTACTCGCTGATGATCTGGCGCTCGTCGGCGTTCTCGGCGCTGTCGGACGCGTGGAAGCTGAGCCACGCGGACCCGCAGGAGCGCGAGTTCCTGTTCGCGCTGGTGCAGTCGGCCTTCGACCGCGCCGATCCGTCGATCCTCGCCGAGCTGATCACGAACCCCCTGGGCGGTGGCGACCCGAAGCGGCTGTTTTTGATCGAGTCGATCGGGGACTGTCAGGTGCCCAACATCGCCAGCGAGACGATGGCCCGCACCTTCGAGATGCCGCTGCTGAGCCCGAGCCCGAAGCCGGTGTGGGGGGCGCCGGAGTCGGCCGAGCCGATCCAGGAGGGCTCGGCGCTGCTGCTGGTCGACACCAAGGCGCAGCCGCTGCCGCCGATCAGCAACTTGCCGCCGGCCGACGACAACGGGGCGCACGGCACAGCGGTCGACGACCCGGCGCTGATCGAGGTGATCGAGCGCTTCATCTTCAAGGGCTTCGCCGAGAACCTGTGCGACGGCCCTTGTGACCCGGGCTGAGCCGGGGCGAGGGATCTCCCGCGCTCGCGGGAGGCCGGCGGACCGGCGGCTAACCTGTCCGATAAGACAGCTTGAGGGAGCGGGCGCAAAAGCGCGCTGGCGGGCCGGGACCTGGGGCTCGGGGGGGGCTCGGCGAGGTGAGCGAGCGGCGTGAGGGTCCGGTGGGGCCGCGTTGACACTCGTTTGCGCCGCTTGTTAGTGTCTCGCCACGCGCGCGGGGGTTTTCGCCCAGCTTGCATGAGAGGCAAAATACGTTGACGGACCGAACGCCGGGGATCGAGGTGCGGTGGCTGCGCTGGGAGGACGCCAGCGAGGCGATCCTCGAGCTGCGACGCAAGGTCTACGTCGAAGAGCAGGGCATCGCGGCGGACATCGTGACCCACCCGCGCGACCCGTCGGGGTTGCACCTGGCGGCGGCGGTCGACGGCGTGCTGGTGGCGTGCGTGTCGATCTGGATCTTCGCGGCGGACGAGGTGGACACGCTGGCGACCTGGGCGCTGGCGCCGATCGAGGGGCTGTCGGTGCAGTTCGGCAAGCGCCTGGAGCTGCGCAGCCACCGGGGCCACGGCATCACCGAGGTGCTGGTGGCCGGCCTGATCCGCTACGTGTACGAGAGCCTGCGGCCGGGCCGCATCTTCATCGTCCTGCGCGACGTGCATCGCAACCTGCAGTCACACTACGCGCGCCTGTTTGGCGCCGAGTTCCACGCGGACGTGCAGGTCGACGGCGAGCCGATGATCGTCATGAAGGCCGAGGGGGACGCCAAGCTGCGCGCGGTGTACCTGAAGGTGCGCGAGATGGCGGAGAGCGCCCTGCGCCGCTGCCCGGTGGCGGTGCCCTCGCTGGTCCGCTTCCTCGCCGACGAGGGGCGCGCGGGGCTGTTCCCGCGGGCGCGCCTGGCGGCGGAGAACCTGTACGCGACGCCGCTGTCGCTGGCCGACGAGCTGCCGCGCCTGGCGGCGCAGAACCGGCTGCTGTTCGCCGAGCAGCGCCCGCGCCTGGCGGCGACGCCGTTCCCGGCGGTGGCCGAGGGGCCGCGCAGCGTCGTCGACGTCGGCACCGGCACCGGCGTGTACCTGGCGCTGATCGCCAAGGAGCCGGCGCTGGCGGGCTACCGGGTGAAGGGCATCGAGCCCTCGCCGCAGCTGATCGCCTACGCCCGCTTCGCCTACCCGGACCGCGAATTCGCGGCGGGCAGCGCCTACGACACCGGCGAGCCGGACGAGGCGCACGATGTCGTCTGCGCCAACTTTGTGTTCATCCACCTGCGCAACCCGGACCTCGCGCTGCTCGAGATGCGCCGGATCTTGAAGCCGGGCGGGCTGCTTTATGTGGTCGATGTCAACGACTCGACCTTCACCGGGCCGGACGAGATCCGGGCGATGATCGAGGCCCACCATCGCAACCATGAGGGCGACCGCACGGTGCTGAGCACGCTGCCGCGGCGGGCCGGGGAGTTTGGCTTCGAGCCGGTGGCCCATCACCGGACGACGGTGCGCAACACCGGCGGCGTCGAGCCGAGCTTCGGGCCCGGTGAGGTCCGGCTCGGGCGCATGAGCATGTGGGGCATGCTGGCGTTCATGGGCCACCGCGAGGAGATCGACGAGGCGTTCCAGGTCGCGCAGGAGCACTACCTGGGCAGCGACTGCGAGATCAGCCTCGACGTGGAGACCCAGGTGTACCGCAAGCCGGTCCCGACCCGCACGAGCAGCTGAGGCCGGGGCATGACGACCTACCAGCCCAGCGACTATAGCGGCCTCCACCTCACCGGCGAGCGTTCCGTCTCGCAGCGGGGGCTGGTGGTCGGGGGTCGCGACGCGCTGGAGGAGGCGACGGAGATCCTCGAGGAGCCGTCGAAGAACATCAAGCGCAAGATCCTGATCTCGATCAATCTGATCGTCGGGGCCGTGGTGCTGCTGCACGTGGTGATCCAGCTGGCGACGCAGGGGCACCTGCCGGCGCCGGAGCGCGACAACATCGTGCTGCCGCTGATCATCCTGGTGAACTTCGGCTCGGCCGCCTACAACCTGTGGGTGCTGCGCGGCGAGCACCGCGAGCGCGAGCGGCTCGACCGGCTGACGCGCTGGGTCTCGATCGGGCTGATCCAGCTGGCGTGCCTGGTGTTTGTCCACCTGAACCCCAACACGGCGACCAGCGTGCTGTTCGACCAGAGCCTCAGCATGCTCACCGTGTTCTTCACGGGGATCATCATCGGCCGCGGCGCCGCGATCGCGTGGTTCGCGGTGACGATCGCCAGCTTCGTGTTCGCGGTCCAGACCCGCGGGGTCGAGTTCGAATATGTGCTGATGACACGCGGCGAGCTGGCGACGCTGCACGGGCTGGCGCCGGCGGCCGCGAAGGCGCGCGAGCTGGCGGCCGCGAGCGAGGGCCTGGCCCCGCTGCCGCTGGCGCTGTTTGCGATCCTGTCGCTGGTGTACACGGGGATGACGCTGGCGGCGACGTACTTCGAGGCGGGCCTGATCGGGCGCGTGACGGCGGCGATGCCGGTGGCGGTGCAGAAGATCCAGATCGCGGCGCGCGAGAAGCAGCGGCTGGCGCAGGAGAACCTGCGCATGGGCCTGGAGCTGGACGTGGCCCAGCGGCTGCAGGCGATGATCTTGCCCAGGGGGGCGGAGCTCAAGCAGCACGCGGGCCTCGAGATCGCGGCGCACATGGTGCCGGCCTCGGAGATCGGGGGCGACATCTACGACGTGCTGGCGGGGCCAAACGGCTCGACCTGCCTGGTGATCGGCGACGTCACGGACCACGGGCTGGCCTCGGGCGTGGTGATGTTGATGGCCCAGGCGGCGCTGCGCACCGCGCTCGAGCAGACCGAGGGCGACCTGGTGCGCTCGCTGGTGCGGGTCAACTCGGTGATCTACAAGAACGTCTCGGAGCGCATGGGCGACGCCCGCAACCTGACGCTGGCGCTGCTCCACTACGAGGACGGCGTGGTCAAGGTGGCGGGGCAGCACGAGAGCGTGATCCTCGTGCGCGCCAGCGGTGAGGTCGAGGAGATCGACACGCTGCCGCTCGGGATCAACGTGGGCCTGCTGCCGGAGGTCGACGATATGATGGCCTTGAGCAGCTTCTCGCTCGGGCTCGGCGACCTGATGGTGCTGTACACCGACGGCGTGACCGAGGCCGAGAGCCCGACGAAGGCGGAGTTCGGCACCGGGCGGCTCAAGCAGTCGGTGCAGGCCCGGCGCACGCTGCCCTGCGATGCGATCGTGCGCGGCGTGTTCGACGATATTTACGCCTGGATCGGCGCGGGCGCCGTGTTGGACGACATCACCCTGGTCCTGGTCCGGAGGACCGCGTAGAGGCTGCCATGAGCACTACAATCAGCAATCGGGACTCTCAGAGGATCTACGGCGACTTCGACTTCGTGCCGGGCGAGCTGGTGCCAGAGGCCCAGCTCTCGCTGACGCTGTCGCCCAGCGAGCTGACGGCGCACTGGCAGCGCTGCGGGCTCATCTCGGACTTCGTGGCCGGCTACGTGGCGACGGCGTACGCGGGCGATCATCGCGACGCGATGAGCTCGATCGACACGGCGATCTCGACGGTGTTTCAGGAGCTGATCGAGAACGCGGCCAAGTTCTCGCGCAAGCGCGAGGCGCAGGTGATGGTGCGGGTGAAGCACTTTAGCCGGGTGCTGATGCTCGAGGTCGAGAACGGGACCACGCCGGCCTTCGCCCAGCGCTTCGAGGAGTACCTGCGGGCGATGCAGGAGCAGACCGACCTCGACGCGGTCTACCTGCAGATCCTCGAGGGCAAGACCGAGAACGCCGCCGCGGCCCAGCGCTCGGGTATCGGGCTGCTGATGCTGCGCAAGGACCACGGGGTCCGCGTGGGGGTGCGCTTCAACGAGGACGAGCAGGGCCGCCACAGCGTGACGGTCCGCGCGTTCCAGACCCTGGAGGGAGTATGAACATGGAAGTCCGCGAAACCGAAGCTGTGGTGCGATTCTCTGCGGAGACGGCGACCGTCTATTTCAGCGGGGCGCTGCGCCTGGCCAACGTGAAGGCGTATGACAACGTGGCCAAGCTGCTGCACGACGCGGCGGCGGCGGTGGGCAGCGCGCGCCTGGTGCTGGACTTCAAGGAGCTGAAGTTCCTCAACAGCTCGGGCATCACGGCGCTGAGCCTGTTTGTCGTCGGGGCGCGCAAGGCCGGGACGCCGCAGCTCAAGCTGGTCGGCAGCAACGCGACGGCGTGGCAGCAGAAGTCGCTGGCGAACTTCCAGATGCTGTGGAAGGAGATGCCCCTCGTCATCGAGTGAGCGGCGCGGCTGGTGGCTGGGGCTGCTCCTGTGCGCCTGTACGGGCGAGGGGGCGGCGGGGTCGACGTCGAGCTCGGGTGCGGACAGCAGCGGCGGCGACGAGGCGAGCACGCAGGCGCCGACGACCGGGGCGGCGGAGACGAGCAGCTCGGGCGCCAGCGATGAGAGCGGCGCGGCGAGCACGAGCGGGGGGGAGGACGAGGATTGCCGGGCGGGCGACCTGCTGGTGGCGCCGCTGCCGGTGCGGGTCGACGGCGCGCAGGCGGTGCCGATCGACGTGCTCGCGCTGGAGGCGGAGCTGGTGTTGGATGTCGCGGCGCAGACGACCGAGGTGGTGGCGCGGCTGCGCTTTGTGATCGCGGAGGCGGGGCGGCCGATCTTCGATCTGCGGCAGGCGACGATCACCGAGGTTAAGCTCGACGGGGCGATGGTCGATGCCGGGCTGATGCCGGAGCGGGACCTGGGGGGCGGGCCGGGGCGCGAGATGCGGGTGCTGGGCGTGGCGCTGCCGGCCTGCTCGGAGCACACGCTGGAGCTGCGCTACCCGCTGACGATGCTGCCGGGCATCGCCGCGCCGCCGCCTGCGTTTGACGTCGACGGGGTGAC
The DNA here is from genome assembly GCA_044228605.1 of Nannocystis sp. GTDB lineage: Bacteria > Myxococcota_A > Polyangia > Nannocystales > Nannocystaceae > Nannocystis. The sequence continues at coordinate 4,004 of JBGAUO010000109.1, read as the reverse complement.
CTGGGACTTCGGGTTTAGCGACCTGGCGCCGCGCATGTTCCTCGAGCAGTGGTTGCCGGCCAATCTCATCCACGACCGGCATCCGATCGCGCTGACGGTGGAGGTGCTGGGGGCGCCGGAGGAGCAGCGGCTGATCAGCAACGGCGAGGTCAGCGAGCTGGGGCCGGCGCGCTGGTCGATCGACTTCCCGGAGTATTCGACGGCGCAGTCGACGATGCTGGTGCTGACGCCGGCGAGCCGGGTCGAGTCGAGCAGTCAGGTGATCATGGCGCAGGACGGGCCGGCGGTGGCCGTGGAGCTGCATCGCACGATCGAGACGCCGGAGAGCTCGGCGCAGCTGCATCAGGTGCTGGCGGACGCGTTCCTCGAGTTCAGTGATTCGACGGGGGAATATGCGTACCCACGGTTCACGGCGTATGTGGCGATCAACGAGGGGATGGAGTACGACGGCGGGACGACCTCGGCGGTGTACGCATTGCCGCACGAGCTGTTTCACAGCTGGTACGGGCGCGGGGCCCGGCCGATGCACGCGCGCGACGGGTGGATCGACGAGGCGTGGGACGAGTGGAACACCGGGGTGCCGATGTTCCCGGAGGCGGGGCTCGATATGAACGATCCGCCGGTGCGGCTTTATGATCCAAACCCGTGGGGACGGACCACGCCGCTCGCGGCGTACGAGGACGGGAAGCGGCTGTTCGCGGGGGTGGCGGGGATCGCCGGGGCGCAGGCGCTGCGCGACGCGATGCGCGAGTTCTTCGCGGCGCACGTGCTGGGGCAGATGACAACGCCGGGGCTGGAGCAGCACCTGACCTGCGAGCTGGCGGCGCCGGTGGTGCGCTCGCTGTTTCATCGCTTCGTGTACGGGCTGCAGGGGGCGCCGGAGGCGATGCCGGACGGGTATTGTCCGTAGCGGGGGGGGCGCGCGCGCGAGGCGGCGCGCAGGCGCTTCGATCTTCGAGGCGATGCGGGTGAAAACTTTGCAGCTCGCCTGGCGGCGGCGAGGGCCCACTTTTGGGTGGGAGGTCGAGATGCGTCTCAGTCTTCAGGCGGTGAAGGTTCGTCGAGCGAGCACGATGAGCGTGCTCCTGTGGTTATGCGGTTGCTCCGGTGGATCGACCGCGACCGACGCCACGACGGGGACGACGGGGACGACGGGGACGAATGCGGACACGCAGCCGACCACGACCGACGGCGGGAGCACGACGACCGGCGGCGGGAGCACGACGACCGGCGGCGGGAGCACGACGACCGGCGGCGGGAGCACGACTGACGACTGCAGCGGCGGGAGCACGACCGGAGGTGTCGACTTCGGCTGTGACGGCACGACCGGGGTGGAGCCGGGCGGGGATGTGTGCGCGTGCATCGTCGACGACCCGGAGGGCGGCCCGGGTTGGCCCTCGGACCCGCTGTGCGGGGAGGCCCTGTGTCCGAAGGTCCTGGCCGTCAAGACGATGTTCTGTCGCCAGCTCATGGTGATGAACCCCGATGCGCTCACGTGCGCGTTGACGGCCCTTCGGGATCGGACGCCGGGGGTCGTGCGCTGGAGCTGGGAGCAAGATGGCGGACAGTTTTCGGACGGCGGCTATGTGTTGATCAACGCCGACGGGACCGCGATCCGCCGCCACTCGGCTGCCATGGACCTCGACTTCGAGGTGTTCGACGCCGATTGGGGCACGATGCCCAACGCCTGCACCTTCGAGATGTGCCTCGCCGCGGGATCCGAGGAGCTTCGCTTCGAATGTCTGAGTAATTTTCCGCTGGCGGCTCCCCATGTCACCTGCGACCTGGGATGGGCATGGAGTGATCTGTGAGGGGGGCCGGCCAGAGGCTGCGAGGGGGTATCTTGATGAGCGCACTCCTGTGGCTCGGCGGTTGCCCCGGAGCCAACGGGGGACCCACCACCGCTACAGACGCTACGGCCACGACAGGAGCCTCGACGGGGACGACGGGCGCCGGCACGGACGCGCAGCCGACCACGGGGGCGAGCACGACCACGGCGGGTACGACCGAGGTCGGCACCACCGAGGTCACGACCGGCGCTTCGACGAGCACGAGCGGCACGACCGGGGACAATGTCGACTTCGGCTGTGACGGCACGACCGGGGTGGAGCCGGGCGGGGATGTGTGCGCGTGCATCGTCGACGACCCGGAGGGCGACTTCGGTACCGTGCCCTCCGACCCGCTGTGCGGGGAGGCGCTGTGTCCGATCATCCAGGCTGTGTGCATCCAGGACATCGACTGCACCAGCATCACGGTGACAAATCCGGAGGCGCTCACGTGTGCATTGACGGCACTTCGTGATCGGACGCCGGGGATCGTGCGCTGGAGCTGGGAGGAAAACGGCGGACAGTACTCCGATGACGGCTATGTGTTGATCCGTGGTGACGGGACCGCGATTCGCCGCCACTGGGGTGCCTTTGACATCGGCTACGAGGTGTTCGACGCCCTGTGGGGCACGATGCCCGGTGCCTGCGCCTTTGCGATGTGCCTCGCCGTGGGATCCGACGAGGTCCGTCTCGACTGTGTGAGGAGGTTTCCCCTCGCGGCTCCCAACGTCGTGTGTGACGCGGGATGGGTCGCGGGTGGTTAGGGCGGGGTGAGCTCGACGCGGGCGGAGAGGATCGTGTCGCCGAGGGTGAGCAGGTCGAGGCGATCGAGGTGCTCGGGGCGCAGGCGGCCGATCCAGGTGTAGCGACCCTCGAGGTGGGGGGCGCGGGCGTACATCAAGAAGAACTGGCTGCCGCCGGTGTCCTTGCCGGCGTCGGCGATGCCGACGGCGCCGCGATCGTAGCGATGCGGGCTGGGTTCGCTGGGCAGGACAAAGCCGGGGCCGCCCCAGCCGGTGCCCTCGGGGTCGCCGCCTTGCAGGACAAAGCCGGGGACGTCGCGGTGGAAGTGGAGGTTGTCGTAGAAGCCGCGCCGGGTGAGCGTGACGATCGTGGCGACGGCCCAGGGGGCGGCGGCGGGGTCGAGGTCGATGGTGAGGTCGCCGGCGGCGGTGGTGAGGGTCCAGACGACGGTCTTGCCGAGGACCGTGGTGGGGTCGATGGGCGGGGGTGGGATCGCGGCGGTGGGGCTTTGTGGGCCGGGGTCCTTGCCGGTGAGTTCGGTGATGCAGGCGCGGGCGGCCTTGCGGACGGCGGGGCTCGGGTGGGCGCGGCTGGTCTCGCAGGTGGTGCGGGCCTGGGGGACACGGGTGGCGGCGAGGGCGGCGAGCAGGGTGCTGTGGAGCTCGGGGTCGCGGTCGCGGAGCTCGGTGGCGAGGGCGATGAGGCGCTGGGCGAGCGGGTCGTCGGCGGTCATGGCGGGGGGGCGAGGTGTGGCGCTGTGATGGGCGGTGATCACGTCGGTGGCGGAGCCGACGACGCCGAGGACGCGGTCGTCGAGGGCGCGCAGCAGCCAGGTGTCGACGGTGGTTGTGGTGGCGGGGTCGGTCCACAGGGGGCCGAGCGCGGCGACGGCGGCGATGCGGATCGCGGGGGCGTCGGCGGTGAGGGCGGCGGTGATGCGAGGCAGGCGATCGGGGCCGCCGAAGCCGTGGAGGAGGGGGCTGAGCTCGGCGATCGTGCGGGTGGTGGGGTCGACGTGGGGGGCGCCGCAGACCAGCGGAGGGCGCCAGGTGGGGCTGTGGGCGAGGCGCTGGGCGAGCTGGCAGTCGATGCGGGCGAGGGTCTGGGTGCGCGGGTCGTGGGTGGCTGGGGCGAGCTTGATGGCGGCGCGCAGCTGCTCGAGGGCGCGGCGCTGGGGGCGGGTGGGGGCGGTGGTGTCGCTGGCGAGGCAGTGGAGGGCGGCGTGGAGCTGACGGGTGTCGGTGAGGGCGGGGTCGCTGGCGAGGGTGGTGCGGGCCCAGGTGAGCAGGGCGGTGAGCGCGAGCTCGCGGTCGGGGGAGAGCAGGGCAGTGAGGGTGCGTGGTTCGCGGGCGGCGGTGAGGAGCTCGCGGGTGAGGCAGGCCTGCGGCGGTGGGGCGGCGCTGCGGCGGATCAGGCCGGCGAGGGCGAGGCGCT
>JBGAUO010000108.1:0-16553 GCA_044228605.1 Nannocystis sp. | reverse complement strand
ATCTGCAGCCGGTCGCGGAAATTCCCGACGCGGGGACTCACGAGGCTCGTGTTCACGTAGAAGTAGAGGGGGATGAAGGGCACCGCGTCCTGGACGAGGATCGCCTCGGCCTCGCGGAAGATCTGGAAGCGCAGCGCCGTCGCGGCCGCGATGCGCGGCTCGCCCTCCGGCGCCTCGCGGAGCGCGTCGAGCAGCGGCGCCGGCGAAGGCGCGCCGGCACCGACCGCGCTGGCCACGCCCACGCTCAGCGTCACGTGCGGCGCCAGCGGCGAATCGGGGTGCGGCAGCGCGGCGTCCTCCACCGCGACGTCAACGCCAACAACGTGCTCATCGACCTCCCGCCCGCGCCGAGGATGAACAGCACCCGCGTACATCTCGATCGCACCCCGACGGTCACACTCGTCGACTTCGGAAACGCCGAGCTCACCGAAAAATTCTACAGCAACGCGACCCCTCGATATCTGACACCACCCGAGACCCGCATCGCCATCCCGGACGGCAACATCCACACCCTCGCCTGGGCCGCCCCCGAGACCCGCCAGGGTCGCCCCTTCACCGCCAAGAGCGACGTCTACTCGCTCGGCCTGCTGCTCTACCGCCTGCTCACCGGCAAGCTCCCCACGACACAAAACCAAACCAGCCCCATCTCCCCGCGCGTGCACTGCCCCGCGTGCCCCAACGACCTCGCGTTCGCCATCCTCGGCGCCCTCAACCCCGACCCCGAGCAGCGCCCCACCGCCGAGCAGCTGGCGACCCACCTCGAGGACGCCCTGACCGCCGACGACGTGCTCGACGACGAAGCGACCGCGCAGGCCGAGGCCGACGACCGACCCACCGCCTCCTCCCCGCGCGCCCCAACATCCCCGCCTACGCTGGCGCTCGTCGTCCCGCTGCACCCACCGAGGAGCACCGCTCCCGCCGACCCAAAAGGGTGGACCCAATTCTTCGCCGCCACCGAGGACCCACCCGCCTCGCACAAACCACCCGTCGCTGCATCCACGAGCCACAACGCCAACGTCCTCCCGCTCCACCCACGCGACATCCTCCAGCGAGCGACGACCCTCGATCCAGACTTCGCGCCTGCTGCCCCTGCCCCGCGCCCGCCCACACGAACGCACGCACGCTGGGCCGCGACTGCGCTGCTGGCCGTGGGCGCGCTGCTCGTGTGGTCGACACAAGATCCAGCCCCACCGCCCGCCGTGAACCCCCAAACCACGACCCTGACCGCGCAGAACGATCGCGCCCTACCTCCCGCGATCCTCCCAGCTCAGCGACCAAACCGCGAGCCCATCGCCGACGACCCCGAGCAAGCGCTCACAACCAACGCTCTGGCCGCCTGCGCCAGCAACATGGAAGCCTCGATCGAGGTCAAGACCTCACCTGGCGAGCCGCACTTCACCACGATCGACATCGACAGCCCGAGCACCGAGGCCACCACCTGCCTCCGGGACACGCTCACTCGACTCAGGTTCAAGCCACCCACCGTCGCCAACACCTTCATCAAGGAGTACTGGCCATGATCATGCACACTCCTGCGCTCCACCTGTTTGTCGCGGCGATCACGGCCGCAGCGCCCGTCGATCCCTCGACCTGCAGCGCCAGCGACCTCCGCTGCACCGGTCAGGCGAACCTCGACGCCGCGCGACTCGCCACGTCGAACGAGCAGAAGGCGAAGCACCTCTACCGCGCCCACCGTGCCTACCTGGCCCTGGCCGACAGCGGGCCGACGCCCCAGCGAGTCCACGACCTGTGTCGCGCGCAGCAGCTCCTCAAGCAGGCCCGCACGCTGAAGGCGACCGAGCTCCACGCACGCCTCGCCACCTCCGAGGCCGAGACCGACGCAAAATTCAAGGCCACCGGGATCGAATGCCAGCCGCGCAAGCGCAACGATCGACCCGCGCCAGCTCGCATCGCCACGACCACGTCACCCGACGCTGAACCCCCGCCGCTGCTCCCCGCAGGTCCGCGGACCACAACCAGCCAAATCGCGGTCGGGCCTGCCGATGCCTCACCGCTGACCTCATCGCCCGTGTCACCCCTCGCCCCCGAGAACAGCCTCTTGCCAGTCCTCGCCCGGGACACCACCTCCACAGCACCACCCCGCGATCGGCCGCAAGAGCCGACACGCCAGGGCCGCGGCCTGATGATCGCCGGCGCCGCAACTCTGGGCATCGGCCTCGGCCTGGCCGGCGCCGCGGGCTACCTGGGAGGGCGCCTCCTCGCCACGCGCCGCGACTCGCAGGCGCTCCGCGACGACATCGACGGATTTGCGACGAGCGACCAGGTCACCACCGACCAGGCCCTCACCCGCGACTACGAACGCCTCGCACCCGCCACCCTGACCCTCGCGCTCGTCGGTGGCGTCAGCGTCATCGTCGGCGCCGTGTTGGTCGGCGTCGGCGGCCACCGCCTCGCCCGCGTCGCGTCGCGGACCGCCGTCGTTCCCCTGCCCGGAGGCCTTGCCTTCCACGCCCGTTTTTGAGGCAATCGCCGGAGCTCCGCATGCCCCCATCACTTCGCCTGCTCCTCGCCGCCATGCTGGGCCTCGCAGCCTGTCCCGCGCCCTGGGATCCGCTGGTGACCTGCGAGGAGTTCGACGCCTGCGACACCACCGCGCCTGCGAGCACGACCAACGACACCCTCCCCACAACCAGCCTTGGCAGCGGCGTACAGACCGTCACAAGCGACACCGGCGACGACAGCACCACCTCGCCAGCCACGGACACCAGCGACTCGACGGGCCAGCCCGCGGAGCCTCCGAGCATCGTCGACTTCCAGCTGACGCCAAACCCGATCACCACCAACGGCCCGATCACCGTCACCGTCACCGCCGAGCACGCGACCGGCGTCCGAATGGACACCGGCCTCGGCGACATCGTCGAGCTGACGCAGCAGCCGGAGCCGAACACGTTCACCGGCGAGATCGCGATCCTCACCGGACTGCAGAACGGCCCGCACGAGGCGCTGCTCACCCCCTGGGACAACATGCTCGACGGCCCCACCATGGCAGCGCCGTATCAGATCGCCCTGCTCAAGCCCGGCAGCGAGCAGCTATGGGAGACCGGCGACCTCATCGGCCCGGGACGGATCGTCGCCATCGACACCCTCCCAAGCGGCGAGCTCGTCGAGCTCGGCCACCACTCCCCCGAGGGCGAGCAGCGCTGCTACCTCCGCCTGCGCGACAAGGCCGGCCTCTGGGCGCCAGCCGACATCGTCGACGTGCTCCCCGACACCCCCTGCGAGGCCGTCGACCTCCAGATCGACGACGAGGGCGCGCTGTTCGTCCTCGTCCACCAACAGACCAACAACGAGCTGTTCTGGCGCCTGTTGCAGCTCCCCGCGTGGGGCCAGAGCGCGAAGCACATGGGCCTCGGCGCCAAGAAAGAGGTGGCAGTCGCACTGGCCCACCACGACTCGGGGATGGTGGCCGTCTGCGGCACCGCCCCGACCGGACAGATCGACGACATCGACGCGCTCGCCCACCTCTTCCGACCCGGCCTGCCGAGCGAACCCTGGCAGGTTGACTACCAGCCGGACAATAAGACGCACCTGTTCGCCGAGCACCCGCGAGACTGCTTGTTCGTCGGCGACACGCTCACCCTCGTAGGCGAAGCCAACGGCTACCACGAACTGGAGATCAACAAACGAGATCGCCTCTTTGTCCTCCGCCTCGACACCAAGACCAAGACCACCGCGTGGACCGTCCCCCCGCCCGGCGACAAGCTCCAGAGCGGCGCCCAGGCCATCGCCGTCGACGACAAGCAGCGCCTCGTGATCGCCGGATACACCTGCGACGACGCCTGCGCCCCGGTCGGCGACCTGCGGATCCTGGACGGGCGAGACACCCTCGTGTGGCAGGCGTCGCTCGGCAGCTTCCCGACCAAGCAGTTCGCCGTCCAGGACCTCGAGTGGAGCCCCGCCGGCTACGCCGTGGTCGCCACGGGCGGGCTGAAGGGCAACGAGTCGGCCTTCACCGTGCGGGCCTATTCGACGGCCCAGGAGGAGGCCCTGTGGACCTTCACCCGCAAAGACCTCCAGGTCCTACACTTCGCCCTCGCGCTAGCGATCGGCGAGTACGGAGAGGTCTACGCGGGTGGCTACGGAGCCAACGGCTACCCGGCGATCGCCTACATCGCCGGGTAATCACCCGGCGAGCCACAGAGCTACCCGGGCGGGACAAACCCGGCGCAGGCCTCCTCGACCAGGTCGGTCGCCTGATCGAAGGCCGTGGCGTAGTCGTCGGCCCAGAGGTCGGCGTTCAACGAGTACGGAAACAGCTCGAGGAACTGGCAGAGCCGATCTTTCGTGGCGCATCCGGGCCCCTCGTTGGGGATGATGCCCAGAGCCACGACCGACTCGAGGTCGCCATGCTTCGCCTCCTTCACGGCGTCCCGCCATGTCTCGGGCGTCCCATTCTGCGAGGTGACGGCATCCCAGCCCTCGTCGTAGGTGTTGGAGACCAGGGTCACCATGAGCAGCGCGTCGTCGCGGAGAAATCCCTCATTGCAGCTCCCGCGGTCGTTCATCCACGGCTGGACCACGATCGACGTCACCTCGCCGATCCGCGCGGTACCACTCACGCCGATGTGTGCGGCGCATGAAAACGTCGCCTTCAGATCGGTCTGGCCCGTGACCATGTAGTTGCGTCCGCCGTCGATTGGGCAAACCTTGTTCGCGGCCTCCATGCCCGCCGGAAAAACCACCCCGACGCCCAGACCGGCGTCGCAGAACTTCGGCTTGTAGCCGCAGGGATACCCGGGGGTGCACAACACGGGGCACATCAGGTCGCAACCATCCGCCCCCCAGTCCTCGTCACCGTCGACGACCATGATGTGGTAGTCGAAGTCAGCAAACTTGGACTCGATCGTGTCGATGAACTTGGGGAACGCGTCCCTGAGCTGCTTCTGAAACCCCGACATGCCGCCGTAGCGGGAGATCACGAACAGGAAGTCGATCTTCCCCTTGCACCCGGCAGGCTTGCCATCGCCCGCGTCCACGACGGAGCCGACGTCGAGGATCAACGTCGTCGACCCATCGACAGCACCCGTCGAAGTCGTCGAGAGGTCCCCGGTGGTCGAGCTCTGTGCCACGCCACCGGTGCTCAAGCTACCACCACTGGTGCTCGCCTCGGCACTCCCCGTCGACCCGGCCGAGGCGGGTGGCGTCGTCGTGAACGGAGACGTGTCCGCCTGCGGCCCCTGGCACGCGGGCAAGGCACAGAGCAACAAGGCAAAGGGCCGGAACCGTGGCCACATGGGTCCTGACGTTACCCCAGATCACAATCGCGCTCAACACCCACGATGTCGGTCCTGCTGCAGGCACGCGCATAGCCTCCCCTCGACCAGAGCCCGCCGCTCATCCTCGGCAGAAGACGCCCCGGTCGCTCGAAGTTCTTGAGCCGTCGCGGGCCGCGGCGGGCTCTCACCCCTCGCCTCGTTCGCGCCGATCGAACCCGAAGAGACCAGCGAGGTCCCCTCGCTCGCGGGCGTCGCCTCCGCGATCCAGCGCCACAATTCCGAATCGCGGCGCCGCAGATCCCCAAAGCGTATCAACCACCGCTTCCCGACCCGCCGCACCAATTGCGTACGCGCGGCGATCCACGCCAGCCCCCGGCCGAGGGTCTTCGCGCAGCAGTGCACCTCGACACCGCACCTCGCCTTCATCAACGCACGCAGGTCACACCCGCGCAGCAGCTGATTGGGGAGCCCCAGTCGAACGAGACCGCGAATACCATCAAGCAGCCGCGGCACCACCGTCGCGCCTGGACCGGCCGTCGACGTGCCCAGCGTCAGGTGCTGAGCGATCAGCGCGACCTCCGGGGGCGCGCGCCATGACCGCCGATCTTGCGGCCGCCGATCACCAGGGTCGTCGCGCTGTCACCGGGCAGCAGCCCGGTGGCGCGGGATGTATGCCGCCAGTGGCCGCGGTCGTCCCATGCGGTGAAATGGGCGGCCCGCGCCGAGGCCGGCGACGATGTACTCCCCGTCGCGGGCCGCGAGGATGTCCATCGTCGGATCGGCGTCGAGGTGGAGCGGAAAAACAGCGCCGGGGTCGTAGATCCAGCAGGGGAGCTGGGTGGTGACGACGTGTTCGCCGGCGCCATGACCCGCGATGCTGCGCTGAACAAGCTTCTTGGCTCGCTCTTCAGTGCAGCACAGTCTGTGCGGGACTACATACCGATACCGGTGGCAACAACGGTAACGCGCAGTTCGTCGTTCATATCCGGGTCCAGAGATGTACCGATAACCACGGTGGCGTTATCCAATGCAAGGGCACGGATGGTGTTGCCGACGGTTTCGATCTCGTCCAGACGCAGGTCGAAGCCCGCAGTAATGTTGACCAGTACCCCACGCACGCCAGACAAGTCGATCTCTTCCAGCAGCGGAGAAGAGATAGCCATTCCAGCCGCCTCTTCCGCACGGCCTTCGCCACTTGCCACGCATGAACCCATCATCGCGTAGCCCATTTCGGACATCACGGTGCGCACGTCAGCAAACTCGACCTTCATCGGGCCCGGACGGGTGATCAATTCCGCGATACTCTGCACTGCGCCTTTCAGCACGTCGTTCGCCGCGCCGAATGCGTCGAGCAGGGAGATGCCGCGACCCAGCGATTTCAGCAGCTTGTCGTTCGGGATGGCAATCAGGGCGTCCACGTGCTTGGACAGTTCGGAGATACCCTGCTCCGCGAATGCCATACGCTTCTGGCCTTCAAAGTTGAACGGCTTGGTCACGACAGCAACGGTCAGGATCCCCAAATTTTTTGCCACTTCGGCAAGCACAGGCGCTGCACCGGTACCGGTACCGCCGCCCATGCCAGCCACGATGAAGACCATGCTTGCGCCTTCAAGGGCAGCGCGCAGAGCTTCGCGATCTTCGTCAGCCGCCTTGCGACCCACTTCCGGGTCCCCGTCCGCATCCAGACCTTGGGTAATAACGCTACCAATCTGGATAGTCTGGCCAACTATGGCTTTACGCAGTGCTTGAGCATCGGTGTTGAGTGCAAAGAACTCAACGCCTTCGATGCGCTCGCGCAGCATGTGATCTACGGCATTACCGCCGCCGCCACCAACGCCGAAGACCTTAATCACGGCGTCATTGGTTGATTCCATTGGTTCAAACAAAGTTCTCTCCGTTGCGGATAGGAAGTTCAAACCCGGTCTTGGCGTTTAAGGGTTTTCATCTGGGAGTCCGCGTACGGGAGCGAGTACAGCACGTCGACGGGCCGAGTACAAGGGCCCCCCCCCCTACGGATGCGGGCTCCGCCCAGGGTGAGCAGATTGAAGTCGCGGCGGATTGTGAAATTGCTCCATGCTGCACGAGACAGAGGCGGCGCGAGAAGAGGGTGGTCTCGAGGTCGAGGGCGACGGCGTCCCCTTGGCGCATCGCGCGGGCGGTGATGCAGGACATGCGGGGGGCGGTGAAGGCCGGCGGTCGAGCTCACCGATATCGGGCGGGAGGGCGAGGTCGGCGGGGTCGGTGAATCTCAGGGAGAGGGCGGCATGGGTTTGTATGTAGTCGTCGGCGGTGAGGCTGGCGCAGGCCCGGTCGGCGCCTAGCTGGCGCCTGGCCTCGTCGGCGGTGACCGGAAGGACGCGCTCGAGCGAGCCGGCGGCGTGGATGGCCAGCGAGGCGTCGGCGACTTGCCGGAGGGCGGTTAAGGGATTCGAAGCAGGAATTTGGGGGCGAGGGTGAGTGCGGAGCGGTCCGGTGGGCTGCGGCGCCGCTGCTGCACTCTGGCCAATGAGCAGGTGACGGCATCACCCCAATGCCCGGAGCAGGCGAGTGGCCGCATCACCCCGAGCTACTACGCCCGATGCGCTCGCCGCGTCCGCCGGTGGCCCGCAGCCTGGAACTGTCGGACCGCCCACCGACGCTTCGTCGACCGCTCCTCGCCAGCGTCAGAACCGCCAGCGCAACGAGGACGCCGGCGACCCCGAAAGTGACCGACGTGAGCCCGCCGAGCGCGTTGGCAGCCGCTCCGCCGGCTGCGCCGACGAGCATCTGCAGCGCCCCGGCCGCGCCCAGCGCACGCCCCTTCGCGGAGGGCGCGGCGAGGGCGACGGCGCCAAATGCCATGGGGACGAGAATACCGTTGGCGACCGCGTAGACGCCGAGCCCGATCGCCCAGACAGCGAGCGACGATCCGCCGGCGCCGATCAGCGCCATCGCGCCCAGAAGCGCCGCACGTGCAGCACGCTGCAACCGCACCGGTTCCCTCGCCTTGACGACGACGAGGCTGCCCACCACGAAGGCGGCGCCGGTCGACCCCAGCACGAGCCCGAGCTCACCCGCACCGAGATGAAACGGCTCGACCAGCAGGTTCGACGATTGCGCCAGCAGGACCAGGAACACCGCGGTGACGAGGGCGATCTCCGCGGTCGGCAGCAGCCAATCGCGGCTTCGCAGCCACGCGAAAGACGATTCATTCGTCGCTACGCCGTCGCCGCTCGCACGCTCGCGCCTGGGTAGCAAGCGTATCGCCGCCACGGCCAGCACGACCGCCGCGGCGCCGGGGATGAGGAAGGTCGTACGCCAGCCGACCCAGCGGACCAGCGCCGCCCCGAGCAGCGGCGCGAATGCTGGCACCGCCGACTGGATCGCCGCCAGGCGGGCGAGCCCGGGGATGGCCTGTGCAGGCTCCGTCGCCACCGCCACACGCGGTACCACGATCGCAAACGCCGCGCCTGCGCCCATCAAGACCCTGCCCGCGAGCAGCACCGGCAGCCCCGCGGATGCTCCTGCGAGGAGCGCCCCGACGATGAAGACGAGCAACCCGACGCCCAGCGCGAGGCGAAGACCGAGCCGGTCCACGAACTCGCCGGCCCCGAACATGCCGAGGCCGAAGGCGACGAGGAACGCCGGTACGGTCAGCTGCGTGCGCATCGCCGTCTCACCGATCGCCGCGGCGATGCGGTCGATCCCGGGGACATGAATGCCCATAGCGAGCGGTCCGAGAGCCGTGACGCTCCCGAGCAGGGCCCACGACGGCCGGACCGCCTCGTGGCTCATGGTGATCCTGACCCGGACCGCTTGAGAACGACGCCGCCGATCGCCTGGTCCGTCGGGAGGATCTCGAGCGTCGTCACGTCCACATGGGGGGGCGCGCCGAGGACCCACGCGATCGCTGTTGCGATGTCGTTCGCGCTCAGCTCGACGATATCGACGGCGGTCTTCGCACGCGCCGTCGCGTCGTCGATGGCGGCGGTGAAGAACTCGGTCTGCACCCGCCCCGCGACGATCTCCGTCGTCCGCACCCCGGTACCCGCGAGCTCGACCCGGAGGTTCTGCGCGAACAGATGCGTCGCCCCCTTGCTCGCGCCGTAGAGCGCCGAGCGAATTGGGTAGAGCCCCGCGACCGATCCGAGGTGCACGACGTGGCCCGTCCCGCGGGCGACCATCCCGGGCAGGACGGCCCGGGCCACGTGGATCGCGGCCTCCACGTTGGTCCGCAGCGTGCGCTCGATGTCCTCCGGCGTCGCGCGGAGGAACCCGCCGAAGCCCCGCCCCACCCCCGCGTTGCTCACGAGCACGTCGAAGTCCTCGGCGCCGAGGCGCTCGTACACCCGCGGCGTATCGGTGATGTCGAGCACGAGCGGCGTCGCGCCCGTCTCGGCGGCCAGCGCTGCGAGTCGGTCGGCCCGCCGCGCGATGGCGGTGACACGATGGCCCGCGGCGCACAGCTGGCGAACGACGGCCTCACCGATGCCGCTCGAGGCCCCGGTGACCAGCACTCTCGGCAGGTTGGGTCGCGCGCTGTTCATGCCTGCTCCCGGCTCTTCATGCTCTTCACCAGCGCCGCGGCCGACGCCCCCTCGAGCGCCAGCCCGTACCCGACCTCCTTGACGATCCTCTCCTTGATCGGCTGGATGAAGTGGATGCGGGTGTTCCTCCGCGCGACCTCGGTGCGGGTCAGCCAGCGCCTGGCGATCACCTTGGCGCGTGCGAGCGCCTGGCCGTCGGGGACGACCTCCGCGACGACGCCGAGGGTGTGGGCGTCGCGGGCCGACAGCGGCGCCGGGTCGAGCAACATGGCCTGCGCGCGGCCCGGTCCGACGAAGTAGCTCCACAGCGTGTAGACCCCGTCGCCCGCGATGATGCCGCCCGCGAAGTGCGGCAGGTCGTTGAAGCTCGCCCCCTCGCCGGCGACGATGAGATTCGCGAGCAGGCCGTACTCCGCATGCACATGCGCGCGACCCTCGAGCGCGAAGATCATGGGGACGCGCACGTTGGCGATGTTCTCGAGCAGCTGCGTGCCCTCGTCGTGGACCTTCGACCAGACATCCGGGTCCGAGACGTCGCCGAACGAGCCAAAGTCGATGCCGGGGATAAACTCGCCGCCAGCGCCGGTCAGGATCACGATCTTGTTGTCGCGGTCGCGGCCGACCTCGTAGAAGGCGTCGACGTACGCCTCATGGTCCGCCGCCGTGAAGTTCAGCGGGCCGCCATTCGAATGCAGCGACATCGTGAGCACCCCGTCGGCGTCGCGCTCGAAGCGGATGGTCGGGTATTTCGAGAAGTAGGTGGGAACGGTCATGATGGATCCTCTCAGCAATGCGTGTGGTGGGTAGATTGATGAATCAGCTCAGGCCCGGGACAGGCCCCGAACACGGACCACCGTGCTCCGCGCGCAGCGATTGCGAAACCGCCTGCATCGGCATAGACTCGTGCGAGATCCGCACGAATCCATGAACATCGAGGCCATCCAAACCTTCGTCGAGGTCGTGACCCACGGCAGCTTCGCAGCCGTGGCCAGGGCGCGGCGCATCGCTCCGTCGAGCGTGTCGCGCGTGGTCGCAGAGCTCGAGGCGGAGCTCGAGGTCCGCCTCTTCCAGCGCACCACCCGTCGTCTCAGTCTGACCGAGGCCGGGCAGGCGTACCTCGATCGCGTCGCGCCGCTGCTCGAGGAGCTCGAGCAGGCGCGAGACCATGCGCGAGACCTCAGCTCCGCGCCGCGAGGTCTCCTCCGCATCGCGGTCGCCGGCACCTTCGCCCAGCTCCACCTCGCCCGCTGGCTGCCGGCTTTCATGGCCTCCCATGGCGAGCTACGCGTCGAGTTGGTCCTCGATGTTCGCTACACGGACCTCATCGCGGATCAGATCGACGTCGCCATCCGCCTCGGCCCCGCGCAGCCCACCTCCGCTGTCGCCAGGAAGCTCTGCGCGATGCCTCGTGTGGTCGTCGCCAGCCCAAGGTTGCTCGCCGGCAGGTCGGGCCTCCGACCCGAAGCGGTCGAGAGCACCCCGTGCCTGCTATTTCCCCATGAGAGCCACGGCGCGCGCTGGAAATTTCGTGATCGTCGGCGACAGGTCCGCGAGCTCACCCCGCGGAGTAAGGTCGTCGCGGCAGACGGGCTGGTCCTGCGCAGCCTCGCGCTCGCTGGCGAGGGCCTCACGCTGCTGCCCCGCTGGCTGTGCGCCGAGGAGCTCGCCGCAGGCTCGCTGGTCGACGTGTTTCCAACTCACGACGTGACCGCCTCCGACTTCGACGCCACCGTCTCGCTGCTCTACGCGTCGCGGAGCTACTTGCCGCTGAAGGTGCGAGCCTTTGTCACGTTTATGACGGAGGTGTTTCGCAACGGCCCGCCGTGGGGGTAGCGTACCTGACCCTAAGACCAGGTACCCATAAACCGCGGGACCAGCTCAGGACGCCGACTTCGCGAGCCGAGCCTCACAGGCGCCGAAGAAGGGGATGCCTTACGGCGGTGTCGCGCTTGACTCCCCATGTCGTTCGCTCGCCGGACACCGCCCTCACTGCCCGCCCACGCCCAGCGCCACCGAGAAACCTGCCCCAACTCTTGCTGCCCGAGGCCGTCCGGGCTCCCCTCCGGGTTCGCTCCTCGACCGCATCCGCGGATTACGCCGCGCCCGGTACTCGGCCGGCGGGAAAAATTCCAGATGAAAACTCTTAACCGCTGCCCACCGAAACGATCGCGGTGATCACATCGGCGGGCGAGGTCGGTGGCAAGGTGCGCGATGAAGATGACCGCGAGTTCGACTTCACGATGCGCATCGAGACGACCGAGCGGCGCTCCCGCGAGCGCGGCTGGCAAGGGTTCGATCGAGTTCTCCCAGACCTACGTCGAGGACGGGCTGCCCGTGTCACCTTCCGTGGCAGGCCCCCTCACCCTCCGAGTCAAGGGCGCGCTGCGCTGAACACCTGCCCGGCGCGTCACCCCGACACTAAGGAGCCCTGAAGCGGCAAGAGACGGGCTAGGATACCCCGGTGCTCCCCACGGCCCCGATCGACGACGTCGTGCAACGACTCGAGCGATTGTTCCCGGGCCTCGCCGCCGCCGCCACCGTCCGCCACGCCGCCTCGCGGGCCCGCATGGCGGCCCTCTGGGCCCGGGCGCACCCCGGACAGACCCCGCCGTGGGGCGAGCTCCCGTTGGCTACGCTCGTGCTCAGCGTGGACGCGATCATCGACCACGCCCGGGCTCTTGGCGCCGCGGTCGACGGCCGGCTCATCGACGATCGCCTCGCCGCCCTCGCCCCTTGCCTCGCCGAGCTCGCTGACGAGCCGCTGTGGGTCGTCACGGACGACCTCACCAGCCACTACTGCCGCGCCGCCGAGCTGCTGGCGCACGCCCGCGGCGACGATCTCGTCCTCGACGGCGACCTCGTGTGCGTCGCGGCCTTTGCACCGCGGGTCCTGATTCTCCACCACGAGGACTGGATCTTCGATCTACGACCCGTCGACGCGAGCCGGTGACCCACAAGTCGCGCACCGCCTCGCGGCGCGGCAGGTCGCCGCCGCGGGCCGCCCTCGCAGCGCCTTGCCCGAGCGCGAGGTAGTCCAGCCCGGCCCCCGCGCCTGCACAGCGACCCGACGAAGCGGTGTCGAGTTGGCACCTGGTGCCCCCCCACCTTGTTCAAAAATTCCAGCGCTGCGGCAGCGCTGCGTCGCAGACGGCGCAAGTGAAATCCTCTTCTTTCACGAGGTTGGTCTGTCCGCACTGTGGACATTTTCGAAACAAGAACTCGCTCGTGAAACCCAGTGGGGCCACGATGCTTGCCGTCTGCAGAGCGGCGTGTACGGCGGACCAACAGTCGGGATCGGGACAGTAGCCCGTCGACTGATTGGTGATCTCGACGACGACGAACCCCTCGCGGGGCGAGCGGGCGAAGCGAATCTCCCCGGCGGCTCGCACGGGATCGCCCGCCGCGCAGTCGATGTGCTCCGAGCGGCGCGGTGCGAGTCGCAGTTGGCCGTCCGCGTCTACGACGAAAGTGGCGGGGGCCTGGAGTGCCTCGGGTTCGGTGTGCAGCCAGCGTGCGAGATCGGCCGGCGAGCGGATGCAGGTGCCGGCCTCCCCGCGCGGACGATCGCGGATCGCTGCGGGTCCGACGTAGCGATAGAGGGGCATGGCGGGGCCTCGGACAGGTACAGGGTACGGCGTATCTCGCCTCGACGGGGGCCCGAGCCGCGCCCGGTAACGTTCCCCCAGCTCCCGGCAGCGGGTCAGTCATCCTCCCAGGCCAGGGTCCTTTTGACTGTAGCTGCCGCTTCCTGGCGTACCGTGAGCACGTCGCGAGTCGTGAGGCAGACCGCGCCCGCTTCCCCAGCTTTGGGGGGCAGGTCAGAGTTACCGCACCATGCGCGGGTGTGCTCGCCCCAGCTCGCCCAGGTGGGCTATCGACAATGGGTGCTGTCCTTCGGCGGACCGCTGGCCGTGCGTCTGGGCTACGACCAGGCGCTGCTGGCCGCAGTCGCGGAGAGCCTCCCCGTCGGTCGCGTCCGCGTCGACTTCAAGGCCGCCTGGCGCAGCGGCGCCGCCCATGCCGCTGGAACCGCTCGTCGCAGGCCACCGGCTCCGGCAAGACGTCGCTGCTGTGTGCCGGCGGAGGCGCGCGGATCGACAGTCGGTGAACCCAGTCTCCGCGACGCGGCCTTGGCGAGGACTGGGTGTCGTCGGGCGGCTTGAGATTGGCGGAGTCCGCGAGGCCGAGCGCGAGCTGCTGCCCGGGCATCGGGGCAGCGGATGGAATGATGCGATGCCGAAGATGGTGGCGATTTGCGAACACACCGAAGTACCTGGTCATGTTGGCCCCCGCGATCACCCTCGTGGGTGAGCATGTCGTCAGTGGGCTGGCCCGGAAGGACAGCGGCAAGCGCGAGCGGTGAGCGTCGGGAGCGGCGCGGCGAAGGTCCGCGTGGGAGGCTCCGATCGCCGGCTGACGCCGGGTGCATCGCCGGGTGGATCGCCGGGTGGATCGCTGGGACCGAGCTTGGGCGGTCGGTCAGCGGCGTACGAGGCCCCAGAGCGGGCGGAGCTCGTCGTGTGCAAGCACGCGATCGACGAACAGAGGATCGAGCACGGGGGCGTTCGCGTAGGGTTGCAGCTCGCGCTCGGCGCCAGCGAGATCGCCGGCGACTGCCGCCAGCCTCGCAAGCTCGATGTGGATCGCCACGGTCATCCAGCCGCGTTGAGACACCTCGAGCGGATCGACCAGGCGCGACCGATCGTCGAGGGCGAGCCGGGCGGCCTCCCAGTCGGCCTTGACGACGGCAAGATTTCCGCGAGCGTCGGCCGCGTCGGCGTGGAGCTGAAGGATCGCGAACATGTCGGTCGCTAGATCGAGCTCGGCGAGGCCGTTCCACGCCATCGCCACGTTGTGCGAGTCCGGTGTCATCTTGAGCGCCTGGCGCACGGCGTCGGTGACGCGCAGACGCAACTGCACCGGACCGACGGCGTCGTGCACGAGCCCGCGGAACACGTCGGGGCTGTTGCGCAGGAGGGCGTTCAGGGGAGCCCGGACGGCCTCATCGCTGGACGGATCGGTGAGCAATGGGGTGAGCGCCCGGGTGGCCTCGGCGAAGCGGCCGAGGCGGGCGAGGGCGACGACAGCGAGCAGGCGATCGGTGGGGCCCGGCGCATGGGCGCGGCCGAGTGCGGCCAGGGCGGTCCGTGGATCGTCCTCGACGAGGGCCTGGCGGGCCGCGGCGAGCTCGGGGTCATCCGTCGCCGCTGCCGTGTCGCCGAGGCTGGCGCCGGTCACGACGACGCGATCGAGGGTGGCCTCGAGCCATGTTCCGGCGCCGTTCGTCGCGGTGATGGCGAGCCGCAAGGGCCCCGGCTCGCGGATCTCGACGGGGAGGCCGTTACGCGCATAGAACAGCGATTCGCCGCTGTCACGATCGATCTTGCAGGTCCACTCGCCGAGCTCGGGCAGGTAGGTCGCGCGGATCGCCAGGCGCCCGAGCACGTGGCGGGGGTCGCCGAGGTGGGTTTCAATGCGGGCGATGCTGCGACGGCCGCCGCTCATGCACGCGATCTCGTGGGTCCGCTTGCGACCGCCGCCTGTGGTGGTGATCGCCACGCCGAGCGGGCTGCTGCCGTCGTCGAGGGAGGTACCATCGCGGACCAGGCCCACCTCGAGACCGCTGCCCCACTCGGCGCGCGCGAGGTCGATGTCGATCGCCAGGGTCAGGCTGGGGCCGGTGACGTGGAGCGGCGCCGAGGCCAATTCGCCTGCGACCATGGCGTCGATGTGCAGCGCCTGGCCAGCGCCGTCGCGCCGCAGCGCGAGTGGCTGGGCGATCCGCCAGATCGGCGCGAGCGGGGCGGCGAAGTCGAGGTCGACGCCGGGCTTGCCGCCCAGCGCCGTGATCGCGGCCGCGAGCGCGGCCGGTGGCTCGCCGACGAGGCGGGCCGCCGCGAGCTCGGCCGCGGCCTGGTCGAGCCGGCCGAGGCGGAGGAACGAGCGCGCGGCGGCGCTGTGGGCCTGGAGCGCGGTGGCGGGGGCCAGCGCGGCGCGGGCGAACAGCTCACCGGCGCGGGCGTCGGCGTCCAGGAGGTCGTACAGCTCACCCGCTCGCAGCAAGGCGCGGGCGTGCAGCTCCGGATCGGCGACCTGGTCGGTCAGGCTGGCGAGGCGCTCGGCGGCCGTCCGCACGAGCCCCATCTGCGCCAGCTCGTCGGCGTGGCGCCACATCGTGGCGATCACCGGGTCGGCCGCGGGCGCGGCGGCGACGGGTTCGGGCAGGCCGGTGACGCCCCGCGGCGGCGGTGCGTCGCCGCTGCCGAGCACCCACACCTGGTCGTCCGGCGCGCTCACGCTGTCGGAGACGATCAGCTCGTCGTCGCCGTCGGCGTCGAGATCGTGGATCGCGATCGGGCGCAGGTCGGCCAGGATCAGCGACTGGCGCGCGCCAGCGTCGCTGCCCGTGACGATCATGGTGGCGTCGCGCTCGTTGGTCCCTTCGCCGTCGACGATGCCGAGCCGGACCACGATCTCGTCGCTGCCATCACCGTCGAGATCACCGACCAGCGGTACACCCTGGATCAGCCGTCCGCTGGCGGGCGGCGGCGGCGATGGCACGAAGTCGGTCTGGACCAGCGTGTCGTCGACGAGGCGAAACAGGTAGATGCCGGCCGGTTCGCCGAGCGGGCGATCACTGGGGAACACGGACGGGGCGGTGTACTCGTCGGTCTTGACGGCGACGATCTCCGGAGCGCCGCCGGCGGGGTTCCGCCGCAGCAGGGCCGCGCCGGCGAGGTTGCCGAGGCGCTTGCGCGTGACCGTCCGCAGCGTGTCGCTCGCCGGGTCG
>JBGAUO010000107.1:0-16792 GCA_044228605.1 Nannocystis sp. | reverse complement strand
CGCACCGGCGAGCGCACCGTGAAGTGAAAAATTTCCCCGAGCCCGCCCGTCAGCGGCCCCAGCTCCGGCGCCGCGACCCCCTCCGGCAGGCGGTCCGCGACCAGGGCCAGCCGCTCCTGCACCATCTGCCGCGCCAGGAAGGGATCGACATCATCGCTGAACACCGCCGTGATCGACGAGATCCCGTACCGCGAGATGCTGCGCTGCTTCACCATCCCCGGCACCCCGCCGAGCCCGAGCTCGATCGGCCGCGTCACCAGCTTCTCCACCTCCTCCGGCGTCAGCCCCTGCGCCTGCGTCAGCACCAGCACCTGGTTGGTCGTCACGTCCGGCAGCGCGTCGAAGCGCAGGCCCGTGCACACAAACGCCGCCACCAGCGCCGCGATCAACGTCAACACCAGCACCAGCTTGCGCCGCGCCACCGCCCAGCCGACGAGCGCCTCGATCACGGCGCCACCTCCGAGGTTCCCGCCTCTGCAGCCTGCGCCCGCGCCTCCGCGCTCGCGTCCTCGGCCACCAGCATCCCCGCCCGCAGCCCCTCGCCATCGACCGCCCGCACCAGCGCCGACGCCCCCGACGCCATCAACAATTTCACCGGCACCGCCGTCACCGTCGCGCCCTCGCGGCGATACACCACCAGCGACTCACCCACCCGCCCGATCGCCCCACCCGGCACCTGCACCACCGCCGGGTCGTCGCTCACACACTCCACCGCCCCCCGCAGCCCCGCGAACGCCGTGCGCTCGTCCGCCACCGAAAACCACAGCACGCTCGCCCCATCGTCCGCCTCGATCACCCGCGCCACCGGGATCGGGTCGAGCGGCCACACCGCCCCGTTCACCGCCACGAAGCGCATCGTGCAGCCCTCCGGCGGCGCGTGCAGGAACCGCGCCTCCACCCGCGGCACCCCCTCGCCCACGATCACCGCCACCGGCGTCCCCTGCCCCTCCACGACCTCCCCGAGCTTCCCCCCGAGCTCGCGCACCACCCCGTCGATCGGGCTGCGCAGGCTCACCCGCGGCGTCCGCAGGCTGTCCTTCGCCCGCCCCGGATCGATCCCCGCCGCCCGCAAGGTCGCCGCCGCGAGCAACGCCTGTTGCTCCGTCTCCGCCGCCTTCGCCGCCACATCGAACACCGCCGCCTCGGCCACCAGCCCCTCCTCTCGCAGCCCGCGCAGCTTGTCGCGCCGGGCCGCCTGCACCTCGCCCCGCAGCACCGCCCCGCGGTAGCTCGCCGCCGCCGTCACCACCTCCGGCATGATCACGTCGACCACCGGATCGCCCGCCTTCACCCGATCCCCCGCCATCGCCCGAAAGCCCACGATCTGGGCCCGAAACAGCGGCCTGATCACCGCCTGGTTCGCCCCCGACAGCACCACCCGCGCCGTCGCCTGCAGCAGCGCCACGTCCCGCGGCGCCGTCACCACCGCCCACGCGCTCGCCGAGCTCGCCGCCCCGCGTCGCTCCGTCACCTGTCCCTGCGGACAGCTCTCTGCCGACGGCGTCTCACACCCGACCGCCGCGATCCCCAGGCTCAAGCACAGACTTCGCAAGCGCATGCCAGCCGGCATACCCCCGCGCCCAGCCCCGCACCTGAGACTCCCCTGAGAACTTTCTCAGACGACGCGGCCCCCTCGCGCCTCAGCCCGCCGCTCGCACGTCCCCGATCTCCAGCACAAACCCCGGCAACGCCCGCACCAGCCCCGCGCCAAACGCCGACGAAGGCGTCTGATACCCCGCCGCCGCCCCCTCGCCCAGCGTCCGCCGCACACATTCCAGCGCCGTGATCACCGTCGTCGTGTAACCCTCCGGCGTGCGCAGCCGGCCCTCCACGGACGACCCGTCGGGCCCCGTGACCTTGCCCCACAGCTCCGCGTGGGCCGACTCGCGCAGCTGCTCGCTCGGCCCGTGCACCGTCCGCCCCACGATCGCCTGCAGCAGCCTGATCACCGCCGGACGCCGCAGCAGCGGCCCCAGCAGCCCCAGCAGCTTCAATCCCCGCAGCTGCGCCGGCGGCAGCGTCATCGACACCGTGATGTCCCCGATCCCCGTCGAGTGATACGCCGTCGACACGTCGCCCCAGCCGATCGCCACCACCGTGCGCCGCTTGCCCGAGAACTCGATCGTCTGCTGCAGCGACCCCGCCGGCACCATCTCGATCTTCCCGCCGCGGCGCACCTCCACCCCGTGGCCCACGTGCTCCATCATCGTCTTCATCGTCCCGCGGCTCATCGAGCCCAGCGCCTGGAACGCCAGCTCGAGCTTCACCGCCCCCGGCAGCGCCTCCGCCAGCGCGCGCGCCAGGCAGTCCGACGGCACCACGTCGAAGCCCACCCCCGGCAGCACCACCACCCCGCGCTGCTTCGCCTCCGCGTCGCGCGCCTTGCAGGCCTCGAACACCCCGATCTCCCCGGTGATGTCCAGGTAGTGCGCGCGCGCCCGCAGACACCCCGTCAGCATCGGCTCGCTGGTCGCCGAGAACGGCCCCGCCGTGTGCAGCACCAGCGCCATCCCCTCGATCTGCCCCGCCAGCGCATCACCGTCGCCGAGGTCGAACACCCGATGCTCAAGCCCCAGCTCGCCCGCCAGCTTCTCGATCGCCGCCCTGTTCCTGCCCGCGAGGATCGGCCGCAGCCCCTGCTGCGCCGCCGCCCTGGCGATCAGCTCGCCCGTGTAACCATTCGCGCCATACAACATCCAGGGCTTCGTCATGACCCCCCGTGTAACCCGGCTCGCGCGCCCGCGCCAGCAGCCGCTACGCCACCGCCATCTCGACCGCGCGGCGGATGTTCACGCTCACCAGCTTCGACACCCCCTTCACCTCCATCGTCACCCCGTACAGCCGGTCCGCGATCTCCATCGTCCGCTTGTTGTGCGTGATGATGATGAACTGCGTGTGCTCCGCCATCTCCGCCACCATCGCCCCGAAGCGGCCGACGTTGGCCTCGTCGAGCGGCGCGTCGACCTCGTCGAGCAGACAGAACGGGCTCGGCTTGATCAGGAAGATCGCAAAGATCAGCGACACCGCCGTCAACGCCTTCTCGCCGCCCGACAGCAGCTCCAGGCTCCGGACCTGCTTGCCCGGCGGCTGGGCCACGATCTCCACGCCCGTCCCCAACATGTCCGACGGATCGGTCAGCTTGAGCACCGCCGTCCCGCCGCTAAACAGGCGCGGGAACACCTGCTGGAACATGTCGTTGACCTGCTTGAACGTCTCCACGAAGCGCTCGCGCGTCGTCTTGTTGATCTTGTCGATCGCCTCCTGCAGCTGGGCGATCGCCGTCTCGAGGTCGTTCTTCTGCGTCGTCAGGTAGTCGACCCGCCCCGAGACCTCCTCGAACTCGTCGATCGCCGTCAGGTTCACCTCGCCCATGCGCGCGAGCACCCGCTTCAGCTCCTTCTGCCGCTCGATCTCCTCCGGCCCCGCCATCGGTCGGTCGTGGTGATCCGCCAGCACCAGCGCGAGCTCGGCGTCCTGGCGCTCGCGGATGTCGTCCGTCAGGTGCGTCAGCTCGAGGCGCAGCTCCTTGAGCCCCAGCTCCACCTCCCCCAGCTGCTCGCGCTGCACGTCGAAGCTCCCGCGCAGGTTCCTCACCGCCAGGTCCACCTCGCTCTGGGCCACCCGCGCCGCCTCGTGGGCCACCCGCGCCGCCTGCAGCAGTTCGCCCGCCGCCTGGTGCTCGACCAGCAGCGTCGCCCGCAGCTCCGCCGCCGCCTCCGCCTCCGCCTGCAGCACCAGCGCCCGCGCCTCCCCCGTCTCAAAGCTCTGCGTCAGCCGCGTCAGCCGCTCGCGCTCGCCGCTCACCTGCCGCTCGAGCCGCCCGCGCGCCTGGGCCAGCGCGTCGCGCTGCTGCTGGAACCTCGCCAACGCGATCTTCGCCTCCGTCAGCATCTCGGCGACCTGCGCCTGCTGCTCGCGCAGCGTCTCGATGCGGCCCTCCGCCTCGCGGGTCTGCTGCTCGAGCTCCGGCAGGCGCGCGCGCGCCTCACCCAGCTCGTCCAGCAAGCGCTGCCCCTCTTCGCGGCGGCTCCCCAGGCTCTGGCTCAGGCGCTCGCGCTCCCGGTTCCCCTGCTCGACCCGCTGCCCCAGCCGCGTGATCTCCGAGGTCAGGCGCGTCACCTCCTGCGCCCGCGTCAGCTTCATCTTCTCCGCCTCGAGCAGCGCCGCCTCGCTGTGCTCGCGCTCGTGCTCGAGCGCCGACTGCCGCTCGACCACCACGTGGTGCGCCTCGCGGGCCCGCTCGAGCGCCGCCGCGTCCGTCTCGATCTGCGCGTGCAGCTCGCGGATCTCCCGCTTCTGCTGCAGCAGCGCCGCGTCGAGCCCCTTCGCCGACCCGCCGACCACCACCCCGGACGCCTCGACCCGGTCGCCCTCGAGCGTCACCATCGGCCCCGGATAGGCCCCCTGCTCCCACAGCGCCAGCGCGTGATCCAGCGTCTCGACCACCAGCGTGTCCGCCAGCAGCGCCTGCGCCAGCGCCTGGTACTCCGCCGGCACCTCGATCAGATCCACCAGCCGCCCGATCACCCCCGGCAGCGGCGCGGCGCCCAGCGCCGAGTGCTCGGCCAGCGAGATCGACAACCCACCGCCTGCCTCTTCCGACATGTCCTTTGCGACCGGTCCCGAGGGACCTGTCCACACGGACAGCTGCGGGGCCCGGGCCGCGCGCGGCAAGAAGCTCGTGCGCCCCTCCTGCTTCTTCTTGAGCAGCGCCACCCCGCCCGCCCCGCCCTGCGGCGCCGCCACCAGCACCCCCTGCAGGCGATCCCCGAGCACCGACGACAGCGCCGCCTCCAGCCGCGCCGGCGCGCTCAGCTGATCCGCCAGGATCCCCAGCACCCCCAGCTGCTCGCGGTGCTGCATGATCAGCTGCACACCGCTCGCGCAGCCGCGGTAGCGCGCCTGGATCTCCTCGAGCGACTGCGCCCGCGATCGCAGCTTTTGCAGCTCACCGCGGGCCGCGTCCAGCGCCTGCTCCGAGGCCCGCACCCGCTGCTTGAGCTCCGCCTTCTCGCGGTCGATCACCGCCCGACGCTGACCCAGCTCCATCACCCGCTCGGCCGCCGCATCGCGCGCGCCGAGCCCGACCTCGAGGTCGCTCTGGTCGCGCTCCGCCTGGATCTGCTGCAGCTCGATCTCCGCCGCCAAGCCCTGCAAGCGCTGCTCGAGCTCGACCAGCCCCTCCGCCCGCGCCCCCAGCTGCGCCGCCACGCTCGCCTCGCGGCTCTGCAGGCGCGACAGCTCCTGCCGCCGCCGCTCGTGCTCGGAGCTCTCCCCGCGCAGCCGCGCCGCCAGCGAGTCGTGCTCCTCTTGCAGCCGCTCCGCCGCGTCCGCGTGCCCCTCGTCGCCGCCCGCCAGCACCTCCTCGTGCTGCGCCTGCACCTGCGCCAGCTCCTGCGTGAGCGCCTCGAGGCTGCGCGTCAGCACCCCCGCCTCCGCCCGCGCCTGCGTCGCGCTCACCCGCAGCTGCTCCTGCTCGCGCCGACGGTACTGCTCCTCCGTCTCGGCCAGGCGCACCCGGTTCTCGAGGTCGAACACCTGCTGCTGGCGCTCGCCCAGCTCCTGCTCCGCCTGCGTCGCCGCCAGCCGGGCCGCCTCACCGCGGGCCTCGTTGGCCGACAGCGCCCCGCGCAGCGCCTGCGCCTGCTCGCTCAGATCCACCCGCCGGGCCTCGAGCACCCGCGCCGTCATCGTCAGCTCGAGGAAGCGATGGCTCGCCATCCACAGATCGAGCGCCCGCAGCTCGCTGCGATACCGCTTGTAGCGCTCGGCCTTCTGCGCCTGCCGCCGCAGGTTGCCGAGCCGCCCCTCGAGCTCGCCCAGCACGTCGCGCACCCGCAGCAGGTTCTGCTGCGTCTGCCCGATCTTCACCTCCGCCGCCTGCTTCTGCGCCTTGAAGCGCGTGATGCCGGCCGCCTCGTCGATGATGTAGCGCCGCTCCTCCGGCTTGCTGCTGACGATGCGACCGACCTGGCCCTGCTCGATGATCGAGTAGCCGCGCGTGCCCGCCCCCGTGCCCGTCATCAGCTCCTGCACGTCGCGCAGGCGGCAGTTCACCTTGTTGATCAGGTACTCGGAGGTCCCGTCGCGCAGCAGCCGGCGGGTCACCGCGATCTCTGCGAAGTTGAGGTACGCCAGCGGCACGTTGCCGCTGTTCTCGAAGGTCAGCGTCACCTCGGCCGCGTTGCCCGGCCCGCGCACGCTGCAGCCCGCGAAGATCACGTCGGCCATCCCCGTGCCGCGCAGGTGCTTGGCCCGCTGCTCGCCGAGGCACCAGCGCATCGCGTCGACGATGTTCGACTTGCCGCACCCGTTGGGCCCGATCACCGCCGTCACGTGGTCGTCGACATGAACCACCTCGCGGTCGGCAAACGACTTGAAGCCGCTGATCTCGATCTTCTTGATCCGCATCGCTGGGCGCCCACCGGATAGCACCTGCCGCCGGTTTCGAGAATGCCCCCAGGCCCGCTGCGAGATTGGCCAGGCGCGCCACCCCTCGGCCACCCCGGCGACTTATCCACAGCGGCCGGCCCGGTCCCCCGACCCGCCCCCCTGAGATCGCCCGAGATCTCGCATCCCACCCCCCCTGCGTGTCCCGCGTGCCTCCCGGGTGCCGCGTGTGCTACGAACGGCCCCGCGGATGTCCCTCGAACTGATCGTCATCCTGATCACCCTCGGCGTGCTCCTGCTCGCTGGCGGGGCCATCGCCATTGTCCGCCGCAACCGTCCGGCCCTCCCCCCGGCGCCCACCGCCAAAGAGCTGCCACCCGGCCCGGCCCGCCAGCGCCCGGTCCCCATCGTCGCCCCGAGCGACTCCGACGTCCCGCTCCCGCAGGACAAACCCCAGCTCGCGCGCCCCACGATCGTCGACGAGGCCCGCCTCGCCGAGCGTCGGCGCTACGAGCAAGGCCTCGCCCGCACCCGCGGCGGCTTCGTCGCCCGCCTCGCCACCCTGTTCCGCGGCAAGCCCCGGGTCAGCAGCGAACTAAAGGAGGAGGTCGAGGAGGTCCTGTTCACCGCCGACATCGGCGCCAAGACGGCACAAAAGCTCCTCGACCAGGTCACCGCCCTGCTCGACCGCAGCCAGGTCGCCGATCCCCAGCAGGTCTGGGCCGTCATCCGCCGCGAGGCCCGCGAGATCCTCCACCAGCCCAGCGAGCCCCTCAACTACACCCCGCAGCCCGGCCCCTACGTGCTGCTGATGATCGGCGTCAACGGCGTCGGCAAGACCACAACCCTGGGCAAGCTCGCCGCATTCCACGAGGCCGCCGGCCGCAAGGTCCTGCTGGTCGCCGGCGACACCTTCCGCGCCGCCGCCGGCGAGCAGCTGGAGATCTGGTCGCGCCGCACCGGCTGCGCCATCCATCAGGGCAAAGACAACGCCGACCCCTCCGCCGTCATCTTCGAGGGCATCCTCCGCGGCCACCGCGAGGGCTACGACGTCATCCTCTGCGACACCGCCGGCCGGCTCCACACCAAGAAGGAGCTGATGGACGAGCTGCAGAAGATCCGCCGCGCCTGCGCCAAGGCCCTCGCCAAAGCCCACGGCCGCCCGGAGTCCGAGGTCCGCGGCCCGCACGACACCTTCCTCGTGCTCGACGCCACCATCGGCCAAAACGCCCTCGCCCAGGCCGTCCTCTTCAAGGAGACGATGGACTTCACCGGCCTTGTCCTCACCAAGCTCGACGGCACCGCCAAGGGTGGCGTCGTCCTCGGCGTCGTCGACGAGCTGCGCATCCCGGTCCGCTTCATCGGCATCGGCGAGGCCGTCGCGGACCTCCGTCCCTTCGACCCCGACGCCTTCTGCGACGCCCTCTTCGCTGGCGACAGCGACGCGTGATCGCCGTTCGTACGGACAGGTCGCAAAGGTCCGATCCCGAGATCTGGATTTTTTTCACGGCATCACACCGATTTATAGACGCAGTTTCGCCCGCCCACCGCGTTGATGTACACACACCGCCCGGGCCGCAGCGATCGACACAAGT
Organism: Nannocystis sp.; assembly: GCA_044228605.1. GTDB lineage: Bacteria > Myxococcota_A > Polyangia > Nannocystales > Nannocystaceae > Nannocystis. The sequence continues at coordinate 8,807 of JBGAUO010000107.1, read as the reverse complement.
CGGCGCGGGAGATCGCCGCCAACTCCGATCCTCCGACAGCCCGACCCGTGACCGTCCACGGGTCGCCGCGAAGGCCTCCCCTGCGCCTCAAGCCTGGCCGTCGCAAACCGACTCGCCGCCGTATACGTGGCCAAACACCCGCCCAAGCCCGCGGCCCACACACCCCCGGCAACGCGGTCCCATGCGTGTTTTTGCTCCACCGCAAAGTTCGTGGCGAGTAGCGCTTGCCCTGTTGTTACCTAGTGGTTCGCTGTGATACCGTCCGACACCGCTACAGACCGATGTCCTGCGAGGGACCAAGGGATGTAACGTGCCTCGCCCCAGTGCGGGGTCCTCAGCTCTCCCTCCCTGCTAGCTACCCCAGAGCGACCCCAGTGCCCGTAGACCTTGAGGTGAGCATGCGACGATTCTTGACCGGCTCGGCTGTACTGTTCGCTACAGCCTGGGCAATCCCTGCCTCTGTACATGCCGCCACGGCGGCCCCTCCCCCAGCTCCAACCAAGCCTGCGGAGGACGAGGACATCGTCCTCGACGAGGCCGAGGGCGATACGCCCGCCAAGCCCGCCGAAGGCGAAAAACCAGCGGCTGGCGGTGACGCCGGCGCTTCCGTGGGCGGCGACCTGTTCGCCGACGAGAAGCCGAAGGGCGGCGCTCCCCCACCGGGCGAGGGCGGCAAGGTCAGCAAGGACAGCGAAGTCCAGCAGTTGAAGGCCGACAAGGCGTTCATCACGGTGGTGCAGCGCCAGCGCTTCCTTAAGAAGAAGCGCTTCGAGCTCAGCCCACACGCCGGCATCTCGGTCAACGACCCCTTCGTTCGCCACATCGCCATCGGCGCGGAGCTCAACTACTGGATCACCAACCGCCTCGCGGTCGGCCTCGTGGGTACGGGCTTCATCGGCAACAAGACCTCTCGCTACAACAACATCCGGTTCCAGGAGGGCGTGCTCCTCACCGCGAATAAGATGTTGTGGTCGGCGAGCGTCGACGTGCTCTACAACCCCTTCTACGGCAAGATCGCGGTGTTCAACCGCGCCCTCCTGCACTGGGAGTCCTTCGTCCAGGCGGGCGGCGGTGTCGTCCAGACCCAGGTCATCCCGCGCTACGAGGCCCTCCACGAGCCGTTCCGGACGATCACTGGCCAGGGTAACTTCGCCCTCGGCGCCCGCTTCTACGGCCCCAAGACCGACTGGGTGTCCGTGAACTTCGGCGTCCGCACCTGGATCTACCAGGACAAGCTCGAGCCCGTAGGCCGCGGCCCGGGTCCCGTCTCCGAGCCCAGCCTCGATGACGCGGCCATGGCGAAGAGCCAGGCTGAGAAGAAGCTCGCCTTCAACGTCGTGTTCTTCCTCGGCGTGAGCTTCTACTTCCCCACCACCTTCCAGTACACCACCCGCCGGTGAGAGCCCTCGACATGCATAGGATTCGAACGCTCACTGTTTTGGTGGCTACCTTCGCCGCTGTCACGCTGCTCCCGGACGCCGCTCACGCCAAACGCAAGAGCCCGCTCGAGGGCAAGCCGGTGGTGGTCCGTAAGCTCGAGGTGCGCAAGCTCCGGGTCGGCATCACGCCCTTCGTCGGCATGAGCCTCTCGCAGCCCTTCGTCCACAAGGGCTACGTCGGCGGGAAGTTGCACTTCGACTTCACCGACTGGATCGGCATCAAGGGCATGTTCGCGATGGGCATCATCAACAAAGATGCCAAGCTGCTTCGCGGCCTCAACGCCGAGGGCGGCCTGCCGGTCGGCGTCCCCGCGAACACGCCCGAGAACATGACCGCCTCGCCGGTCCGCGGTCAAAACGACTTCAACAACCCGGCCCCGCTCAAGCACGACTTCCAGGCCGGCCTGACCCGCAACCAGTTCCTGGCCTCGCTCGACGTGGTGTTCACACCCTTCAGCGGCAAGCTGGGCCTGTTCTCGGGCATCTTCACCGAGTACGACCTCTACCTCTTCGGCGGCCTCGGCCTGTCCAATTGGCAGAAGCACTACAAGGACCAGAAGTCGACCAACGAGCTGCTCGGCAACCTCAACACCTCCGACGCCTCCAAGACCGACGGCAGCTACTGCAAGACCACCGGCGACGCCACCAGCGAGGTCAACCGCGAGTGCTTCCTGCACCCGGTCAAGGCTGACACCGGCATCAAGGTGGGCCCCAGCTTCGGCGGCGGCATGCACATCTTCCTCGCCGACTTCGCCTCCATCAACGTCGACGTCCAGGACATCATGTCCAACAACAACCTCGCCGGCCTCAACAGCACGACGACGGACGTGCCGCCCAAGGTCGACAAGGACGACCGCAACTGGAACCACAACGTGATGATGTCGCTCGGCGTCACGTTCTACTTCCCGCCCAAGGCCAAGCGCTCCGAGCTCAAGAAGCTCAAGAAGAAGTAAGCGACCCAGCGCGGTCGATGAGCAACGCCGGCACCTGCCGGCGTTCGCATTTAAGCCCCGCGGGCTCAGCCGCAGCCGCTAAAGAACTGCTTCGTGGTCACGCTCTGGTCGTCGGCGTCGATGCTCGCCGTGAAGAACGAGGGCACGCTCATCACCCCGTAGGCCCCCGGCCCCTCCGACCAGATCTCGAGGCAGTTCATCGTCAGGTCGATCTCAAAGCCCGCGAAGCGGAAGCTGCCGTCAGGCTCGGCGAACACAAAGGCCCCTGGCACGCCGACACCATACGCGTCGTACACAAACACCCGCGTCCCACTCTCCGGGTTGCTCACCCCGAGCTCCCCCTCGATGTCGACCCGCTGCACCGGCTCCAACTTCAGGCTCGGCGGCGGCACCGGCACCGAGATCCCCCGCTCGTCGATCTGCGGCCCGTCGTCATAACCACCACCGAGCGGGTGGTCGTTGCAACCTGTCCCAAAGACCACCCCAAAAACCAGGGCGAGGCGAGCGGCGGCGGTGAGCGTGAGCATCTTGAGAACTCCGGTACGCACAGGCACAGGCGAGGTTCTGCGGCCTCTCCTCGAATCTAAGCAAAATTCGGACCCTAAAATTACCCAGTGAGTCCGGAGCCCGGCTCCCGCCCCCGACAACCCTGGTGGCAGGAACCTGGGGTGATCGCCAATCTCGTTGGCGCTCATGGCTCGTCCTCCTCCGCCAGCGGCACGCCCTCGGCGAGCCGCCTCAGCTTCTTCTGCAAGCCAAAACGCGACAACCCCAGCAGCGTCGCCGCCCGTGTCTGGTTGCCCTGCGCGACCGCCATCGCCCGGTCGATCAGCTCGCGCTCGAGCCGGTCGAGCCGCGGGCGCAGCCGGAAGTCATCCGGCTCCCTCCCACCCGCGACCTTCGTCTCCACGATCGCCGGCGTCAGGTCGGCCGGCTCCACCCGCGCCTCCACCAGCGCCACCCATCGCTGCACCTCATTCTCCAGCTCCCTGATGTTCCCCGGCCAGGCGTAACGCGCCAGCGCCCGCATCGCCGCCGCGCTCACCGTCAACCGCCGCTGCTTGTCGTAGCGCGCCAGGAAGTGCTCGACCAGCGTCGTCAGGTCCTCGGGCCGACTGCGCAGCGGCGGCAGATCGATCTTCACCACCCGGATCCGGTACAGCAGATCCTTGCGGAACGTACCCGCCGCGACCATCACCTCGAGGTCGCGGTTGCTCGCCGCGATCACCCGCACCTCGATCTTCCGCGTCGCGGTGTCTCCGACCCGCCGCAGCTCGCCCTCCTGCAGCACGCGCAGCAGCTTGGTCTGCATCCCCGGGCTCATCTCGCCGATCTCGTCGAGGAAGATCGTCCCCCCATCCGCCGCCTCGAACAACCCCGGCGTGGCCCGATGCGCCCCCGTGAACGCCCCCTTCGCGTGCCCGAACAGCACGCTCTCGAGCAGCGCCTCGGGGATCGCCCCGCAGTTCTCCGCCACGAAGGCCCGCCCCTTGCGCGCCCCGGCGTCGTGGATCGCCCGCGCCACCAATTCCTTCCCCGTCCCGCTCTCGCCGAAGATCACCACCGGCACATCACTGTCCGCCAGGCGATCGATCAACCGGAACACCGCCTGCATCGCCGCCGTCCCGCCGACCATCCCACGGTAGCTGCGACGCTCGGGCGTTCGCGCCGCCTCCCGCAGCCCTCGCACCTCGAGCTCGCGCTCCTCGAGCAGCCGCGCCAGCTCCCGCCCCTGCGCCGCCAGAGCCTCCCCTTGCGCCCGCTGCTCCGCCAGCGTCCGCGCGTGGGCGATCGCCAGCGCCGCCAGCTCCGCGAACTCCTCCACCAGCACCAGATCCGCCTCGCCCCACGCCCCCCGTCGCAAGCGGTGATCGACATACACCGCCCCGATCGCCTCCCCCCGGTGCAGCAGCGGCACCGCCAGCACGCTGCGCAGGTTGAGGTGGCTGATCGAGCGCGACCCGTCGAAGCGATCGTCGGCCACGGCGTCGACGCTGAGCACCGCCGCCCCCTGCTCGAGCACCCGCTCGATGATCGACCGCGAGAACGCAACCCCCGCGCTCCCGGCCAGCTCGCGCGCAACCTCCAGACGCTCCCCTCCCACCACCACGACCACCGCGCCACGCTCCGCGTCGCACAGGTCCATCACCGCGTCGACGACCTGCGCCAACAGCCGCTGGAGGTCGTCCTCGCGGGCCAGCCGGCGATAGATCCGGATCAGCCGCTCGTGCCGCTCACCGCCCCGCGGCGCCTCGACTGGCGCTTCCGACATGTCCCCAAGGACATCCGCCAGCGACGCCCGCGGGTCGCTGCCCTCATCCTGCGTGCTCTCACTCATGTCCTGCTCCTCCGGCTCCAAGGCCCCCGCGACGCTGCTCTCCCCCCGCTCTCCCGACGCCCGCACCCATCGCCTCATCTCGCTCATCGCCCCCACCCGCCGCTCCCCGGCCTCCGCGAGCAGGGCCACGCGCACCGCCGCCCGATCGAGCGGCGGCACCTTGTGCATCAGCGCGTCCCAGGTCGCCTGCATGCGCCGCTCGAGGGCCCGACCCCGGCGATCGCCCGCAGGCAGGATCGCCGCCACCACCTGGTCGTGACGCCACGCGAGCTCGAGCCGACCCGCGGCCACCAGCGCCTCGGGCCGCGGCAGACCGGCCAGCGCGGCGCAGGCCGCCGCGAAGCTCTCACGCCCCCCGGTCGCAGCCGCCAGCGCGAGCGACTCGAGCCCGAGCAACAGCTGCAACTCCAACTCCTGCGCACCGTCCCCGATCGCCCGCGCAGCCGCGAGGTGCCGCGCCGCCACGTCGACCCGCCCGGCCCGCCGCGCCAGCCCACACGCGCGCAGCCCCGCCTCGACCGCCTCGCGGGTCGCCCCGGCCTCCGCCAGCGCTTGCGCCGCGTCGGCGAAGGCCGCCAGGACATCCACGCGCTCGCCCCGGAGCCGCGCGCCAAACGCCAACTCCGCGTCCACTCGCCGGCTGCGCGCCTGCGCCAGCGGCCCGCCCACGCTCCCCGCGAGCAAGCGACGCAACAACACCCCGAGCTCCTGCGCCTCCACCAGCGACCCCACCCGCACCAACAACTGCACAAGGTTCACCGCCAGCTCGGGCAGCGCCTGCACCCGCCCGAGCGCGAGATAGCCGCGCAGCGCCGCCCGCCCGTGCCCAAGCCCCCGTTCGACATCTCCGCCGACGATCGCCAGCGCCGCCAGATTGGCCGCCAGCAGCGTCCGACCGATCGACTCCCCCGCCGCCGCAAAGTCGCTCGCCGCCCGCTCGTACCACCCGATCGCCGCATCGACATGCCCACGCAGATGCTCGAGGTTCCCGCGCAGCTGATCGACCCGCGCCCGCAGCCCACCCGGCCCATCCACCCCGATCCGCCGCGCCGCCGCGACCAACCACCGCTCGGCCGCCTCGGCCTCACCACAGACCATCGCCGCGAGCGCGGCCCACAGCCGCGCCTCCGCGCCCCCCGGATCCGCGTCCAGCTCACCTGTCTCTTCAGCCAGCTCACCTGTCCCTTCAACCAGAGCGTCTCGAGCCTCGGCCAGCGCCTCGCTGGCCCGCCCGAGATCCGTCAAGGCCCGCCAGCGCAGCCCGAGCGCCGCCCCCTGCACCGCCCGCGGCACCTCCCGGTCCACCAACAACGGCGCCAGCCGCACCAGCGCAGCCTCTGCCCGACCGGTCTGCTCGAGCGCCCGGGCCCCCAGCAAGCTGCAGCGCGGGCTCGCCGGCCCGAGCTCCGCGAGCTGCCCTGCCCGCCTCGCATCACCCGCCCGCAGCAGCGACGCCACGACCCGCGCACGCCCCTCGGCGTCCACCAGCGTCGCCCCACCCGCCAACAACCACTCGATCAGACCAGGCAGCCCCGGGTCACGCTCCCACGCCCCGCCAACATCCCCGGCCACCTGCGTCAGCCACTGCTCGACCGCCAAGCTCGCCTCCGCGTCGACCGCCAGCGCCAGCGTCGGCGAATCACCTGTCTCTCGCGACATGTCCTCAAGCTCAGCACACGCCAGCGCCCGCAGCCGCGGCCCCAGCACCCGCCGCGCCGCCGTCACCGCCCACGCGAGCGGCTGTCCGTCGCTCGCGAACAGATGCGCCGCGTGCTCGGGCGGCGCCGTCGCCGTCGCGCTCCAGCTCGCCGCCAGCACCAGACGTGCCTGCCCCGCCCCAAGCTCCCCGAGCGCCGACGAGGCCGCCGCTGCCACCGCCGACGGCTCCGCCCGCCTCAACCCGAGCCGCGCACACGCCTCGATCGCCCGCAAGGTCGCCCCCGGCCACCCACCCGCCGCCGCCATCAACGCCTCGGCCCACGCCCCGCGCTCGTCGGCCGGCTCGAGCGTCTGGTCGAGCAGCTCGGCGAGCACCTGGCGATCCCACGGCGCCACCCGGAGCACCGTGATCATCCCCGCCGCCTCCGTCCGCCGCAGCGCCGTCGCCACCAGATCGTCGACCGGCAGCACCAGCGTGACCTGTGCCATCGCCGCCGCCGCCACGAGCACCGCGGCCCGCTGGGCAGCTCGATCCTCGTCGTCCACGCCCTCGCCGAGCTCGCCCGGCCAGCACGGCGCCTCCGGCAGCCCAATCACCGTCGCCTCCGCCGGTGCCCCGGCGATCCACGCCGCAAGCCACGCCGTGTGCTCGTCCCCCAGCGCCGCCCCCAGCCGCTCCGCGACACACACCCGCGCCGTCGGTGCACCACCCCGCGCCTGCAGGCTCTGGATCAACTCCTCGACCACGCGCCCACGCCCGGCGCCGACCGGGCCCGCCACGGCCACCAACCGCGCCCGCCCACCACCCGCAAGCCCCTCCACAACCTCGGCCAGCCCACCCCCACGATACGGCCACCGCGCCGGCAACCACCACGTCGGCCCCGGCGCTTCGGACCTGTCCTCGGGGCCAGCCTCCCCCGCCACCAGCCGCCGCAGATGCGCCGGCAAAGGCCCGAGATCGGCGAGCCGGGCGCGCACGTCCGGGTGCAGCAGTTGCACGAGCAACGCCCGCACCCCGGTCGGCACGCTCACCCCGGCCGCCGCCCCCAGCTCCGCCACCCGCTCGAGCACCGCCCCCGGCCCGCGCCGCAGCGCGTCGACCACCGCCGCGGGCGAGGCCCAGGGCACCGCCCCGAACAGCCGCAGGCACAGCAACGCCCCCAGCGCGAACACATCGCCCCCGGGCCCCCCTCCCCCTGCCAGCACCTCGGGCGCCAGAAACCCCGGCGTCCCGCACCCAAGGCACCCGATCTGCCCAAAGTCCGTCACCACGACCCCGCCCTCCGGCGTCACCAGCACGTTCCCCGCGCTCAGGTCGCCGTGATGGGTCCCTGCCTCGTGGATCGCATGCAGCGCGTGGGCGATCGCCGCCGCCTCCGACAGCGCCTGCGTCAACCCCACCGGTCCGGCCGCCAGCGCTCGCCCCGCGACAAAACCCGTCACCAGCCACAGGTCGCCCGCCTCGTCGCTCAGCAGCTCATGGACCACCGGCAGGTGCGGCGAGCTGACCGTCCGGAGCAGGCGAAACGCCGCCCGCACCTGCGCTGCCCGGGCCTGTGGCACCTGCTTGAGCACCACCCGCCGCCCCGCGTCCGTGTCGACGGCCTCCCACGCCCCTCCCTCGGCCCCGTCCCCCAGACGGCTCACCGCGCTGAATCGAGGTGGCAGGCGCATGCAACCCGAGTAGACACCAGCGGCACCAAGATTGCCACCGTCCGCTCAATCGGTTGGCAAACTCTCTACCAGTGGAAGCCGATCTCAAACACGCCCTGCATCGCGTGCCCGACGACCCAGCCCTTCCCACCCTGCACATCGTGGATCGCGTTCATGCGGTACGTCCCGGCGAAGCCCATCGTCACCGTATTGCTGACCCAGCCCTCAACACCGAGCGCCGCCCGCACCTGGGCCCCGTAGCTGCGCCCGCCCTCGCCCCGGGCCAGCCGCGCCAGGCCTCCGCCGATCTCCGCGTACGGCTGGAAGCGCTTCTTGAGCGGCAGGTACAGGCGGGCAAACAGCGCGTCCCAGTACAGCATTCGTCCGTTGTTGGTCTGCGCGTACAGGTTCCCGGTGTTCGGGTCTGTCACGCTCAGGCGCACCCGGTTGTGGATGTTCCCTGACAGCCCCATGCCCAGGCCCAGCACATTGCCCACCCGCCATCCGATGTCGGCGCCACCGAGCAGGCTGAGCACCGAAGGTGCCGCCGGTCGCTCGCCGCCCACGGGCCCGGTGATCCCCACCCGAAGCGCCAGCCAGTAGCGCCCACGCCACGGCTGGTGGCGAGCGGTGCGCGGGTCGAGCGACGCCGGCGGCGGTGGCAGCGGAGCGACCGACATGCCGCCGAGATCCACCGGTCGTGGCTCGGCCATCCCCGGTGTCGGCGGTGGTTGTGGCGCACTGGCCCCCGGCGGCGGCGCCAGT
>JBGAUO010000106.1:0-16928 GCA_044228605.1 Nannocystis sp. | reverse complement strand
GGCTTCTGCTCAGCCGGCTTTGCCTCCTCGGTCGGCGCCGGCGTGAAATCCGCCCGCGTCACAACGGTGATACCGCCGGCGCGGCCCCGCGTGTAGGGCGTGTTGGGCGCGAGGTAGTCGGCGACGACGACGTCGGCGCGGGCGAGGCGGTCGCGCCCGGCGAGGGTCAACAGCTCGGGGTCCCAGGGACCCGCTCCGACGATGGACACGAAGCCGGGCACGTGGGCAGTGTACAGGAGGGGGGCGGGGGCGCGCGAGGCGGGCCTTCTGCGCGGCGTGGGGGCGGTGGTATGGTCCGCGGCGTCATGCGCGGGGAAGCACCGGTGGTCGTGGTGGTGGGGGCGGGACACGCGGGGCTCGAGGCCGCGTTTGCGGCGGCGCGGGTCGGGGCGCGGGTGGTCGTGGTGACGGGGAGCCTGGACACGATCGGGCAGACGCCGTGCAACCCGAGCGTCGGCGGCGTGGCGAAGGGGCACCTGGTCAAGGAGATCGAGGCGCTCGGGGGCTTCATGGGCCGGGCCGCGGACGCGTGCGCGATCCATGGGCGGATCTTGAACCGCAGCAAGGGGCCGGCGGTGCGGGCGACGCGGGTGCAGGTCGACAAGGCTCGCTACGGGGCGCACGCGCGGGCGGCGTTGCTGGCGGATCCGCGGGTGACGGTGGTCGGGGGGCTGGTCGCGGGTGTGCTGTCCGAAGGGACAGGTGGCGTGCGCGGGGTGAGGCTGCAAGACGGCTCGGAGATCGCGGGCGCGGCGGTGGTGCTGACGACCGGGACCTTCCTCGGCGGGGTGTTGCACACGGGGTCGGAGCGGACGCCCGGGGGGCGGGTCGGCGAGGCGCCGGCGCTGGCGCTGGCGGAGCACCTGCGGGGGCTCGGCTTCTCGCTCAAGCGGCTGAAGACGGGGACGCCGGCGCGGCTCGACGGGCGGACGATCGACTACGCGGATCCGGCGATCGAGCTGCAGCCGCCGGAGGAGCCGGCGCCGCGCTTTGTGTCGCCCGACGACGATCCGCCGCCGCTGCTGCCGCAGGTGGACTGTCACCTGACCCACACCTGCGCGGCGACCCACGAGCTGGTGCGGAGCCAGCTGCACGTCTCGGCGATGTACTCGGGGGCGATCACGGGGCGAGGGCCGCGCTACTGCCCGTCGATCGAGGACAAGGTGGTGCGCTTCGCGGAGCGCGAGCGGCATCAGGTGTTCCTCGAGCCGGAGGGGCTGGACACGCACTCGGTGTATCCCAACGGGGTGTCGACGAGCCTGCCGGCGGCGGTGCAGGAGGCCTTCCTGCGCACGATCCCGGGGCTCGCGCGGGTGACCATGCTGCGGCCGGGGTACGCGGTCGAGTACGACGCCGTCGACGCGCGGGCGCTGACCCACGCGCTGGCGAGCAAGGACATCCGCGGGCTGTACTTCGCGGGTCAGATCAACGGGACCTCGGGCTACGAGGAGGCGGCGGCGCAGGGGCTGATCGCGGGGGCCAACGCGGGGCTGTGGGCGCAGGGGCGGGCGGGGCTGCAGATCGGGCGCGAGCAGGGCTACATGGGCGTGCTGGTCGACGACCTGGTGACGCAGGGCTGCGACGAGCCGTACCGGATGTTCACGGCGCGGGCGGAGTATCGCCTGGTGCTGCGCGAGGACAACGCCGACGCGCGGCTGTGTGACCTGGCCTTCGGGGCAGGTTTGATCGGACAGGCGCGGCACGAGCGGGCGCGCGCGCGGGCCGAGCAGGTGACGGCGATGGCGACGGCGATCGAGCAGCGGCGCGACCCGGGGCCGGCGCCGGCGTGGCTGCGCGAGCGGGCGGAGGCGCAGGCGACCTACGCGGGTTATCTGGTGCGCCAGCAGCGGGAGATCGATCGGATGCGCGGGGACGTGGCCGATCTGCCGCTCGATCCGAACACGGACTACGGGCGCCTGGCGGGGCTGACGAGCGAGGCGGCGGAGCGGCTCTTGCGGGTGCGGCCGACGAGCACGGGGCAGGTTGCGCGCATCCCGGGGATCACGCCGGCGGCGCTGATGTGCGTGTGGGCCCACGCGCGCGCGGCCCGGCTGATCCAGGACCGGAGCGGTGAGGCATGAGCCACGCCGCCGATCTTGCTGCTGATACCGCCGTGACGCCGCGCGGGGCGGGCCTTTATGTGTGCACGCTGCCGCGGCACTGGGACTACTTCATGCCGTCGGGCGGGGTGCTGGTGACGCTGGCGCTGCGGGCGATGGCGGCGGAGCTGGGGCTTCGGCCGGGGCTGGTGGGCGAGGACTCCGGGGTGCGCCCGCTGTCGGCGACGGCGGTGTTCTGCTCGCCGGTGCCGGCGGGGCCGGTGGAGATCATGGTGACGCCGCTGCGACGCGGGGCGCTGGCGAGTCAGGTGCGGGCGTCGCTGCGCACGGTCGACGGGGAGCTGGGGCTCGAGGTGATTGCGACTTTTGGGCGCGACCGACCGGTGGTCGACGTGAGCATGACGAGCGCGCCGGTGGTGGCCGAGCCGCGGGCGCTGCCGGAGATCGATCCGTCCGACCAGAGCTTCGTGCCGCCCTTTATCCGCAACTTCGATCACCGGCGGGCGATCGGGTCGGCGTGGTGGCGCGCGGACGAGTGGGTGCCAGGGGACCGCAGCGGGTACTGGTACCGCTATCTGCGGCCGCAGCGGCTGGCGGATGGTCGCCTCGATCCGCTGGCCCTGCCGCCGCTCATCGACACGATGCCGCCGGCGATGTGTTCGATGATCGGGCCGGCGGCGCGGGCCTTCCTGGCGCCGAGCCTGGACCTCACGGTGCACTTCGTGCAGGACACCACGAGCGAGTGGCTGCTGACGCACGTCCACTGTCGCGAGGCGCGCGGGGGCTACGCGACGGCGGACATCGAGATCTGGGACGAGGCGCGGCGCCTGGTCGCGTATGGGACGCAGGTGATGATCTTGCGTCGGCGGGCCCAGGGCGGGTGAGGCTTCAGGTGGGGCGCCACAGGGCGCGGATGCGCTGCTCGCAGAGCGTGACGATGAAGTCGACGTAACCGTCGACGTCGGGGCCGAGCGGGCGGTCGTCGAACAGGACCTTCTCCTCCATGAAGCGAAAGCCGATCGCGTGGGTGAGCATGCGCAGGAGGTTGACGCACTCGTCCTCGGGCAGCTCGCCGCGGGTGACAAAGGGGGCGAGGCCGAGGCGCAGCTGGCCGAGCATGGTGTCGACGAAGATCTCGCGGTTGCGCAGGCCGAGGCGCGGGTCCATGCGCGAGAAGGCGAACACGGCGCGGGTGTAGAGCGGGTGCTTGGGGGTGTTGTAGAGGTTGCGGATGAGGTCGGCGAGCAGGCGCGGGAAGGCGACGGGGTCGTCGGGGAGGGTGGGGGGCGCGGCGCTCAGCATGTCGGCGGCGAGGGTCTCGAGGATCTGGAGGGCGAGCTGCTCCTTGGTGCGAAAGTAGTGATAGAGGCTGGGCTGGCTCATGCCGACGCGACGGGCGAGCTCGCGGAGGGAGGCGCCGCCGTAGCCGCGTTCGGCCATGAGCCCGGCGGCGGCGTCGAGGATGTCGCGGTGGCGACCGACGGCAGGGACGGTCAGGAGCGGCGGGCTGGCGAGGGCTGGCGAGGTGGTGCTGCGCCGGGTCGCGACACTTCGCCTGGCGAGCTTGCGCTTGCCCGCCGCGGGCTTGCGGGCGGGGGTCGCCGCGGGACGCTTCCGAGGAGGCATGCGGGCAGTATGACCGAAGCGTTCAGGTTACAGCGGCACGCGCGGCCGTCCGTGCGCGCTGCGATTGCCGGCTGCTATGCTGGCCGACCATGGCGTCCGTTCGCATTCGTGGGCTTGTGTGGGCGCTTTTGGTGTGGCCGCTGAGGGCGGCCTGGCTGGCCTCGGTGGTGGCGATCCCGGCGATCGCGGTGTGGATGGCGTCGTCGTTGGCGGCGTATCGAAACGGGCCGGTGTGGCTGGCCTGCGCGTGCGGTCTGTTGTTGTTCCCGGTGGCGCCGCTGCTGTGGGAGGCGATCGCGGCGGGGCTGCGCGGCCGCAGGGCCAGGCCGTCGCCGCGGGTCCTGACCTTCGGGGATCGGCTGATCTTGCGGACGCTGGTGATCAACCTGGGGACGCTGGCGGCGCTGCTGCTGCGCTTCCCGGAGACCAGCTTCGCGGCGCTGTCGACCCGCGGGGACTGGTTCCTCGACGGGCGCACGGGGCCGCAGGTCGAGCGCGTGCGGGCGGGGCTGTTCTTCGCGGCCGACCGGGTGCAGTGGCTGTACGAGGCGGTCCACAGCAACACCTTCGCGCAGGAGGCCGAGGACACGCGGCCGCCGCCGCCGCGCCCGACACCGACGCCTGCGCCTGTTCCTGCGCCGGTGGTGGTCCCTGAGCCTGTCCCTGGGGACAGGCCGCCGGCGGTGCCGGAGGCGACGCCGGTGCCCGCGACGGCGCCGTGGCCGATGGCGGCGACGCTGCATCCCCTGGTGGTCGGGATGCCGGCGGAGGCGGAGGCGAGCATCGCCGCGGTTGGCAAGTACATCGCGGAGCGCGAGCCGGACCGGCGGATGCGGATCAAGGCGCTGCACGACTACGTCGCTGACCGCGTGGCCTACGACGCGGTCGCGCTGGCGGAGGGGCGGCGCCCGCCGCAGGACGCGGAGACGGTGTTCACGACGCACATGGGGGTGTGCGCTGGGTATGCCAACCTGCTGACGGCGCTGGGGGACGCGGCCGGCGAGGAGATCGTCGTCGTCGTCGGGGACGCGCGCACGGACGGGAGCGACGTGACGGGGCAGAGCCACGCGTGGAACGCCGCGCGCATCGACGATGTCTGGCACCTGATCGACGCGACCTGGGACGCGGGCAGCGTCGCGGGGCGCACGTACACCAAGGGCTACAACACGAGCTATCTGTTCGCGCCGCCGGAGGTGTTCGCGGTGAGCCACTTCCCGGAGCAGCAGAACTGGCAGATGCTGGCGAGGCCGCTGACACGCGGCGAGTTCTTCCGGGCGCCGATGCTGCGCGGTGAGTTCTACGCGCAGGGGCTCACGCTGGTCGCGCCGGACCGCTCGCAGGTGAGCGTCGACGAGGTGTTCGACGCGGTGGTGAAAAATCCGGGCGGGCGCTTCTTCATGGCGACCTACACATCGACCGAGGGGAGCAAGGGGCGCTGCGCGGTGAGCAACGGGGCGACGGTCACGGTGCGCTGCGAGCTGCCCGCGGCGGGGAGCTACGAGGTGCTGCTGTTCTCGGGGCCGGAGGAGTACGGGAGCTACGCGAGCGTCGCCGGCTTCGCGGTCAATCGCGGCTAGCGCGGGGCGTCGACGAACGAAGGCCCGGCGCGACCGGGGTCGCGTCGGGCCTTGTTGTGCTCACGCGGAGGTGATCAGAGCTTGGGGTCGAACTTCACCTTGGTGACGGTGAGGCCGATGTAGTCGAGCGTGCCGAAGTCCTTGAGGTTGCTGTCGCCGACACACACCTTCCAGTTGCCGGACGGCGCCTCACCGAGGAAGTCGTTGAAGTCGGTGCCGGGGCCGTTGAGGTGCTTGGTGTTGTACTCGCAGAACAGATCGTCCTTGCAGATGACGCCGGCGGCCGGGAGGGTCGCGCCCATCTTGTTGGCGTCGGTGGTGCCGCCGTTCTTGAAGGTGATCGGGAAGCCCTTGGAGAGGTCGGAGTTGTCGTTGCAGCAGCTGGTGCCGTTGTCGGGGAGGCTGCTGTTGCCGGGGCGCTGGAGGACGGTGAGGATCGTGCCCGCGGGGCTCTGCACCTTGATGGTGACGTCGCCGACGTAGGTGTGGTCCATGCCGACGGTGAGCTGGACGTTGCCGACAAACGGGAGGTCGGGGTTGTCCGTGATCACCATGTCGTTGCAGACCATGGTGTCGAGCATGCCGTTGTACGCGTCGTCCATGAGCATCTGGTTGAGGTCGGGCGCCTCCGAGAGCTCGTCCTCGCTGTTGCCGATGCACTTGTTCTTCTCGCCGCCGCCGACGACGATCTGCTCGCAAAGCGGCCCGAGCGCGTCGAGGATCGCGGTCTGGTCCTCCGCGGCGACGCCGGCGGTGCCCATCGCGGTGACCAGGTCGCTGACGAGGGTGGTGAAGTCCTCGATGGTGATGGTGGTCATGTCGGCGTCCATCAGCATCTCGTGGCTGCTGGTCATGTCGCGGCAGGGGGTGGCCGCGCCGACGCCGTCGTCGATGCCCATGCCGGGGGAGTCGACCTCCATGCCGTACTTGGTCGGGCCGTCGATGCCGGCGACCTGACGCGTGAGGCAGGTGTTCAGGCGGGCGAAGTCGGAGGCGGCGAAGAAGGTGTTGATCGCGGCGTTGGCACCGACCAGGCCGACGAAGGACTCGGCGACGTCGGGGAAGCCGACCAGGGCCCGGATCGCGGGCTTGCGGCCGACCCGCTGGTAGACGGTGGCGTCGTTGGTGGCGTCCTCGACGATGTCGCCCTTGAGGCTGCCGAGGGTGTCGAGGATCGCGGTCTTGTCGGCGTCGGTGAGGTCCGGGTGGTTGGCCGCGTGGGCGTCGAGGGCGACGACAAAGTCGGCGGCGAAGTCGTTGAAGTCCTGCTCGGAGATCTTCAGGCCGGCGTGCGCGTCCTTCATGTTCATGCCGCCGTACGTGACGCCGGGGCACTCGGCGACCTCGCCGAGCTGGTCGGTGACGAGGCCGATGAGGGCGCCACCGTCGACGTCGCTGTTGAGGAAGTAGCCGTTGATCTTCTCGTCCATCAGGACGCCCTCGACGACGAAGGCGGTGACGAGGTCCTTGATGCCGCCGTCGCCCGCGCCGCCGAGCCGCGAGCACAGGTTGTCCTGCGTGCCGGTGGTGGTGTCGGTGTCGGTGGTCGGGTCGGTGGTCGTCGTCGCGTCGGTGGTCGACGTGGTTTCGTTGGTCGTGGTGCCGGTGGTGGGCTCACCGGTGGTCGGATCCGTGGTTGTCTTGTTGGTCGGATCGTTGGTCGGATCGGTGGTCGTGTCGCCCGTGCTGGCGTCGGTGTCGGTCGCCTCCGTGGTGGTGCCGTTGTTCGCCGGACAGGCCGCGAGGAGCGGAGACAAGCCGACGAACATGAGGCCGAGGCCGAGCTTCGAGGACAGGGGGTTGCAGATTTTGTTGCGCATACAGCTAGGTTCCTTCGCCAGGAGGGTCGAAAGCGGGGATGATACAGATGCGCGCGCGGGTGCGCGAGGGGGCCCTAGACCCCAGTGTGCGCGCCGGTCCGGAGATCACACGAGCTGCGTGGGGCCGATGAAGAGTCGGAGCATCGGCTCGACAAACAGCGGCGCGGGCACCAGCGTGCCGGACAGGGTCCATACGTGGGCGGCGAGTCTGGGCCAGCGAGCGACACGCAGGGGCAGCTCGAGCGCGAGGAGGGCGCCCTGGATCACAAAGTACAGGCCCATCCACAGGGCCATGCGGGGCCCGAGGGCGACGCCGATGAACCACGCGTGGATCGCTGCGCTGGCGAGGAAGGCGAGGGCGAGGCCGCGGCCGGGGCGGCGGCGGCGGGCCCACGGGAGGAAGCAGTGCTCTCGCAGCCAGCGGTTGACGACGAGGTTCCAGCGCTCGCCCCAGAACTCCCGCAGCGAGGTGGCGGCGATCGGGGTGCGCTGGATCGCCGGAGCGCGGGCGCCGAGCAGCGCGAGCAGGCCGCGAAAGAGGGCGTCGCCGGTCTCACCGAGGGCGTACATGGCGAGCGCACCGCTGCCCCAGCGCAGGGCGCCCGGGCCGTGGGCGAGGCCGGTGTGGAGCGCAAGCAGGCCGACCGGGATCCACACGGCGAGGCGGAGGAGCGCGGTGTGATCGAGGCGCGGGGCGATCCGCTCGAGGCGGCGGGTGTCGATGATCGCGACGACAAAGAGCATGCGCGCGAGCGGGGTCGTCGGGCCGGATTCGCGGGTGAGGTCGACGACGCGGGCGAGGCCCCAAAACGCCAACAGCGCGACCACACCGCGCAGGAGCGGCAGGTCAGGGAGGGCGAAGCAGGCCGGCAAGAGCAGGCCGGCGAGCGCGAGGCCGAGGCCTCGACGCCATGGCGGGCCGGCGGTGACGAGGGCGGCGAGCAGGAGGAGGGCGAGCACGTCGGGGATGGGGTGGGCTGGCGGGGTGATCCGGGCGACTACGGGCAGTAGCGCGAGCCGGGATCGACGGATGCGCAGGTGTTGAGGGTCGCGTTCTGGCCCTTGGGGACGGAGGCGGTCTCGATGTGGATGTGCGGGCCCGAGGAGCAGCCGGAGTTGCCGCTGTGGGCGAGCAGCTGGCCCTGGTCGAGGTGGGTGCCGTTGCCGACTCCCGGGCCGAGGTCGTCGATGTGGAGATAGTAGATGAAGAGGTCGTTGGCGGCGTTGTCGGGGTCGCCACAGTCGGCCTTGATCTTGACGAAATTGAAGGCGTTCCAGCAGGCTTGCGTGCAGCCGTTGTTGTAACAGTTGGGGTATCCGAGAGCGGAGCTGACCACGGTGCCCGCCATGCCGGCGTAGATCGGGGTACCCACTGCGGTGCCGTAGTCGATGCCGTAGTGGCTGCCGCCGCCGCCGCAGGCGCTGAAGCTCTGGGTGAGGACACCGGGCGGGGTGTCGAGGCAGCACTCGCCGCCGTTTTGCACCTTCTTGCAGGCATCTGGGACGCCGGGGGGATTGAGCTGACAGCCCTCGGCGCAGGTCTGGCTGCTCTGGGTGGCCTTGCCGACACACTGGTAGAGGACGTTGGGGTCGCCGCCGGGCAAGCCGGCGCCGCAGTAGGGGCCGTCACCCGAGGCGGCGCCGTTGCAAGGGTCACCCTCGGGGTTGCAGGTGTCGGCGATGCCTGGTGGATTGACCTTGCAGCCGTTGTTGCAGGCCTGTTTGTCGGCGGTGCTGCCGTTTTGGCAGTTGTAGAGGGCGCCCGGATCGCCGCCCATGAGGGTGCCGCCGCAGTACTTGCCGTTGCCGCTCTGGGCCGACGCGCAGGGGTCCTGGTCGATCTGCTTGCAGGCGTTGTTCTCGCACCCGGCGGGGCAGGGGGTGGCGCTCGCAGTGATGCCGCCGCTGCACTGATAGAGGCTGTTGTGATCGGCGAGGCCACCGAGGGCCGCACCGCAGTAGTTGCCGTCGCCGGCGCCATTGCAGGGGTCACTGGGCTGGCCGGTGTCGCCGGTGTCGCCGGTGTCGCCGCTGCTTGTGATCGGGAGGGTGTCGCCGGTGCTGCCGGGCAGCGTGGTGGGATCGTTCGATGTGACGTCCGGGCAGAGGGTGAGCTCGGCGCAGGGGGGGCTGGTGGTCGCGCTGTCGCTGGTGGTCGGCGGGCCGGTGGTGGTGGCGGGATCCCCGGTGCTGCCGGTGCTGCTGCCCGAACTGGTGCCGGCGCTGGTGATGCTGGTCGGAGCGGTGGCGGTGAAGCCGTTGCTGGTGGCATCGCCACAGGCCGCCAGGGCCATGGCCATGGCCACGGCCATGGGGGCGAGATTGGAGGGGGCCGACATGCTGGCAGGCTAACGCGATCGCCGCGCCAGGAGCAATCGCATGGGAAGGCCGGGCGGGGGTCGGAAATCGCGTGGGTGCAGGCCGGCGTGCGGCTCGGTATGGTTGCGGCCATGCGATCCAAATCGTGGCGAATCGTGGCGGGCTGGCTCGTGGCGGTGGGAGCCTGCGGCGGGTCCGACGGAGAGAAGGACACGGAGGTGAGCTTCGGCCCGGGCGGCACGGTGGACGAGACGACCCAGGCGACGACGACGACCGGCGTGGTGCCGACGACAACGACGGATCCCACGAGCACCAGTGCCGCCAGCTCCACCGGAGCCAGCACTGGTGCACCGGACACGACGAGCTCGGGGACCGATCCGGCGACCAGCACCGGCATGGACGGGAGCAGCAGCACTGGCGACACCGGCAGCACCGGCGACATGACGACGGGGGAGGTCTGCGAGGCGCCCGGGATCTTGCTGGTGTGTGACGACCAGGACGACGACCCCTTCCACGCGCTTGGCCTCGGCTGCGAGGGGGCGCTGGAGAACACGATCCCGATCGCAAAGTCGGTGTTCAAGTCGAACAAGTACGGCTTCACGGTGGCCCGTGGCTTCGGCACGGCGAAGGACCCGGACGAGCCGGGGAAGCTGTTGTTTCGGCCGCGCGAGGGCGAGAAGTTCTTGATCGTCAGCACGGGCAAGATCGGGGCGCTCGACGGCAACGGGGTGTTGATCGAGGCCAACCCTCAGTACGAAAACGACAACAACTTCAACGCCGATATGCCCAACTCGCTGCCCAGCCCGATGAGCCCGCTGGTCGGCAGCAACGGGGGCAAGGGCGGGACGCCGTCGCAAAACTGCGACGGGGTCAACGACTGCTCGGACAGCATCGAGCCCAACTGGAAGCTCGGCAACGCGGACCCCAACGACCTGCTGTGGGCCAGCTTTGAGGTCGCCGTGCCGGCGGGGACCCACGGCTTTAGCTTCGACCTGGCCTACTTCTCGTCGGAGTACCCGGAGTTCGTCGGCAAGAAATTCAACGACATGTTCATCGGCTGGGCGACCAGCGAGGTGTACACCGGCAACGTGACCTTCCTGGGCGGGCAGCCGTTCACGGTGACGGCACTGGCGCTGGAGATGGAGATGGCGGGCTTCACCGGCGACGCGCCGGAGCTGGTGGGCACGGGCTTCGAGGGCCACGGCTCGACCGGGTGGGCGACGATCAACGCCCAGGCGAGCCCGGGCGAGGCGCTGGTGTTCGCGTTTGCGATCATGGACATGGGCGACAGCAGCAAGGCGACGCTGGCGGTGATCGACCACTGGCGCTGGAGCTGCGTCGGCTGCGTGCCGATCGAGGCGGACCCGCTGTGTGGCAAGCCGGATCATCCGAAGTGCTGCGGTCTGTGTGTCGAGAAGGTCGATGACCCGAAGTGCGACACGATGGGCCATCCGAAGTGCTGCACGGGGGAGTGAGCGCGCGGGCGTCCTCGCCCCTGCCGAGGAGCCGTGCGCAGACGGCTCCCGTGGGCGAGAAAGTTGCGATATGGTCTGACCAGGAGTGGTTTGGACTATGCGAAGCAACGTGACCTCGATCGTCTGTCTTTCTCTTCTCGCCTGCGTGGCCGGCTGTTCATCCGCGGATCCCGGAGCGACCAATACCGAGGCGAGCTTGAGCCTGAGCGACACGGCGGGTACTTCCGAATCCCAGGGCAGCGGTGAGTCCGGTCCGCCGACGACCGGCATCACGACGACGGCGAGCGACGAGACGACCATGGAGGTGACGGGGGGCACCGATACCGCCACCGGCGCTGTCACTGTTACATCGGGCACGACGAGCGAGACCTCGGGGTCGTCGGGGACGACCGAGGCCCCGCAGACCGACACCGGGAGCAGCTCGGATACCGGCGTGCCGCCGGCCGACGGCGACATGGACGGGGTCCTGGACGGCGACGACAACTGCCCGGAGGTGGGCAACCCCGACCAGGCCGACGCGGACAAGGACGGGATCGGCGACGCCTGCGACGAGGACGACGACGATGACACGGTCCTGGACGCGGACGACAACTGCCCGCTGGTGGCCAACACCATGCAGGAGGACCTCGACAAGGACGGGGTCGGCGATGTCTGCGACGACGACGTCGACGGCGACACGGTGCCCAACGACGGCGACAACTGCCCGCTCATCCCCAACCCGGACCAGAAGGACCTCGACAAGGACCTGGTCGGCGACGTGTGTGACGCGGACAAGGACGGCGACTCGATCCCGGACGAGGGCGACGTGTTCCCCGATGACCCGAATCAGCCCGGCGTGGTCATCCCCAAGAAGATCTACGCCCACTCGTCGAGCGCGCTGTCGACCGTCGACGTGGTCGACTACTCGGTGGTCAAGATCGGGCCGTTCATGTGGCCCAACGGCAACGACTCGATGACCGACATCGCCATCGACCGCTACGGCGTCCTCTACGGGGTCAGCTTCGGCCGCGCCTACGTGTGCAACCCGACCACGGCGAAGTGCTTCGACCTCGGCGCGCTCAACAACAGCTACAACGGGCTGACGTGGATCCCGGCGGGGATCATCGAGCCCGACAAGGACTCGTTGATCGGGATCGGCAACGACGGCAGCTGGAACCACCTGACCTTCAACAACAAGATCGTGTCGGCCAAGAAGCTCGGCAGCTACGGGCCGGGCTACACCTCGGCGGGCGACGCGTTCTCGATCGAGAACGTCGGCACCTACGCGGCGGTCAACAAGCAGGGCGCGGCGGGGACGGTGATCGTGACGGTGGATCCGCTGACTGGGAAGGCGACGGGCGAGCTGGCGGTCACCCAGGGCTACTTCTCGGTGTACGGGCTCGCGGGCTGGGAGGGGCTGATCCTCGCGTTCGACTCGTCGGGCACGGTGATCAAGATCGACCCGATGACGAAGGTGGTCACGAACCTCGGCAAGAAGAGCGAGAGCTGGTGGGGCGCCGGGGTCGGGACGATCTTGCCGCAGTGATGCGGTGACTTCAGCGGGCCCTGCGGCGGCGCAACGACCAGGCGCCGAGCAGGGCCACGGCGAGCGACCAACCGCCGCCGAGCTGGTTGTGGGTGCAACCGCAGGGCGTGTACTCCGGCGGCATGCTGCCCGTGGTGTCGGTGTCGCCGGTGGAGCTGGCGCTGTCGGTGGTATCCGTGGGCGAGGGGCCCATGTCTGCACCGGCCACAGCAGGGAGCAGGCAGAGCGCGGCGAACAGCAGGCGCGGGAGCATCCCGCGAGGATACGGGGCGCTATCGGGGGTGTCCACGCGGCCTAGGCGGGCGGAGCGGGGGGTTGGCTCGGTTTTGCTGCGGGCGCGGGGCTGCGGCCGGGGACCAGGCTTGTGCGCGGCGTGCCGGCGGGGATCTCGGGGGCGTCGACCAGGCGCTCGAGGATCTCGCGGATACCTTCGTCGCTGCAGGCTCCGGTCTGCCAGGTGAATTGCCGGACCTGCGACCAGCCGGGCAGGAAGGCCCAGTGCAGGTCGTCTTGCTCGGACCAGTAGGCGCCTGCGATGCCAGGGATCGGCTGCGAGCGGAAGTCGGGGTCGCGCGAGAGCTGACGGGTGTAGCGGTCGTGCGACTCGGCGGCCTCACGCGCGTCGGCGCCGCGGGCGGGGGACAGGCGAAACCAGGTCGCTGCGGTGCCCGTGGTCGTGGCGTCGGGCAGGAAATAGTAGCCGCAGGTCGCGTGGAAGGATTCGCCGAGGTAGAGGCGGAGGCCGCAGGCTTGTTTGACGACCTCGACGTCGAAGCCGAGCTGACGCTCGCAGCACTCCGGATCTTGCAGCTCGGGGGCGAAGAGGCGGCAGCTGCCGTTGGTCTCGTCGGGTTTGCCGGTGCCTCGGGTCGCGGGCTCGGGTGCGGGGTTGGGCACGCCATTCTCGGCGACGTAGAAGTCGGCGGTGTCGGCGACGATGCGCTTGTCGTCGGGGTTTGGCGGGTCCTCGCGGCGGGCCTCGGGGGCGGGCTCGCTGGCCTGCGGACAGGCGGCGAGCCCCGCCAGAAGGCCTGTGGCGAGGGCTGGGACGAGGTGCCGGCGGCGGAGCAGCATACCTGGCGACTCTCTTACCGCGGTCGGCGTCGGCGCGCCAGCCAGGCGAGAGGCCACAGGCCGGCGACGAGGGTCAGGTCCGACGGGGGTCCGACGAGGCGGCAGCCGCCGCTGTCGTCGCTGCCGTGGGTGCTTTCGCTGTCGGACTCGCTGGCGTCGGTGTCGGTGTCGGGATCCTCGCTGCCTTCAGGGAGGACCGTGAAGCTGACACGAGCCTTGCCGACGTTGCCACCGTCGTCGACGATGCGGACCGAGAGCTCGTACTCGCCGACCGGAGGGTCCTTCAGGACCAGCTCTAACTTGTAGCCCTCGTCGTCATAGAGGGTCTGGCCGTCGCGGGTGATGGTGATGTCGTAGTACTGCGGGGCGAGGTCGTCGGTCATCTCGCCGAGCAGCGGGATCGTGGCGGGGAAGACGTGGAAGGAGCCGTCGGGCGGGCTTGTGATCGTGAGGCTCGGCGGCGAGGTGTCGGGGACCGCCGGGCCGAACAGGTAGAGCAGCTCCTGGTAGCTGTTCTGGTAGCCGGCGTCGCAGAACTTCTCGTGGACCAGGTTGCACTGGCCGCCGACCTCGACGAGGTCGGTGTTGCTGACGATCTTGTTGCACTGATCCTGGAAGCTCGGGGTGGCCTGGGCGACAAAGGGGTGGAGGTTGTCGAAGGGGGCGTTGACGTGCTCGAGGCCCCAGGTGTGCGCGGCCTCCTGCAAGATGATCGTCGAGCCGATGTTGGATCCCTGGAAGGCGCCGGCGAAGCAGGTGTCGTTGGCCCACAGGTTGCCGCAGTCGATGTATGGGGCGATGCCGGCGAAGGTCTGGGTGCCGAGGTCGCCGTAGAGGACCATCGTGTAGCCCTGCTCGGCGGGCGGGCGGGTGATGACGGTGCGGACGCCGAAGTCGGCGAGGTCTTTGCGCACGGCCTGCACGATGGATACGCGGCGGTGCTCGGTGCCGACAAAGGGGCCGACGTAGCCGTCGAAGAGGTCGGCGAGGGTGCTGCAGTCGTGGCGCGAGTCGTTGCCGCAGCCGCGGCGCAGGACGGCGCCGTCGAAGTTGATGTAGAGGTGGTGCGGCCGGCTCGCGGCGGTCGGCAGGCTATCGGGGCCCGCGAGCGGGAGCGGGGCGGTGGCGAGGTGGGGGCCCGGGGTCTCGTGCAGGTCGGGCAGGCTGTGCGCGGCGCGGACGGTCGTGGGGACCGTGAGGGCGAACAGGGCGAGCAGCGCGGGGCGCATGAGGGCAGAAGGCTACCGCCGTTCGCGGCGGGGCGCATCAGGGCGAGCGGCGGCGGCGGCGCAGGGCGAGGCAGAGCGGTACGAGCAGGGCGAGCGCTCCAGGACTGCTCTGGCGGCAGCTGCAGCCGTCGTCGCTGGCGTCACTGGCGGGGTCGCTGGTGTCGCTGGTGTCGCTGTCGGCGGGTGGTGCGGAGGTGCCGGTTTCGGCGTCGCCCGCGGTGTCGCCGGTGGTGGGGAGCGCGGTGTCCGAGGCGGTCGCATCGCCTGAGCTGCTCGATTCGCCGCCGGTGGTGGGTGCGGGTGCGCCCACGACGGTGAAGGAGACCTGGGCGTCGCTTTGGTTGTCGTCCTCGTCGAGCACGGTGACGGTGATCGTGTAGTCGCCCGGGGCGAGGCCCTTGAGTGGGAACTTGAGGTCGCTGGGGCTGGGGTAGTGGGTGTTCTCGAGGGCGAAGGGGCTCGGGCCCTCGGCGGCGATCGCCACGCCAAGCAGCTGGGGCGTGTGCTCGTCGGCGGCCGTGATCTGGAGGTCGAAGGGGCCTTCGATCTGGGCGCCCTGGGCCGGCTGGACGATGCTCACCGTGGGTGGGGTGAGGTCGGGGACCGAGGGGCCAAACAGCTGGAGGAGCTCGCGGAAGCTGTTTTGCTTGCTGCCGGAGTCGCAGAACTGCAGGTGCTGCTGCTTGCACTGGCCGGTGTCGGGGACGACCTGGTTGGCCTGGTTGAGCTGGACGATCTGGAAGCACTCGTCCTGGTAGGTCGGGTCGGCGTTGCCGGCGGTGGTTGGGTAGAGGAGGTCGCCGGGGGAGTCGACGTGCTCGAGGCCCCAGGTGTGGGCGACCTCCTGGAGGATGGCCTTGGCGATGCCCGCGGCGGAGGAGGTGTAGTCGAGGGTGAAGCTGACCTCACCGCCGTCGTTGTTGAAGCAGTCGATGCTGGGCGCGACCCCTGCGAAACCGCCGTCGGGGGCGGGGTTCCAGTCGCCGACCATCTCCATGTCGTAGTCGACGTTGTTGCCAGGTCGGACGTCGGTGACGGCGATGTTGAACTCGCTGAAGTCCTTGCGCAGGTACTGGACCACCGCGGCGCGCATGCCGGCGTTGCCAGAGAACGGCAGGACGGTGCCCTGGAAGATGACGGAGCAGTTGTTCTTGGGGTCGTTGTTGCCCCATCCGCAGCCGTTCATTTCGCCGCCGTCGTAGTTGACGTAGAGCAGGCCGGGTTGGGCCGCTTGCGGGGGGGGGCTGTCGGCGTTCAGGACTTCGGGGCGAAACCACGGAGCCGAGGTGGGGATCTCGGCGGTGAGCTCGTTTGGTTTGGCGGCGGCAGTGGGTGCCAGCGCGGAGAGTGACAACGCCGTGAGCAGGAAAGGCAGGACTGTCAGGCGCGGCAGCATCGGGGGCAACCTAACACAGCGGGGGCCCGGGATCGCAGCGCTTGGGATGTGACCTGGGCCCTGGGGCCACCAACCTCAGGTCGGGTCGACGAGGCGGCGGACGAATTCGGGGAGGGCAAAGGCGGCGCGGCCGATTCCCGGGTTGAAGTAGTCGCAACGCAGGGCAGCGGCGCGGCGCTCGTCGAGATGAAGCGGGCTGCGCTCGTCGCTGGCGAGGGCGAAGGTCCAGCAGCCGCTCGGGTAGGTGGGGATGCTGGCGATGTAGCCGTGGACCTCGCGAAAGACCCCGCGCAGCTCGCCGAAGACGCTGCGCACGGTGTCGGCGGCGTAAAAGGGGGATTCGGTCTGGGCGCTGATGACTCCGCCGGGTCGCAGGGCGCGGCGCAGGTCGGCGAAGAAGCTGGCCTCGAACAGGCCTGCGGCGGCGCCGATCGGCTCGGAGGAGTCGACCAGGGCCGCGTCGAAGGTGTTGTGGTGCGTGCGCACGTAGTCGATGGCGTCGCTGAAGACGAGCTCGACGCGGGGGTCGTCGAGGCGACCGGCGACCTTGGGGATCCATTGCTGACAGACCCGGGTGACACGCTCGTCGATCTCACAGAGGACGACGCGCTCGACTCCGGGGTGCTTGAGCACCTCGCGCACGGTTCCGCCGTCGCCACCGCCGATCACCAGGACCTCGCGCGGGGCCGGGTGCACACACAGCGGGATGTGGGTGATGAGCTCGTGGTACACGAACTCGTCGAGCTCGGTGAGCATGACCATGTCGTCGAGCAGCAGCAGACGACCGTGGCCGACGGTGTCGTAGACCTTGATGTCCTGGAAGTCGC
>JBGAUO010000105.1:0-17193 GCA_044228605.1 Nannocystis sp. | reverse complement strand
GACTGCGCCGGCGCCCTCCAGCTGGTCCGCGAACGCGACGCCCGCCCGACCGACAAACCCGTCGCCCAGCAGCCCTGGACCCTCACCGCCGGCCAGGCCCGCTGGCTCTCGATCGCCGTCCCCCCGCGCACCAGCGGTCCCCTGTGGCTCGTCTGCCGCGCCGACCACGGCGAGGCCCTCATCGCCCGCGCCCTCCTCCCCGGCGAGCCCCAGGCCGCCCTGCAGCGCCGCCTCGGCGGCGCCTGGGCCAGCGTCGACGACCCCGAAGGGCGCCCCCACCTCCACCTCCGCGCCCGCGCCCCCGCCCTCACCCCGCCCCCCGTGCCCGTCCAGTTCCGCCGCGGCGATCACCAGGTCGTGCTGCACAGCGACGGCGACCTCACCCTCGGCCCCGAGCAGCTCGCCCACCTCAACCAGGCCACCGGCGACGTCACCCTCGAGCTCACCGCCCCCGGCACCGGCACCCTCACCCTCGCCGCCTGGGACCTCCGCCTCGCCCCAGCCTGAGCGCAGCGCGTGCCCTCGCACGGCTGGCCCCTCTCCCTGGCGGGCCGCGGAGCTGCTGCGACCTACTCGGGGCGGATCTTGGTCAGGACAGCGTCGTCATAGCCGAGGTTCTCGAGGAGTCCGCCGCCGAAGTCAAAGCTCTCGGCGAAGCCGGAACCGAGGACGATGTCCCCGAGCGCGTCGACGACGATGCTCCCGAAAAGCGGGAGGTCGTAGACATACCCCCACAGCGGAGTGCCGTTCGGGTCGTACTGTGCCAGGAAGGTCGACCCTTCGGGGTGCTTCCCGGCCGGCAGGAGGAGCCCCACATCGAAGGGATCGCTGGTCTCGTAGACACCGGTGACCGTCACGCGCCCCCCGGTGTCGACCGCGAGGTCGCTCACCGAGAGCTGCCACGCCGAGCCGCATCTCCGGCTCCATTGGTGGGCGCCGGTCGCGTCGTACTGCGCGAGGAAGCAGTTGCTGGTGTCGGTCCCTTGCAAGACGTCGCCCCCGAGATCGAAGGGAAATTCCTGAAAGACATCGGTGGCGATGACGATCTCGCCCGTGGGGCCGGTCGCCACGCGCACACACCCCTCGCCGGCGATATCGCCGTGGCGCTGGCTCCACACGTGGGATCCGTCCGCCTTCAGCCGGGCGACGAGCACGTCGTTGGTACCGGCGCTCACGAGTGGGCCGCCACCGAGATCGATCGCGCCCCAGAACTCGCCGCAGATCACGAAGTCGCCGGACGGGTGCCGGGCGACGGAGTACAGATCTTGGTCCATTTCGTCGCCGTAGCGCTGGGCCCACGCGAGTGAACCATCGCCGGTGTACCGCGCGATCAGGAGGTCCCCCTCGCCTTTGCTCGCTACGGGCCCACCGCCGAAGTCCACGGTGCCGCCGATCGGCCCGACGACGACGACGCCGGTCGCGTCACACGCGACGTCCCGGGCGCGAAAATAGGAGACGTTCCCGTCCGCCTTGATCCCGCGGCTCCACACGTGCTCGCCCTTCGGCCCGAACCTGGCGACGAACGTCGACAGGCCCATCAAGTCACCCGCGACGGGGCCGTCGCCGAAGTCGAACGACAGGCCGTACTCCCCGAGGAGATACACGCCGCCGTCCTCGGAGGGGCAGAGCGCCACCGCCCTCTGCGTCTCCGGGCCGCCGAGGCCCACGCTCCACTCGTGGGTTCCGTCCGCGGTGAAGCCGGCGAGGAACACGTCGCCGCCGCCCTTATACGGCAGTTTGCCGCCGCCGAGGTCGAGCGGATCGGAGTAGTTGCCAGCGATCCGTAGGGCGCCGCCCATGGAGCTCCGCACGGAGACAATGGTCTCGCCGCTGGTCGTGGCGAAGTGGCGGCTCCACTGGTGCTGGCCGACAGGAGCGCAGGTGGGATCTCCGTCGCAGTCCTCGTCGTCGGCGGTCGCACAATCCTCCTGTGCCGGCGTCACCTCCCCCTCGCAGGGCCCGAACCCGAGCCCATCCGGGGTGCAGGTGGCGAGCCCAGCCGCGCACACGCCCACACCGTCGGTTCCGGGTGGGCCCGAAAAGCAGTCCTGGGTCTCACCGGGCTCGCACACGCTGCCGGTCGTCGGCGCCGTCGTAGCCGTCGTCTCCGTCGTCTCCGCGCCCGTCGAGGACGTGTCGGCGCTCGAGCTCGAGGCATCGCCACCGGAGCTCGACGTGGTTCCGTTCGTCTCGGTCGTGGCGTCGGCGGTTCCCCCACCATTGCAGGCGACGGCGAAGACGGTGAGGGAAGAGAGGTGACGTAGCCAGTAGCGAGACACGGTGCACCTGGACGACACAGCGAGGGACCTCTTCACAGGGATCACCGCTCGTGACGACGTGCAGGCTGTGATGAACATCATGGCCGGCTGACCGAGTTCGCCTTCGGCATGCACCTCCACGCCGCGACCACCGTCGACGGCCGCGACCGCAAACAGCTCGAGCGATTGTGCCGATATCTGCTGCGCCCGCCCTTTGCCCTCGGGCGCCGTCCGGGCCCTCCCCGACGGTCGCGTCCGCGTCGACTTCAAGGCCGCCTGGCGCAGCGGCGCCTTCCATGCCGACATGAGCGCGGACAAGTTCCTCGCCCGCTTATGTGCACTCGTGCCGCCGCCGGGTTTTCATATGACCCGGTACTACGGTGTACTCGCAAATCGCCACTATCTTCGGCCTCGCATCATTCCATCCGTGGCATGGGCGGTAGCTCGCCCTCGGCCTCGCGGACTCCGCCAATCTCAAGCCGCCCGACGACACCCCGTCCTCGCCTGGGCCGCGCCGCCTCGGTTGGGCCAAACTCCTCGCCCGCGTGTTCGCCATCGACGTCACCGTCTGCCGCAAGCGCGGCGCCCGGATGCGCGTCCGGGCGGGCCACCACGGTCTGCCCGCCGGACGGCCCTACCGCGGCCCCGGCTACGCGCCCGGAGGCGACAACGACCTCCATTTCTTCGGCCACCTGAGCCACGAGGCCCGCAACGCGCAGTTGCAGGCCATGCAAGCCATCGCGCAGATCCACCATTTCAAGGGCGCAGCCGTCGAATAACGCCCACGGAGCAATGTCATGAGCAACGCCGCAGTAGGTCGTGGCAGACAGCGACGCGACCTAGAAGCCGCAGCAGTCCGCCGCCTTGGCCTCGAGCAGGTCCATGTTCCTGCAGACAATCTCGGAGGTGCAGGTGCCCATCTCCACACCGTCGACCAGACACACGCACTGGTCCGTTGTGTACTGCATCTTCAGCACCGGCTGATCCGGGCATTCGGTGGTCCACGAGCATTCGGTAACGGCTGGCCGATCGCGTCGAATGCTGCGACGGCACACTCTCACCGTCATGTCGCCACAGCCAGGGCTCGCTTCGGGGCTGTTGCTCGTGGCACGGCGGGGTTTGCTGAGTCCTTCCCGGTGGTGCCATCCGGACCAGCGAAACGAAAAATCGGCGACGCCGGGCCCCACGCCCGGGCGTCGCCGCATCCAGCTCACCTCACGTCGCCGCTGCCGCAGCCGCTGCCTTCGCGTCCGCGGGCAGCACCGGCAGCGCCGGCCCCAGCTCCGGGTCGAAGCCGAGCTGCGCCTTGGTCACGCCGAGCTCCACCGCCGGCGCGTACGCCTTGTCGTGCGAGTTGGTCAGGCTCTTGAGCAGCTCGGCGAACAGCTTGAGCATCTTCTGCACATCCGCGTACTTCTCCTCGACGAACACCGCGGTGAACGCCGCGATCGCGGCGATGCGCTTCGCCTCGCGCGCCGTGCCCTCCTCGAGCAGCTCCTCCGTGGCGGCAACGATGTTCGGCAGCTCCTTGAGCAGCGCGATCACCACATAACCATTCTCGTACACGCCCTTCATGCCCTTGACGATCGTGTCGATCGCGTCGACGACGATCTTGACGCCGTCCTTGAGCAGCTTCTTGACCCCCTCCGGCAGGTCCTTGAGCCCGGTCTGGATGTCCGGCTTGATGAAGATATAGTAGATCTTCACCATCGCTACCTTGATCTGGTCGATCTTCCGACGCGCCGCCTCGAGCGCGTCCTCGACGGGGTCTTGCACGACAACGATATCACTGGCCATGGTTCACCTCGCCGCGAACACGCGGCGCCTCTCCCGATCGACCCCGGCGGCGACGGCCTGTGAACCGCCCGCGCGTCACATCGCGGCCGCGTTCGGGCGCAGCGCCTGCTGCCCCTCGATGTTCGGCACGAACTCGCCCCACGCCTTCTCGAGACCCGCCTGTTTGGCGCTCTCGCCGAGCGGCGCGATCCAGCCGGCGTTGAGGAACACGACGAAATTGTCGGCCGCGCATTGCAGGATGAACTTCGGGAACTCCGGCGATTTGTCGCCGAAGATATGCACCGTGCCGGCCGGCGTGAACGCCACCGACGAATCCACCTCCTCCATCCCCGGGCGCCCGCCCTCGTCGCTGTGGAACACGCGATTGGGCTGCACCGTGCGCCCCGGCTCCGCCATCGCCGAATTGATCAGCTGGCCGATGAGATAAAGCCCATCCGAGATGTTGCCCGCGACCCGCCCGATCGCGTCGTAGGACTCCGCGGCGTAGATCTGGCGCTTTTGCGCCTTCGGATCCCCGCCCGGCACCATCCCGCCGACCCGCACGCGAAACTCCGCGTCCTTGCCCCGCCGCGGCCACACCGCGAACAGGTCGAAGTCCCCGGTCACCGCGTTTTTGTGCGCCAAGTCGGCGCCGTAGGGCGGATGCGGATTGCTCAGGCACAGCACCGGCTTGTAGCCGGGCAGCTCCTTCGGCGAGGCGATCGCGGCCAGCTTCTCCGTGAGCGACGCGCTGTAGAGATTGAAGGTCGCCAGCTCCGCCTCGGACTCCGCCGCCGCCTTGCTCAGCTTCTCCGTGTCGGCCGCGCTCGCCTTGCCGAGCTTCTCCTTCGCCGCCTTGACCACCTGCTCGATGCGCGCGCGCACCTCCGTCGACGCCGCGGCGAGGCTGGCCGGCTCGTAGAACACCGCCCAGCGCTGCGCCCCGGCCACCGGCACCAGCGCCCAGCGCAGCTGCAGCTTGCCCCGCGTGGTCGTCCCGCGATGTTGCTCGCCCTCCAGCTTCATCACATTCGCGGGATCGCTCGCCAGCCACACGCGGCGCGCCTCGCTGATCTCGAGCGGCACCAGCCCCGAGCGCACCTCCGGCCCGGACTTGCCCTCGCGCCCGAAGTCGACATTCAGCGACGCATGATGCGCCCGGGCATTGCTCGCGGCGCCGTCGATCCCGGCCTTGTTGAACAGCGGCTCGGCGCACAAAAAGCCCGCCATCGGGCCCCAGCTGCACGACTTGCCCTTGATATGAAAGCCCTTGGCGTCGTACGCCTCGGCGAGCAGCTGCAGACAGGCCTTGCCCGGTGTGCGCGTCAAGATGACGCAATCTTCCTGCTTGGCGACATCGAGGAAGCTGCGCACGTGCGCGGCGCTGATGCCCTCGGCCTCGAGGAGCGTGTTCTGGTCGTTACTCATGGGTCTGGATCCTCCGGACCGCGCCGACCTCGGCGCGGCACTCCCGAGACGACCCCCCGCCCGCAGCTCCGTGAACCACCGCCCGCTCAGCGCCCGGCCCTCGCCTCGCACTCGCGGTGGCGGGCCTCGGCCTCCGCCGCGCCCTCGCCGAGCAACGCCACGCGCCGCGCTGGCGTCAGGCACACCGTCGTCGTCGCCCGGATCTTGGTCCGCAGCAGCTCCGGGTTGTCGAAGTCGGCCGCCCACACCCGCGCCGTCCGGTCGCTGCCCGCGCTGACCACCTGGCGGCCGTCGGGGCTGAACGACGCGTGCAGCACCGGCCCCTCGTGGCCGTGCAGCGTCACCACCTCGCCGGCCCCGTCGCTGCGCCAGATCTTCGCGGTGCCGTCGTCCGACGCCGTGACCACCCGCAGCCCGTCGCCGCTGAACTCGGCCGAGCGCACCACCTTCTCGTGATCGACGAGCACCGCCTCCGCCGGCCCGCCCGCCGCGCTCCACACCCGCGCCGTCCGGTCCCACGACGCCGTCACGATCCGCCGCCCGTCCGGGCTAAACCCCGCGAAGTAGATCGACCCCTCGTGCCCACGCAGCACCGCCTGCGCCGTCCCGTCCGCCGCCCACACCCGGGCGCTGCGGTCGTCGCCGACGGTGACCACGCGCGCCCCGTCCGGACTCACCGCCGCGTGCAGCACCAGCCCCGTGTGCCCGCGCAGCGCCGCCCGGGCCCCGTCCGCCAGCGTCACCCGCGTCGCCACGTCCGTCGCCGACGCCAGCGCCACGCGACCCCCCGCGCCCAGCGCCACAAACGCCGCCCGCCCGCCCGGCAACACCTTCACCGTTCGATCGAGCTTGCGATCGATCCAGAAGCGCAGCGCCCCGTCCTCGCCGCCGGTGACCACCGCGCCCGCCCCGGTGAAGCCCGCGAACATCAGCGCCCCGGGGTGCTCCGCGAGCGCCAGCACGACGCGACCCTCCGCCCCCTCGACCGCCCACACCCGCGCGCTGCGGTCGCTCGCCGCCGTCACCACCCGCCGCCCGTCGGCCGCGAAGCTCGCAAAGCGCACCGCCCCGGTGTGCCCGCGCAGCACCACCTCACCGTGCGCCGCCTCCGTGTCCCACACCCTCGCCGTCCCATCCTCCGCCGCCGTGACGATGCGCCGGCCGTCCGCCGAGAACGCCACGTCCACCACCGGCGCCGTGTGGCCGCGCAGCACCCGGGGATCGCCGGACCCGTCCGCCGGCCACAGGCGCGCCGTCCCATCGCGTGACACCGTCGCCACCCGCCCGCCGCGCGGGTCGAAGCGGGCCACGTACAGCTTGTCCGTGTGCCCACGCAGCACCCGGACCTCGTCGCCGCCGAGGGTCCAGATCCGGGCGCTGCGATCGCGTGACGCCGTCACCACCCGCCCGCCCTTCGCCGCGAACTCGGCGTGATACACCGCGTCGCTGTGGCCGCGCAGCACCTGCGTCGCCTCCCGCGTCGCCCCCTCGCCCGCGACGCGAAACACCCGCGCCGTGCGGTCGTCGCCGGCCGTCACCACCTGCGCCCCGTCCGGGCTAAACCTCGCGGTGTACACGGTGCCCTGGTGCCCGCGCAGCAGCACCGCCGGCCCGGCTCCGCCGACCGCCCACACGCGCGCGCTGCCGTCGTCCGACGCCGTCACCACCCGCGCCCCGTCCGGGCTGAAGCCGATCGATCGCAGCGCCGCCGTGTGCCCCACGAGCCGCTGCGGCGCGCCCTCCCCGTCGACCGCGTACACCCGCGCCTCGCCGTCCCGGCCCGCCACCGCCAGGCGATCGCCCGCCGGGCTAAACCCCAGCGCCACCACCGGCGCCCCCACCTCGAGCACCCGCGGCGCCCCGCGCCCGTCCGCCGGCCACACCCGCACCGTCCCGTCGCTCGACCCGGTCGCGATCCGCCGCCCGTCGGGGTGAAACGCCAGCCCCGTCACCTCGTCCGCGTGCCCCCGCAGCTCCAGCCCCGGCCCCGCGCCGTCGACCCGGCTCACCCGCGCCCCGTGGTCGTGCGACCCGGTAGCGACCCGCGTGCCGTCGGGGCTGAACGCCGCCGCCACCACGTAGCCCTCGTGCCCGCCCAGCACCGCCTGGCTCGCCGGACGCTGCAGCGCCGCCACCGTCGCCGGCGTCCACCCGCGTGTGCGCTGCGGCTGCTCCACCTCGAGCAGCAGCGCCAGCGCGGCCGTCGGGTCGTCCGCCACCACCGCCAGCGCGACCGCCAGCAGGTTCGCGTCGCGGGCCCGGCGGGCCTCGTCCTCCGCCCGTCGCATGTTCGTCTCGGCCCGGCCGCGCTGCGCCTGCGCCTCCTTCGTCGCCCGCCGCTGACCGACCAGCGCGACCTGGGCCGTCTTCTCCGACGTCTCCGCCGCCGCCCGCTGCTCGTCCGCGATCTGCTTCTGCGCCAGCGCGTCCTTGGCCGCCGCGCTCGCGGCCTCCTTCGCCGCCTGCTCCGCCGTCAGCGACGCCTCCGCCCGCTGCCGGGCCGCCAGCGCCTCCGCGCTCGCCTCATTGGCCCGGTCGCGTTCGGCCCGCGCCTCCACCTCCGCCACCCGGGCCCGCGCCGTCTCGCTGCGGGCCACCTCGCGCTGCGTCCACGCGAACACCCCGAGCACCAGCGCCAGCAGCCCGAACACCGTCACGATCGCCACCACCTTGCGAGCCCGCCGCGTCTCCGCCTGCGCCGCCCGCAGCTGCTCCGCCGCCGCCCGCCGCTGCGCCTCCTGCTCGCGCTCGCGCTCCAGCGCCGCCGCCTGGGCCAGCCGCGCCTGCTTGCGGTCGTGCACCTTCTTCGCCAGCCAGTCGTGCCCGAGCTCGAAGTACCGCGTGCCGCGGTGCTGCTCGGCCCGCAGGATCGCCGCCCGCTCGAGGTCCCGCAGGATCGCGTCGAGGTCCGGCCCCACCGCCACCCCCGAGGCCCGCGCCGCCTCCTCCGTCAGCAGCGTGCGCGTCCCGTCGGTCGCCACCAGGTGATCCTCGAGCAGGCGCTCGGCCGCCCCGCGCAGCGGACCCAGCCCCGCCAGCGTGTTCTCGAGGTAGCCCTGCAAGATCGGCTCGGCCGCCACCGGCGCGTCGACCGACGCGCCCGGGCCCGCCGTCGCCCGCTCACGAAACAGCGCCCGACACACGATCTGCGCGAAGGCCGTCTGCACCTCCGCCTCGTCGACCTCGCCCTGCCCCGGCACCCGCACCTGCAGCATCAGCGGCCGCATCACCGCCGCCGACCACTGCTGCGGCGGCGCCCCGTCGGCCGCCCCGCGACACACCGCCCCGACGATCTCCCCGACCGTCATCGGCCCCAGGCGAAACCCGTTCTCGAGCAGGCGGTGGCGCCCGCGGGCCCGGTCGCGGAAGCGGCCGAGGTAGTCC
Organism: Nannocystis sp.; assembly: GCA_044228605.1. Taxonomy (GTDB): domain Bacteria; phylum Myxococcota_A; class Polyangia; order Nannocystales; family Nannocystaceae; genus Nannocystis. The sequence continues at coordinate 8,347 of JBGAUO010000105.1, read as the reverse complement.
TCGCGCATCGCCACCACCAGGTGCAGCCCGCGGATCGGCCGCTCCGCGAAGCGGTCGAGCCAGTCGAAGAACGCCTCCACGCTGGCCACGTCGCGCTGCGAGAAGAGCAGCTGCTCGATCTGATCGAGGTAGATCAGGATCGGCCGGTCCGAGCGGCGAAACGCCTGCCGCACCGTCCACTCGACCGACTCGTAGAGCCCGAGCGGCGTCTCCGGCGGCGCCAGCTTGAGCTGCGCATGCAACGTGTACAGCAGCCACGCCACCGGCTCCTCGTCCGCCGGCCAGCCGTCGATCGCCACGTGGCGAAAGTCGTAGCCCTCGTCGAGCTCGGGGATCACCGCCGCCTGCATCACCGACGACTTGCCCGCCCCCGACGGCCCGAACAGCGCCACGCAGCGGTGCGCCAGGATCATGCTCGCCAGCTCGTGCCCGACCGCCTCGCGCCCGTAGAAGCGGGCCCGGTCGCTCGCGCGATACGGCTGCGGCCCCGGGAACGGGTTGACGATCGCCGCCGCCTCGCCGCTCATCGCGGCACCTCGCGCAGCGCCGTGATCAGCGTCTCCGCCGCCTCGCGGATCACCGCGAAGTGCCCCGCCCCCGGCAGCCCCGCCCCGCGCTTCTCCCAGATCTCGTCCTCCATCTGGCCCGCCGCCAGCACCGCCAAACTGCCGACCGGCGGCGGCCGCTGATCAAAGAGCCAGCGCAGCAACATCCGATGCCGCCAGTCGAGCGCCGACACCCCGACGCACAGCACCGGCCGCGTCCGCAACCACCCCATGATCATGTTCTCCCACTCCGGCGGAATGATGTACCGCAGCTCGAACAGCCCCTGAATGTGGTCATCCTCGGTCAGCTGCGGGCTGAGCAGCATCGGCTGCTGCTCCGGCGAGTAGCCGCCGTACAGCCGCAGCACCACGAACACCTCCTCGAGCTTGAGCCGCGGCAGCGCCGACACCTCCTCCCACTCGTCCCCCCCGGCCGCGCGCACCATCACCAGCCGGCGGTCCTCGTGCCCCGGCGGCCCCGGCTGGATCACGTACAGCGTGCGGTCCGGGTGATGCCTCGCGATCGCGTGCTCGAGCAGCGGCAGCCACAGCAGCGTCGTGTGCACCCCCGGCCGCAGCTGCGGCGCCAGGGCGTCGATGAGCGCCGGCTGCTCGTGCTGGCTGTGCACCGCCAGCAGCACCTTCTGGAACAGGCGGTCGAGCTTGAGCCGACCGTTGACCAGCACGAAGCGCTGCGTCAGTGAGTGGAGCGGCGTGCTCTGCTCGGCCTGCTCGCTGGACTTCAGCGCCTCCAGCAGCCCCTCGCGCAGCCGGGCCCGGATCTCCAGCGTCGACTCGTCCTCCCACGCCTCCCCGATCACCAGCGAGAACGGCCCCTGCAGCACGGCCCGCAGCGCCGGCGGCAGCTCGCCGCCCTCCGCCTCCCCGCGACCCGCCGCCCGCGCCTTCGGCGGCCGCAGCCGCCGCTCCTCGAGGTCAAACAGCCGCACGTCCGAGCCGCGCAGGTACAGCACCGGCGAGAACCCGTCCGCGCTGCTCGCCAGCAGCGTCCGCCGCGACGCCTGCATGCTCGCCCCGACGTCGCCCTGCCCCGCCCGCGCCCCGATCAAGTGGGCATAGAAGTCCTGCGCCGCCGCCCGGGCCACCTCGGCCCGCACCGGCCACAGGTGGGCCACCACCGCGTCGACCCCCGAGCGCGCCAGCAGCTCCGCCGCGCTGGCGAACACCCCCGGCCGCGCCCCCGAGCACGCCTGCAAGTACACGATCCGCATGGTGTCGAAGCTCGCCCGCAGCTCCTCCGCGAACACCTCGATCGGCAGCAGCGTCTTCTCGCCGTCGGCGTCGTCGGCCAGGCGGATCACCGGGTTTCGCTGGTTGTCGAAGCCCCCGTGGCCGAGGAAGTGCAGCACGTGCGGGCTCGGGCCCGAGCGCAGGCGCTCGAACAGCACCGGGTTCCTCGCCGCGTCGCCCTCGATCGCCGGCAGCAGTTCGACCGCCCCCGACTCGACGTGATCCTTGAGCACCGCCTGCAGCCCCTCGAGCGCCGAGCGGTCCGGGATCGCCAGCACCGGCAGCACCACCAGCGAGCGCCGCAGCTCGCGCGGCTGCCACGGATCGACCGAGTTGACCCCGCGCGCCAGCAGCACCTCCGCCGCCCCCGCGAGGAAGCCGTGGCTCGACTGCGGGCGACACATCGCCTCCCACGGCACCGCCTGCAGGTTCGGATCCTCGATCATCAGGCGCACCAGCAGGCGCTGCTTCTGGTCCGACGCCAGCGCCGCCAGGCGCACGTACAGGTCGCGGACCTCCCCGGCGAACAGCGCCTCGTGGAGCCCGCGCGCCTGCTCGAGCGCCTCGCCCGCGAGCGCCTGCACCCGGGCGATCGCGTTGCCCACCAGCACACGAAAGCCCATCAGCTTCTCGACCGTGAAGCCGCCGCCGAGCTCCTGCTCGCGCGCCCGCTCCCCGCGACAGCCCCGGGCCGACACCCGAACCGCGTCTCCCTGCGTGCGGACCTCCAGCTCCAACCAGATCATGACGCCCGCCCCCCCGCCTAGAAGCGGCCCCGCAGCCCCAGTGAAAAGCCCGTCGATCCGAGCCCCGCCGCCGGGCTCAGCTCGAGCAGCCGCGCCTCGCGGGCCCGCTTGCGGCCGAGCCCCAGCAGCGTCGCGCCCGCCACCAGCAGCGCCCCGCCGGTCACTGCGCCCACGATCACCAGCACGTTGCTCGCGCTGCCCCGGGCCCGCAGGGGCGCCAGCGCCTCCGTGCGGGCCGCCCGACACGCCTCGTCCGTGCACGGCGCGCTCCAGTCCTCGCCCGCCGCCATGCGGCTGTCTCGCAGCGCCGCGAGCTTCGTGTCGGTCGCCCGCCCGACCCCGAGCCCGACCCCGACCAGCACCATGCCCGCGACCCCGAGCCCCGTCAGCGCCGCCCCGTTGCGCGTGAAGATCCGGCCCTGCCGACGCGCCGCCGCCACCCGCTCGCGCCGGGCCGTCGCCGCCCGCGCCGCCGCCTCGGCCCGCAGCGTCTCCTCGACCGCCGCGATCGCGGCCAGCAGCTGCACCCGCCGATCCTCCGCCGCCGCCCGCCCCTGCTCGTCGAGCAGCGCCAGCGGCCCGAGGTAGCGGTCGAGCAGACCTCGCGCCCGTCGCAGCCGCTCCACGTCGCCGTCGCGGGCGAAGCCCGCCTCGTACGCCTCGACGATCGTCAGCAGCACCTGCGCCCGCATCGGCGCGTACCCGGGGTCGGCGGGCAGCTGCTCGAGCGCCGCCTCGAACAGCGCGATCGCCCCGTCCGGATCACCGTCGGCCAGCCGCCGCTCGGCCGCCGCCAGGGCCTCACTCGTCGCGTCCAGGCCGCCGACCGGCGCCGCCTCTACGGCCAGCGGGGCCGCCCCCACCGTGACCGCCACCAGCAGCGCCCACCCGCGGCGCCGACGACCGGCGCGCGCAACGGCCCGCGATCCCTCCATCTCCCGAGTCACAATCAATCGCGGGCCGCTCCTGCAGAGACGACCCTCCCCGCGCCTCCCCGTGAATCGCGGCCGCCCGACCGCCGGCGCCAGCACTGCTCACCGCGGGCGATTCGCCACCCCGACCTACAGCGGACCCCCGTGATCGATGCCGCAGCAAGCCACCGTGCCGGGCGCATCGGCGCCGTGCTTTGCGACCGAGGTGTGGCACATAGGACCGATGCCGACCGAGGACGAGCACCGCGCCGCGACGCTGGCCCACCTGCGCAGGCTTGGCCGCGCGCTCGACGGGGCGGTCACGATCCCCGGCCTCGGCGTTCGCGTGGGGCTCGACCCGCTGATCGGCCTGGTGCCGATGGTCGGCGACTGGATCGGCGGGCTGCTCGCGGGCTACATCGTCGTCCGCGCGGCCGGGCTCGGGGTGTCGGCGGCGACGCTGCTGCGCATGCTCGGCAATCTCGGGGTCGATGCGCTGGTCGGATCGGTGCCTGTCCTCGGGGACATCTTTGATGTCGGGTTCCGGGCGAATGAGCGCAACCTCGGGCTGCTCGAGGGGCACATGCTTGCGCCCGTGCAGCGGCGGCGTGGTGATCTGGCGGTCGTGCTGGCCGTGGGAGGCGGGGCGCTGGCCGTGGTGGTCGGGGCGCTCGTGCTCGCGGGGTGGGTGGTGAGCTCGTTGCTGCGGTTGATCGTGGGGTGAGTTGGGGGCGCGGACGGTGGGGCACGGGCCGGGGCGGTCCGCGTGGACCACCCAGCCGCCAACGATCACACCGGAGTCCTGCGCTCTGGCCGGCGCCACCAGGGCGAGAGTCACGAGGAGCGCAGAGACCATCGCTCAATCATGCGCCTGGGGGCGAGCCGTAGGCAACAGACCGCGATCAGCACGAGCCACAGCCTCGAGCGGAAAGCTGTCACCGCAGCGTGAGGCGGACCTGCACGGGTCCGGCGGTCTCGCTCACCGGGAAGCGGATACCGCGGAGGCTCCGTCCTCGCCGCCGCAACGGGCGCTCCATGAAGTCGTCGCCCAAGGCGAGCGCCGAGCAGCGCGATGTTGCCAACCCGTTGCCAAAAATGCGGCACCACGCGGCACCACGCGACACAGCGACCCCCTCAAAACACCCCTATTTGCGAGAATCCAGCCGGACGGCGGAAGGGGGGCGGTCTGAGGGGGTCACACGGCGCGCCTTTCCTCGTTCTGCACGTTGGAGTAAAGTCGCGTCCATTGGGTTCTGACGAAGTTAAGTACGCGGTCGCGCGCACGCGCGACGCCGATGAGCCTACAATTGCAGCGCCCGAGCGAGGGGCGTCCCGGGGCCAGGCCGTCGCGGACCCGGCACGCCCCGGGCTCGCGCCGACGACCGACGCGCTGCAAAGGACACGTCGTAGCGCGCATGACCCCTGGTCCAGCGTCACCGCGTTCATCGACGGCGCGGCGCTAGCGCTGTCGGACCGCGACGTCTACGAGCGTCAGGACGAGCTCGGCGCGGGTGGGATCGGGCGGGTGGTCCGGGCGATCGATCGCCGGCTCGGTCGCGAGGTCGCCCTCAAGGAGCTGCTGCTGCGCGACCCGCAGAGCGATCAGCGCTTCGTGCGCGAGGCGCTGATGACCGCGCGACTTCAGCACCCGGGGATCGTGCCCGTCTACGAGGCCGGCCGCGCGTCCGACGGTGAGCCGTTCTACGCGATGAAGCTGGTCTCGGGCGACTCGCTGCATACGCGGGTGGCCGCCTGCGTGACCCTCGACGAGCGGCTCCGCCTGGTCGCCCAGGTGCTCGCCGCCGCCGAGGCGGTCGCCTATGCGCACAGCTGTGGCGTGATTCACCGCGACCTCAAGCCCAGCAACGTGATGCTCGGCCCATTCGGAGAGGTCATGGTGATCGACTGGGGATTGGCCAAGGATGTGACGCGAGAGGGCGCGACCTCCTCCGGCCCCCTCACCCCATCGGCGCAGACCATGGGTGAGCTGACCTTGACCGGGACGGTCCTCGGCACGCCGAACTACATGCCGCCGGAGCAGGCCCAGGGCCGCGAGGTCGACGCCCGGGCCGACGTTTATGCTCTGGGTGCGATCCTCTACACTGCGCTCGCGGGTCAGGCCCCGTACGCGGGCCAGCGCAGCGACGTGGTCCTCCAACAGGTCCTGGCGGGCCCGCCTGAACCGCTGCAGCGCCGCGAGCCGGGCGTGCCGCCCGACTTGCTGACGATCGTCGCCAAGGCCATGGCTCGCGACCCCGCCGCGCGCTACGCCGACGCCGGAGAATTCGCGGCGGACCTGCGCCGCTTCGCCGACGGCCAGCTCGTACAGGCCCACCGCTACTCGCCGCGACAGCGCCTGCGTCGATTCGCCCGGCGCCACCGGCCGCAGCTGATCCTCGCCGCGTTGGCGCTCGCCATGCTGCTGGCGATCGCGGCATACAGCATGGCGCAGGTGTTCGCCGCGTGGCGGATCGCCGAGGTCGAGCGCGACGCCGCGACCGACGAGCGTGACGCCGCCGAGGCCGCCCGCGAGATCGCCGTGGCTCGCACCGATGACCTCCTACTCGCGGACGCCCGCGCCAACGCGGAGACCCACCCAAACGCCGCGCTCGAGCACCTGGCTCAGCTCTCCCCGGGTTTCGTGCGGTGGGGAGAGGCTCGCGTCATCGCGGCGCAGGCCGCTGCCACCGGGCTGGCGATCGTGTTGCGAGGCCACACGCGCGGGCTCAACGGCCTCGCTGTGGCCCCCGACGACGCATCCATCGCGACGACGAGCGACGATCGCACCGTCCGCCTTTGGGACCGCGAAGGGCGGCCGCTCGCGGTGCTCCGCGGCCACGACGACGAGGCGTGGGGCGTCCGCTTCAGCGGTGACAGTCGCGTGCTGGCGAGCGGAGGGAAGGACGGGCGGCTGCTCCTGTGGGACCTCCCGAACGGGGCGCGCCGCGAGCTCGGGGCGCACCACGGCCCGATCAGGCTCGTACGCTTCGCGCTGGATTCCTCGCATCTGGCGACCCAAGATGACCGCGGCGTGCACCTGTGGGACCTCGCACGCAGCGAGGACCGGGCCGTCCCACTCTCCGAGAAGTTGGTCGACCGAGCCGTGCTCGCGGCGGGCGGGGAGGTGCTGGCCGCGGCGGTCGCGGACGGTCTCGCTGTCTACGACCTGCGGCGCGGACGATGGCGCGTGCTCCCCAGCGCCGAGCCGCCGAGCGGGCGCCCGGCCCTCTCCCCCGATGGCACTCGCGCGGCGATCCGGGTCGGCGCGCGCGACATCACGGCGTGGCGCGTCGACGAGGGCGTCGCTCGCTCACCGACCATCCCGCTCGCCACCCGCGTGGAGGCGCTCGAGTTCTCGCCCGATGGCGCCGAACTGGCGAGCGGCGGCCTGGACGGCGTGGTCCGGCTGTGGGACCCGGATACCATGCAGCAACGCGTCGAGCTCCCGGGCCACGAAGGCGTGGTGCTCAATCTCCTGTACCGTGACGATGGCCGCTACCTCGCCAGCGCCAGCGGCGACCGAAGCGCGCGGCTGTGGGACCGGGTCCGCGGCGGCTCGCGGGTGCTCCACGGTTTCGCGGATATCACCCGATACCTGGCCTTCTCCAGGGACGGATCGTCGCTCGTGGTCGCCAGCTATGACGGCACGGCGCGTATCTTCCCGGTCGAACAGACCGGCGATCGCACCGTGGTATCAGCCCACCTCGATCTCGTCGCTCTGCTGCCGGTCGCGGGCGAGCGCACGGTGATCCGCGACGCCGACGACCGCCTCTGGCTCGCGCATAGCGACGATGGGCTGCAGCCGTTCGGACCGGAAGGCCTGCGCGCACGCGATTTTGCCGCCTCGCCGGACGGGCTCCGGGTCGCGGCCGCGGGTGAGGACGGCGCGGTGCACCTGCTCGCCGTCACCGCTGGCGCGCCCGACCAAGCCCTCGTCGGTCACGCGGGCGCGGTCACACGGGTCTGCTTCACGGCTAGCGGCACTCAGGTCGTGTCGGGGGGCGTCGACGGCGGCGTGCGTCTGTGGGAAGCGTCGTCGACGAATGAGAGTCAGGTGCTCGGGCGGCATGACGGGGAGGTGCTCGCACTCGCCTGCGCAGCGAGGGGCGGACTGGTCGCGTCAGGCGGGCGCGACCGACGAGCGTGGCTGCTCGACCTCAGCGCGGGGACTCAGCGGGCGCTCACCGGCCACGAGGGCGCCGTCGTCGCCCTGGCGTTCACGCGGGACGGCCAGACCCTGGCCACCGGGGCGACCGACCACACGATCCGCGTGTGGCCAGGTGCCGGGGCAACGCCGCAGGTGATCGAAGTCGGCGGCAGCACGCTCACCCAGATCGCGTTCACACCGGACGGCAGGCGGATGCTCGCGCTCCAGGGCTCGTCGGCGCTCAAGGTGTGGGACCTGGGACCGAGCCATCACGCGTCGACGTGGCCCGGACACGGCGCGCCCGTGCTTCGGGTGACCTTCGCCGCGGACGGCACCCGCGCCGCGACCGTCGCCCAGGACGGCACCCTGCGGCTGTGGGACCTTGCGAGCGGCACGAGTCGACCGCTCGGGCGCCGCACCGACGCGATCGCGGATGTCGTTTTCGTCGGCGACGGCTCACGGCTGCTCTCCGTGGGTCAAGGCGCGGTGCGCCTGTGGCACGACGCCTTGCCCGGCGACGCGACCGGCTTGCGGACCTTCATCGCCGGCGCGGCGCAGATCGATCCCTAACCTCGAAATGGGGAGCCTTTGCACGCAGCCCCGCGAAGCGGTGGCGAGCCGCGCGGGGCGGTGTCACGGTCGTGGGTCGCCCGGGAGGTCGACCTCGCCCGCGTGAATGCCAGCCCGTCTCCTGCGTCCCGGTTCTTTACTCTGGAGGTCGCGGATGGCATCGGGGCGTGGATTCTG
>JBGAUO010000104.1:0-17311 GCA_044228605.1 Nannocystis sp. | reverse complement strand
CCGGTGTCGCCGCCGCTGTTGCCGGTGTCGCCGCCGCTGTTGCCGGTGTCGCCGCCGCTGTTGCCGGTGTCGCCGCCCTCATAACCGCCGCCCTGACAGGACGCGAAGAGCTTCTCGCACAGCGCGGGCGGGTTGCCCTCGGAGAGGCAGTTCTCGAGCTGGGCCTCGCAGCTCTGGCCGCCGTCGTCGCCCTGACCGTCGTCGCCCTGACCGTCGTCGCCGTTGCCGTCGCCGTTGCCGTCGTCGCCGTCGCCCTTACCGCTGTCGCCGTCGCCGTCGCCGTTGCCGTCGTCGCCGCCGCCGTCGCCGTAGCTATTGTTGCCGCCGTCTTCGCCTTGTTCGTCGCCGTCGTCTTCGTCGCCTTGCTCGGCGCCTCCGTCGTCCTTGTTGAGGCTGGTGGTCTTCACGTCACAGCCGAGCGGTGTGAGGACCGCGAGGGCGAGGCCGAGGGAGAAGAGGCGGAGCGTGGTGCGATGCATGGTGGTGATCCTCGAGGCGGAAGGGCTCTGACAAACGTCAGCGAAAGTTAAGGAGAGCGACGAGGTCCACCCTGCCAGGGCTTGAGGAGGGCAGCAACAGGAATTTAACGGGAGTCCGGGTGATGTCCGGATTGTTTACGCGGTTCCGCTCGCGGGTCCTGGAGCGATCGGGGAAGCGCGGGAGCGTCGTCTGGTGCTGCCGGGGTCTGCCCTGTTAGATTGAAGCGCCTTTTGGCGGGCCCAGGGGCCCCGGGAGCACTCAATGGCTGGACACCACGTCGATCATACTCATCGAACCCACAAAGGTCGGAAGTGGACCTACCTCATCGTAGGGATCGTCCTGGTGCTCGGGGCGGTGATCGCCAACTTCGCCATGAACAACCCGGAGCTGGCCCACAAGGGGATCGACACGATCGCCGGCCTGCCGTCCTGGGCCTTCCCGGCCGGGGCGGGGACGATCGGGGCGGTGATGTTCTGGATCGGGCTGAAGATCGAGACGGACTGGCCCGAGTACCTCGGGGCCCTGCTGGTCGCCGGGTCGGTGCTCGCGGGCGAGGTGCTGCTCGGGTGGTCGAAGTTCGAGCTCGGCGGAGTCGTGGCGATCCCCTACGCGATCCCGGCGCTGGTGCTGCTGGTGCTGTTGATGATCGGCAACGCCAAGTCCCGATAAGGGCTGTCCTGAGGGACATGTCGGGCGTGCAGGCGCGCAAATGCTCGCGCGACTCGGCATGATGGACGTTGACGCCGCGGAGCGCGAGCGCCGACGATGTCGCCGCAATGCTCTGCCCCCGCACCACGCTCGCTACCGTGCTCATGTCGTTGCTTGCCTGCACTCCGCCGACGAGCACCGGCACGAAGGGCGAGACGAAGGCCGAAGCGAAGGGCGAGACGAAGGCCGAAGCGAAGGCCGATACGGCGGCGCCGGCGGCGAAGCTGCCCGCGACGAAGCCGGTCCGTGTGGTGCAGCCTGCCCTGGCGAAGGGCGAGCGGCGCAAGCTCGACGACCAGGGCGACGCGGACAAGCGAAAGGCGTTCTGGGCGGCGATCCAGGACGGTCGCAAGCAGACTGCGGGCAAGGACTACGCGGCCGCGGTGGCGCAATTCGATGCGGCGCTGGCCCAGATGCCGGATCATCCGCGGGCGCTGTCGGGCCGCGGCTACGCGCGCCTGCTGGCGGGTGAGCTGGACGCGGCGGAGGCCGACCTGCGCAAGGCCCTGGCGCATCCAGGCACGGCCAAGGTCGAGGCGGCGATCGAGTTCAACCTGGGGTTGGTGGCGGAGCAGCGTGGTGACGCCGACGAGGCGAAGCGGCGCTTTGCGATCGCCAACAAGCTGCGCCCGAGCAAGGCGGCCGCGGACAAGCTGGCGGGCGCCCAGGTGTGCCCGGCCGCGCTGGACTACACGAAGGAGTCGCAGGTGTACGCCAACTTCGCCGCGATCTGGGTCGCGCTGCTGGCGGAGCAGGTGGTCGCCGAGGCGGACCGTCCGGCTGATGAGGCGAGCGCACGCGCGGCGGTGTGCCGGAGTGTGGACCTCGAGGCGGGGACGGAGAAGGACGCGTGTGCGGGCCGTGGCGAGGGGCCATGGTTGGTGACGCACCAGGCTGACGCCGGGTGGGCGCACTTCCTGATCGAGCGCGCGGATGGGGATCAGTGGCGCATGACGGAGGTTGGCTACGGCGGGTTCGCGCGCTGTGGCATGCGAGACTCGGTCAAGCTGATGGTCGGCGAGGTGACGGTGGTGCACCGCGAGTCCGGCTACGGGATCGTGGTCGACGTGATGGAGGACGAGAAGGGGGAGATGGTCGACTGCGCCGACGGGCACGACTGCACCACGGCGTGTGGCGAGGACGAGATCGTCGTGGTCGACTATCTGTTTAGTCCGCGGAACCCGGATCCGGTGGTGGTGTCACGCGCACCGGACGACCACGTGGAGGTCGTTGTGCAGGGGAACACGGCGCGGATGGTGGGTGGCGGGTGCGATCGAGAGATCGCTCTGGTCAAGCCGTGAGCGCCTAGGCGATCACGCCGAGGGACTTGCCGACCTTGGTGAAGGCGGCGATGGCGTGCTCGACGTGCTCCGGGGTGTGGCCGGCGGACAGCTGCACGCGGATGCGGGCGGCGCCCTGCGGGACCACGGGGTAGGAGAAGCCGACGACGTAGATGCCTTCGTCGAGCATCTTGGCGGCGAACTCCGAGGCGAGGCGGGCGTCGCCGAGCATGACCGGGACGATCGGGTGGACGCCCGGCTTGATGGCGAAGCCGGCGGCGGTCATGCCGTCGCGGAAGCGGCGGGTGTTGCTGTTGAGGCGGGCGAGCAGATCGTCGCTGCCGGAGAGCAGGTCCATCACGGCGAGCGCGGCGGCGACGATCGGTGGTGGCACGCTGTTGCTGAAGAGGTAGGGGCGCGAGCGGTTGCGCAGGAGCTCGACGATCTCCGGGCGGGCGGCGGTGAAGCCACCGGCGGCGCCGCCGAGGGCCTTGCCGAGGGTGGAGGTGATGATGTCGACGCGGCCGAGCGCGCCGGTGTGCTCGTGCGAGCCGCGGCCGGTGGGGCCGACAAAGCCGGTGGCGTGGCTGTCGTCGACGTGGACCATGGCGCCGTACTTGTCGGCGAGGTCGCAGATGTCCTTCACGCGGGCGATGTTGCCGTCCATGCTGAACACGCCGTCGGTGGCGATGAGGCGCAGGCGGGCGGACTGGGTCTGCTGGAGGAGGGTCTCCAGCTGGTCGAGGTCGTCGTTGGGGTAGCGGTGGCGGTCGGCCTTGCACAGGCGGATGCCGTCGATGATGGAGGCGTGGTTGAGGGCGTCGGAGATGATCGCGTCCTCGGGGCCGAGGAGGGTCTCGAACAGGCCGCCGTTGGCGTCGAAGCAGGAGCTGTAGAGGATCGCGTCCTCGAGGCCGACGAAGGCGGCGAGGCGCTGCTCGAGCTCTTTGTGGCGGTCCTGGGTGCCGCAGATGAAGCGGACGCTGGACATGCCGAAGCCGCGGTCGTCGAGGGCGGCGTGGGCGGCGGCGATGACGGCGGGGTGGCTCGAGAGGCCGAGGTAGTTGTTGGCGCAGAAGTTGAGGACGTGGCGGCCGCCGACGGCGATGTCCGCGGATTGGGCGGAGGTGATGACACGCTCGTGTTTGTAGAGCCCGGCGTCGCGGATCTGCTGGAGGATCGTGGCGTAGTGGTCGCGGGCGTGCGTGTACATGGGGGGCTCAGGTCGCGGGCAGGAGGGCGCGCAGTTTGGGCAGCAGGTCGGCGGTCATGCGTGGGAGGTCGTATTCATGGCGCCAGCCCCAGTCGCGGCGGGCGAGGCTGTCGTCGAGGGCGCGGGGCCAGGAGTCGAGGATCGCCTGACGCGCGGGGTCGGGTTTGAAGGTGATGTCGGCCCCGGGCACGGCGCGGCGGACCTCGTCGGCGATCTCGTCGGCGGTCGGTGAGAAGGCGGCGACGTTGTAGACGCAGCGGGTGAGGCGTTCGCGCGGGGCCTGCGAGAGCTCGACCAGCGCGCGCAGTCCGTCGGGCATGTACATCAACGGGATGGTGGCGTCGGGGCGGCAGAAGGCCTCGTAGTGGCCGACGCGCAGGGCCTCGTAGTACATGAGCGGCGCGTAGTCGCTGGTGCCGCCGCCGGGCAGGACGGCGGAGAGCAGGCCGGGGAAGCGGACGGCGCGGAAGTCGAGGCCGTAGCGGCGGAAGTAGTAGTCGCCGAGCAGCTCGCCGGCGACCTTGGTGACGCCGTACATGGTGGTGGGGTGGAGCGCGATGTCATCGGGGACCAGGGCCGGGAGGGGCGGACCGAAGGCGGCGATCGTGCTGGTGAAGATGACCTGGCGGGTGCCGTGCTGGCGGGCGGCCTCGAGGACGTTGACGGTGCCGCTTTGGTTGACGGCGTAGGTGCGCATCGGGTCGGCCTCGCCGCGGGCGCTGAGGATCGCGGCGAGGTGGAACACGACCTCGGGCTGGCAGCGGGCGAACAGGGCCTGGACGTCGGCGTCGCGGGTGACGTCGAGGGTGTGCCACGGGACGCCCTGACGATGCTGCTCGTCCGGGGGCTTCACGTCGCTGGCATGGACCTCATCGCCACGGGCTTGCAGGATGCGGAGGAGATCGAGGCCGACTTGCCCACCTGCGCCGGTGACGAGCACTTTCATAGGAGCTGGGCGCATGATGGCCGATCGCGTCCAACGCGAGGCGAGCATGGTGTGCTGGGCCGTGCGGGCTGACTCACTGCGGGGGATGCGCCAGCGCTCAGCTCTGGGCCTGGAAGTCGAGCTCGGCGGCGGTCTCGAAGAAGCGGTTGAGCGCGGGGTCCTGGTAGCGCTTGTAGTCGATGGCCCAGGGGGTGGCCTCGACGACGCCGTCGCGGCTGGTGATCGTGAGGGCCATCGGCCGGACCTCGCGGTAGTTGCTGTCGGCGGGGAGGTCGTCGTTGTCGCTGCCGCCGGCGGAGAACAGGGTGAACAGGCGCATGTCCTCGTCGGGCCACTGGCTGCGAAAGCCGTTGTTGACCTTCTCGTGGCCGCGGACCAGCACGTTGCAGCCGAGCTGGGTCATGAAGCGGCGAAACTGCTGGCGGCCGAAGGCGAAGCGGGCGCTGGCTTTCTGGAGATCGTCGGGGACGACCTCGGCCTTGCTGGGGTCGCTCCACAGCATTTGAAAGCGGATGTCCTCGCGGTTGAGGGTCGAGAGGTCCTGCCACTTCTCGGCGATGAGGCTGTCGCGGGGGATGCCGGCGTGGACAAACAGCAGCTGGTCGAACAGCAGCATGTTGGGCATGGCGTCGAAGAAGTCGAGGAAGCGGGAGAACACGTCGACGGGGAGGAGGCCGGACATGCTGTTGATGGCCTCGGCTGGGCGCACGCCGCCGTAGATCTTGCCCTGATACTCGATGTAGTACTCGTGGTTGCCGCGGAGCACGATCACGTTGTTCGGCGCGAGCGTCATGATGCCGAGCACCGCGCGCATGACGCCTTCGAAGCTGTAGTAGCCGCGGTCGATGTAGTCGCCGAGCAGGACCAGGCGGACGTCGGGGTTGTTGTCCGGGTCGGCCTTGAAGCGGCGCACCTTCTCCATGAAGTTGGACTGGTGGATCGCGGCCTTGAGGCAGGAGTAGCAGCCGTGGAGGTCGCCGAGGACGATCAGTTCGTAGTCGCGGCCGGGCTTGGTGGGGACGACGTAGACGTGCTCGTCGAGGAACTCCTCGCCGCCGGCGAACTCGGCGACGTTCTGGTGGCCCTCGAGGCGACCGCGGCCGCGGACGCGCTGCTCTTCCCACTGCTCCTCGACCTTGTCGAGCAGCTTGAGGTCGGTGCTGAACTGCTTGACGAGGCGCTCGGGGTCGGCGGAGTAGTGGTGTTCGAACTTGGCGAAGAAGGGGTGGTTGTCCTGGGTGGGGACCAGGGTGACGTGCGGCTTGACCTCGATGCTGCCGACGACGTCGAGGGCGCTCTCATCGACCATGAGGTCGGCGTCGAGGAGCTCGGCGAGGTCGTTGCGGAACGCGATCTCCTCGGGGTGGGCGGTGCCGTCGGCGTAGATGAAGCGGTCGACGACGGCGAGCAGGGCCTGGCGGTTCTCGTCGCTGAGGCGGGTGAACAGCTCGAAGCAGCGCAGCTTGAGCTGGGAGAGGACAAAGCGCTGCGGGTCCTCGCCGTCGGCGACGGCCTCGGTGAGCAGGCTCTTGATGTCGTGGTCGATCTCCTGGAAGCGCTCGACGTAGTGCTCGTGCTGGGCCTCGATGCGCTCGAAGCGGATCTCGGGCTCGAGGGGGCCCTGGGCGTCGATGCGGGCGGTGACCACCTCGCGGAGGAAGGCCCGGATGAAGGCTTTTTCGCGGAGATCGAACTCGCTGTCGATGTATCCGCAGGTGGTCAGATAGAAGATCACGGCCTCGATCTGCTGCTCGGCGATGGCGGGATCGGGGTTCAGGTGGATCGTGGTCGGCGTCGTCATGATCGGTCGGGCCGGCGACAGGATATCGCGGGGCGAGGCCCGTTGAATCGCTGGTTGGCGTGGCGAGGTGCCGGCTGGAGGTCGCTTCCGCGCCGCGTCGCTTGGTGGTGCGGCGGGAGATCTCCGGCGTTAGGCCTCAGAATGCGGTCGGTGAGGGCGGTGAAAAATTTGGTAGCGTCTGCACCTTGCGTTGCCACGCATATCTTGTCCGCAGCGAGCGGTACCTCGAGATCGAGGACGTGCTCATGGAGAGGCTCGCCGGCGCGAGCCGCGGCGAGCTGTTGGAGCTGATCGGCAAGGACTTCTTCCGCATCGAGCTGCTGAGCGGGGAGTGGCGGGTGCTGCTCACGCAGCCGCGCGTGACCGACAGCTATGGGCCGGTCGCCAGCGACAGCATGCGGGTGGCGCGATTGATGGCGGCGCCCGATCAGCTGGCGCCGCTGGTCAACACGCTGTGGATGCACGAGCTGCACGACAAGTGGCGCTCGATCAGCTTCGGCCTGCAACACCTGACCTACGCGCTGCCGCTGGCCTCGGGGCTGATCGGGGCGATCTTCGTCGAGGAAGACGATCAGTGGGTGAGCAAGGAGTCGAGCCACGAGATCCTGGCGATCCGGCCCGAGGTGTTCGCGCTGCTGAGCCCGTTCATCCAGAAGCTGGTCGACCGCGGCGACTTCACGATGCTGGCGCGGCTGGTCGCCGATCACTGCGAGTCGTCGATCGAATTCACGGCCGACCGCTGGCTCGGACTGCGCGAGCAGAGCCAGGCCCGCGCGCCCGAGCTGGTCAAGATGATCGACGGGCACCTGACCACGCCCGATGGTTATGACCGGGCGCTGGCGGCCATGAAGCGAATGCTCGATGCGCATCTGCAGCCGAGCCTCGATGCGTGGTTGCGCGTGCACGCGGAGCAGGCCCGCTATGCGCTGGTGTTTCGCGACATCCGCCGCGAGTCCAAGGCGCCGCGCGCGACGGTGCCGTTCCTCGACGCGGTGTCGTGAGCCGCGCTGCGGCGCTTACTCGCTGCCGGCGACGAGGCAGCTGGCGAGGTCACCGCGGCGGATGAACACGCTGCGGCCGAGGCGGACGGCGGGGATCTGGCCGCGGGCGATGCGGTGGTAGATGGCCTTGCGGCTGGTCCGAAGCATCGTCGCGACCTCGTCGACCGTGAGGAGGTCGAGGGCGGCGACGTTGTCGACCTTGGGCTTCTGAGTTTTCGTCCTATCCCCACGTGGGACCATCTGTTCCCTCCCAATCCCGCAGCGAATCTACCCAAGCCCGGCGCGGCCGACAATGAACGTTGTCGCGCGTGGGTCTGGCGCGGACAGGTGGTTTCGGCGACACTGGCGATCATGCTCGAAGCCGAACCTCACCTGTCCTCTGGGGCATGCTTGCGATGAGCACGGTCGAGGCGGTGCTGTTGGGGCCGGCGATCGAGCAGGCGCGGCTGCTGCGGCGGCGTGAGCTGTCGGCGCTCGAGCTGATCGACGCTGCGTTGACGAGGATCGCGCGCGACAACCCGCGGCTTTGGGCCTTTGTCGAGGTGCATGATGGCCGGGCTCGCCGGGCGGCGCAGGCCAAGGACCGGGAGATCGCACAGGCGCACCGCCGCGGGCGAGTCGACGCGCTGCCCCCGTTTTGCGGCGTGCCCACGGCGGTGAAGGACCTGAACTTCGTCCGCGGATCTCGCACTCGCTTCGGCTCGCGCAGCTTCCCGCGGCTGTGGTCGCCGATCGACGACCGAACGGTGGCGCAGCTGCGTCGCGGGGGCTTTGTGATCCTCGGCAAGCTGGCGACCTCGGAGTTTGGGGCGTTGCCGGTGACCGAGCCCGACATTCACCCGCCGACGCGCAACCCGTGGCGGCCGGGGTTTAGCGCTGGCGGTTCGAGCGGGGGGTCTGGCTGCGCGGTGTCCTCGGGGATGATCGCGGTGGCCCAGGGCAGCGACGGGGCGGGTTCGATCCGCATCCCGGCGGCGTTCTGCGGGGTCTACGGGCTCAAGCCGTCGCGCGGGCGGGTGGCGAACGCGTACGGGGCGCCGGACCGGACGCTGCTCTACACCTGCGGGCCCTTCGCTCGCTGTGTCGATGATGCGGCGGCGATGCTCGACGTGATGGCCGGGATCACGGTGGGTCAGCCGCACTGGCTGCCGCGGCCGCCCGCGAGCTTCGCCGAGCTGGCGAAGCGACCGCCGGCGCGGCTCCGGGTCAAGCTGGCGACGGCGTCGCCGGACGGCTCGCTCGTGCATCCGCAGTGGGTGGCGGCGACGCTGGCCGCGGGCGAGCTGCTGCGCGCGGCGGGGCACGAGGTCGAGGAGTCGGCGATGAGCAGCGGGACGGTCGAAGAGTTCATCCCGCTGTATCAGCACATGCTTGCGAGCGTGCCGGGGGCGAAGTTGTCGGTGTTGCAGCCGGCGACGCGCTGGTTGGTGGAGCATGGGCGCGAGGTGCCGGTGGGTCAGGCGCGGAGGATCTTCTCGGCGCTGTCGCATCGCGTGCACGCGTGGGTTGGCGACGCCGACCTGGTGTTGACGCCGACGGTGGTCGGGCCGCCGCCGGCGGTCGGGGCGTGGGCCTCGCTGGATGGTGAGGCGGCGTTTCGAGCGGCGGCGGTCTACGGCGCGTTCACGGCGCTGTTTAACCTGAGCGGGCAGCCGGGGGCGAGCGTGCCGGTGGGGATGTCGAGCGAGGGTTTTCCGATCGGCGTGCAGGTGGTGGGACGCGAGACACGGGACGACTGGGTGTTGGCGGTGTCGCGGCAGCTCGAGGAGGGGTTCCCCCGGGCGGACCGCGTGGCGCCTTCGATGTAGGTGCGAGCTGTTCGCCATGCTCCAGGTTGCAGCGGCGGAGAAATCGCGATCGGGGGTGCAACCAAAGGGCGACGGGCGGCGTTGTGGGGGCGGGGGAAATGAAACGATGGAGCCGCGGTTGCATGCGCAAGCGCTGGCCCCATTGATCTCCCGCAGATCAAGTCGTGGGCGTAAGCCTCGCGGCGGTGATCCAAAGCGCCCCGAGCGGGCACTACCGAGACGAGGGTGACAAGCTCCCTCCGACCCACGAAAGCTCCAGGAGGTCCCCATGCAGTCCGTGTTCTCGAAGCTTCCCGTGTACGTGCTCTCCGGCGTGTGGTTCGTGGTGACGGTGCCGCGCTCGGTGCGTCGCTTGACGCACAAGCTTGTGGGTTGAGACGAACAAAGCCGGCCCTGGTGGCCGGCTCCATTGGCGAAGAGGTCGGCCCTCGCGGAGTACGCGAGGGCCGAGGTGTTTCTCACGAGGCGGGCTTGCGATCCATCAGCTCGTCGATCTTCTGGCGCAGGAACTCGACCACCTGGGACGGCGGGGCTGCGCGGAACTGGGCCAGGTCGAAGACCAGCTTGACCTCGCGGTCGAACTTGAAGAGCGAGGTCTTCTCGACCTCCATGGTGACCTGCAGGTTGGTGCCGAGGTACTCGACGGCGAGGTTGATGTCGGTGATGCCGTACTGGGAGCGCAGCTGGACCGGGGGCTGGAAGACGCCGGTGAAGCGCTGGCCGAGCGGCTCGGGCTCGAGGTTGGCGATGCGGTAGTCGAGCGCGCCGAGGGCGTCGCGGATGCGCTCGATGTCGATGTTGCGCATGTTGATCGGGCTGGCGGCGGCGATGTCGTAGGCCCACTCGATGTCGACGTAGCCGCGGACCTCCCAGTGGACGTCGCGGCCCGACATCGAGGTGCCGGGGGGGACGCGCAGGTGGAAGGGCAGCGGGACGACCTCGTTCTTCTTGGCCCGCCACGGGCCCTGGCGGACCAGCATCCGGTCCCACACGTGGCCGTCCTTGGGGCCCTTCTTGTGGTGCTCGACCAGCTCGACGATGATCGAGGCGATGGTCTCGTTGTCGAGGGCGGTGAACTCGAGGAAGCCGTCGACCTCGGCGCCGTTGCTGTAGGTGTCGCTGCGCAGGGCGATGAGGAGGACGCCGTTGTTGTTGGAGCCCTGGCGGCGGTAGGCGTACTCGGCGGCGCGAGGGGCCTCGCGTCCGCCGATGCCGAGCATCGTGGCCGCCGGGCCACCGGGCGCCGGTGGGTCGTGGAGCAGGTTTGCCGGGGGGACCGCGGGGCCTGCGCCCATCGCCCGATTCTTGTGGGCCTCGATCATGGCCCGGAGATCAGCCGGTAGTTCGCCGACGACTGTCTTACCTTGCACGCCACCCTCCCACTCGACGGCCAGCGGGATGTGGCCGAGGAAGACCTGGTCGCCGGGGCGGATCACCGTCGGATCTGCGGCGACGGGTTTGCCGTTGATCCACGTTCCGTTCGACGAGCCGAGGTCGCGGACCATGAGCTGGTCGCCCTGCACGGACACCTCGGCGTGGCGGCGCGAGACGCTGATCTCCGGGGTGACGAGGCCGCAGGACGCGTCGCGGCCGATGAGCACGCGAGGGTTGCGTTCGTCGAGCGAAACCGTGGAAGTGCCGAGCTGGAGCTTTGCCGACTGCATGGCCGCCATGGCAGCCGCATTTGGCCCGCGAGTCAACGGTCTGGAAGGCCCCGAATGCAGGCGCAATGCCGAGCGAGGCGCGGACCGGCATTCGGAACGTTGTTCAGAGGCGCAAGCGCGCGTGCAGAGGGTGTTCGGCCAGGGGCCAGTTAGCGTAGCTTCCAGGGGGCGTGGCGGCCCGGCGCGAGGTCGAGGAGAGCGAGGTGAATTCGCAGCAGGAGTCTTCGGTGAGCGGTGCGCCGTGGTTGGCGGAGCTGTTGCATCAGGCGAACTCGCTGGTGCTGCGCATGCAAGTGACGCCGGCCGTGCGTGTGCTCGAGGTGATCGGCGCGCTCACGGAGCTCTCGGGGTTGGCTCCGGCGGAGCTGTGCGACAACCCGTCGTTGTGGTGGCGGCTGGTCCATCCGGAGGACCGCCTCGCGTACGCGCAGGCGCTCGCGGCCGACGAGGCGCGGACGCTGGTGGTGCGGTGGCAGCGACGGCGCGGCCCGGTGTTGTGGACGGAGCACGTGGTGACGCCGTGGCGCGACGAGTACGGGCACGCGGTGGGCTTCTCGGCGGTGATCCGCGAGGTGACCGCGCGGGTGGACGCGCAGCGCGAGCTCAAGACCACCCGGGAGGCGCTCGAGTGGGCCCGACGCGACAGCGCGTATTTTCACACGCTGATCCACACGGTCAACGACGGGATCCTGGTCAACGACGTCGACGGGACGATCGAGTTCGTCAACGTGCAGCTGGCGGCGCTGCTGCGGGCGACCCCGGAGGAGATGATCGGGCGGCGGATCTTCGACTACATGGACGAGGAGAGCGCGGCGGCGGCGAAGGAGAACCTGCGGCGGCGCGCGGGCGGTGAGGAGGACCAGTTCGACTTCCGCTGGCGGCGCAAGGACGGCTCGGAGTTCTGGACGATCGTCGCGGCCAAGCCGATGTACGACGGCGATGGGCAGCACCGCGGCTCGCTGGTGGCGGTGACGGACATCTCGCGGCGCAAGCAGGCCGAGGACGAGCTGGTGCGCGCGCGCGACGGGCTCGAGGAGCGGGTGGCGGAGCGGACGGAGGCGCTGGCGCTGGAGGTGCTCGAGCGGCGGCGCGCGGAGGCCGAGGCGCAGGCGGCGAGCCTGACGAAGAGCCGCTTCCTGGCCAACATGAGCCACGAGCTGCGGACGCCGTTGAACGCGATCCTCGGCTACTCGGAGCTGCTGCTCGAGGAGCTGTCGCCCGGGGAGCTGCAGCATCGCACCGACGTGGACCGCATCCGCGGGGCGGCGGAGCACCTGCTGGGGCTGATCAACAGCATCCTCGACCTGTCGAAGATCGAGGCGGCGAAGATGGATGTGTCGGCGGAGGACTTTGTCCTCGGGGACCTGCTGGCGGACTTGCGCAGCACGATCTTGCCGCTGGTGATCAAGGGGCAGAACCGACTGCAGGTGACCTGCGCGGCGGAGCGGCGGTCGATCGTCACCGACCGGACCAAGCTCAAGCAGATCGTGCTGAACCTGCTCAGCAACGCCTGCAAGTTCACGCAGAAGGGGTGGATCGAGCTGCGCGTGGAGCTCGGCTGGGAGGAGGGGGTGGAGTGGTTGATGATGGAGGTGTCGGATACGGGGATCGGCATCCCGGAGCACAAGCTCGACAACCTGTTCAACGTGTTCTCGCAGGCGGACGATTCGGTGGCGCGACGCTACGGTGGCACGGGCCTCGGGCTGGCCATCTCGCGCGAGCTGTGTCGCCTGCTGGGTGGTGAGATCTCGGTGCGCAGCGTGGTGGGCGAGGGCACCTGCTTCACGCTGCGCATCCCGGTGCTCGGGGCGGAGCACCTGTAGGGTCGCGGGCCCTCGGGCTACAGGCCGAGGATCTTGCCGGTGTCGGGGTCGAGGTCCATGTCGACGGCGTTGGGGCGGCGGGTCAGCGCGGGCATGGTGGTGAGCTCGCCGGTGAGGACGGTGACGAAGCCAGCGCCGGCGCGCAGCTGGAGGTCGCGGACCGGGAGCGAGAAGGGGCGCGGGAGGCCGCCGTCGGCGGGGTCGTGGGTGGTGGCGAGGTGGGTCTTGGCGACGCAGAGCGGGAGCTCGCCGAAGCCCCACTGCTCGAGCTGTTTGGCGCGGGTGCGGGCGGCGGGGCTGATGTCGAGGTCGGTGGCGCCGTAGACGGCGCGGGCGAGGGCCTCGAGCTTGGTGAGCAGCGGCTGCTGGAGCTCGTAGCGGAAGTCGGGCGTGCGGGGCTCGGCGGCCGCGACGACGGCGCGGGCGAGCTCGGTGGCTCCGTCGCCGCCGTCGGCGAAGCCGGTGTGGACGGCGAAGCCTGCTCCGGCCGCGCGAGCGATGCGCTCGACGACGGCGATCTCTTCGAGGCTGTCGGTGGGGAAGCGGTTGAGGGCGACGACGCAGCGCATGCCGAAGCCGAGGACGTTCTGGAGGTGGTGGCGGAGGTTGGCGGCGCCGCGTTCGACGGCGGCGACGTCAGGGATGGCGACGATCTGGTCGAGCGGCTTGCCGACGGCGACCTTGGCGACGCCAGCGTGGACCTTGAGGGCGCGCACGGTGCAGACGAGGACGACGCAGGCGGGGCGCAGGCCGGCGCTGCGGGCCTTGATGTGCATGAACTTCTCGAGGCCGAGGTCGCTGCCAAAGCCGCACTCGGTGACGACCCAGGGGGCGCGGGTGAGGGCGAAGCGGGTGGCGAGGATCGAGTTGTTGCCGTGGGCGATGTTGGCGAAGGGGCCGGCGTGGATGAGGGCGGGGGTGCCCTCGGAGGTCTGCGCGAGGGTCGGGTGGAGGGCGTCGCGGAGGAGCACGCTCATGGCCCCGGCGGCGCCGAGCTGCTCGGCGCGGACGGGAGCGCCGGCGAGGTCCTGGCCGACGACGATCTGACCGAGGCGGCGGCGGAGGTCGGCGCGGCCCTGGGCGAGGGCGACGATCGCCATGACCTCGCTGGCCTCGTTGATCTCGAAGAAGGACTCGCGTGGGACGCCGTTTTGCGGGCCGCCGAGGCCGATGACGAGCTTGCGCAGGGCGCCGTCGTTGACCGGGCTGACGCGCGGCCAGGTCACGCGCGTCGGGTCGAGGCGGAGCTCGTTGCCGTGGCGCAGGTGGGCGTCGAGCATGGCGGAGAGGAGGTTGTGGGCGGTGCCGATCGCGTGGCCGTCGCCGGTCATGCCGAGGTTGATGGCGTCGGCCGGGATGACCTGGGCCTTGCCTCCGCCGGCGCCGCCGCCCTTGCTGCCGAACACCGGGCCGAGCGAGGGCTGGCGCAGGCAGACGATGCAGTCGGCGCCGATCTTGTTGAGGCCCATGCTGAGCGAGATCGAGGTGACGGTCTTGCCCTCGCCGAGCGGGGTGGGGGTGACCGCGGAGACGACGATGAGCTGGCCCTCGTGCCCGCCAGGTCCGGCGGCGGCGGCGTCGATCTTGGCGAAGTCGTGGCCGTAGGGGAGGTAGCTGCGGTGCTGCGGGTCGAGGTCGAGGCCGCGGGCGAGCTCGACGAGCGGGCGTGGGGGCATGGCTGGCACTTTGCCACGCGGGCGCCGCGGCCCACCAGAGTGATTTCAGCGGAGGGCGAGCGGGTAGCTGCTGGCGACGAGGGTGAGGCTGGGGTCGCGGCGCAGACTGACCGGGGTGATAATTTGCAGGCGCGCGAGCGCGGGCATGCAGGCGGCGAGGGAGGGCTTACCGGCGCAGCTCGGGTGGCTGCGCCAGCGCTGGCGCAGGAGGGCCTGCACCGGCGGGCTGTGCAGGCCGAGCTGCTCGGCAGGCGTGGCGCTGCCGAGTTGCAGGCCGATCGCGGCGTAGGCGAGCACGACCAGCTCGCTGCAATAGATGTGGTCGTCGCCGGGGGCGAAGTGGAGGTCGTAGGGGCGGCCGAGGTAGGAGGCGGCAGCGGTGACGACGGCGGCCCGTTGCGCGGGGGTGAGGCCGGGGTGGCGGAGGACGGTGACGCGCTGGCCGAGGCCGCGGGCCTGCCATTGTCGCCACGAAGTGCGCTTGACCGGTTGAACGGCCTCGATGACGTCGACCTCGGCGCCGCGGCGAGCGATGAGGCCGACGTGGGCGTAGGGGCTGGCGGTGGCGAGGACGATCGCGCGGGCCTGGGCAGTGCGCGAGGTGTGGAGCACGAGGTCGCCGTCGAGGAGGGTGGCGGGATCGATGATGGTGGGGACGCGGGCGGCGAACTCGGCGGCGAGGAGGGCGGCGCGGAGCGGGAGCAGCACCGCTCGAGTCTAGCGGGAGGCGGGGGCGGGTCGAGCGTGCTGGGGCGCGGGGCGGGCAAACCACAGGGTGAGCTCGAGGCCGAGGCTCAGCTCGAGGCCGCCGAGGCGAAACAGCGGGGTCCTGGCGCTGTCGCCCTGCTGGGAGATGCCGGCGATGTGGGGGCCGTTGTCGACGATGAAGCTGCCGGCGAGCTCGACGCGCGGGCCGACGCGCAGGCCACGGAGAGGGCCGCGGTCCTGTGCGATGTAGATGCCAGGGCTGGCGCGCAGGAGGGCGCCGTAGAGCGGCCGGTAGATGTCACCGTCGAGCCACCAGGGTTCGATGGAGAGGCCGAGGGCGATCGGGAGCTCGAAGCGGCCGCGGCGGAGGGCGTATCCGGCCATCGCGGCGATGCGCAGGCGGACCAGGCCCTCGATCGCGGCGGAGAGGCGTTTGCCCTGTTGGGGGTCGCCGGGGACGCGGGTGGCGAGGACGCGGGTGTAGAGCTGGGCGGCGAGCTCGGGGTCGCCGAGTTTGCCGCGGGCGAGGGCGGCGGCCTCGAGCAGGCCGTCGGGTTGGCCGAGGAGGGCGAGGCCGTCGACCAGGGCGGTGTGGTCCTGTTGCGCGCGGGCGAGGGCGACCTTGCGGGCGACGAGGTCGGTGCGGCCGGTGGTGGCGATGCTGAAGTCGGTCGGGATCGCGGCGAGGGCCTCGTCGATGACGGCGAGGGCGGTGTGGGGCTCGCGGGCCTCCTGCTCGAGGGCGTCGGCGAAGGCGCAGGCGAGCTTGACGACGCGGGCGGTGACGAGCTTGCGGGCGTCGGGCTGGCCGGGGACGTCGGGGAGCGGGCCGAAGGGGTCGACCGGGAGTGGGTCTGTCTCGGGGAACATGTCCTCGGCGACAGGGTCGGAGGTACCTGTCTCACCGGACAGGTTGAACGCGGCCGCGAGGGCGGCGTCGAGGCGGCCGCGGAGCAGCTGGAGGCCCTCTTCGAGGCGGCCGCCGCGGCGGACGAGGCGGCTGAGGCCGAGCAGGACGTCGTCGTTCTCGGGGGCCTCGGCGGCGAGGGTCTCGAGGGTGCTCATGGCCGCGGCCTCGTCGCCGAGTCCTTCTTGCAGGGCGCGGGCCTTGACGACGAGCAGGGCGATGCGGGCGTCGCGGTCGTACTCGGCGACCTGGGCGAGGCGCTGGTCGACGATCGGGAGGAGGAGGCCGTACTGGCCGGTCTTGAGGTAGAGGCGCTGGAGCTGGGCGAGGGCTTCGGGGTCGCCCTGGCGGCGGCTGGCGATGTCTTGCCAGGCGGCGATCGCCTGGGGGACCTGGGCGAGCTGCTCCTCGGCGATCGTGGCCACGCGGGCCTGGGCGCGCAGCTGGAACTGCGGGTCGGGGACGCTGGAGGCGGCGGCGCGGAGCACCTCGATGGCGCGGTTCCACAGGCCCTGGCGGACCAGGAGGTCGGCGAGGCGCTCCTGGACCTGCGGGTGCTGCGGGAGCTCGCGTGCGAGGGCCTCGAGGCGGCGGGTGGCGTCGACCTGGCGGTCGACGCGGGTGACGAGGTCGTGGACGAGGGCGAGGGTGCGAGCGACGCGGGTGTCGGTGTCGAGCTCGGGGGCCTCGAGGTCGAGGAGGCGGGCGCTGGCGTCGACGAACTCGCGGTCGCGGTCGCTGCGCTCGTAGATCCGGGCGAGCGCGCGGAGGGCGTCGCGCTCGCGCGGGGCGACGCTGACGACCGCCTGGTACTGCTCCTCGGCGCGGTCGAGCTGGCCTGTCTTTTCGTACAGGTCAGCGAGGCGCAGGCCGTAGCCGACGATGTGCTCGGGGACGGTGAGCTCGCCGAGGAGGCGGCCGTAGGCGTCGATGAGGCGGTCTTGTCGCTGCTCGCGGGCGGCGAGCGCCTCGAGGCGGGCGCGCAGGTCGAAGTCGTCGGGGGTGAGGGCGAGGGCGTCCTCGAGGTGGTGGAGGGCGGGCTCGGGCTGGTGGGCCCCCTCGTCCCACACACGCGCGAGGGCGACGGACACGGCGGCGCGGTCAGGCTTGCTGGTGGCCGGGGTGGTCGCGTAGGCGAGGGCGAGCTCCTCCCAGCCGGAGTGCGCCGCGGGGCGGGCCGCGAGGGCCGGGGCGTGGAGCTCGGGCAGCGGTGGGAGGCCGGCGGTGACGGTGGCGATGCGGGCGCGCAGGGCCTCGGCGGCGGCGGCGGCCTTGCCGGGGGTCGGCTCGGCGGGG
>JBGAUO010000103.1:0-17528 GCA_044228605.1 Nannocystis sp. | reverse complement strand
GCGCGCAGGAGCTCGAGGACCTGGGTGACACACTCGTCGGGGGAGAGCAGGTCGCTGGCGAGCACGAGGTCGGCGTCGGTCGGGGCCTCGTAGGGGGCGCTGACGCCGGGGAAGGCCTTGAGCTCGCCGAGCTCGGCGCGGGCGTACATGCCGGTCTGGTCGCGGGCGCGGCAGACGGCGAGCGGGGCGGAGAGGTGGACCTCGAGCAGGCGGTCGGCGCCGATCAGCTGGCGCACGCGCTCGCGGACGGCGGCGTGTGGGGCCACGAAGGCGCAGATGCACACGACGCCGATCTGGTTGAACAGGCGGGCGACCTCGGCGGAGCGGCGCAGGTTCTCGCTGCGGTCGTCGGCGGACCAGCCGAGGTCGCGGGAGAGGCTGCGGCGCATGGACGGGCCGTGGAGGACGGTGACGCTGCGGCCGGCGTCGAAGAGGCGGCGCTCGAGGGTGTAGGCGAGGGTGGCCTTGCCGGCGCCGGGGAGGCCGGTGAGCAGGACTGTGACGCCGCGCTGGTGGAGCCTGGCCTCGCGTTCGGCCCGGGTGATGCGGCTGCCGGGGGAGGCGCCGCCCTCGTCGACGCCGGGCGCGGTCCAGGTGTCTGCGGGGCCTTCGGGGCGGTCCTCGCGGGGCAGGAGCATGCCGGCGCCGACGGTGCCGTTGCTGCTGCGGTCGATGAGGATGAAGGCGCCGGTGGCCCGGTTTTGTGCGTAGGGGTCGTGGAAGATCGGTCGGTGGAGGGCGAGGGTGACGCGGCCGACCTCGTTCATGGCCAGGCTGCTGGCGGGGCGGTGCTCGAGGGTGTTGACGTCGATCGCGTGGTGGAGGGTGGCGAGCTCGGCGGGGACGACCCGGGTGGTTTGTTTGAGCAGGTAGCTGCGGCCCGGGACCAGCGGGCGCTCGGCCATCCACACGACGGTGGCCTCGATCTCGTCGGACTGCTGCGGGACGGAGTGCGGGTGGACGATCATGTCGCCGCGGCTGACGTCGACCTCGTCGCTGAGGGTGAGGGTGACGGCCATCGGCGCGTGGGCGTGGTCGATGTCGCCGTCGAAGGTGACGATGCGGTCGACGCGGCTGCGGGCGCGCGAGGGGAGGATCAGGACCTCGTCGCCGCGGCGCAGCTCGCCGGAGGCGAGGGTGCCGGCGAAGCCGCGGAAGTCGTGGCTGGGGCGCTGCACCAGCTGGACGGGGAAGCGCATGTCGACGTGGTTGAGATCGGAGGCGATGTGGACCGTCTCGAGCTGGGTGAGCAGCGGCGGGCCCTGGTACCAGGGCATGTTCGGGGCGGGTCTGGCGACGTTCTCGCCGGTGAGGGCGGACATCGGCACGAAGCTGAGGTCGAACACGCCCTGCCGGGCGATGAAGTCGGTGTATTCGCGGCGGATGCGGTCAAAGACCTGCTCGTCGTAGCCGACGAGGTCCATCTTGTTGATGGCGACGACCAGGTGCTTGATGCCGAGGAGGGCGCAGATGAAGCTGTGGCGGCGGGTCTGCGGCATGACGCCGTGGCGGGCGTCGATCAGGATGATCGCCAGGTGGCAGTTGCTGGCCCCGGTGGCCATGTTGCGGGTGTACTGCTCGTGGCCGGGGCAGTCGGCGATGATGAACTTGCGGCGCTCGGTGCTGAAGTAGCGGTAGGCGACGTCGATGGTGATGCCCTGCTCTCGCTCGGCGCGCAGGCCGTCGGTGAGGAGCGCGAGGTCGACGGCGCCGCCGGTGGTGCCCTGCTTGACCGAGTCGCGCTGCAGCGCGGCCAGTTGGTCCTCGTAGATCTGGCGGGTGTCGTGGAGCAGGCGGCCGATGAGGGTGCTCTTGCCGTCGTCGACGCTGCCGCAGGTGAGCAGGCGCAGCAGCTCCTTCTGCTGGTGGCGCTCGAGGTAGCGCTCGATGTCGAGGCCGCCGAGCGGATCGGGGGCAGCGCTGTTGGTGGGCATCAGAAGTAGCCCTCCTTTTTTTTCTGCTCCATGCTGCCGGCCTCGTCGTGGTCGATGAGTCGGCCCTCGCGCTCGGAGTGGGTGGCGACCAGCATCTCCTCGATGATCGCGGGGACGGTGGCGGCGGGGCTCTCGATGGCGCCGGTGAGCGGGTAACAGCCGAGGGTGCGGAAGCGGACGGTGCGCAGGACGGGGGTCTCGCCGGGCCGCAGCGGCATGCGATCGTCGTCGACGACGATGAGGGCGCCGTCGCGGACGATCGATCGGCGCGGGCTGGCGAAGTAGAGCGGGGTCAGCGGGATCTGCTCGCGGTGGATGTACAGCCACACGTCGAGCTCGGTCCAGTTGCTGAGGGGGAACACGCGGATGCTCTCGCCGGGGTTGACCTTGCCGTTGTAGAGGTTCCAAAGC
The DNA here is from genome assembly GCA_044228605.1 of Nannocystis sp. Classification (GTDB taxonomy): domain Bacteria; phylum Myxococcota_A; class Polyangia; order Nannocystales; family Nannocystaceae; genus Nannocystis. The sequence goes on along the minus strand of JBGAUO010000103.1, from coordinate 15,183 downwards.
TCGGGCCTTTGGTTCTTGGGGTCCCACTGCATCTGCCGGTTGCGGAACGAGTACACGCGCTCCTTGGCGCGGGCCTTCTCCTCGTCGCGGCGGGCCCCGCCGAACGCGGCGTCGTAGCCACCGGCCTTGAGCGCTTGCACGAGCGCCTGGGTCTGCATGGCGGCGCTGTACTTGGGGGTCGGGAAGTCGAAGGGGTTCATGCCCTCGGCGAGGGCCTGCTCGTTGGTGTAGACGATGAGGTCGAGGCCGTGCTCGCGGCAGAAGCGGTCGCGATAGTCGAGGAGGTCGCGAAAGTCCCAGGTGGTGTTGATGTGGAGGAGCGGGAAGGGCGGCTTCGCGGGGAAGAACGCCTTGCGAGCGACGTGCAGCATGCAGGCGGAGTCCTTGCCGCCGGAGAACAGGAGCACCGGTCGTTCGAACTCGGCGACGACCTCGCGGATGATGTGGATGCTCTCGGCCTCGAGCTGGCGCAGGTGCGAGAGCGAGTGGGCGTGGGTCATGCGGGCACGTGGGCTTGGAGGAGGTCGCGGACGGCCTCGGCGCAGCCCCAGGAGAGGGTGACGCCGGCGCCGCCGTGGCCGTAGTTGTGGATGACGAGGCGGGCGTTGGGGTGGGGTTCGAGTGCGAGGCGCAGCGGGCTGCGGGCGGGGCGGAGGCCGACGGCGACCGAGAGGACGCGGGCGGCGGCGAGGGCGGGCTCGAGGGTGGCGCAGCGGGCGACGATCTCGCGGGTGAGGTCGGGGTCGGGGCTGCGGTCTTCTTCGTGGTCGTGCGAGCTGCCGCCGAGGACGACGTCGTGGCTGCGCGGGACGATGTACGTGATGCCGCGGCCGCTGTGCTCGTCGATCCACACGCGGGTCAGGCCGCCGGGGTTGGCGACGCGGACGACCTGGCCGCGCACGGGGTAGAGCAGCGGGTCGTCGACGAGGGTGCGGGCGTCCAGGCCGGCGCAGTTGATCACGAGCGGGCGCTCGGCGAGGGCGGCGGCGAGGCTCGGCAAGCTGCGCTGCTCGATGCGGCCGCCGAGGGCGCGGACGCGGTCCGCGAGCCAGGGGAGGTAGATCGAGGTCTCGACGACGGCGGTGCGGAAGCTGTGGCCGCAGGCGTAGCCGGGTGGGAGCAGATCCGGCGGTGTGTCGTGGAAGTTGGCGGCCGCGCTCGACCAGGCGGGTGCGGGTGTGGTGGTGGGGTAGATCTCGAGCGCGTCGCGCTGCAATACGCCGGTGGCGGGGTCGGCCTCGAGGGTCATGAAGCGGCGCAGGCTCGCGGCCGCGAGGCGCGTGACCTGGTCCTCGGGATAGGCGCGGTACGGGTACCAGAAGGCTGCGGCGACCGCCGAGGTGGTGCCCTCGCCGAGCTCGCGGGCGGCCACCAGAACGTTGTATCCCGCCTCGAGCAGGACAAACGCGGTGCTGAGCCCCGCGACGCCGCCGCCGATGATGAGGACCTCGCGGGTCACGCACGGGCTTGTATCACGCCACGTCGTCGGGATGACCCGCGATTGCTGGGGTCAGGCGACATCATGAGGTGGGCGTCGAAGAGCTCGTGTGGTGCGTCACGGATCGATGGGCGACTCGGTGGCGCGTCGTTGCTGTCTGCGTTTGCCCGCGGATATCGGCGGGCAGTCCACTTTCTGCTTGTGGTGCCCGGCGGAATTTGACTAGCTTGAAACTGACCACTTCTCTGAAGGCCGACTGATGCTCATGCAACGCAAGGATGTGTTCTGTTCGCTGTCTCTCGCGCTTGTATGTGCCACAGGGACCTGGCTCTTTGGCCAGGTCGCGTGGGCAGCTCCGGACGAGGTGGTGCCTTACGGCGTGCGCGCCGATCCGCGGCCGATCCCGAAGGGGCTGATCCTCGGCGACAAGCAGCCGGACGCGGTGCCTGCGGCGGCGATGAGCAGCACGTTTTATCTCAACTACGACGGGGTGACGATCAAGTACACGGGGCAGGAGGACGACTCGTCGCAGAACGTGAGCCAGTTCCCCGACTTTGCGATGAACTACCAGTCGTACGGCGCGGGCGCCAAGCGGACGGCGAGCATGCAGGCGGTGCAGTCGGACTGGAAGAAGTACAAGGTCGTGATCACCGACCAGCGCCCGAATTCTGGCAGCTATACGATGTGCGTCAATACGCCGACCAACCCGTTTGGTGGCGGCGTGTTGGGCATCGCTCCGCTCGACTGCAACGACCAGCAGGCGCGCAACATCGTGTTCGCGTATCACGACGCCAACGATCAGTTCTCGGCGGCGACCCAGGCGACGACGATGAGCCAGGAGATCGCGCACGCGTACGGGCTCGAGCACGTCAGCGAACCCAATGACATCATGAACCCGTACAATGCGGGCGGCGATCCGTCCTTCCTCGACAAGTGTCTGGCGCTCGACGGTGGCGGCGGGGGCATTCTCTGCGGCGGCCAGCACTCGCAGTTTTGTCAGGGCAGCGCGCAGAACTCGGATGCCGAGCTGATCTGGTTGTTTGGCCTCGGCGAGCCCGACATGGCCGCGCCGTCCGTGGCCCTGACCTTCCCGACCGAGGGGCAGAGTTTTCCGGCGCTGCCGATGTTCGACCTGCTGGCGACCGCGAGCGACAACGTGGGGGTGTCGAGCGTGGAGTTTTTCCTCGATGGTCAGTCGATCAAGGTCGACGCCAGCGAGCCTTACAGCCAGGGGCTCGACGGGGTGCCCGCTGGCAATTACACGGCGTGGGTGGTCGCCACCGATTCGTCGCAGAATACGACCAAGAGCGCCGAGGTGCACTTCACCGTGCAGGGCGCCGGCAACCCGTCGACGAGCGATCCGGGGACCACCGGCGATCCGACGACCGATCCCACGAACGGGGGCACGGGCACGGGCGGCGACAGCAACAGCAGCACGCCGACCGATGCGACCGCGAGCGCGAGCGCGAGCGCGGGTGAGGGTGGGCTCACCACCGGCGATACGTTTGGCACCGATTCATTCGACTCGGGCCCGGCGCTGCCGCCAGGTTACGGCCAGGACGGTGAGGGTGGTTGCCGTGTCGCGCCGCGGGCTGTGCCGACGGCGGGGCTGCTCGTGCTGTTGCTGGCGGGGTTCGGCCGGCGTCGCCGCCGGGCTGCGTGAGCGCGGCTGAAGCGTGGCCTTGAGGCCCCGGGTGTTTCCGGGGCTCATGTGGCGCGGTCAGGGGTGACGGACGGTGGCGCGGACGGTCGCGCCTTTGGGGATCGTGACCACGCCCTCGGCGAGGATCTTCTCGCCGTCGCGCACCTGCAGGTCGTGTTTGCCAGGACCGAGAGTCAGGTCGGTGACGGGGGCGGTGCCGGCGAAGCGACCGTCGATGAACACGCTGCCGCGGCCGTCCTCGATCTTCACGCTGAGCTTGCCGGCTGCGCCCTTGCGCTTGGCCTTGGCCTGTTTGGCCGAGAGCGAGGCGTCGGGCTCCCATTTACCGCCCTTGACCGGCTCGAGGCAGAGCCCGCTGAGGTCCGTGCAGCCGGCCTGCGCCGGGCTCGGGGCGGCCACCATGGTGAACATCGCGGCGGTGAGGGCGAGGGTGAGGGTGCGGGTCGACATGAGCGGAGGTTCCTGCAACGAGGGCCAGTTAATGAGGGCCAGGTAGGAAAGGACAGGTAGGAAAGGACAGGTCAGAAGCGGCCGCTGAGGACCAGGCCGGCGGAGCCGCGGCCGAGGGCGGGGACGAGCATGGCGCTGGGGCTGTCGCTCGTATCGCCGTGCTCGGCGCGGTACTTCTTGCGCTTCTTGACGCCGACCACGAGCAGGGCGATGCCGGCGGCGAGGCCGACGGCGCCGACGCCGATGCCAGCGTAGGTGAGGGTGTTGGCCCGCTCGCCCTTGTTGTCGATCGCGATCTTTTCGCTGTCGAAGGTGGCCTGGTCGATGGCGCCGTTCTTGAGGCTGTCGGCGAGGGCGTCGATGTCTTTCTGGGAGTTCGCGCCGGTTGCGAGGCCGGCGCCCATCAGGCCGAGGCCGCCGAGGCCGACCAGGGTGAGCACCGAGCCCACGGCGATGAAGCCGCGGCCGTCGCGGGGGGCCTTCTTGCGGCCTTTTTCTTCCTCGGCGGCGGGTGGTGGGGCTTCGACTTTGGTGTCGAGATCGGCGATCGCCTTCTCGCTGGCCTCGATGAGTTTCTCGCCGCGGCGGATCTCCCCGCTCACTTCATTGCCGTCGACGATCTGCCAGTCGGGGTCGCAGCGGGGGTCTTGCAGGAAGTGGAGGATGTCGAGCCCGACCATGGCCTGGTCGATGCCGCTCGAGAGGTCGGCCTTGGACTTGTTCTTCACGCCCGCGGCTTTGAAGGCCTCGCCGGCGTCGAGGTAGAGCACCGGGTCGCCGCGCTTTTGTGCCTCCTCGGCGAGCAGCTCGGCGGCGCCGTCGGGGTCGCCGGCGTTGAGGAGGCCCTGGGCCTTGTCTTGTACCGGCTTGCGGGCGCTGCTGGCCTGGGCTGCGGTGACCCCGTCGGCGAGCAGGGCGGCCGGGGTCACGAGGGTCTGAATGCCAGCCTGGGCCGGGGCCGGCGCGAGGGGCAGCGTCACGGCCACGGCGCTGGCGAGCACACGCGCTTGCAGTCCGGGACGGCGCCGTGGCGACCGGGAGGAGCGCGGCGGCAGAGAGGACAGGCGCGGGGGCTGCGAGGCGGACATCGCGGCTACGCTACCAGGCTGCGGGCCGCCGGGACAACCACGCCTGCGTCTGTGTCGTGGCGTCCGAACCGGATTTTAATGTGAACTGGATAACCGAGATTACAGAGGTCGGCGTTGTGGCCTCGATGCCTCAATGAATCTGGCTTCCACGCAGCAGAGGATTGCCCTACAGTGCAGCCGTGCAACCGCGCCAAACACTGGCCTTCTTCGCATCGTCGCTTCTGTGCGGGCTGCTGCTGGCGGTGGGGGCGTGTTACGAAGGTCCGGGTCCGCTCGAGCCTGCCCCCGGGTCGCCTGGTGGGCTGTGCCACGAGCCCGAGGGGGTGTGCGACGAGGTGTTCTGGCCTTGTGAGCCGGTCGGCCGCTTCTGCTACGACGCCGCCAGCGTGTGCCGCGGGGTGCTGTGCGGCGGCCACGGCACGTGCAGCAAGGACAAGACGACCAAGCTGCCGGTGTGCACCTGCGAGCCGGGCTACAGCAACGTCGAGTACGCGCTGCTGTGCGAGCCGCTGTAGCGTTGGCGAGGCTCGCTGTCCGGGCGGGCATTCGCTATGCTCGCGGCGCTCATGCGTTCGTTGATGTTTCGTTTGCTGTCCCAGCCGCTGCGCTTGCCAGCCTTCCTCGGTCCGGCGGCGAAGCCCGACGATCCGCAGATCTTCCGCTTCAACGGCGAGCGAGCGGGCGTCATCAGCGACGTGGTGCGCCGGGTGAGCCAGCACTACGCCGGCCAGCCGGAGCGCCTGCTGTACCTCCTCAACGAGGCCGGGAACGCGGAGATCCGGCGCCTCGCCAGCCAGGGTGACCTCGAGGCGAGTGACGCGCTCGGCGACTGGCGGCGGCTGATCAAGCGGCTCGGCAAGCTGGGCGAGGAGGAGCGGCGCGGGGAGCTGCGGGACATCGTCGGGCGCATGGCGGGGGACATCGCGGGCAACTTCGACGTGCGGGTCTATGGGTTGGCGACGAAGATCATCCCGGGGTTGCTGACGGCGATCATGAGCCCGGGCGATCTGCCGCAGCAGATGCTGTCGGGCTTTCACTCGCTCGACGAGCGCATCCTCTCGGAGGGCCCGATCGAGAAGCTGCGGCGTCTGGCGCAGGTCGGCACGCTGGTGCTGGTGCCGACCCACTCGAGCAACCTCGATTCGGTGGCGCTCGGCTATGTGCTGATGCGCGAGAAGCTGCCGCCGGTGGTCTACGGGGCCGGCAAGAACCTGTTCTCGAACCCGCTGCTGAGCTTCTTCATGCACAACCTCGGGGCCTACCAGATCGATCGGAGGATCACGGCCCAGCTGTACAAGGAGGTGCTCAAGACCTACTCGTGCATGATGATCGAGCGAGGTTATCACTCGCTGTTCTTCCCGGGCGGGACGCGCTCACGCTCGGGGCTGGTCGAGCGGCACCTCAAGCTCGGGCTCGCGGGCACCGGGGTCGAGGCCTTCGCCCGCAACCAGGCGCGAGGCGTCCATCGACCGGTGTACTTCGTGCCGGCGACGTTGAACTACGCGCTGGTGCTCGAGGCGGAGACGCTGATCGAGGACCATCTCAAGGGCGCGGGTCAGAGTCGTTACATCATCGATGACGACGAGTCGTCGCGCGCGCAGGCGTGGGTCAAGTTCTTCACCAAGCTGCGCCAGCTGAAGTCGGCGATGGTGCTGCGCTTCGGCGAGCCGCTCGATCCGTTCTGTAATCCGGTCGACGACGACGGCCGCTCGCTGGCGCCGTCGGGGCACGCGGTGGATCCGGCGAGCTACGTGAAGTTCCGCGGCGTGGCCACGGTGGACCCGGCGCGCGACGCCGGCTACACGCGCGAGCTCGGCGATGCGATCGCCCGCGAGTATCAACGCTGCACGGTGATCTTGTGGACGCAGCTGGTGGCGCACGTGCTGTACCGGCAGCTGGTCGCGCAGACGCCTGAGCTCGACCTCTTTGGGCGCCAGCGGGTGCGTGGAGCGACGATGCCGAGGGCGCAGCTCGAGGCCGAAGTGGGGGAGGCCCGCGACCGTCTCCTCGCGTTCGCGGCGCAGGGGCGGGTGCACGTCGGGCCGGTCCTGCAATCTCAGTCGCCGGAGAAGATCGTCGACGAGGCGCTGAAGGCGTGGAATGGCTATCATACGCGTCCGGTCGCCACCGTTCAGGGTCGCGACATTGTGATCGAGGACCCCAACCTGCTCCTCTTTTATCAGAACCGTCTGGTGCCCTTCGCCGAGGACCTGGCGACGCCCGACACGGTGGTCGCGGCGCGGACGATCGCGGCGCTGGGAGGTCGAGCATGAACAGCAGCAATGCCAAGGGCAAGGTGGGGGTGGTCGGCGGCGGGGCCTTCGGCTGGGGCCTCGCCCACGCCGCCCGTCGCACAGGACGAGAGGTCCTGCTCTGGAGCCGTCGGCCGCAGCGCGAGGTGCTCGCGGGCGTGTCGCTCGTGGCGTTGCCAGAGCTGGCGGCCGCGGACTTGATCTTCTTCGCGGTGCCGTCGCCGGTGCTGCCAGAGCTGGCGCGTGAGCTCGGCGAACACCTGGATGGCGCGCACTACCTGGTGCACGTGAGCCGGGGGATCGTCGGCGACGAGCTGATGACGCTGTCGCAGGTGCTGCGCAGCGTGACGCCGTGTCGCCGCGTCGGCGCGCTGGCGGGGCCGCTGGTGGCCGGGGCGCTCGAGAGCGGGGCGCCGGGCGGCGGGGTGGTGGCGAGCCGTTTCCCCGAGGTGCACGCCGCGGTGCGCGAGGCGATCGGCGGCAAGCAGCTTCGCATGTACAGCAGCGATGATGTGATCGGCGCCGAGTTCGCGTCGACCGCGGTCGGGATGATGGCGATGGCGATCGCCTACGTTCAGGGCATTGGACTCGGGCCGGCGACGCTGGCGATGGTCGCCTCGCGCGGGATGGCCGAGTGCACACGCATCGGCGTGCAGCTGGGTGGCCGCGCGGAGACCTTCGCGGGGCTGGCCGGATACGGCGATCTGTTGGCGGCGGTGGCGGGCGACGGTCGGCCCGAGCTGGTGGTCGGGCGCGAGTTGGCGGCGGGGACCTTGTTGGCGGACATTCGCCGACAGGGAGGGGCGCATGTCGAGGGCATCACCAGCGCGCGGCGGATCGCCGCATATGCGCAGCGTTCGGGGGCCCGGGCGCCGCTCGTCTCGCTGTGTGCGGACCTGTTCGAGCGCAAGGTCAGCCCGAGCGAAGTGGTCGAGGCGTTGATGAGTCGGGCAGTGGGGGCGGAGTAGGGCCCGGACGTCAGGGCACCCGCTGCCCCTCGGCCTGTGCCAGGGCGTGGGACAGGCCCGGAGGGCGCCGGCTCATGGAGAGCTCGAGCGGGTCGACAAAAGGGAGGCGGACGGTGAAGTTGGTGCCGCTGCCGAGCTTGCTCTGGACCTCGATGGTGCCACCCAGCATGTCGGTGAAGGCCTTGCTGATGGCGAGGCCGAGGCCGGTTCCGCCGAAGCGGCGGGAGGTCGAAGGGTCGGCCTGGGAGAAGGCCTGGAACAGCTGGGCGACCTGGCCCTGGGTCATGCCGATGCCGGTATCGACGATCGTGAAGATGAGGCGCGGGCCGTTGTTGTGGCTGCGGGCGACGCCGAGGCGGACGGTGCCGCGCTCGGTGAACTTGGCGGCGTTGGCGAGCAGGTTGAGCAAGATCTGGCGGATCTTGGTCAGGTCGGCGTGGATGAAGCCGATCGTCGGCGAGCACTGGACGACCAGCTGGTTGTTGTTGCGGGTCAGCATGGGGCGCACCGTGCTGAGCACGGTCTCGACCATGTCGGCGACGTCGAAGGTCTCGAGGTGGATGTCCATGCGGCCGGCTTCGATCTTGGACAGGTCGAGGATGTCGGAGATGAGGCCGAGGAGGTGCTTGCCGGCGAATTGAACCTTGCGCAGCTCGTCGGTGGAGCTCCGTAGACCGCGCTCCTCGGACTCCTCGAGCAACATCTCGGCGTAGCCGATGACGGCGTTGAGGGGTGTGCGCAGCTCGTGGCTCATGTTGGCGAGGAAGCGGCTCTTGGCCAGGGAGGCCTCCTCGGCGAGTTGCTTGGCCTCTCGCAGGCTGCGCTCGGCGAGCTTGAGCTGGCTGATATCGGAGGCGACGCACACCGAGCCGATCGGCTTGCCCTGGCCGTCGCGCAGGGCCGAGCGGGTGAGGAGGACGGGGACGACGTGGCCGTCGCGGTGTTGATAGGCGCGCTCGATCGCATCGTGATGCTGGCGGTGATCGCAGCTCTGCGCGCCGTAGTCGGGGAGCACGGCGGTGAAGGGGCGGCCGATCAGGGCGTCGGGCTCCTGACCGAGCAGCGCGGTGGCGGCCTTGTTGATCGTTCGGATGATGCCGCGGGCGTCGAGCACGACCAGCGACTCGGCCATCGAGGAGAGGACATTGTCGGCGTAGCTGCGGGCGGCGGTGGCCTCGCGCAGGAGCGTGTCGGCCTGGGTCTCGCCGGCCTGGGCTCGCTGGCGGGCGTCCTGCAGGTTGCGTACGGCGAGGTAGAGGAAGAGGCCGGCGCCGCCGAGGTGGATCGAGCGGGCGAGGAAGGCGAGCTCGGGGGTGTCGGGCGTGCTGGCGGCGGGCATCCCTCCGGCGAGGTCGAGGGCGAGGAAGCCGACCAGGGTCACGAAGCACAGGCCGAGCATCACGAGCAGCAGGCGGCGCGACAGCAGGAGGGTGGCGACGAGCACGATCAGCACCAGGCCGCCCATGGTCGGGCCGCGCAGGCCGCCGTCGGTGAGGGCGCTGGCGACGATTGCCAGCCAGAACAAGAGCTGCAGCGCCAGCGCGACCGCGTGCACGTGGCCGCGCCGCAGCACCGCGAAGAGCGCGACCGACGCGGCGAGCACGGGCGCGTAGATGTTGAAGGTGGCCCCCTCGGCGCCGAGCACGGTGAGGTGCACCAAGCCCGCGAGCGCGCAGACCATAAACGAGGCGATCAGGACGGTGTGCAACAGGCGGGCGAGCCGGCGGTCGTCCTCGTCAGCGACGACCGGCGGCGACAGCCACCGCAGTACCATCGGGCTCGTAGCCTCGACCACGCTCGACGCTACGGAGCGCGGCCGGGTGTGTCAAGGCGAGGCGGGCGCTCGGAGCCGGGCGCGTAGCTGCGCGCTGTCCTTGAGGACAGGTGGATCAGGAGTTGCCGCGCGTCTGGCCGTCGCGCTCGACGCGGGCGGTGATGAGCCCGGCGCGGGCCGCCGCGGCGCGCGCGACATCGGCGATCTCCGGGGGCAGCGCGCCGGAGCGCTTGCTGCCTGACAGGTCGCGCGGGTTGACGAAGGGGAGTCGGACGACAAACACGGTGCCATTGCCGAGCTTGCTCTGGACCTCGATGGTGCCGCCGAGCATGTCTGTGAAGGCCTTGGTGATGGCGAGGCCGAGGCCGGTGCCGCCATAGCGCCGCGAGGTGGAGGAGTCGCCCTGGGAGAAGGCCTGGAACAGCTGGGTGACCTGTCCTTGGGTCATGCCGATGCCGGTATCGGCGATGAGGAACTGGATCGACTGGGTGTGCCCCTGCAGCAGCTTGGACACGGACAGCCGGATGGAGCCCTTGTCGGTGAACTTTGCGGCGTTGGAGAGCAGGTTGAGGAGGATCTGGCGGATCTTGGTCAGGTCGGCGTGGATGAAGCCGATCGAGGGTGGGCAAGAGATCGAGATCTGGTTGCCGTTCTTGGCGATCATCGGCCCGACGGTGCCGAGGACCGTGTCGATCATGTCGGCGACGTCGAAGGTCTCGAGGTGGATGTCCATGCGCCCGGCCTCGATCTTGGAGAGGTCGAGGATGTCGGAGATGAGCCCCAGGAGGTGCTTGCCAGCGAACTGGATCTTGCGCACGTCTTCGGCCGAGCCGACGATCTTTCGCTCCTCGGCCTCCTCGAGCAGCATCTCGGCGTAGCCGATGACGGCGTTGAGGGGGGTCCGCAGCTCGTGGCTCATGTTGGCGAGGAAGCGGCTCTTGGCCAGGGAGGCCTCCTCGGCGATCTGCTTGGCCTCGCGCAGGCTATTTTCGGCCTGTTTGAGCTGGGTGATGTCCGAGGCGACGCAGACCGAGCCGCCGCGCTCGCCCTGCGACTCCGGCAGGCGCGCGTGGGAGAACAGCACGGGCACGGGGCGGCCCTCGGCGTTGCGGTAGCTGCGTTCGACAGGTTCGTGGGCGCCGATGGGCGGCTCGGCGTCGGTGACGAGGGCGCCGAAGTCCGGGAGCACGAGGGTGAAGTGTTTGCCGAGCAGAAGCTCGGGGGTGTAGCCGAGCAGGTCGAGGCTGGCCTTGTTGACGGTGACGATCGTGCCGCGCGGGTCGAGGACGATCAGCGACTCGGCCATCGAGGCGAGGATGTTGTCGGCGTAGGTCTTGGCTGTGGTGGCCTCGCGCAGCAGATCGGCCGCCTTGGTGGCGCCCTGGCGCGCGCGCAGGCGGGCGTCCTGCAGGTTCTTGACTGCGAGGTAAAGAAAGAACCCGGCGCTGAAGAGGTGGATGAAGTGGGCGATGAACGCGACTTCGGGGGTGTCGGGAGTCAGGCGCTGGGGCAGGTAGCCGAGCTCCTCGACGGCGAGGATGCCGGCCAGGGTGGCGAGGCTGAGCGCGACGAACATCAGCACCAGGCGGCCGCTGAAGAGCAGGGTCGCGATGATGACGATGAGGATGTGGCCGCCGGCGCTGGGGCTGCGGATGCCGCCGTAGGTGAGGGCACCGAGCGTGATGGCGGCCCACAGGAACAGCAGGAAGATGCTGCCGGCCAGCTGGAGTCGACCGCGATGGACCAGACCGAGCAGGCCGAGGCTAAACAGGAAAGCCGTGGGGTAGATGAGCAGGGCGAGCTGGGTCTGCTCGAGCGCCACCAGCTGGACGAGGAGCGCGACCAGGCTGATACCGGCGCAGCCCAGCAGCATGGTGTTGAGGATCGCCGCGACCCTCGTGTCCTCATCATCCGCGAACGTGGGCGCAGCCAGGAGTCTGCGGAGTGCGTCCAACATCCGGCTTCGATCTGACGCTACGGATCTGGAACGCGGGTGTCAAGGCGCCGCCTCTGGGTCTGCACGTCGCAGGACGCTGGATGCGCGCTTCCAAGCGGTGGCCCGACGTGCGCCTTGGGACAGCTTCCTGAGCGGCTAGAAGCGGACCTTCAGGTGACCGGCGATGGTCGCAATGAAGAGCTTGTAGGTGCCGTTGCCGAGGTCGTAGTCCGAGCCGGTGACGGTGCGAGGCACGATCCCCTGGAAGCGGGCGTCTGCGTAGAGGACGACGCGCTGCGTCGCCTCGAAGCCGCCGCCGATGCCGCCGATGATGCGGTTGCCGTCGGGCGACGCGGTGTCGACGGTCTTGTCGGGTGACGCGGCGGACTGGTAGCCGAGCGTGGCCGAGGTCAGGAGGCGTTTGGTGGGGCGGAAGCGGACGCTGGCCTCCACCCACACTGTGTTCTTCCAGTTTCGCGGCAGGGTGACCTTGAGGTTGTCCTTGATGCCGAGAGCGGGCTGGGCGAGGTCGGGGGACCTGGTGGACACGACAAACGCGTTGAGCTCGGAGTAGGTGACGAACTGGAAGAAGCCGTCGACGCGCCACTTCTCATTGATGTCGTAGGCGGCGCCGAGGGTGATCCGCTTGGGCAGGTTGAACTGGAGGCTCGCGTCGCCGGTGACGAGGGGCTTGTACTTGAGCCCCTGAGCGGCGAGGTCCTTGGTGAAGAAGGGGTCGTTCATGTCGATCGCGAACTTCCCCTTGTAGTTCATCTTGGTGCCGTGCTGGTACGTCAGCGCGATCGTGAGTTTCTTGGTCGGGTTCAGCGTGACGCCGACGTTGAAGGTGACGCCGTGCGAGAAGGCCTTCTTGAGGGCGATCGGGCGCGACAGGGTGTTGAGCTCGCGGACATCGGTGGGGGCGTCGGGGCCGAAGTTGTTGGTCTGGCCGAGCTGGTTGAGGCCATCGCCGAACTCCTTGACCGAGCCGAAGTCTTGCAGCTTGGCGAGTTCGGCGAAGCCGAGGACGTAGCTGACGCCGGCGCCGATCGAGATGATGTCGTGGAGGCGCACGCCGGCGCTGGCGGTGATGTTGGAGGCGACGATGAACGCTTGCTGCAGCTGCAGCGCCTGCGGGCCGTTCTTGTCGAACTTGAGCGGGGCGCCGTAGGGCACGTAGGCGCCGAGGCCGAAGACGAGGCGGTTCTTGATCGGCGGGAGGACGATGAAGATGTTGCCGAGCGGGGCGACCGGGTTCGCCTTGACCTGACCGACGTAGCCGCTCTTGGTGGGGTCGATGTTGTCGGACGAGATCGGGGTCTTGAACTCGAGGGTGTCCGGCGTCTGGTAGGTGCCGGTGTAATTGCGCTGGTAGCGAATGTCGCCGGCGACCAGCATGAGACCGCCGAAGAACTCGCCCTTCTTCATGTAGGCCAGGTTGGCCGGATTCCAGTGGACGGCGGCGCCATCGCGGGCGGTCGGGCCGGACTGGCCGCTGCCGACCATCGGCGCGTCGAGGCCGGAGGCCTGCGCTGACGAGGCGACCGACAGAACGGTGAGGACAGCCAGCGAAGGGGCGAGCAGGCGCGAAGGACAGGAGCGTGATGTGCTGCGGAGCATGAGCGTGCGTGCGTGCGGTGCGAGGAGGAGCGGGCGCGGAGGGGCGGGCGCGGAGGGGCGGAGGAGTCGGAGCCGAGCGTAGCTATTGGATGCGGGTGAGGGTCAGCGAGAGGGCGCTGCGGGTGGGCTTGTCGCCGACGGCGATCTGGTAGATGTGGCCGGCGTCGTCCTCGGAGAAGACGACCTGGCCAGGGCTGACCTTGAGCTTCTCGTGGGTGTCGTCATTGTCGATGGCGACGGTGCTCGAGAGCTTCATCTTGAGGCCGGCGTCGGCGAAGAAGCCGGGGTGCTTGTAGGCGTAGGGACGGACGGGCGCGCCCTCGGCGTCGCTGCGAATGTCGTCCTCGGTGACGAAGTAGAGGTAGTCGCCCTGGACGTCGGCGGCGTTGCTGGGGTCCGGGCGGTAGTAATAGAAGTCGGCGTCGCCGTCGGCGTTGTTGTTGAGCAGCTCGGTGATGTCGGCGAGCGCGTCGGGGTTGGCGGCGAGGTTCTCCTTGATGCCCTTGAGGAGCGCGGCCTGGTCGAGCGGGATCTTGATGTCCGAGAGGGTGAACTCGACGTTGGCCTTGCCCTCGGCGAGCGGCGGGTCGCCGACCTTGGCGGGGTCGTGCAGGCGGACCTGGGCGACCTCGGCGAGCACGTCCCAGAAGTAGGCCGGGGGCGGCGGGTTGCCGATGTCGGTGAAGGTCGTCATCTCGGTCCAGCCGGTGGCGTCGACGCAGGCCTTGAAGGCGTTGACGCCGGTGCCGAGGTCGTACTCGTCGCAGTGGTCACCGATCAGCGCCGTGCGGCGCTTGGCCATCTCGATGATGAGGCGCTCGAATTCCCAGTCGGGGCGGGCCCAGGCGGCTGAATTGCCCTCGGGCAGCGGGTCGCGGCTGTCGCCGCCGGGGATGAAGGCCGGGTTCTCGAGGATGCGCACGGTCATCTCGGCGATCTCGAGGTTCTCCTTCAGGCCCTCGATCTGCATCCAATCCGGGTCGTTGAAGTCGAAGACGCGGCCGATCTGGCTGTCGGTGCTGTTGACGCTGGCGACGTAGCTGCTGGTCAGATCGACGCCCTTGTAAGGGAGGGCGTTGAGGTTGACGCGGACCTTCATGCTAAAGGCGTCCTCGCCTTTCGTGATGCCAGCGGCGGCGATGACAAAGCCTGGGTGCTCGCCCACCGGCCCGAAACGAGTCGGCAGGGACTCGAAGTTGTAGACGACGTCGCCGAGGGTGATCGGCAGCGACTTGGGGGTGATGGCGTAGAGGCCATCGGGGTGGGCCTTGTCGATCGGGCCCTTGCGGAACTGGGCGTTGGGGTGTGAGCCGAGCAGGAGGCTCAGGAATACGTCGGCGACGATGTCGAAGGGGATGGCGCGCTCGGTGACGCCGGTCTGCATCATCTTGGCCAGGACTTTGGCCGGCGGCAGGCCGACGGCGCCGGCGAGGCCGATCATCTCCTCGAGCTTGGTGCCCTCGAGTTTGACGTTGTCGGCCGTCATGAGCAGGAGCTTGCGCATGTTCTGGGCCGCGGGCGTGAGCGCGTCGGCCTCGGCGGGGGTGAGGGCGGCGAGGTCCTCGAGCACGAACTGCACCGAGTCGGTCATGTCGAAGTCGAGCAGCCACAGATCGTCGAGGGTCTTGCGCGGGAGCAGGCGCAGGGCGGCGAGGTCGAGCTTCTTCTCGAAGTTGGTGACGTCGAGGCGGAGGAAGCGGAGCTCGACGGTCTGCGACTGGCCGATCGCCTGGGCCACGGGCGGCGTGTCCTCGGGGACGGCGATGTCCTCGACGCAGCCGCCGAGGGCCGCGGGCAGCGCGAGCGTGAGGGCCATGACCATGCTCATGGGGCTTTTCGACGACCTGCGGTGCATGCGGGACACGGCGACGACCTCCTCGAAGACGATGACTTCACTCGACGCGGGTGACGGCGAGCGCGAGCTTGTGCCGCTCAGGCTTGTCCTGGACCTCGATCTTGAACACGCTGCCGGCGTCGTCCTCGATGTAGAGGAC
>JBGAUO010000102.1:0-17546 GCA_044228605.1 Nannocystis sp. | reverse complement strand
GTAGATCGCCCGGTCGTTGTTGACGAGCGCCACCTTCTTGCGCGCGAGCTTGAAGCCATCGCCCGCGCGACGCAACGTGTATTCGTTGCGCGAGCCCCAGACGATCTCGCCGCGCTGGGTCGGGTCGCGCAGGCGATCTTGCTGCGAGTCGGCGTCGGCGCAGGCGGCAGCGCGGGGCAGGGCAGCGCTGGCCTGCACGGCGCGCTCGGTGACCTTGGCGTCGGCGGTGGCGAGCGCGCGGGTGAGACCGTCGAGCTCGGCTCGCTGGCGCTCGAGGCAGGCCATGCGCCGCTCGAAGGCCGCGGGCGCGAGGGTGCCATGGACCTGTGCTGAGAGACATGTCTCGATGGACATGTCCTTCCAGTCTTGTGCGGCGGCGTCGAGGCGGGCGTGGGCGCGGTCCCAGGTGTCGGCGGCGTAAGGCAGGCCGGTGGCGAGCAGGGCCTGCTGGGCGGCGGCGCTGCGCTTGGCGTCCCAGGCCTCGCCGAGCAGCTCGCCGGCGGCCTCGCAGTTGCTTCGCCGGGTCGCGAGGGCGGCGGCCTGCTGGTCCTCTTGCAGCTGACGTGAGAAGTAGCCGGCGACGAGGGCGGCGGCGATCGTGACGGCGACGCCGGTGGCGAGCAGGCGGCGGCGCAGGGCCACGCGCGGGTCGTGGGCGAGGGCGGCGAGCAGCGCCTGCATGTCGGGCCAGCGGCGGTCGGGGTCGGTGGCGAGGCCACGCAGCAAGATGCGGCGCAGCCACGGCGGCACCGGGGTGCGCGCCGGCGGGGTGTGCATTCGTCCGGCGATCAGGTTCATGCGCAGCTCGCCGAGGGTGGCCCCGGGGAACGGGCGCTCGCCGTAGAGCGCCTCGTAGAGCGCGGCGCTGAAGCTGAACTGGTCGGCCCGGACGTCGGCGATGCCCCCGAGGTGCTGCTCCGGGGCCATGTACGCCGGGGTGCCGACCAGGCGCCCGCCCGTGCGGTGCATGCTCGAGAAGGTCCCCGGGGACAGGTCTTGCAGGCCGGCGGCGAGGTGCATGTTGACGGACGCCGAGGTGTCGGGGGACGGGCCCGCGGTGGATCCGACGCTGCGCTGGATGCTGCTCTCGCGCAGGTTTTGCCCCTCGCGCTGCTCGGCGAGGCCGAAGTCGACGACGCGAACTCGGCCCTCGCGATCGACGAGGGCGTTGTCGGGTTTGAAGTCGCGGTGGATGATGCCGGCCTTGTGGGCGGCGTTGAGGCCGGCCCCGGCTTGCACGAACACCGCGAGGACCTCGCGCCACGGCCTCGCGGTTTGCAGCCATTCGCGCAGGGTCTCGCCGCGCACGTACTCCATCGCCAGGAACACCTGGTCGCCGACGGCCCCGACTTCATACACGGCGGCGACGTTGGGGTGCGACAGCTGGGCCATGGCCTGGGCCTCTTGCAGCAGGCGCTCGCGGGCGAGGGCCAGGTGCTCGGTGTCGCCGTGGAGATGGACGAGCTTGAGGGCGACCTTGCGGTCGAGCTCGGGGTCGTAGGCGGTGTAGACCACACCCATCCCGCCGCGGCCCAGGGTCGACAGCACCGTGAAGCGGCCGATCTGCTGCGGCGCCTCCGGTGGTGGCGGCTCGGGGAGCGTGGCAGAGGCCTCCGACACGCGGCGATGCTACGTCTTTCGTCGGGGCGTCTGCGCGCACGTGGGCGAGACTTTCCCGGCGGCGCGGGCTATGGTCCGCGCGTGCCCCGGGCCGAGACCGCCAGCAAGCTGCTGTTGCTCGGCTCGCTCTATCTCGCGCAGGGCCTCCCTGACGGGTTCTTTCGCCAGGCCCTGCCGGTGATGCTGCGGGGTCTTGGTCTGTCGCTGGAGAACATCGGGCTGGCCTCGCTGCTGGCGCTGCCGTGGGGCCTCAAGTTCTTGTGGGCGCCGCTGGTCGACGGCTTTGGCCTCGCCCGCTTCGGTCGGCGGCGCAGCTGGATCGTCCCGCTGCAGCTGGTCGCGATCGCCACGTTTCTGCTGCTGTCTCAGGCCGATCCCCGGCACGGGCTCACGCCGCTGCTGGTCGGCGTGCTGCTGATCAATCTGCTGGCGGCGACCCAGGACATCGCCACCGACGGCCTCGCGGTCGCGCTGCTGCGGCCGGAGGAGCGCGGCCTCGGCAACGGCGTGCAGGTGGCGGCCTATCGCCTCGGCATGATCATCAGCGGCGGCGCGCTCATCATCCTCCACGAGCAGATCGGCTGGGCCACGACGTTCTACGCGCTCGCGGGGATCAGCGCGCTCGCGCTGGTGCCGGTGCTGCGGACCCCCGAGCCCGTCGCGCCGGCGCAGGCGCCCGCGAGCCTGCGCGTGTTCGTCGAGCTGCTGCGCCAGCCTGGCATGGGCTCGTGGCTGCTGGTGATCGCCAGCTACAAATTTGGCGAGGCCTTCGGCGTGGCGATGCTGCGGCCGATGCTGGTCGACGGGAAGCTCTCGCTGACCGACCTCGGGTGGATCACCGGCACGGCCGGCTTCCTCGCCAGCCTCGTCGGGGCCATGGTCGGCGGGCTGCTGGTGGCTCGCTTCGGCCGTTATCGCATCTTGCTGGTCGGCGGTGTGGTCCAGGCGCTCGCCGTGATCAGCTACGCCGCGCTCGCGCTCGGGCCGCTCGAGCTCTCGCGCGTCTACCTGGTCTGCAGCTTCGAGCACTTCAGCAGCGGCCTGGCGACGGTGCCGCTGTTCACGATGATGATGGACGCGACCCGCCCGCAGACCGCCGGCACGGACTACACGGCGCAGGCCTGCGTGGTCGTGCTGGCCACCATCGCCGCCAGCAGCCTGAGCGGCTTCGCGGCCCAGCCGCTCGGGTATCCCGCTCACTTCGCGGTGGCGGCGGGCCTGTGCCTGCTCGGCTTGCTGCCGGCCTTGGCTCACCGCGCCCGTGTCCGCCGCGGGGCGACGCAGCTCGCAGAGCTGTCCTGAAGGCCAGGTCGCCGCGCGCGCGCTCGATCACCCGCGGTTGATCAGGAAGGTCGCGGTGTCGGCAAAGAAGGCCCGCAGCGTCGCGGCGCTCTCGGGCTCGAGCGCAGCGTCGACGAGCGCCGCTTCCATCAGCGCGACCCAGCGGTCGCGGGCCCGGGTGTCGATGACGAAGGGCATGTGCCGCATCCGCAGCCGCGGATGACCTCGCCGGGCGATGTAGCGCTGCGGTCCGCCAAAACGGCCGACCAGGAAGTCGCACAGCCGCTGCTCGGCGCCCGCGAGATCGTGCCGTGGATACATCGGCCCGAGGAGGTCGTCGGCGGGGACGCGGCGGTAGAATGCGGCGGCGAGGCGGACAAAACCATCCTCACCGATGCGGGCGTAGACCTCATCTTCAGGGGCCATGCCTGCCGAGGATGCCGCAGATCGGGCCCCACGGTCGGAACAAGGGCGGAAATAAACGACGTTCTCGGGTCATTTGCCCGGTACCTGGCCGGAAGACCAGGCCGCGGGTGGCGCTTGCATACGAAGTCCCGGGCCCGCCGGTTTCGCGGCCCGCGGGCGCGGCCGTCCGTGGTAGCCTTTGTGCTCGCCCCTGCAGGCGGGGACGCATCCGACGATGGGCACCCAGCAAGGACTGTCGCACGCGAACGAGGAGCCCACGCTCGCGGCTGGCACCTTGTTGGCGGTGCACTATCGCGTCGCCGAGTTCGTCGGGCCGTGCAGCTTCGGCACGCTCTACGTGGGCGAGCACGTGCGGATGAAAACCCGCGCGGCGATCCGGGTGCTGAGCTCGCAGTGGAAGACCTGGGTCCGCGGCGAGGAGGATGTCGAGCGCTTCCGCCGAGCCGTGCGCGACCCGAGCCAGACCTGCCACCCGAACATCGCCCAGGTGTTCGACGCGGGCCGCCTCCCCGATGGCCGCCTGTTCATGGTCACGGAGTTCCTGGTCGGCCACAACCTCTACGAGGAGATCCAGCAGCACCAGTACCTGCCAGTCGCCCGCGCGTGCCGTGTGCTGCGTGACGTCGGCCGCGCGGTGCGGGCGGCTCACGAGGCCGGCCTCATCCACCGCGACCTCAAGTCCGACAACGTCATGCTGATCCCGCTGCCCGGCGGCGACGGCGAGGCGGTGCAGGTGCTCGACTTCGGCATCGCCGCGTGGGCCGAGGTCGAGGCCCGCAAGACCTCGCCCGGGGTGTTCGTGGCGACCCCCGAGTACATGGCCCCCGAGCAGGTGCAGGGCAAGCCGGCCACGCCGCTGTTCGACATCTACGCCCTCGGCGTGATGCTGTTCGAGGCGCTGGTCGGCGAGCCGCCCTTCGCCGGCAACAACGGCGCGTACATCCTCAAGTCGAAGGTCAGCCGCCAGGCGCCGTCGCTGGCGCAGAAGCTGCCGGGCATGCCACGCCGGCTGATCGAGCTGGTCGACGACTGCCTGCAGACCGACCCGGCCATGCGCCCGCAGTCGGCGCGCGAGTTCCTGGTCCGCATCGACGAGATCCTGCGCACCCTTCAGCGCCTGTCGGGGCCGGCCCCGATCTGAAGATCATGCGCGGTGCGGTCTTGCTGTGCCTGCCCGGCCTGTTGCTCGCGGCATGTCCCGCGGGTCAGGGCGCATCTTCCAGCGACAACGAGAGCGAGACCAAGGCGGCGACCAGCGCCGGTGGGTCGACCGAGACGACGGCCAACGCGACGAGCACCGCGAGCCCGACCACCGCCACGCCAGGCAACCTGCCGCCGACGGCCAAGCTCCTCGATGGCCTCGGCATGGATCTGGCGGCGCCGCTGCGGGTCGCGTTCAAGAGCGCCTCGAGCGATCCCGACGGTACCATCGTGAAGACGCAGTGGGACTTCGGCGATGGGGAGCAGGCCGAGGGCGTCGAGGTCGAACACGTGTTCGTGAAGGAGGGCAGCTTCGAGGTCACGCTCACCGTCACCGACAACGACGGCGCGAGCGACCAGCTCAAGCACACGATCACCCCGGGCGGCTGCCCGAGCTTCAAGCCCGGCGCGTGGCAGGGCGACCTCACGGCGGCGGCGCTCACCGAGGCCTCGGGCCTGGCGCTGAGCCGGCGCTCGCCGGGGGTCGTCTGGACCCACAACGACTCGGGCGAGCCGATCGTGCTGGCGAGCACGCTGAAGGGCGAGCCGCTCGGCGTGTACACGCTGCAGGGCGCCGCGCTGCGTGACTGGGAGGACATGGCCCTTGGGCCAGGTCCAAAGCCGGGCCAGGACTACCTCTACGTCGGCGACATCGGCGACAACAACGAGGCGTACGCGTCGGTCACGGTCTATCGCGTGCCAGAGCCGCCGGTCGACCTGGCCACCACCGGTGTGAAGGCCAGCCTCAGCGGCGTCGAGGCCATCGAGTTCACGTACCCCGGCGGCGCGGCCCACAACGCCGAGACGCTGATCGTCGACCCGGTGCTCGGCGATCTCTATATCGTCGGCAAGGCGGCCGACGGCCACTCGCGGGTGTTCCGCGCGGGCGCGCCGTTGCAGTCCGGCGCGGTCGAGGAGGTCACAGCGCTCGACTTCGGCCCCGGCGGACTGACCACCGGCGGCTCCGTGTCGGCGTCCGGCGACTGGGTGGTCGTGCGCACGTACTTCGCCGCGCGTATGTGGCACCGCGCGCCAGGGGTGCCGCTGTGGCAGGCCTTCGCGGGCAGCTTCTGTGGCGTGCCCCTGGCGATGGAGATGCAGGGCGAGGCGATCGGCTTCGCCGGCACAGGCATCGACTACTTCACGACGTCCGAGGGCGCGTCGCCGCCGCTCTACCACTACGTCCGCGGCTGAGCGCGCATCCGAGAGGGTCGCTACGTCCCGTGGTGACGCGCATGCGCGCCGCTGATCGGCGATCTCCGGCAAGATGTGTGACCAGGGAGTCCGTCATGTCACAGCGAGTCCTTCGCACCATCCTCGTCGGCACGGCGCTTGCGGCCTGCGGCGCGCCGGCGTCGAAGCCCACACCGCCGGCCAAGACGGAGCCGGTCGCCGCGAAGCCGACGCCGACGCCGACGCCGACGCCGACGACGGAGCCAGAACCTGAGCCCGAGCCCGAGCCCGAGGTCGCGGCGCCGGTCGACCCTGCCGTCGCAACCGCGGTCACCCGCAGCCTCAATCAGCTGAGCGTCGACCTCCACCGCGTCGTCGCCAGAGAGCCGGGGAACGTGTTCGTCTCCGGCACGAGCGTGTCGCTGGCGCTGGCGATGTTGCACGCTGGCAGCGGCGGGGCGACGCGCAAGCAGCTGGCCGGGGCGCTGCACCTCGGCAAGCTCGCCGACAGCGACTGGCAGGCGGGCCTCGCCGGCGTGCGCGCGGGCTGGGCCCGGCCGAAACAGGGCGTGACGGTGGCGGTCGCCAATCGTCTGTTCGGCGAGCAGACCCTCGTGTTCAAGCCGGCGTACCTCGAGCTCGGCCGCAAGGTGTTCGGCGCGCCGCTCGAGCCGGTCGACTACATCAAGGACGCCGGCGCCGCGACGACGCGCATCAACGCCTGGGTCGGCGAGCAGACTCACGGGAAGATCCTCGAGCTCGTGCCAGCAGGCGCCCTCGATGACACCACCCGGCTCGTGCTGGCCAACGCCATCTACTTCAAGGGCGACTGGCAGGAGCCCTTCGAGCTGGCCAAGACCCGCCCCGAGACCTTCTTCGGCGCGGCAGCCAAGAAGGAGGTGCCGATGATGCGCAGCAGCCAGCGCCTGCGGCTGGCGACGCCCAAGGGCGCCGCGTTGCGGGTGCTCGAGCTGCCCTACAAGGGCGGCGACTATGCGCTGGTGATCGTGTTGCCGCAGGCGAAGGACGGGCTGGCGAAGATCGAGAAGAAGCTCGCGGCGGCCGACCTACAGGCGTGGATCGACGGCGCGAGCGAAACCCTGGTCGACCTCCGGATGCCGCGCTTCACCCTCGAGGACAGCGTCGACCTCAAGGCCGTGTTCGCGGAGCTCGGGCTGGCGGACCTGTTCAAGCCTAAACGTGTCGACCTCGGCGGGATCGCCGAGACACGGCTCGCGCTCTCGGGCGCCTTCCATCAGACCTTCGTCGCGGTCGACGAGGAGGGCACGAAGGCGGCATCTGCGACGGCGATCACCCTGTCGATCGAGTCGGCGAGCCCGTCCACGCCCTTCGTGGTCGACCACCCATGCTTGTTCCTCATCCGCGACACCCGCAGCGGTCTGTTCCTGTTCCTCGGCCGGCTCAGCGACCCGCCGGCGTGACGGCTCACAGGTACATCATCGTGATGTTCTGCGTGGCTCCCTCGGCGCCGACTTCGAAGCGGGCGTCGCGGTACTTCGGCGGACCCATGCGCCCCTTGGCGTTGTTCGACGTGCCGATGCCCTCCTGCGGGATGCCGATCCAGCTGGTGTCGAGCTGGTTGTTGCTGTTCTCGTCGTGCACGACGCCGACGGCGTAGTCGCCCGGAGGCACATCCGTGAGGTCGACGCTCGCGCGCCCGTCCGAGACCTTCACGGCCAGCTTCCTCCACGCCTTGTCGGGTTGCCGCGGGAAGCCGTCCTCGCCGCGGTAGACGACGATCAACACCTGGCCATCACCGCTGCGAAATCCGCTCATGCGCAGCGCCAGGGTCGGGCCTGCGGCGGCAGAAGGGGTCGGTGTAAACAGGGCTCCGAGGAGGGTAGCGGCGACGATGAGGCGCAATTTCATGACAGCTCCGAGGTGGTCCAAGCTTCGACCAAGCTCTTAGCAGACGTGCCGCGAGGGCGCTGCTCGAGATTGTCAATGTCGAGCCCTTGACCTCCGGAGGTTGCGAGAACGAGGGATCTTGGTTATATAGGGTTTGCACAGGGTTCTTGGAGACCCGACCCAGGGTGACTGACAACGGTCGATATCGCATCCAGTCCGTGGCGGAGATGACCGGCGTCTCGGCGGCGACCTTGCGCGCCTGGGAGCGGCGCTACGGCATCCCGGCGCCGCAGCGTACGGCCTCAGCGTATCGCCTGTACACCGACCTGGACGTCGAGTTGATCAAGCGGGTGCGTGAGCTGTGTGACAGCGGCATCGCTCCGTCGCAGGCGGCGCAGATGGTGCTGGCGAGCCAGGACAGCCGCGAGGAGTTCGCCCACATCGAGGTCGACACCCACGAGCTGGCGGTCCAGCGGATGGTGCACGCGGTCGAGCGGATGGACGCCGAGATGCTCGAGGCCGCCGTCAAGCACGCGCTGTTCCTCGGGTCCGCGACATCGCTGTTCGACAAGGTGCTCGGGCCAGCGCTCGCGCAGATCGGCCAGCGCTGGCACGAGGGGTCGCTCGGCGTGGCCCAGGAGCATCTCGCCACCGAGGTGATCGGCAACGCCCTGCGCTACCTGCTGCGCCTCTCCCAGCCCGAGAACGCGGAAAAGGTGGCGCTGTTCGCCTGCTTCGCCGACGAGGAGCACGCGACCCCGCTGTACGGTGTGGCGCTGCGCTTCACCGAGTGGGGCTTTCGGACCGTGATGCTCGGCGCCCGCACGCCGCCCCAGGCGATCCGTCAGGCGGTCAGTGAGATCCACCCCGACATCGTCGGCCTGTCGCTGACGATCGTGCCTCCAGCCTACCGCGCCCGCGAGCTCGTCGATGGTTATGGCGACGCTTGTGGCCGGACTCCCTGGCTGGTGGGTGGCGCCGGCGCAGCGCAGGTGCAAGCCCTCGTCGAGGCCCGCGGTGGTCTGCTGGTCCCGTCGGACCGCGCCAGGCTGCGCTCTCTCGTGGAGCGACTCACCAGCGTGAACTCCGGGGAGGTCGGCCAATAGGGGTCTGGGGGACCAGTACCCCCCATGAAATCGTCGTGCGGCGTGGGTTTGCCTGGCGTCCAAAATGCCGTACAACGGCCGCGCATGAAGAAGTCCATGTCTCCCCTGTTCACCGCAGCCCTGGCGCTTGTCCTGTCTGCCTGCGCCGCCAAGCCCAGCCCGGACACCGCTCCCCCGACCGAGACGCCGCCCGCCGAGCCGGCGCCCGTCGAGGCTGTTGCCACGCCCGAGCCCACGCCGGCCCCGCCGGCCGAGCCCGCGCCGCCGCCCGCCCCGACCAAGGACATCCTCGACACCGCCGCCGAGGCTGGCAAGTTCACCACGCTGCTCAGCGCGATCGATGCTGCGGGCCTCAAGGACACCCTCAAGGGTCCCGGTCCCTTCACCGTGTTCGCCCCCTCGGACGAGGCGTTTGCCAAGCTGCCCAAGGGTGAGCTCGACAAGCTGCTCAAGAACAAGAAGAAGCTCTCCGAGCTGCTGACCTATCACGTCGTCTCGGGCGCCGCGGTCAAGGCCGCTGACGTCGGCAGCATGCCGACCGCCAAGAGCGTCGCCGGTCCGGACATCGCGATCGTCGCTGCCAGCGGCACCGTGAAGCTCAACGACTCCGCCACCGTGGTCCAGGCCGACATCGTCGCCACCAACGGCGTCATCCACGTGATCGACACCGTCCTGAGCGTGCCCAAGGCCGCCAAGGCCGCCAAGGCCGACAAGAAGAAGGCCGAGTAGGTCAGGCGACACGTGTCGTCCGCGGCGAGGGCCCCGATGGGGACCTCGCCGTGTCTTTTTAAGCCGAGGATTGCGGTCAGGTGCAGTTTCGCGCCGCGCGCGGATCCGCTATTGTCCCGCCTGTGCGCGTCTCGATCGCTTCCGCGGGTCTCCTGGTGTTCTTCGCCTGCGCGGACGGGGGGGGCGGCGACGCGGGCCCGGGCCTGTCGAGCTTGCCGACGCTCAGCGCGGGTGACCCGGGGAGCAGCGGTGAGGGGCTGAGCACGGGCACGGTGAGCGGCAGCAGCGACGCGAGCAGCAGCGGCGCCGGGACGACCGGCTCGGGCACGACGGGCGGGCTGGACACTGGCACGCTCGCCAGCAGTGGCGATGTCACCGGCAGCAGCAGCAGCGGTGCACCCGTCGAGGGCAAGACCTGCAGCTTCGAGTCGACCACCTACGCCGCGGCGCCGCAGGAGCTCAAGGTGGCCAAGGGCTCGCCGACGCAGCTCAAGTTCACGGTGCCGGGCCTGCCAGACCCGGGCCTGGTGAGCGCGGCGACCCTGCGTTTCCTCAGCTACGACAGCGATCACCCGGGCGAGGAGGGCGTGATCGTGGTCAACGGCGGCGCGCCGATCGACCTGCCGGCCGATCCCGGGTGGACCAACCTCGATCACGACACGGCCGTGGACGTCACCGGTCTGACCGTCGCCGGTGACAACACGATCGCCTTCGGCGCGGGCAGTGCGGACGTGGGCACCTTTTATCGCATCAGCAAGGTGGTGCTCGAGCTCGAGGCCGCGGTCGCCGAGTGTCCCGCGCCGCCGCTCGGTCCGCCGGTGGCGGTCCAGCTCGACTTCAACGACGCGGTCTACACCAAGCGCCACAACTGGGTGCTGCGCTGCGACTTCGGCGAGGGTTACGCCTTCACCGCCAAGGGCGACCAGGGTGCGCTCGACTGCGGCAAGCTCTACGCTCCCGACGGCACGCGCACCGGCACCGCGACCTTCGTGTTCGAGGACCTGGTCCCCGCCACGTACAAGATCACGATCGCCGCGCGCCACAGCGCCAACCGCAACCCGAAGGGCGCGCTGTTCGTGGTCGACGGCGAGGCCAGGCGTGTCGACCAGACCGTCGGTGACGCGATCACGGTCGACACCTGGGGCAGCAAGGCGCTCGCCGGGACGATCGAGGTCGTGCTCGACAGCGACATGGAACCGGAGAGCGACAGCGTCACCTGGGTGCGGTTGGAGCCGCAGTAAGGGTTCGCCGGATTGCGAACATTGTTCTCTGAGCAGGGGACGGAGAGTGGGCCCGAAATACCTCCGGAGACCGCGATAGCAATAGGCTCTCCGAGCCGCTCGTAGTGAGTGTCGTGGGGGCTCGAGTCCGTCACAGCGGACGGTATTTTTTTGGACCTTCTGCCTCCCACCCCCGAGTCAGTAACCCAATATTGCTGCCATTCATGGCGTGCATTCATGGCGTGGGCAGGCCCCGGGTGTGCGCGCGTGTGCCTGCTTGTGCCCGTCGTGGGGCTCCTCTATGGTGCGGTGCAATGATCTCCCTGCGCCCCCTGCTTGTGTTGTCTGGCCTTGCCCTGTCGACCCTCGGCTGTGAAGGGGGGTCTGGTCGCGACGATGACGATGACGGCAACGTGGAAGGCGGCATCGACGTGCCCGATCCGGTCGATCCGCCGCCGTCGGATCCCGGCGAGTACCTGAAGGGCATCGACGCCGAGTTCATGGCCGCGGCCAAGGAGTTCGATGTGCCGCCCGAGATCTTGAAGGCGGTCGGCTACGTCGAGTCGCAGTGGCAGATGGTCGAGGGGCAGGAGGAGTTCGACGGCTACGCGCCTGCGTTCGGGACCATGGCGCTGCGCGGCGCGAACATCAGCGACGCGGCCGATCTGCTGGGCGTCGACCAGGACACGGTGACGACCCACCGCCCGACCAACATTCGCGCGGCGGCGGCGTTGCTCGACAAGCAGGCGGCGGCGGAGAAGATCGACCGCGCGGACCTCGGCGCGTGGGCGCCGGCGGTGGCTCTGCTGGCTGGCATCGGCGACCGCGACGCGGCGATCGACTACATCCACTACGACGTCTTCGGCCTGATCAAGAACGGCCTCGTCGTCACGGACAACGACGGCAACGTGATCTCGGAGATCGAGGCCGAGCCGGACGTGAACCCCAACTACGAGAAGCACGACGGCCCGACGCTGGCGACCAACCCGGACTACAAGGGGGCAATCTTCCGCGCGTCGCCCAACTACAGCAGCCGGCCCGCGAGCGCCTCGGGCAAGATCAAGCTGGTCATCATCCACACCTGCGAGGGCGCGTACTCGGGCTGCTGGGGCTGGTTGGTGCAGAAGAAGGCGGGCGTGAGCGCCCACTACGTGGTCAAGGAGGACGGCTCCGAGATCTCGCAGCTCGTGCAGGAGTCGAAGAAGGCGTTCCACATCGCCGCGACCTACAAGAAGTCGCTCAACGGCGGTCAGGAGCCCTCGCTCGAGGGTGTCAGCGGCAACAGCTTCACGGTGGGCATCGAGCACGCCGGCTTCGGCAAGCAGAACGCGTGGAACCCGAACCTGATCGCGCAGTCGGCCAAGCTGGTGTGTGACATCACCAAGCGCAACAGCGTGCCGCGCGACAAGTACCACATCGTCGGTCACGGCCAGCTGCAGCCGTACAACCGCAGCGACCCGGGCCCGAACTGGCCGTGGGCGACCTACCTCGAGAAGATCAACACCGAGTGTGGCGCGCCGCCGCCGAACCCCGAGCCGAACCCCGAGCCGAATCCGGTGCCGATGGACACCGGGACGGACACCGGGACGGACACGGGGACCGACACCGGGATGGATCCGGACCCGATGCCGGACCCGAACCAGGACCCGGCCGAGATCATCATCGACAGCAGCGCCGGCAACAACGACCCGCTGCGGGCCAAGGTCAGCGCCTCGGCCAACTGGGCCGCGACCGCCGCGACCGCCGGCTTCTACGGCAACAACTACCTCTACGCCACGACCTCGCCGATCAGCGACGCCGCCGAGTTCTCGTTCTACCTCAACAACGCCGGCAGCAAGAAGGTGGAGATCTGGTACACGGCCGGCGCCAATCGCTCGGCGACCGCGCCGGTTGTCGCGTTCGACGCGGCCGACGCCAAGCTCGGCACCGCGAGCGTGAACATGCAGGTCGGTGGCAAGGCCTGGTCCACGGTCGGCACCTACAACTTCACGAAGGGCTGGAACAAGGTCGTCGTGTCGCGCTGGACCACCGAGGGTTTTGTCGTGATCGCCGACGCGATCCGGATCACCGGCAACGGCCAGCAGCAGCCGGCGCCGACCGACCCGACCGTCACCGACCTGCTGGCGTTGACCCAGTCGTGCACGCCGGTGGCCGGGACCAGCAAGTTCAAGACCGACGCCAGCGCCGGCTCGGCGACGGTCCAGCTGTGCCAGCTCGCCGGCGCGATCTGGTGGCGCGCCGACGCGGACATCGACTGCGACGGCGCGGCCGACCCGAAGTGCACCGTCGACCCCGACTACATGCCGAGCACGAGCGCGACCGACTCGAACGGCAAGTACATCAACTCGGCGAAGGTGCCCTTCTACGTGGTGCCGCTGCCGAGCAACGGCTTTGTGCCCAAGGACCACGGCATCAAGACCGGGTCGCACTACGGCAGCGCGGGCGCGATCATCTACAACGGGAAGCTGGTCTACGCGCCCTACGCGGACGCGGGGCCGTCGGGGGTGATCGGTGAGCTGTCGTACGCGGCGGCGGAGAAGCTCGGGATCCCGCCGAGCCCGATCAACGGCGGGGTCGCCAGCGGCGTCACGTACATCGTGTTCACCGGGGCGAACTACATCGACCCGATCGAGAACCTGACCACCGCGGACACGGTCGGCAAGAAGGCCGCCGCGAAGCTGATCGCCGACAACAAGTAGTCGGCGCGTCGCGCCAGGCTCGCCGTCCCCCGCGCCCTCGGCTGCGGTGGGCGGCGAGTTCGCGTATGTTGGCCGCATGAGCGAGCGAAGCGTGGAGAAGACCGACGAGGAGTGGCGCGGGGTGTTGACCCCGGAGCAGTACCGGGTGCTGCGGCAGGCGGGCACCGAGCGGCCGTTCACGGGCGCGTACTGGGACCACAAGGCCGAGGGCCAGTACACCTGCGCGGGCTGCGGGGCGGTGTTGTTCGACGCGACCACGAAGTTCGACGCGCACTGCGGCTGGCCGAGCTTCTACGAGGCGCTCGACCGCGACGCGGTCGAGGAGCGCAGCGACGTGAGCCACGGGATGCGCCGGGTCGAGGTGGTGTGCAAGCGCTGCGGCGGGCACCTCGGGCACGTGTTCCCGGACGGGCCGAAGCCGACCGGTCTGCGCTACTGCATCAATTCGGCGAGCCTCGGCTTCAAGCCGCGCTGAGCTAGCGGGTGGGGACGGGCGGCTGCACGTCCTCGCCGGCGAGGGCGCGGGCGACCAGACCGTCGACGTGGGCGGCGTCCCAGCCGAGCCCGCCGGCGAAGATCTGGGTGCTGCCGGGTTGGGTGACCCGGGTGACCAGGTTGGCGGGCGCGTCGGGGCTGCCGTCGACGGCGCCGCTGTGGGACAGCGCCAGCCAGCCGCCGTCGACCAGCGCGTAGACGGTGGCCAGCGGTGTGAGGGGCTCGTCGTTTTTTCGCAGCTCGGCGTGGCCGTAGCCGGCGAGCAAGATCAGGCGCCCGTCGCTGCTGAAGTCGACGCGGCGGATCGCGTAGAGGGCGAGCTCCTCGACCAGGTGCTTGCTGCCGGTGGCCGGGCGCCAGCGCCACAGCTTGCCGTTTTGGACGAGGATCAGCAGCTCCGAGCCGTCGGCCGACAGGGCGAGCGCGCTGGGCCAGCCGTCGAGGTCGAGGGTCTGGTCGCTGGTGGGGTCGGCGTCGATGCGGCGCAGGCTGACCCGGGTCTGGGCCCGGTCGGGGTCAGGCAGGGCGAGCCACGCGACCGCGCTGCCGTCGCGCGCGAGGCTCAGGTGGTGGATGTTGGCGGACAGGGTCTGCGCGAGCGCGGCGGTGCTGGTGCGCCAGACCTGGCCGGGTTTGCCGTGCTCGCTGCTGGCGACCAGGCTGCCATCGTCGCTGAGTTGCAGGCCGTACACGTCGGGGATGCCGAGGGGTTTGCCGCGGCCTTGTGGGTCGACGAGCAGCAGGGTGCGCGGCGTGCCCTGGATGTCGAGCAGCGCGTGTCCGCCGGTGGCGAATTGGGCGTCGGTCGTGATGCCCGTGGCCGCCGGGGTGCGCAGGATCAGGGCGCCGGTGGCGGCGTCGCGGAGGTCGACGCTGGTCTGCGTGCGGACGATGACGCGGCGGCCGTCGTCGGCGATGGCGAGCACACGCTCGTCGGCCGCGCGGGCGATCGTGAGGGGTCGGCGGGTGTGCAGGTCCCAGACGTGATCGCGGGCGACCTCGTGGGAGCGCATCACCCGGGCGTCACGCGAGAGGAAGGGGTCGACCGGGCCAGACGGGCTGGCGGGGATGCGCTGGACCAGGCCCTCGTTGCGGTTCCAGGTCGCGACGGCGCCGTAGAGGTCGACCATCGCCAGGGTGCCGTCGGGGGCGAAGCTCATCATGTCGTCGGGGGTGTCGCGGTCGACGAGCATGGCCAGGCTTGCGCCGCTGGTGGTGTCGCGCACACGGGTGCCCTGGATGCCGCCGCTGGCGACCATGTGGCCGTCGGCCGAGAACGCGGCGGTCTGGGCGCGGGCACAGGCCTTGCGCTGCTCGGCGGTGGGGGCGTGGGGCGGGTCTTTGGGGTCGGTGAAGCGGTTGACCACGGCGGTGGCCTCGGCGATGTCACAGTCGGGCGGGAAGTGTTTGCGCGGCTTGCCGGTGCGCAGGTCCCAGCGGATGAGGTCGCCGTGGGTGTAGATCGCCAGGAGCTCGCTGGGGCCGACGAGGTGGAGCGCGAGCGGCAAGTTGAGGTCGGGGTTGCCGCCCATGGGGCGGTGCTCGACGTAGTCCCAGCTGAACTTGAGGACATGTTGGCGGCGGCCGGCGCCGTCGAACACAAACACGCGCGAGTCGGAGCCGCCGATCGCGACGGTGCTGGCGTCGGCGGTGAGGGCGAGGGACACCGGCCAGGTCGGGTCGTCGCGGAGGAAGTTGTGGTGGTAGCTGCCCTCGCCGGTGTACGCGCGGGTGATCGTCGGGGTGGTGCCGTCGAGGGTGAAGCGGGCCAGGGTCTTGCCGCCGGCGTCCCACAGGACGGCGCTGCGTTCGACGATGCCGAGGATGCGCAGGGCCGGGCCGGCGCCGACGCTGAGGAGCCTGGCAGGGCGCTCGCTGGTGGCGATCGGCGGGGCCGTCTCGCCGCTGTCATGGCGTTGGAGGACCACGCGCGGGCCCTCGCCGCGGATCAGGGTGCTGCCGTCGGCGGACAGGGCGATCGCGTCGGCGGGCTCGGGCGCGAACAGGCGCCGCGCCGGTGCGCCGGGCCTGGGCGCGGCGATCGTGATCAGGCCGAGGCGCAGGCCGGCGGTGTCGAGCGCGCCGACGTTGCGCAGCAGCACGAGCTTGTCGGCGTGCCAGGCGACGCCGCGGGTCATCCAGGTGTCGACCGGGATCAGCTGCAGGGTCGCGCCTTGCTCGTGCAGCAGCACGCGCGCGCGGGCCCAGGTGGCGCGGGCCCAGGCCTTGAGGTCCTTGTTGTCGGCGGCGTGGTCCCAGATCACGCTGGCGGCGTCGGCGAGGAGGGCGGGGCGGGTGTCGCCGTTCAGCTGGGTGTGGAGGCCGAGCGCGGCCTCGGCGGGGGCGCCCGCGAGGGCGAGGTCGTAGAGCTCGCGCAGCGTGGCGGACAGCGGCGCGGGCGTGGGCGCGAGCGCGGGGGAGCCTGGTGGGAGCGCGGCGAGTTGCTCGTCGATCGCGGCGATCAGGGCGGTGTCGTTGCCGGCCGCGGCGTCGCTCCTGGCCGTGGTGAGCACGTCCCGGGCGCGGCGCAGCTGGCCCGCGGCGCGCATGCCCTCGATCCACACGCGCAGGTTGGGGGGGGTCGGCGCTTGTGTGAAGGCGCGGCCGCGGTGGGCCGAGGCGAGGTCGACCAGGCCCTCGGCCTGGGCGAGGTCGGCGGCGCTGAGCCAGCAGGACGTGTCGACACACTCGCGCGGTGATGCGCTGGCGGGTGGGTCCTGTTGCGCCTCGCTGCTGGTGGTCTGGGCCAGCGGGGTCGGTGTGGGGGTTGGTTTGCAGGCGGTCAGCAGCAGGCCGGTGAGGGCCCAGGGGAGGCGGAGCGGGGGGGCGAGGGCCACGGGCGCCAGGCAACGCGCGGGTCGCTGCGGCGGCGTGGTGATCATGGGCTGCGCCGGGTCGCGGTCCAGGTGTGGGTGCCGGCGGGTCCGGTGACGCTCCCGGTGATGCGGTCGTGGGCGACGCGGCCGGCGAAGCTGAGCATGCGGCCCTGCAGATCGACGAGGTCGAAGCGCAGGAGGTCGCCGCGCAGGGTCGCTTCGCGCAGGCCGGCCTTGATCGTGGCGGTGTTGACGGTGAATTCGACGCGGCCTTTGACGCGCTGGAACTCCTGCTCGAGGTCGATGGCGAGCTCGAGGCCGTCGTCGCTGCGCAGCTGCCAGCCGCCGGCGACCTGGGCCGGGACGATCCACAGGAAGGCCGCGCGCTGCTCGAAGTACGAGGTCTCGTCGGGGGTCCAGTCGTCCATGTGGAACTGGTGCGAGACGATGCGGGTGCCCGGGCGCAGGGCCAGCAGGAGCGGTCGCAGGCGGCGGTTGAGGGCGGGCAGCAGGTAGAGGGTGATGACGGTCGCGGCGCGGAGGTCCTGCGTGAACAGGTCGGCCTGCTCGAAGCGGACGCGCTCGCGGGTGAGGCCGGCCGCGCGGGCGCGCTGGCGCGAGAGCGCGACCAGCTCGGCGCTGTACTCGACGCCGCGGGCGTGGGCGCCGAACTCGAGGGCGGCGAGGAGGGGCAGGCGGCCGTCGCCGCTGCCGAGGTCGATCACGAGGTCGCCGGGGCCGACCTGGGCCATCGTCAGCATGCGGCGGGCCAGCTCGTCGGGCGCGGGGGCGATGCGCGGGGCGTTGACCAGGCTCTCCAGCTGCTCGGGGATGCGCACGCCCTGCTCGGAGTCGTTGTGCGCGGTGGGGAAACCCTGGCCGTTCACCAGCATGTTCTCCGCCCAGACGACC
>JBGAUO010000101.1:17321-17560 GCA_044228605.1 Nannocystis sp. | reverse complement strand
GGGGGGGGGGTGGCACTGGTGGGGGGGGGGTTTGGGGGGGGGTTTGGGGCGGGGGCCCTGGGTCGCTAGCAGGGCCTCGCGGGTGGGGAGGTCCTGCGGGTGTTTGCGGCGGCCGAGGACGCCGAGAGCGATCGCGGCGGCGCTGCGCAGGGCGGCGGGTTGGGTGGGGGCGAGGGCGCCTCGCAGGGTCTCGAGGGCGGCGGCGGTGCCGAGGCGGCCGAGGGCCTCGGCGATCGCCA
>JBGAUO010000101.1:0-17311 GCA_044228605.1 Nannocystis sp. | reverse complement strand
AATGCGGTGCTGCACCTCGCCGCGATCGCCGGCCGCGTCGGCATCGCGCTCGACCTCGCGCGGCTGAACGTGCTCTCCGACCGCACGCCGGTGATCGTCGACCTCAAGCCCACCGGCCAGCACTACATGGAGAACCTGTTCGAGGCCGGTGGCGTCGGCGTCGAGGAGGGCGGCGATGCCGAGGGCGCGGGCGGCGTGTTCGCGCGGGCGGGGGTCGTCGGTGCGGAGGATCGCCAGGAGGGTGTCGAGGGCGGGTCGGTCGCCGATGCGGGCGAGGGCGAGGAGGACGGCGGGGCCGCGGTCGGGGAGGGCGAGGAGGGGGGTGCTGTCGCGGCGTTGCTCGAGCTCGTGCAGCGGGGTGTGGGGTTTGCTGGGGGCCAGGATCGCGGTGGTGGGCGTGGTGGTGGTGGTGGTGGTGGTGGCTTGCGGGGCGGCACAGGTGAGCGCGAGGAGGGTCGTGAGGGCGAGGGCCGGGCGCATCGGCGGCGAGTGTACGCGTGGTCGGGGTCGCCATGCGTGAGGGGGGCCGTTGCCGCGACGAGGGTCGTTCGTCGCGCGGGAAGCTTGCTGCTCGGCCAGGACGCGAGCGCGGCCCGCTGCGATCACGGGCCGGGCCTCGAGGTTCACGCGCTCAGCGTGAGATCCTGCTGTCCATGAACTGGTAGTAAATGAAGCCGAACCGGTTGTACCAGTCGGGGTTGCCAAAGTGCTCGGCCTCGCAGGCGTTGAGCTTGTCGAGCGCGGCCTTGAGTCCGAGCATGAGCTCGGGCTTTTTTCCGTCGAAGGCCTGGTTCATGCCCTCCATGGAGGCCTCGATGCCGCGTTTCTCGTTCTGCCAGGCGAGGCCTGACACGGCGTGGATGCCGGAGGCGGAGTTGCCGAAGGCGATCGCCTTGTCGACGAAATTCTTGGTGCGCAGGTAGAGGATCCGCAGGCGGTTCAGCGTGAAGACTGCCCGGTTGAGCGCGAGCTGGGCGTCGCGGTAGCAGGCCCTGCAGGCGCCGCTCCTGCAGCTCACCGGCAGGCGCGGCGCGCCCGTGCCGGGGTGCGCGGGGTCAAACTCGCGGTCGCGCCGCGAGAGCTCGCGAAAGGCCCGGATGAGATCGAGGTAGGACTGGATGATGGCGCGGCCGTACTCGATCTGGCGGATGCCGGCGTTGATCCCCGAGCGGGCGGCCTCGTCGTTCTTGACGTTCTGCTGGTCGGCGTCGGAGTTGGCCTTCTCGACGGCCTTGCGGAGTTCGTTCCACTGGGCGTTGAAGCCGGTGCTGGGGCCGGGCACCGCGGTGTCGGCGAAGGTGATGGCGGCGGTGAACGCGAGCGCGAGCGCGGTCATGGCTTTTTCCTCCGTAAGACGGCGACGCCGGCGATCGCGACCAGCGCCGCGAGCAAGGCGGCGATCACCCACAGCACGAGCTGCAGCGAACCCGTGGGCGGTGGCGCGGTGGCCGGGGCCGCGGGCGCTGGCGCGGGTGGCCCCGCGAGCGCAGGTGAGGCGGGCGGGGCCGCGGGGGTGGCGGCGACCTTCGCCTGCTGGGCCTCCTCGGGGCGATCGAAGTCGATCGAGGACGGCATGTCGGGATAGTCGACACGTTCGTCGCCGACCCAGATCACGAGGTCGTAGCGGCGCGGGGTCGCGGCGTCGGGGGCGTGGACACGGAGCGTGACGATGTCGTCGGTGCGAAACAGCTCGGTGGCGTGGCCCTCGGCGGCGGTGCTGGTGGTGCGCTCGGCGAGCGCCCATTCCTTGCCGATCGCGAGCGTGACCGGGGCGCCCGGGTCGGCGAGCACGGTGACGGCGATCGGCTGCAGCATCGAGACGCCGGCGAAGGTGAAGCCGTAGCCCGGCTCGCTGACCTCGCCGTGGAACAGCGCGGCCGTGCCGTGGGCGAAGAGCTCGGGCTGCGGCGCGAGCTCGACCTGCTGCACCGGGAAGGCCGGGGCCGGCTCGGTCGACTGGGCCTTTGCCGGCGACGCCGCGAGGGCGAGCGCGAGGAGCAGGGCGAGGCGCGTCACGTCATTGCGTGCGCTGCACGATGGTGGCATCGAGTCCTCCTGTGTTGTCGCTGTACCAACCTGGCGCGCCCTGGAAGGACGCGCCGTCGGCGTAGCCGAGGTAGAGGTGCGTGGCCCCGGTGGGGACAAGGAAAGTCTGGGTGTCGCCCGAGCCCGAGCCGGTGAGGCCGTCGCCGATGAAGAAGACCTGGCCGGGCAGGGGCGCGAGCTCGGTGAAGGCGACGCCGCGAGCGGCCGTGGAGAAGTCGAGCGTCGCGGGTGCGGTCTCGGGGGGAGGCCCGGCGAGGAACACACCGACGAGGAAGAGCGAGCGTTCGTGGGCGACGATGCCGGAGAGCCCGCCGGCGGGCTCGAGGCTGGTGTCGCCGCCGACGCAGTCGCCCCCGTCCGGGCCGTAGGCGGCGTCCTGCACGCACCCGGCCTTGCCGGCGACGCGCATGAAGCGGAGCACCCCGGCACCCTCGGCGAGGGTGATCCTGGCTGGCAGCACGCCGCGGCGCTCGGGGTCGGCGAGGGCGAGGCCGGCGGAGTAGATGTCCGAGCGGCCCTCGACGAGGAAGTGCGCCGGCTTGTCCCGCTCCAGCGATCCATGGGTCGAGAGGGATTGCTCTGGCATGGGCTGGTTCGGATCGATCGGGAGCTCGGGAGCGCTGGCTGGCGCCGTGTCGGCGTCGTCGCTCGACCGCGGGGCGCCGGCTGGCGGGGCGCTCGGCGGAGCCTCGGGCGGGGGGCTCGCGGGAGCCGCTGGCGGAGCCTCGGGCGGGGCGCCCGGTCCGGTGTGTGACGCGGCGGGCTGCTCGGTGGGGGCCCTTTGGAAATAACAGCGGGCGAACACGGCGACGACGACAAGGACGACCATGGCCACGAGGGTCCGAGCGTGCTCCATGCCACCGGTTTTACGCCAACTGTGCAGCGCAGCCTATCCCTCTCGCGGGTGCTCGCGAGCGCGCGATCGGCATCGGTCAGGGCGCGAGGCCGCAGGAGCCGAGGTTCTCGTAGCCGCTGGGGGCGGGGTCGTTGCCCCACCAGGGCAGGCACTCGAGGTTGGCCGGGCAGTCGCCGGTGGTGGTGGTGGTACAAAAGGGGATGCAACAGCCGGGGCTGCCCGGGTCGCAGTCGGGGCTGGTGTCGCTGTTGGCGCAGAAGTGGCCGGGGTCGCAGGCGTTGGCGAATTCGCAGGGGTCGGCGTAGAGGCCAAGGTCACCCGAGGCGTTGAGGGCGCACATGAACGTCTGCGTGGCGGGAATGCAGGTGCAGCCGACCGGGCAGGTGTCGAGGTCGCGGGGCTCGCAGGTCTGGAGGCACAGCTGGATGCTCTTGCCGTAGGCGCAGTAGGTGCCGGGGGTCTGGCAGACGGCGTTGTCCTCGGTGCCGCCGCAGAGCTCGACGCACATGCCGATGCCGGTCTTTGGGTCGGGGTCCCAGCACAGGGCGCCGAGCTGACAGTTGTCGCCGTCGACGCCGAACTCGCCGCTGAGCTCGCAGGGCTGGCCGACGGGCAGCGGCTGGGGGTGGAGGTCGACGCAGTGGTCGAGGTAATCGCCGTACTCTTGGAAGTAGCTGGTGGTGCACTTCTGGCCGGCGGGGCAGTCCTGGGTGAAGGTGTTGCAGGTGTCGCCGAGGCCGCTGCCGCCGTCGGGCGGGACGATGAAGTCGACCGTGGTGCTGCCGGGGTCGCCCGTGGAGCTGGTGCCGGTGGAGCTGGTGCTGCTACCGGTGCTACCGGGCTCACTGGGGGCACCTGTGCTGGTGCTGGTGCTGGCCGGGGGGGCTTCCTCGGACGTGGATGGATTGTCCGGAAACGAGCACGCGACCAGCGATGAAAAGATGACAATCGATGCTTTCTTCACGAAAGCATCTAATAAACCAAAAGAAACAATTGCAACGAAAATGTAGTCAAGCGCGCTTGCCGAGGCGACGCAGGCGCAGCGAGTTGAGGACGACGGTGAGGCTGCTGAGGGCCATGGCGAGGGCGGCGAGGGCGGGGTGGAGGGAGCGCAGGAAGGCCGGGGCGGCGGCGATCGGGTGGAGGGCGCCGGCGGCCACGGGGATGAGGACGAGGTTGTAGATCGAGGCCCAGAGCAGGTTTTGCCGGACGACGGCGAGGGTGCGGCGCGAGAGCAGGAGGGCCTCGGGGAGGCCGCGGAGGTCGCTGCGCATGAGGGTGATGTCGGCGGCGTGGATGGCGACGTCGGCGCCGGCGCCCATGGCGACGCCGACGTCGGCCCTGGCGAGGGCGGGGGCGTCGTTGATGCCGTCGCCGACCATGCCGACAGGGCCGCTTTGCTGGAGCTGCGCGATCGCGGCGGCCTTGTCGGCGGGGAGCACCTGGGCGACTACGTCGGTGGCGGGGATGCCGGCCTTGGCGGCGATGGCGACGGCGACGCGGCGGTGATCGCCGGTGAGCATGACGACGCGCAGGCCGGCGCGCCGGAGCTCGGCGACGGCGGCGGCGGCCTCGGGGCGGAGCGCGTCGGCGAGGGCGAGCAGGCCCTGGAGGGCGCCGTCGCGGGCGACCCAGACGAGGGTCTGCGGGACGCCGAGGGTGGCGCCGGGGAGGGCGAAGAGGGTGGGTGTCGCTTGGGGCAGGGTGGCTGTCTCTTGGGACAGGGTGGGTGTCGCTTGGGACGGGGTGGCTGTCCCAAGGGACAGGCTTGGTGTCGCTTGGGACAGGTCGGTGGTGGGTGTCGCTTGGGACAGGGCGGCTGTCTCAAGAGACAGGTTGGGTGTCGCTTGAGACAGGTCGGTGGTGGGTGTCGCTTGGGACATGGTGGCTGTCCCAAGAGACAGGTTGGGTGTCGCTTGGGACAGGTCGATGGTGGGTGTCTTTTGGGACAGGTCGATGGGGGTGGCGGCGGTGGCTGTCCCTTCGGACAGGCTGGTGGCGAGGGCGGCGAGCGGGGTGGTGTCGACGCCGGACTGGGTGAGCCAGCGTTCGCTGCCGACGAGGAGCTCGGCGCCGGCGATGCGGGCGCGCAGGCCGTGGCCGCCGACGGCGCGGTGCTGCTCGCTGGCGGGCAGCGCGAGGTTGGCGGCGTGGGCGGCGTGGACGATGGCCTTGGCGAGCGGGTGTTCGCTGCGCTGTTCGGCGGCGGCGGCGAGGCGCAGGAGCTCGCGGGGGTCGACGCCGGGGGCGGGGAGGAGGGCGCCGAGGGTGGGGCGGCCGCGGGTGAGGGTGCCGGTCTTGTCGAGGACGATGGTGCGCAGGGCGTGGGCGCGCTCGAGGGCGGCCATGTTCTTGAAGAGGACGCCGCGGCGGGCGGCGGCGCCGGTGCCGACGACGATCGCGGTGGGGGTGGCGAGGCCGAGGGCGCAGGGGCAGGCGATGACGAGGACGGCGATGGCGCGCAGGAGGGCGGCGCCGACGCCCTGGTCGGTGAGCTGCCACCAGGCCAGGAAGGTGAGGGTTGCGAGGACGAGGACGATCGGGACAAACACGGCGGCGACCTGGTCGACCAGGCGCTGGACGGGGGCCTTGCTGCTCTGGGCGGCGCGGACGAGGCGGACGATCTGGGCGAGGGCCGTGGCGGCGCCGACGCGGGTGGCCTGGACCTCGAGGGCGCCGTCGCCGTTGAGGGTGGCGCCGGTGACGGGGTCGCCGATGGTCTTGGCGACGGGGCGGCTCTCGCCGGTCAGCATGCTCTCGTCGACCTCGGAGCTGCCGGCGACGATGGTGCCGTCGACGGGGATGGCGGCGCCGGGGGCGACGAGCACGACCTCGCGGAGCTTGACCTCGGCGGCGGGGACCTCCAGGACCTCGTTGTTGCGGCGGACGCGGGCGGTGGCGGGGCGCAGGGCGAGCAGGGCCCGGATCGCGGCGCCGGCCTGGCCGCGGGCGCGGGTCTCGAGCAGGCGGCCGACGCCTACGAGGGTGATGATCGCGGCGGAGGTCTCGAAGTAGACGTGGTGGCCGAAGGCGTGGCTGCCGAAGCTGGCGGCGACGACGACGGGGAGGCTGGCGAGGAAGGCGACGCCGGCGCCGAGGGAGATCAGGACGTCCATGTTGGCGGCGCGGGCCTTGATCGCGTGCAGGGCCCCGCGCAGGTGCGGCGCGCCGGTGACGAGGAGGACCGGGAGGCACAGGGCGAGCATGAGCCACAAGACCCAGGGGGCGGCCGCCCAGGCGCCGAGCAGGTCGAAGTCGCGGCCCATGCCGAGGACGATCAGGGGGGCGGTGAAGCTGACGCCGATCGTCACGCGGCGGCGCTGCTGGGTGAGCTCGGCGGCGCGGGCGAGGGCCTCGGCCTCGTCGTCGCCCTCGCTGCCGGCGATGACGCTGTAGCCGGCGGCCTCGACGGCGGCGACGAGGTCGCCGCGGGTGGCGGCGCCGGGGGCCTGCAGGCGGACGCGGGCGGACTCGCTGGCGAAGTTGACGGTGGCCGCGGCGACGCCGGGGACGCCGGCGAGGGCGCGCTCGACGGTGCCGGCACAGTTGGCGCAGCGCAGGCCGGCGAGCGCCAGGGAGAGCTCGGGGTCGTCGGTGGCGGCGCTCATCGCGGGCAGGATAACGCCGCGGTGCCGGCGGGCGGGGCGAAGTTCATGCGCCGCGGGCGCTGGCTTGCGCAGGGACCACCGCGGCGTGGTGGCGCTGACCTGCGCGGCTGGCGGTGCGGGCTCTCAGGTGCAGTCGCTGCCCATGTTGTTGTTGGGCAGGGCGAGGGCGGTGCGGGGCTCTCAGGTGCAGTCGCTGCCCATGTTGTTGTTGGGCAGGGCGAGAGTGGTGCGGGGCTCTCAGGTGCAGTAGCTGCCCATGTTGTTGTTGGGCAGGGCGAGGGCGGTGCAGGCCATGCCGGTCGGGCAGTCGGCGACGCCGTTGCACTTGAGGGCGCACACCTTCTGCATGGGGTTCAGGTTGATCGTCAGGCACTCCTGGACCGCGGGGGCCTTGGGCGCGACGCCGCAGTCGACGACGCTGTTACACAGGAGGGTGCAGTAGCCGTCGATGACCTTCATCGTCATGGCGTCGGTGATCGTGAAGCAGCCGTCCGTGGTGGCGGCGTTGCACGGGGTGTTGTCGATGCACGACTCGTAGAGGTTGTCGACCGGCTGGGGGTCTTTGGGCGGCGGCGGGTCGCCGGTGGTGCTGGGGTCAGTGGTGGTGGTGCTGGGGTCGGTGGTGGTGGTGCTGGGGTCGGTGGTGGTGGTGCTGGGGTTGGTGGTGGTGGTGCTGGGGTCGGTGGTGGTGGTGCTCGTGGTGCTGGGGTCGCTGCTGCTGCTGCTGCTGCTGCTGTCGAGGCCCTGCGTGCTGCCGGTGTCGCCGCTGCTGCTCATGCCGCCGCTGGTGGGCTCGGCGGTGGGGTCGGCGGTCGGTTGGGTGGGCTGGCTGCCCTGGCTGACGGAGATCGAGCCGAAGCCGGAGCCGGTGTTGCTGTCGCCGCCGGTGCACGCGGTCAGCGTGAGGGCGGCAAAAAGGAGGCTGCGAGCGGACGTGAGGGTGTGCATGGTCAACGAACCTCCAGGCCGCCGTGATCTGCGGGCGGCAGCTTGGCTTTTGTCTTATCGACAACGCGAGCGCAGCGTCAAGCGGGAACCACGGCGGCGGGTTTGGACCGGGCGGCGCGGCGCTGTTGCAGATGTCGGCGCAGGTGCAGGACCAGGCGGACGGCCAGGAGCAAGGCGAGGAGGAGGCAGGCGCCGCGGCCCTGGATGAGCAGCATGCTGACGAAGCCGGTGCTGCTGGGCATGAGGGGCGGGATGGCGAAGGCGAGGGCGTCCGGGGCGCGGCACAGGACCAGGCCTCCGAGGGTGAGCAGGGCCCAGGGGACCAGGGCGGCGCGCAGCAGGGCGCCGTCGTTGCAGTCCCAGCGCCAGGCGGCGAGGCTGGCGAGGACGGCGAGGGCGAGCAGGCCCGGTCCGCTGGCGAAGAGCATGTCGTCGCCGCGCGGGGGGTAGACGGCGGGGTTGGACAGCGAGGGCCAGCCGCACTGGGCGGCGACGCCGAGCAAGGCGAGCAGGAGCCAGCCGAGCGCGAGGGCGGTCGGGAGCCAGGTCGGGCCGCCGAGCGCGGGGGAGAGGGACGTGAGTCGGCGGGTCCAGGGGACATGTTGCGAACGACCTGTCCGAGAGGACAGGATCGCGAGGAGGAGGAAGATGCCGGCGACGGTCCAGCGCAGGGGACCGGGGCGGGGGATCGTGGCGCCGCGGGCGGGGTCCTGGAGGGCGGCGGTGAGCGGGCGGCCGCGGGCCTCGGGGTGGATCTCGCCGCCGGTGGCGTCGGCGAGGGCGCGGGCGAGGTCGACGAGGTGGATGAGGGCGCCGGGCTGGGCGGCGACGCCGTCGCCGAGCAGGCAGGCGCGGACGAAGCGGATCTCGGGTTCGGCGCCGCCGTGGCCGCCGGCGGCGCGGTGGCCGTGGTCGGAGAGGATGAGCCAGAGGGTCTCGGGGTCGGCCGGGGCGGCGGCGTGGAGGACGTGGAGGAGGCTGTCGCTCCACGCGGCGGCGGCGGCGTAGGCGAAGGAGGCGGCGCCTTCGCGGTGGCCGGCCTCGTCGATGCGCAGGACGTGGACAAAGGCGAGCGGGGCCGAGGAGGCGACGGCGGCGTGGGCGGCGGCGGCGAAGCCCCCGGCGCGCCACTGCGGGAGGCCGTCCCAGAGGGGGTCGTCGCTGGGCTGTGCGCTGCCGAAGCCGAAGCTGTGCACGATCTCTGGGTGGGACTCGGCGACGGCGATGCTGTCGACCTGGCGGGGGAGCGAGCCACGCGGCGGCTCGGCGAGCTTGCCGAGGTGGTACTGGACGCCGGATTGCTGCTGCGTGCGGCCGGTCCACAGGACGTGCTGGACGGGCAGGGAGACGGTCGGGAAGCCGACGTCGACCTGCAACTCCTGGCCGCGGGCGCACAGCTCGGAGAGGTGCGGGAGGCCGGTCGCGTGGGCGCGCGAGAGGCCGTCAAGGAGGACCACGCGGACGCGGGCGACGGGCTTGAGGCCGGCGCCAGCGGGGGTTCGCGGCCAGACGGGGGCGTCGTCCGGGACGGCGCCGTCGACGAAGAACTGGCGGATGAGGGCGCGGCGCCCGGCGCCGAGGGCGAAGGCGGCGAGCAGCAGCGCGAGCAGGAGGGCGCCGCGGAGCACGAGCGTGCGGGCGAGGAAGGACATCCGCGGCGAGGGTAGGCGATCGCGCGGAGGATGTCTTTGGGGCGCGGATCGGCGCGGTTCGTCAGGTCGCTCGGCTGGGCCGTCGGCGCTGCGGCGTGCGATAGGCTGGCACCATGCCCACGAAGCTCGACGGCGTGACGCTCCCACTGTCGGCCCTGCGCCAGCTGGCCGTGGCCAGCGATGGCCAGCTGTTGTGGCTGCTCACGGCGACGGCGGTGGGCGAGCGCACCAGCCTCAAGGCGGACGAGCTGCCCGGCGAGATTTCGCTGTGGACGTTGCCAGACTTGCGGCGGGTCGCGACCTTGGCGCTGCCACCACTCGCCTGGCCGTTTCTCGCGGCGGTGACGCCCACCACGGTGGTGCTCGCGTCGTCGAAGGGCGCGCAGCACCTGTGCCTCCGCGGGGACCGCATCGTGCTGGATCAGGCGATCGGCGAGGCCGAGCTGATGGCGGACGAGCAGCCGCGGTGGCTGGCGCAGGCGCCCTTCGCCAACGGGCCGTCGTTGCTCGTCGGGGTGCCGAGTGGGCGCAATCAAAGCGCCAACGGGCGGTGGATCGTCGAGGTCAGCGACCCTGATGGCGGGGGCCTGCTCGGCCAGGTGCGCGACGCGCAGAGCGGGGTGCTGCGCGGCCAGGTGCGCTTCGCCCAGTGGGCGCTTGGCGCGGCCGCGGTGGGCGTCGATGATACGGGCTCGGTGGTGCTGGTGGTGTTAGGTCGGGACATCGTGCGCTGGGATGTGGACAGCTCGGCCGCGCCGCGGGTGTTGCCCGATCCGGCGCCATCGGAGGACTGCTGCCTGGTCCTGGCGGTCGCCGCGGACTGCTTTGCCCTGTTTGGCGACTGGTACGCGGTCTATCGCCTGTCGACGGGCGTGCGCTGCTCGCTCGAGATGGTGCAGGTCGGGCAGCACGTGGGGGTCAGCGCCGCGATGAACCGCGGCGTGCGGGTGGAGGGCAACCGCCTGACGGTGTTCGACCCGGTGCCACGCGTGCCTGGGGGGGCGAGCGAGGCTGCGACGATCGTGCGCGCTGCTGCGGCCCAGCTCGTTGCGTTTTTTGACGGTGCGATCGCGGTCTGTGTGGATGGCGATCCCGGCTCGACGGTGCGGGTGTTCGAGTGCGCGACGGCCCGGCCGATCGCGGAGGTCGAGGTGCCGGCCAAGCTCACGGAGCTGCGGGCCCGGCCGCACGGGGCCGGGCTCATCGCCGTGGCGGCGAGTGGCGAGCTGTACGCGATCGAGGGGGCCCGCGCGCCGCGGGTGCGCCGCTGGGATACGGGGCGCATCTACAGCCATGGGCTGACGGTGTGCGCGGCGACCGGCGTGGTCGCGGTGGGCCACGGGCTGCTCACGGGTCGCGGGAAGTCGTATGCCGGCAATCTCCAGCGCGCGACGGCCGATGGGATGACGGTCTGGTCGGCGGACGGGGCCGTGCTGGTCGACGCGCAGGCGCTGCCG
Organism: Nannocystis sp.; assembly: GCA_044228605.1. GTDB lineage: Bacteria > Myxococcota_A > Polyangia > Nannocystales > Nannocystaceae > Nannocystis. Next base: position 6,744 of record JBGAUO010000101.1, on the reverse strand, counting down.
ATGCCGCAGTCGGTGGCGATCGACGGCGCCGCGGGGCTGGTGCGTGTGCACTCGGGGACGCTGATCACGAGCTATCGCAGCGCCGACTTTCCGGCGCTGCGCCCAGTCGGGGAGGCGGTGGTGTACCCCCTCGATTGGGTCTACGAATTTCCGTCCCCGACCCTGTTGCCGCACGGTCGCGGTGTCTTGACCTGTGAGGCAGGCCAGCTGGTTGTGTTTGACCTGGTGCGGGGCGTGACGATGCCGATCGTCGCGGCGCCGGGGGTGAAGCTGCTGGCCATCTCGGGCGACGGGTGTCGGATCCTTGTGGGCCACGCCGCGGGCGGCGAGCTCGCCTGTTATGACACGACGGCGCCGTCGCGGTGCCTGGCGCGCTGGCGCAGCCCCGGGCCGGGGGTCGCGGCGCTGTCGCTCGACGGCAGCGCCGCGATCGTCACCGGCGGCGACGCGCTGTTCGAGGTCGTGGAGATATCCAGCTGAGGCCGGCGGCGATGCACGTGACCACCAACGCCCTCGACCACGGCATGTGAAACCTCGTGCATCTTTGCTAATGTGATTTGTGGTTGAGGCGATTTGTGAACCGGGCGCGGCGCAGGTTAAAAGACCGTCGATGCTTCGATGCACACCTCGGCGGGTGGGCTGTCGAACGCGGCGCGCAGGCAGTCGAATCGGGCCGGTGCGTCGGCGATCGCGGCGCACTCGTCGAGGCCCAGCGCGGTGAGCTCGAAGCGGCGCAAGCCGCCGGTCTCGTCGGTGAGTCCGGTGTAGAGACTGCCTGACCAGAACACCTGCCCGCTGCCGAAGTTGTACACGTGCAGCGTGCGGTCGGATGTGTAGAAGTCCTTGTCGGGCGAGAAGGTGAGGGTCTGGGTCCAGGTGACCTCGCCGATCGTATCGGTGCGGATCGCCGCGAGGATGCAGTCGAGCGTCGCCTCCTTGGAGGGTACGCAGTGAGTTTCGTCGTCGAGGCAGGTGCTGGTGAGGATGTCGCAGGACAGGGATTGGGGGCACAGCTCGGTGACGACGGGGTCCTCGAACCCGAAGCAGTCGCAGCCGCCCAGCTCGGGCCCGCCGGTCGGCGTGGTGGTGGCGGCGGTGGTGGTGTCGGTGGTGGAGCCGCTGCTGGCAGCGCTGGTGGTCTTGCCGGTGTCACCGCCACACGCCAACGTCAGGAGCCCGAGTGCAGCGATCCAGGTGCGCATTTGCAGCCATGATAACATCCGCGTTGCGGCGTGTCAGTCGGGCTCACAGCGAGTCTGGGTGGGCCAAGCTCCTCGCCCGCGCGGTTAGTCGTGGAATTCGCCGTAAGCGACCGCGCCCTCCGGAACCCCGCCATCCTGCGCACATATCTCGCCACCATCGATTCTATCAGCGGCGCCGGCCGATAGCGTATCCTCGCACCCTGTGCCCTGCCGCCCGCGAACCCGGCTGCTACTCGCCCTGCTGGTCACCAGCTGCGCTCGCCCGTCTGCGCCGCCCACCCGCGCCCCAACCTCCGCGCCGCCCGTCGCCCTCGCCCGGCCCGCACCCACGCCGAACCCGGAGGTGATCCTCGGCGGATGGATCGTCGATCCCAATACCGGCGCCCGCCTCCCCGACGCCCTCGTCATCCTCGCCTGCGAGCCCAGCCCGCGACGCGAGCAAACCACCGGTAGCGACGGCTCCTTCGTCTTCCGCGACGTCCCGCCCGGCGCCTGCACCGTACAAACCCTCCTCAAACTCGACAACCAATCGCTGGCGCTCCGCCTCGCCCCCGGCGAGCGCCGCCTCCTGGAGATCCCCATGGACCCCGAGCGCCGCCACACGATCGATCGCAGCACCTTCTTTCGCGGCGAGGTCAATTAAGCAGCCTCCACCCGCCAGCCGCGACCATCCCCGCCATGCCCATCCCCCTCGAGCTCCGCTGTCGCCACCGAGCGAACGACGAGGGGAGCCAAGCGCGACACCGTGGCGCGCGGTCGGGGAGCGCAGCCGCCTGCGCTCGCGTCGTGCTTGGGGGCGTCAGCCGGGGCTGGGGAAGCTGCTGCGGAGGAAGGCGTCCCACAGGCGGTCGCTGAACATGGCGCGCTGGGCGAGCAGGAGCTTGGCGGAGGCGGAGACGCTGTAGCGGGCGCGCGGGCGCGAGGTGGTGATGGCCTTCTCGATCGCGCGGGCGACGTCGTCGGCTTCGCCGGCGAGGCGGGCGAGCGGGCCCTTTTCGTAGGCCTCGCGGGTGGCCTTGGCGACGGCGGCGTGGAATTCGCCGTAGGCGGGGTCTTTGGGGGCGTCGATGCTGCCGCTGGCGGCCTCGCCGAAGTTGGTGCGGATGAGGCCGGGCTCGATCAGGACGACCTGGATGCCGAAGCCGCGGAGCTCGAAGCGCAGGGCGTCGCTGATCGCCTCGAGCGCGTACTTGGTGGCGTGGTAGTAGCCGCCGCCGGGGAACACGAGGCGGCCGCCCATCGAGCTGAGGTTGATGATGCGGCCGCGCCGGCGCTGGCGCATGGCGGGGAGGACCCGCTGGGTCAGCTGGACGACGCCAAAGACGTTGGTCTCGAACTGGGCGCGCACACGTTCGATCGGGACCGCCTCGATGGCGCCGGACTGGCTGTAGCCGGCGTTGTTGACGAGCACGTCGACGGCGCCGTGCTCGGCCTCGATGGTGCTGACGGCGGCGTGCATGGAGGCGGCGTCGCAGACGTCGAGGGCGAGCAGGCGGCAGCCTTTGGCCTCGAGATCGGCGATGGCCGCGGGCTTGCGGGCGGTGGCGTAGACGGTGTGGCCGGCGGCGGCGAGGCGCAGGGCGGTGGCCTTGCCGATGCCGGAGGAGCAGCCGGTGATGAGGACGACGCGGGCGTCGTCACGCTTTTGGATGGCGGTGGACATGGGGACCTTTCACTCGAGGACACGCAGGGCGCGGGCGGCGAGCTTGCTGCGGGCGCTGTCATACGGGGGATAGAGGAGGGTGGAGCCGGCGGGGCCGCGCTGGCGCAGGACGCCGCGCAGGTGGGAGAGCTCGTCGAAGCCCCAGCGGCCGTGGTAGCGGCCCATGCCGCTGGCACCGACGCCGCCGAAGGGGAGGTCGGGGTTGGCGAGGTGGATGATCGTGTTGTTGATGACGGTGCCGCCGGCGGTGGTGCGGGCGAGCAGCGCGTCGACGACGGCGCGGTCCTCGGCGAAGATGTAGAGGGCGAGCGGCTTGTCGCGGCTGTGGACCTGGGCGATCGCGTCGTCGGTGTCGTGGTAGCGCAGGACGGGGAGGATCGGGCCGAAGATCTCGTCGGCCATGATCGGCATGTCCGGGGTTACGTCGGCGAGCAGGGTGGGGGCGAGGTAACGCTCGCGGGCGTCGTGTTCGCCGCCGAGGACGACGCGGGCGCCGGCGGCGACGCTGGCCGCGAGCTGGCCGACGAGGCGATCGTGGGCGCGGTCGTCGATGAGGCGGGCGAAGTCGGGGCTGCGACGGCGGGACTCCGGGGTGGGGCCGTAGGCGCTGACGATCGCGGCGCTGGCGGCCGCGAGGAAGCGGTCGTGCAGCGAGGCGTGGACGAGGACGTGGTCGGGGGCGACGCAGGTCTGACCGGCGTTGATGAACTTGCCCCAGACGATGCGCTTCGCGCTGGCCTCGAGGTCGGCGGAGGCGTCGACGATCGCGGGGGATTTGCCGCCGAGCTCGAGGGTGACGGTGGCGAGGTGCTTTGCGGCGGCCGTCATGACGCGGCGGCCGATGGTGGCGCCGCCGGTGAAGAAGATGTGATCGAAGGGGAGGGCGAGCAGGCGATCGCCGAGGTCACCGCCGCCGGTGAAGAGGGCGACCTCGTCGCTGGGGAAGGCGGCGGCGATCAAGTCGGCGAGGACGCGGGCGACGTGCGGGGTCTTGTTGCTGGGCTTGAGCACGACCGCGTTGCCGGCGGCGATCGCCGCGATCAGCGGGGTCATGAGGAGGAAGAAGGGGTAGTTCCAGGGGGCGAGGATCAGGACCAGGCCCTTGGCCTCGCGGCGGACCTCGCTGCGGGTGCCGAGGAGGACCAGCGGGGTGGGGGCGACCTCGGGGGCCATCCAGGTCTCGAGGTGGTCGATCGCGTGGTCGAGCTCGGCGAGGGTCGGGTGCAGCTCGGTGAGCTCGAACTCGGCGGCGTGTTTGCGAAAGTCGGCGTGCACGGCGGCGGCGAGCTGCTCGCGGCGGGCGACGATGGCCTCGCGCAGGCGCAGGAGGCGGACGATGCGGGCGTCGGCGCCGCTGGTGGCGAGCTGCCAGCGGTTGGCCCGCTGGGCAGCAAAGACCTGTTCTAACGACTCCTGGGTGGGCTCCATGGCGGGTTCTCCGAGGGTGATGACTCGCGGTCGGATATTTGATGACCCGCGGTCATTTGTCAAGAGGCACGAGGGGGTGGGTCGCTCGGGGCGGGTCCGCGCGCCGTCGGCCCTGGGCCGGTCAGGATCGTGCCCTCATTCATGCGCTCGCCGATCGTGTCGATGAGGAATGTGTAGAGATCGGCGCAGGTCCGTGGCGTACACGCGGCGCGCTTGACAAGCCCGGGACGAGCCTGTAACGGTGCGACTCAAATGTTAACATGTAAGGTTGAGATATGTGTGGGTGCGCTGGCTGTTGGGCTGCTGTGCGGGCCCGCTGGTTGCACGAGCGCGGCCGGGGACAGCGACGGATCGAGCGGGAGTCAGACGGGCGCTTCGACCGAGACTTCGACCGAGACTTCGACGGGCGCGCCGACGGGGAGCGGCGAGAGCAGCGAGAGCGGCGGCGAGGACATGAAGGTCTGCGCGGAGCAGCACGACGAGATGATCGACGGCCAGGCGGTTGTCGTGTGTGACCTCGCGTTCGCGGATCCACCCTTTGTGCACGTCCCGCCGGCGCAGACGCTGCCCGGGGGCCGCTTCGAGGCCCACTTCGCGCTGCAGGGCGCGGGGTTCACGGACGGCGTCGAGACCCACGCGTTTGCGGGCACGCCGGCGGAGCGGGAGGCGGAGGCGCTGCGCCACGCCTTCGTGATCTACCGCGTGGTGGCGGACGAGGTGGGCAACGTGGAGTCGTATACGCCGGCGGTGTATATCGACGAGCGCAACTTCTTGAAGCCGGTGGTGGGCCTGGGCATGCAGGGGTTGATCTCCCGCAAGACCGGGGATACCTACGAGTTGGATCCGACCCTGAACGTGCAGGTCAGCTTCGGCCTCCCCGAGCTGGTCGACGATAGCGTGCCCGGAATGGCCCGTTATGCGATCCCGGTCTCGGTGGATAACTTGAAGGGCGGGATCATGGGGGAAGACGGGGTTTGCATGCCCGCGCTGGAGAGCTTCGGGGCGGAGAACCCGTTCACCAGCTATCCTTCCGCGCTGGTGTTCGCGCGGGTGCCGTCGATGCACGATATCTTCGACGACGTCGCGACCATCGCGTATACCGAGTCTGCCAGCGTGATGGCGGAGTCGCTGTATCTGGACCCGCTGGACATGATCCAGGCCGAGGCGCCGGTGCTCGGGGAATATCAAGGGTACGGCCACGGGACGCCGGGCAGCATCCCGAACCTGTTTGTGCACGTGATCGACGCGGTGGCGGGGCCCTGCGCGCCCTGACAGGACAGCATCGGCCCATGAGATCCTGCGCGCTGATGCTTGTGCCCGTCGTCGCCTTCGCGTGCGCGAGGGCCCCGGCGCCGTCCGATGTGGTGGCGCCGGGGGTGGTGGCGCCCGAGGTGGCGGCGCCGGGTGTGGTGGCGCCGCCCGAGGGGCCGCTGGTGCAGGCGCTGCGTCGCGCCGCGTCGGCGTGTGATGTCGGCCTGGTCGGTGAGCTCGAGGGCTGTGATGATTCGGTGATCACGGGCGAGCTCGAGGCGCTCGAGCTGCAGGGGGTCGCGGCGGCGATGGCGAGCGAGTGTCGGCTGCTCACGGACGACGATATCGAGGTCGGACGGCTGAGCATGGCGCGTATGAAGGGGCTCAATCACCGCATCGAGGGCGGGCCGGGGGCGGTGGGGATCGACCGCGATACGGTGGAATGTTTGCGGGGCGCCGTGCTCGCGCCCGAGGCGATCGATCGTTTTGGGTTGATCGACGTGTTCGCCAGCGCCGCGCTCGCGGCGGGTCAGGACGAGACGATGGCCGCGACGGTCCTGGGCCTGCGAGGCGCCGACGAGCGGTTGATCGCATACACCGCGCTGGGGAAATTCGGCGGCCCGCGGGTCCTGGCGGTGGTCGAGCGGATCGTCGCCGCCGAGCCGGATCCGGAGCTGCGCGGCCAGGCTCTGCGCGCCCTCGGGGCCCGCGACTTTCCCGCGTCGGGGCCCGACCACGACGCGGGCTGCGGCGCATTCGCGAAATACGCGGAGGACCCTGCCGACGCGGTGAATGAGCGCGCGCTCGACGGGCTCGGCGCGTTCTGCCCGGAGCACTATCCGCGCATGGTCGCGGTGATCACGGCGCGTCAGGCGAGCAGGACCTTGACCACGCGGCAGCTGCGGGGGCTGGTCAGCCTCGCCGGGGGCTTCAAGGCGAGCGCGGCGCGCCAGGCCGAGGCCGCCGAATTGCTGGCGGGGCTGGTCGTGGATCGCGGGCTGGCCGGCGAGACGCGGACGAGCGCGCTGGAAGGGGTGGCCAGGCACGACCCGAAGCGCGCCCGGGCGCTCGCGGCGAAGCTGCGTGGCGACCCGGACCCGGTGGTCGTGGCGGCGGCGGCGGCCCTGCTGACGGGCGGGCCCTGACGCGCGGTTTTCAGGGGGACGCGGGAGGGCCCGTGTGATGAATCGTGCCAGGGGC
>JBGAUO010000100.1:0-17809 GCA_044228605.1 Nannocystis sp. | reverse complement strand
CGGGGCAGGACGCCGGCGGGGTGCGCATCGAGCGGGCGCCGAAGGTGACGGTGCGGGGGAAGGTGGTGAACCTCGAGGGGGAGCCGGTGCCGGGGTTGTCGGTGTCGGTGTCGGCGGAGGGCGGAGGGTGGTCGTTTGGCGGGGGGGAGGGCGGGGAGAAGCTGAACATCACCGACGCGGCGGGCCGCTACGAGGTGGAGCACGCGCCGACGGGCAAGGTGCAGGTGATGGTGATGCCGCGCAATTGGGAGGACGAGGGTTACGGCTGGACCCGGGTGGCGACCTTCGTGCCGGCGACGGGAGACGCCGCGGAGCTGGCGGTGATCAAGGTGGCGAAGAAGCGGGTCAAGCAGGACGAGGCGGCTGGCGACTTCGGTTACAGCTTCAAGGACGCGGAGCCCGGGGCGGACCCGCGGGAGCGGCGGCTTGTGGTGGCGGTGGTGCGCCCGGGCAGCGCGGCGGCGGCGGCGGGGATGAAGATCGGCGACGAGGTCGTGAGCGTCGACGGGCAGGACGTGACCGGGGCCAACAGCTATCTGCTGTGGACGCTGACGCAGGTGACGGAGGGGACGGTCGTCAACTTCGGGCTCGCGGGCGGGGCCACGCTGCAGATCGCGGCCGGCAAGCGGCCGTGACGGTGTTCAACTTCGGGTTCGTGGGCGGGGCCACGCTGCAGATCGCGGCCGGCAAGCGGCCGTGACGGTGTTCGCGGACATGTCGGATTGGACATGTCCGTAGGGGCAGGTGACGATCAGGCGGCTGACGGCAGCGGGGGGTTGGCGCGGCGCCAGCCGCCGAAGGCCTGCTCGATGGCGTGGGCGACGGCGATGGTGAGGCTGTCGTTGCCGCGGCGGGCGATCACCTGCACGCCGACCGGGAGGCCGTGGTGCCACAGGACGGGGAGCGTGGTGGAGGGGAACTCGAGGACGTTGAAGAGGCCGGTGCAGACAAAATCGAAGGGGGTGAGCAGGGGCCAGGTGTGGCGCGGAGCGGGGCGGCTGTAGGGCGGGAAGAGGAGGACGCCGCGGGGGCCGAGGGCCTGCTCGAGCTCGGCCTGGAGGAGCTTGCCGACGGCGACGAGCTCCTGCTTGCGGCCGGTGAAGCGGTTGGAGAGGTTCTCGAGGGCGACGACGATGATGGCGGGGAGGGTGTGGCGGGAGCGGCCGAGGAGGAGGCGGGCGAGCTCGCGGATGACGGCGACGGGGCGGTCGCCGCCGAGGATCTCCGAGTAGGGCTGGCTGCCGGAGAGGGACATCATGGCGCTCCAGATCGGGAAGGCCTGGCGCATGCGTCGGCTCTCGAGGTGGGCGATCGTGGCGCCGCGCTCGCGCAGGGCCTCGGCGGCGCGGTCGATCGCGGTGCGCATGGGCGCACGGACCCAGACGCGGCCGTTGCCGGCCATGGGGTACACGGTGACGCCGCGGAGGTCGATGGTGGAGGGGTCGGGGAGATCCCAGGGGAGCACGACGGTGTCGACGCCGTCGGGGCCGGCGAGGACGGAGAGGATCGGGTGCACGTCCTCGACGCGGCGGGTGAGCGGGCCGCACACGAGGTAGGCGCTGAGTTCACCGCTGGCGGCGGGCCAGAAGCCGGTGTTGGGGACCATGCGTCCGGTCGGCTTGTGGCCGACGCAGCCGCAGAAGGCGGCGGGGATGCGGATCGATCCGCCGACGTCGGCGCCGAGGCCGAAGGCCACGCCGCCGCTGGCGACGATGGCTCCTTCGCCGCCGCTCGAGCCGCCGGCGGTGCGGGCGAGATCCCAGGGGTTGCGCGTGCGGCCGTAGACGTCGTTGTAGGTCTCCATCCACAGGCCGCCCTCCGGCACGTTGGTGATGCCGACGAGGATCGCGCCGGCGCGGGCGAGGCGGGTGATGGTCTCGGCGTCGGCGTCGGCGCGGACGTGGCGGCGCGACCAGATGCCGGCGCTCAGCGGCATGCCGCGGGCGCTGATGTACTCCTTCGCCGTGTAGGGTAGGCCGAGCAGCGGCGGCAGCGACTCGGGGGGATCGTGCATGACGCGGCGCTCGGCGGCGTGGGCCTCGGCGCGGGCGGCTTCGTGGCGTTCGGCGATGACGGCGTTGATGGCGGGGTTCACGTCGGCGATGCGGGCGATCAGGGCGTCCAGCAGCTCGACCGGAGAGAGCTTGCGCTCGCGGATCCACCGGGCGAGGGTGAGGGCCGAGCTGTCGAGGACTTCGTGCACGCGCGCGAGTGTAGAGGAAACCCGTCGGCGCGCCAGCGCGCTGGCGCCTCGCTCGCGTGGCGCGGGAGTATGTCATCACACCCGAGCTGTCGATGCGCGGGCGGGCGCCGTCCGAATATGCACATGACCTAAAAGACATGTGATTGTATTCGCCAGCGCCGACGGATCACGGTGGGCGCGGTAAAAACTGTTGCGGTTTGTGACGCTGTCCGGGTAGATTGGCCCCCAGAACGATGTCACGAGGCCCCCGCGGCCGGCGAGACGGTTGGGTGGATAGGTAGAAAGGTCGAGGCGGTCGCGGGGATGGGTGGAGGGTGAGGGGTCCAGAATCATCGTACTTGTGGGTGGTCGATAGACGGTAGGTAGGAAGCGTAATCGTTGGTTTGCAGCGCCGTCCGGTGAACTCGGACGGTCCCGAAGCGAATGCCCGCGCCCCCGTGGTCGGCCCAATGGCCCCGGGGGCGCGGGCGTTCGGTGGCTCGGTGGCGGAACTGGCCGGGGTGGCCTTGACGGGGCGGGAGCGAGCGTGGATCCTCGGCCGGCTTCGCGCCCCTGGCGCGTTCGCGCACCCACCCCTCACGCACCGCGCACGAACGCGCGCCTCACGAAGGAACCCCATGAAGATTCTCATCGCTCTCCCCCTGATGCTGACCCTCGTCGCTTGCGGCGGCGCGACCAAGGGCGACGCCAAGAAGGACGACAAGGCGGCCGCCAAGGGCGACGCCAAGGCAGGCGACGCCAAGGCGGCCGATGCACCGGCGGCGGCTGGGCCGCTCGAGCTGCCGAAGCTCGGGCTCAAGGCGGATGCGGTCGCCGACGCCACCGTCGGCGAGATGATCCCCAAGGGCGACGGTCACATGGTCCAGGGCCCTGGCCTGGTCGTGACCGCCCAGATCGCCTCGGACTCGCGCCCCAAGACGGTCGAGGACGCCAAGAAGGAGGCGGACATGTACACGCCGAAGAACCTCAAGGAGGAGAAGCTGCCCGACGGCTGGGCGATCACCTTCGACAACGAGGGCGGCATGGGCAAGAACTACTTCGTCAACGTCCGCCGCGAGATCGACGGCAAGTCGATCTGGTGCGAGACGACCGCCTCGCAGGAGGCCCAGCAGACCAACGCGCTGAACTTCTGCAAGAGCCTGAAGAAGTAGCGCCTGCGGGCGCTGAAAAAGGGCCTGGTCGCGGATGCGGCCGGGCCCTTTGGCGTTGTCGCGGGCTGTCTCTCGGGTCAGGCGCCGCTGAACTGGACGTCCTGGAACACGAGGGTCGGCGCGCGCAGGCTCGAGTAGGGGTAGGGGTCGTTGCCGACGGCGAAGAGGCTGCGATAGAGCGCGGGCAGGTTGCCGGTGACGTTCATCTCGCCGATCGGTGCGCCGATCTTGCCGTTTTCGATGAGGTGGCCGCGCAGGCCGAGCGAGAAGTCGCCGGTGGTGCTGTCGGAGTTGCCGCCGAGCCAGGAGGTGACGTAGATGCCGCTGCCGGCCTGGGCGAGCAGCTCGGCGAGGTTTTTGTCGCCGAGAGCGACGACGCGGTTGGAGGCCGAGCCGGTGGTGGGGGCCATGCCGAGTTTGCGGCCGTAGTAGGTGTCGATGTAGATGTTCTTGACGACGCCCTTGTCGAGCAGCGGCATGCGTTTGGCGGAGATGCCCTCGCCGTCGAAGTGGCGTGAGCCGAGGCCGCGGGGGATCAGCGGGTCGTCGGTGATGCTGAGCTTGTCGCCGAACAGGGGCTGACCGAGCTTGCCGGCCCAGAAGGAGCGACCTTGCTGGATCGCGGCGGCGCTGGCCGGGCCGAGGGCACGGGACAGCAGCGAGACGGCGGCCTCGGGGTCGACGACCATGGTGGCGCGGAGCGTGGGGCCCTTCTTGCTGCCGAGGCGATCGAGGGCGCGGCCGAGGGCCTTGTCGGCGATCTTCGCGGGCTCGGGGAGCCCGGCGAGGAAGCGGCCGACGGCGGAGGCGGAGCCCTCGGGGCGCTTGTCCTCGCCCTCGCGCACGGTGGCGCTGCAGTTGTAGCCGACGTAGCCGCCGTCCCAGGTGCCGGAGAAGCCGTTGGAGCTCACGGAGGCGCCCTGCGACTCGCCGCTAAACAGGCCGCTCTCGGCCGAGATGACGCGCTTGTCGGCGTGGGCGCGGGCGTCCATCTCGGCGCACCAGGCCTCGCGTTGCTCGCGGGTGATGCGGGTGACGGCGGGGTCGTTGCGCTCGAGGTCGGTGGTGGGTCGGTCCTTGAAGAGGGCCGGGTCGGGGATCTGGCGGTGCGGGTCGGGCTGGAGGGCGCGGGTGAGGGCGACGGCTTCGGTGATGAAGGCCTGCAGGCGCTCGGGGCGGAGGTCGGTCGTGCTGTGGCTGCTGTAACGGCCGTCGACGTAGAGGCTGATGCCGAGGCCGCGGGAGGTGCTCTCCTCGACCTTCTCGATCTTGCCGTCGCGGTAGGTGTAGCTGATGGAGCGGTCGCGCGAGAGGCTGGCCCAGGCGTCCTGGGCTCCGGCCTTGCGGGCCATCTCGACGGCCGCGGTGGCGCTGTGGAGGAGGTCAGACATTTTCGCCTCCGACGGTCATCTTGGAGACGAGGGTGGTGGGCATGCCCTGCGAGACGGGGACGGACTGGCCGTCCTTTCCGCAGGTCCAGCCGCCGAAGTCGAGCTTGGTGTCGTTGGCGACCATGGTGACGTTGCGCAGCGCCTCGGGGCCGTTGCCGATGATGTTGATGTCCTTGATCGGGGCGGTGATCTTGCCGTCCTCGATGAGCCAGCCGTTCTTGATGTAGAAGGTGAAGTCGCCGGCGCCGATCTGGACCTGACCGTTGGTGAAGGTCTCGGCGATGATGCCCTTCTTTACGGAGGCGATGATCTCCTCGCGGGTGTGCGGGCCGTTCTCCATGTACGTGCTGCGCATGCGCGGCATGGGGGCGTGGCGGAACGACTCGCGGCGGCCGGAGCCGGTGCCCTTGTGCTTGTAGTGGCGGGCGCTGATGCTGTCGTGCAGGTAGGAGGCCATGACGCCGTGGTCGACGAGCACGGTCTTTTCGGTGGGGTTGCCCTCGTCGTCGATGTTGAGCGCGCCGCGCTCGCCGGGCTGGGTGGCGTCGTCGACGATCGTGACGAAGTCGGGGGCGACCTGCTTGCCGATCATGCTGGCGTAGATGCTGGTGCCCTTGCGGTTGAAGTCGGCCTCCATGCCGTGACCGATGGCCTCGTGCAGGAGGATGCCGGAGGCGCCAGCGGCGAGGACCACGGGGAGCTCGCCGGCGGGCGGGCGCTTGGCCTCGAACAGGATCATGGTGCGCTTGACGGCCTCTTTGGCGACAAACTCGAGGCGCTCGTCGGTGTACCAGTCGAAGTCCTGGCGAGCGGCGAGGTTGGCGGAGTTGGCCTGAGAGACGCCGTTCTTCTTGGCGGTGACCATGCACCACAGGCGGGTCATCGGGCGCACGTCGGTGAAGATGCGGCCGTGCATGTCGGCGATCAGGACGGCCTCCTCACCGTCGGCCCAGCTGACGGTGACCTTCTCGACGGCGGGGTCGGCGGCGCGGGCGAGGGCGTTGAGCTTCTCGATGCGCGGGAGCTTCTGGGCGATGCCGACGTCGGACCAGGGGCGGCCGAGCTTGTAGTACTCGGCGGTGCGGCCGTGGGTGTAGGCGACGGGGGCGACGATCTTGCTGCCGTGGGCGATGCTGGCGGCGGTGCGGGCCGCGGCGAGCATGGCTTCGAGCGAGAGGTCCTCGGTGAAGGCGTAGCCGGTCTGGTCGCCGACGACGACGCGCAGGCCGACGCCCTGGTCGACCGAGGAGGACGCGCGGCTGATGATGCCGTCCTCCATGGTGATGCTGTTGTCGCGGCTGTGCTGGAAGTAGAGGTCGGCCGCGTCCGCGCCGCGGGCGGTGAGCTCGGTCATCACCCGGGCGATGGTCGGCTCGTCGACGGCGAAGAAGCTGAGGTGGTCGGTGAGTGTGGAATGTTCGCCTGGGATCATCGGGGTTCCGGGAGTGGTATGACGACGGCAGCCCGCGCCAGTGAAGGTGCCGAGACCGGTGCCGAGCAGGACGGCGCCGGTGGCCGTGCCGCGGACAAAGCCGCGACGTGTGGTGAGGGGCTGCATCGTTGTAAGTCTCCCGTGGATGAGGATCGGCGCGCGCGGGGCCGAGTCGACGCTTGGAGTCGGCGAGAAGCCGTGAGGTTTCACCCGTCCGCCCAGCTGCTGGCCACCTGGGCCTCGGCGACGATCGGGACGTCGGGGACGACGGTCGCCATGGCGCTCTCCATGGTGCGCTGGACCAGCTCGCGGGCGGCCTCGGCGACGGCCTCGGGGACCTCGGCGAGGTACTCGTCGTGGACGCACAGGACGCCGCGCCCGCCGAGAGGGGCGAGCGCGGTGTGGAGGTCGATCATGGCCCGCTTGAAGCCCTCGGCGGCGGTGCCCTGGACGGGGATGTTGAGGGCGGCGCTGAAGCTGAAGTGGCCGGCCGGGAAGCGCTTGCGGCGGCCGAGCACGGTGTGGACCGTGATGTCTTCGCGCTGACTGCGGGGCTCGAGGGCGGCGATCCTGCGGTGCCAGGCGGCGATGCCGGGGAAGGTCGAGAAAAACGCGTCGCGGGCGGTGTTGGCGGCGTGGGCGTCGAGCTCGAGGCCGTAGCTGGCGAGGGCGTACCCCTGAAATCGGCGGGCGCCCATGCCGAAGAGGAAGCCGAAGTTGATGGCCTTGGCGAGCTTGCGTTCGTGGCTGGTGACCGCGGATTCGGGCTTGCCGGCGAGGGTGGCCGCGGTGGCGCGGTGGGGGTCGCGGCGGTCGCGGAAGACCTGCTGCATGGCGTTGCAGGGCGCGAGCTGGGCGGCGACGCGGAGCTCGATCTGGGCGTAGTCGGCGATGATGAGGCGGTGGCCAGGGGCGGGCACGAAGCATGCGCGTAGGCCGGGGGCGGTGTGTTCGGCGGGGACCTGCTGGAGGTTTGGCCGGGTGCAGGCGAAGCGGCCGGAGTCGGTGGCGAGCGGGTGCAGGTGCGGGCGCATGCGGCCGTCGTCGTCGACAAAGTCGGTGGACCAGCGGGTGTAGTTGGAGATGAGTTTGTCGAGCTGGGCGAGTCGTTCGGGGCCGGGCGCGGTGGTGTCCTTCTCGTGCTGCCAGCCAGCGGTGACGCGCTGGAAGCCGGCGATGTCGAGGGCGATGCCGGCGGACTCCATGGCCAGGACGCTGGGGAGGAGGCGGCACTCGAGCTCGTATACGCGAGACAGGCCGCGCTCACGGAGCGCGGGGGTGAGGGCGCGCAGCAGCGGCACGAGGGCGTCGGCGGCGGCGGCGGCGACGGAGGAGCGGGCGAATGGAGGATCGACCTGACCCTGCTGGATCTGACCGGGGAGGCCGCGTTGGAGCTGTCTTGCGATCAGGGGGGCGAGCTCCTGGGCATCGTGGTGGGCATCGACGCCCTCGGCGAGCAGCGTGGCGGCGATCCGGGTGCAGCCGTGGCGTGGCGGGCGGATGCCGCGTGCGGCGAGGGCGGCGAGGGAAAAGTGGGCGTCGTGGAAGACGACGTAGGGGGGGTGATCACCCTCGCCGGCGAGGAGGGCGTGGAGCGGCTGGAGGTCGCTGAGGTTGTCGAGATGGAGGATGAAGACCCGGCCCGCGCCGGCCAGGGCGAGCAATTGGGCCTTCTGCTTGCGGGCGTCGTGGGCGCTCTCACGGGCGGCTGCCCGGGTGAGGTGGGGGTGGGGGGTCGCGAGCAGGACGACGAGGCCGAGGGTGGCAGGGCGGAGCGCGGCAAGCTCGGCGAGGGCGCGCGCGAGGGTGAGGTCGTCGGTCAGGGGCTCGAAGGCGGGCGTGGGCCAGGGTGCGAGCGCGGGCGTCGATGGGGCAGCCTGGGGCGCACGGATGGGCGGGCGCGGTGGGCCTTGGAGGGGCACGGGGCGGGCAGTGTAACGCGGCGAGTGCCCGGGCGAGGGCGCTGCGTGCGAGGCGTGAGCGGCGACACGTGGGCATCCACAGGGTCGTCGGCGAGGCCTGAATTGCTGTGAAGTTCGCGCCTGTGCTGTCGCGGACGGTGTTTTCGATTACATCATCCGGTCATGGACAAGCTGCACATCGTCGGTCGGGACGAGCACGTACACAAGCCACCGGTCCAACCGGAGACGCTCGTGCATCGTCAGCTGCTTGGTGGCGACTTTTGGCGGAAGATCCCCGCGTATCGTGACATCGACGAGGCGACCTTCCTCGATCACAAGTGGCAGAGCAAGCACACGATCATCAAGCCGGACCGGCTGCTCGATGTGGTGCAGGAGCTGGTCACGCCGGGCTTCATCACCGACGCGCGCGAGGGCTTTCACCGGGCGCCGATGGCGTTGCGGGTCTCGCCGTATCTCCTGAGCCTCATCGACTGGTCGCATCCGTATGAGGACCCGCTGCGGCGGCAGTTTATCCCGCTCGCGTCGGCGCTGCGCCCGGATCATCCGAAGCTGGATCTCGACTCGTTGCACGAGCAGGCGGATGCGCCGGTGCCGGGCTTGACGCACCGGTACCCCGACAAGGCGCTGTTCCTCGCGCTCGACACCTGCCCGGTGTACTGCCGGTTCTGTACGCGCAGCTATGCGGTGGGGACGGACACGGACCAGGTGGAGAAGGTGAGCTTGAAGCCGACGACGGATCGGTGGGAGCAGGCCTTCGGGTACATCGCGTCGCGGCCGGAGCTCGAGGACATCGTCATCAGCGGGGGTGACTCGTACAACCTGCGGGCCGAGCACATCACCGCGATCGGGAATCGGCTGCTGGACATGCCGAACGTCCGGCGCATGCGCTTTGCGACCAAGGGGCCGGCCGTGATGCCGCAGAAGATCCTCACGGATGACGCGTGGTTCTCCGCGCTGGTCGGCGTGGTGGAGCGCGGGCGCAAGCTGCACAAGGAGGTCGTGCTGCACACCCACTTCAATCACCCGACCGAGCTGACGGAGATCACGCAGCGAGCGATGGACCGGCTGTTTTCGGCCGGTGTGACCGTGCGCAACCAGTCGGTGCTTCAGCGCGGTGTCAACGACAACCCGGAGACGATGCGGCTGCTGATCAAGCGCATGAGCTACCTGAACGTGCACGCGTACTACGTCTACGTCCACGACCTGGTGCGGGGCGTCGAGGACCTGCGGACCACCGTTGGCACCGCGATCGAGCTTGAGAAGCAGGTGCGCGGGCTGACGGCGGGGTTTAATACGCCGACCTTTGTGGTCGACGCGCCCGGCGGCGGCGGGAAGCGCGATGTGCACTCGTTTGAGCACTACAACCCGGTGACCGGGATCAGCGTGTACCGCAGCCCCAACGTCAACCAGGAGGCGTTTTACTGTTACTTTGACCCGATCGAGCTGCTTCCGGTCGAGGGGCAGCAGCGGTGGGCCGACCCGACGCAGCAGGATGGGATGCTTGCGGATGCCCTCGCAGCGGCGAGGGCGCGGGTCCGCTGACGGGTGACGCGCAGGGGAGCAGGGCTCCCCTGCCGGGTTTAGAGGTCGTTCTCAGCGAAGAGGCGACTGCGCAGGCCGGTCTTCATGTGGTGGGTCTGAGCCGCGTTGAGGTGGTTGGCGTGGCGGTGGAATAGTTGCCGGAAGGGGTCGATGTCGCGGGTCGAGTCGGAGTCGCGGTCCACCAGATTGGTGGTGGACTCGGCGGGTTCGGCGCAGCCGGACCGCGGAAGCGGAGCGTGGACGATCATAGGAGGCCTTTCAGGTGGGGAGATGCCTCAGGCTGTTGCCGGTAGTGTCTCGAGTTGGGCAACGGATCACGGAAGGCCGACGATTTTTTCGATCGTCGGGTGTGAGGCGGCAAATCCGCGAGTGAAGAGCCTCCCGAACGCGGACCAAGGTTCATGGCCCTGGGCAAGTGCAGACGGGTAACTCCCCGCCTGTCCTTAGGGTCATGCGACGAGGTCCGATCCAGGTCCGGTCCAGGCTGCCTCATCATGCGAATTTACGGTGCGACGCCGGAAGCTTCTTCAGCCGCGCGGGCGCAACGATGACGGCGAGGCAGCGAACGGTGATGGCTGTCCGATCGGACAGCCCGGGAGACCTAGCTGTCGAGGATCGCGGTGAAGCGGGCGATGAACGCCTCTTCGCCGGCGGTAATCTTGCCGTCGGCGCGGGCGAGTTCGATGAGATTGACGAGTACGGCCTGGCGCTGCTTTTCGTTCATGCCCTGGCGCATGAGGTGGGCGTGCTCCTCGGCCTGGGCGAGGCGAGCGTCATCGTCGGCGATGTCATTGTGCCAGGCGGCGCACTCGCGCAGCACCCGTTGGATGGCGCCGGCCGGTGCGTCGGGGACCCAGCCTTGCAGCACGCGGCTGATGGTCTCGAGTTCTTCGCGGGCCAGCTCGCCGTCGGTGCAGTGGCTAAAGGCGAGGTAGACGAAGCAGATGATGTGCAGGGCGGACGGGTTCTCGGGTCGGGACATCATCGGCGATGATACGCGGAATACCTCGTGCGAGCGGCCAGCGGATACGCGCACGCGCGATCGCGGCCGGGCCTAATGATGGTGGTCGCCGCCGGTGAAGGCGTCGGTGCCGTCGCCGTGGGCGCCTGGTGCGAGCTCCATCGGGCGGTTGCTGTGGCGAGCGAGTTGGACCGCGTCGCGCAGGCGCTCGAAGAGTTGGCGGTGGTTCGGCATGCCGTAGAGGATGAGCTCGGGGTCGGACTGGTCCGTGCCGACGAGGATGATCTTCGCGTTGTCGAAGATCTGGTCGATGAGGTTGCGCTCGTAGCGGACGTCGAGGACGCGCCACAGCTCGAGGGTGTCGAGGCGCGTGGTGAGTACACCGCGCTCGGTCTCGACGCGGCGGCGGGTGACCTTGTACTTGTACTTGATGTGGACCAGGTAGCTCCACAGCAGCATCGGTACGCCGATCAGGCTGAGGACCCACAGTGGGTAGCTGGACAGCGCGGAGATCTGCAGCAGGCCGTAGCCGACGAGGCCGCCGATGATGCAGACGCCGACCCACATGAGGTAGACGCCGATGTTGGCGCTGTGTTTGGCGATGCCCTCGTAGAGCACCTCGTCGGTGACAGGCTGCGGGGTCGAGCCTGCGGGGGGTTGCGCCTGCGGAGGAGCTGCGGACGCGTCGGCGGGCTGAGTCGGCATGGCGGCAAGGGTGGCACGGCGGGGCGCTCCCTGGCAACTCGCGGGGGCTCGGGCGCGGGCGCTCGCGGCGAGGCTCCTGCGGCTCACAGGGGCGCGCCGCGGTGAGCGGCGCGCGGGCGTGGCGGCTCAGACTCCGTCGGGTCTCTCGGGGTCTTTGAGGATGGAGCTGTCCGAAGAGACAGCCTCGGGGTCGAATACGCTGCCGTCGGCGAGCTGCAGCGCGGTCGCCCGGTGCGAGGTGCCGTGGGCGCGCAGGATGTCGTCGACGATGCCGGCGACTTGGCCGACGAGGGCGGTGCAGAAGTGGTGGCGAGCGGGGCCCATGAAGTCGCCGTGCGGGGCCGTGAGGTGGTTACAGATGAGGTCGGGGGAGGCGCCGCGTGTCAGCTCGGCGGTGATGCGGTCGTCGTACGCGAGCATGGCGGTCCGGAGATCGGGCGTGACCTTGCCTGTGGGGTCGGGATCGCCGAGGAATTCGCCGAGGATGAGCTGGCCGGCGACGACAGCCCCGCAGGTTCCGCGGCCAGTGATGCCGCCGCGGCGCAGGCTCTGATAGGCGGCCGAGGGGCGATCGAAGGCCTCGGCGAGGGCGATGCCACACGATCGGTGTGGGGTCTGGGTGCCAGCGTAGAGGACGAGGGCCTTGCTACGGATGGGGCTGCGCGCGGGGCTCATTTGGCGAGTGTGCCACGCTCGCGCCCGGGGAGGACATGGTCTACCGTGAGGCCAATGAGCTGGACGGACCCGCGAGGCGAGATCGAGGCCCTGGTGCCGCAGCTGCGGCAGCTGCGGCGAGACATCCACCGTCATCCGGAGCTCGGCTTCGAGGAGACGCGGACACAGGCGTTGTGCCGCGCGTGGCTGGAGGAGCGAGGGTATACGCCGCGGGTGTGCGCGGAGACGGGGCTGGTGGCGGATCTGCGACCGGGCGCGCCTGGTCCTGTGATCGCGCTGCGGGCCGACCTCGATTGCTTGCCGATGCACGAGACCACGGAGCTCGAGTATCGATCCGTGCACGCCGGGAAGGCGCACAAGTGCGGGCACGACGGCCACACGGCGATCTTGCTCGGCGTCGCCGATCTGCTGGCCCGACATCGCGGGGCGGTGCCGGGTAACGTGCGTCTGCTGTTTCAGCCAGCCGAGGAGGGGGTGCGTGGCGGTGGGGCGAAGGTGATGGTCGCCGAGGGAGCGCTCGACGGGGTGGCCGAGGTGTACGGTCTGCACAACTGGCCGGGCTTCCCCAAAGGACAGGTGCATGTGCGCAGCGGGGCGATGTTGGCGCAAGTGCACGAGCTGACGATCACGATCACCGGGAAGGGTGGACACGCGAGCCAGCCACAGCTGTGTCGCGACCCGCTGGTGGCAGGCGCGCATCTGGTGACGGCGCTGCAGACGGTGGTGTCGCGGGGTCTCGGCTATCAGGGCGGGGCGGTGCTGTCGATCACGCAGTTTTCGGCCGGGACCACGCACAACGTCATCGCCGAGACGGCGCGGCTGCGGGGGACGGTGCGCAGCTTCGAGGCGGGGGTGACCCAGCGGGTGATGTCGCGGTTGCGCGAGGTGATCGACGGGACGGCGGCGAGCTTCGGGGTGAAGATCGAGCTTGAGGTGGATGAGGGCTATCCGGTGACGGCCAATCATCCGCGCTGCGCTGCGGCGGTGGTGCGGGTGGCGACGGCGCAGCTGGGCCCCGAGAAGGTCAGCGAGGCGCTTCTGCCGATGGCGGGCGGGGAGGACTTCGCTTACCTCGCTCAGGCGGTCCCGGGCGGCTACTTCTTCGTCGGCTCGCAGCGCCCAGGCGAGGACACTCCGGTGTGTCATCACCCGGACTTCGACTTCGACGATGACCTGATCCCTACCGGGATGGGGCTGTTCCTCGGCATCGTGCGGGACCGCTTCGCTGAGCTCCAATGACGGGGACGTTGGGGCCGACGATCGCGGTGGTCACGGGAGCGTCCTCGGGGCTCGGCGAGGCGTTCGCGCGGCAGATTGACGCGCACCCGGCGTACGTCGGGATCGATGAGATCTGGCTGGTGGCGCGCCGCGGGGAGCGGCTGCAGGCGCTCGCGTCCGCACTACCCTCGGGGCGCGGGCGGGCGCTTGTGGCCGACCTGTCCCTGCAGTCAGGTGTGGAGATCGTGTTGGCGCGGGTGGAGGCGAGCGAAGCCCGCCTGCGTCTGCTCGTAAACAATGCCGGTGTCGGCTTGCTCGGCCCGCTGCTCGAGCAGAGCCCCGGGGCGATCGCGGCGATGCTTGATCTGAACGTTCGCGCAGGCACGCTGCTGCTGCGAGGCCTGGCGCCGCGGATGGCGCGGGGCGCCGGGGTCCTGCAGGTGGCCTCGGCTGCTGCCTATGTGCCGGCGCCGTACTTTGCCGTCTACGCGGCGAGCAAGAGCTACACGCTGGCCCTGGCGCTGGCCCTGCGCGAGGAGTGGCGGGCGCGCGGGATCTCGGTGTGTACGGCGTGCCCGGGGCCGATCGACAGCGAGTTCTTCGCGGTGGCGGGGGCGAGCACGCGGCCGGCAGGGATGGCGCCCGACCGCGTGGTGGCCCTAGCGTTGCGTGATCTGTTGGCCGGACGCCCCGTGTCGCACGCGGGGATCGGCCCGCGTTTGCTCGCGCGGCTCGCCAACGTTGCGCCGCGGAGCGTGCTCGTGCGCCTGGCGGGGCGGCGCAACCTGGGACGCGTGCCGGCAGGCCAGCCCTGAGCGCGTTGCGAGGCGACGCGGGTCCGGATGAGGGCGCACACATCGGCGCCCCTGGCCCCAGGGAGCGGCATCTGCGATGGCATTGCCAGCCCGTCGGGGCCGTGCAAAAAAGGGTTTCCGCCGTCGCCATGCCAACCCTGCCGCTCGACGCGATCGCCACGCTCCTCGATCAGGGGGCCGCAGACTCGGCGGTTCGTCTGCTCCGCAGCTCCTGGGAGCCGGAATTGCCGCCCGATGATCTGGTTCGCATGTACTGCATGTGGATCCGCGGGTTGTGCGAGACGGGCGAATTGGACAACGCGCTGACGCTGGCCAAGCGAGCTGCGGGCGAGTTCCCGCGGGAGATCGACATCCTCATCGCGCTGGGCAACGTGCACGATCTGTTCGGGGATCTCGAGCAGGCGCGCGTGGCCTTCGAAGTTGCGATCGATGTCGATGGCGGCGGGGCGCTGCAACACTACAACCTCGGCGCGGTGCTCGAGCGTCTGGCTCGCGAGGCCGAGGCCGAGACCTGCTATCGCCACGCAAACGAGGCGGAGCGGGGCGGCGGGGCGATGTTCGAGGCGACCTCGGCGCTCGGGGCGATGCTCCGGCGGCAGGGCCGACTCGAGGAGGCAGAGCAGGTTTATGACGCCTATCTGGCCTATGACCCGATCCACGTCGAGATTCTCGTGGAGCACGGGATCTGTCTGTCGGACCTCGAGCGCTTCGAGGAGGCGATCGAGCGCTTCAACTTCGCGTTGAGCGTCGAGCCGGAGCACGCCGGTGCGCAGTACAACAAGGCGATCACGTTGTATCGCGTCGGCAAGCACGAGCAGGCCCAGGGGGCGCTCGAGCAGGCGCGGCGCCTCGATCCCGAGAACGCGCTCACGCTGGCGGTGCTCGGCGGCTGGCGGCTGAGCGCGGTCGACTGCGACCTCGATGAGGCCTTGAGCCTGCTCTACGGTGCCCTCGACTTGCTCGAGCGACGCTACGGCGACGCCGCCAACGCGGGCTACTGCAGCCTTGTCGCGGAGGAAGTGTTTGAGGCGCTGTGGCAGACGGGGCGGCAGGGCGAGGCCCGCGAGGTCGCCCGCATCGCCGGTCAGCGTGAGTGGATCACGCCTCACATCCTCGACAGCCTCAACGAGGCCGACCATGGGCGCTCTCCTCAGGTCACGATCTTCACGGTGGTGGCTCGCGCAGAGGCCGGCGAGCGGCCCGAGTATTGGCCGGAGAACTCGGACGGATACACGACTGGATTGACGGTGCTGGCCTGCGACGAGGACGAGGCCCGCGAGTTCTCGCTCGAGTACCTGCGCCGCATCGACCCGTCGCCGACGGTGCGCTTTCACCTCGATGTGGTTCCGCCGAAGCAGCCGGAAAGTTCTGCAGCCCCGGCCATCTCGGTCGACGCGGCGGGGCCGCCGCAGCCGCGGGCCCGAGGCGTGTTCAGAGTCCACGCGAATCGAGCGTACAGCTTCCGCTCCTAGGCGTTGTCGCGGTTCGCGGGCCTGGGGCGGTCGAGCGTGAGGTGAACGTTGGTCATCGCGCGTCTCGTCGTGTTCGCGGTCGGCAAACTCTAGTTCTGGCGCGGCTTAGGTGTGGATCGCGGGCCAGAGCTGTGCGAACGTGAGGGCACTTCACTTTTCGGTTGATCGGAGAACTTAAGATGCGTCGATCCAAGCGTGCGTTGTGGCGAGTGGCGAGCGGGCTGGCAGTGCTGTCGATGGCGGGCGTGGCGATGACGCCGAGCGCGGCCGAGGCGTGCGGCGGTACGTTCTGTGACGGCGGCGTGCCGGGGCCGATGCCGGTGGACCAGAGCGGGGAGAACGTGATCTTCGTGATCGGTGACACCCTGAGCGAGGTGCACATCCAGATCACGATCGACCCGAACACGAACGCGGAGAACTTCGGGTGGCTGGTGCCGCTGACGGCGGTGCCAGAGTTTTCGGTGGGGTCGCAGCCGCTGTTCGACCAGATCCGGGCGGCGTCGGTGCCGCAGTACGACATCACGACGACCTTCGAGACCTGCGGCGGTGGAAACCCCAGCAGCGGCGGCTCTGACCCTTCGGGCGGGGCGACCAACGACACCGCCGGGGGGACGAGCGCCGACGAAGGCGGATCGAGCGGCGGCGGCCCGACGGTGCTGCTGGAGGAGGCGGTGGGGGCGTTTCAGGTGGCGGTGCTGCAGGACACGGAGGTGGGGCCGATCAAGACGTGGCTGGAGGACAACGGGTACCTGTGGGACGCGAAGGCGGAGCCGATCCTGATGGAGTACCTGGCGGAGGGGAACGTGATCGCGGCGCTGAAGCTGCGGCGGAGCACGACGATCAACGACGTGCACCCGATCACGCTGCGGTACCCGTCGAGCGAGACGTGTTTTCCGCTGCGGCTGACGCGGATCGCGGCGGTGGAGGACATGGACATCCGGGTGTTCGTGCTGGCGGAGAACCGCGCGGCGCCGACGAACTACAAGCACGTGCTGGTGAACCCGCTGAAGATCGACTGGCTGAACCGTGGGATCAACTACAAGGAAGTGATCACGCAGGCGGTGGACGCGTTCATGGCGGACGGGCGGGCGTTCGTGACGGAGTTCGCGGGTGCGAGCAGCGCGGTGAACACGGCGGCGATCTACAGCCCGAGCTGGGACGAGAACGACTTCCTCGGGCTGGACCCGGTGCAGGTGGTGCAGACGCTGAACACCCAGGGGCTCGGGGCGTGTTACGACAGCTTCGACTGCGCGTGGAACCACCCGCTGGTGTACGGGCTGCTGCTGGAGTTCCTGCCGCCGCCGATGGGGGTGGAGCCGGCGGAGTTCTACGCGTACCTGGGGAACTATGCGGCGGACATCGACGTTTCGAAGTGGGACATGGGGAAGGGGTTCGCGGCGGGGATGTTGGAGCGGGTGATCGAGCCCGGGATGCACGGTGAAGATCTGATCAAGACGTGGCCGTACCTGACGCGGCTGTACACGACGATCTCGCCGAACGAGATGATGGAGGACCCGATCTTCCACGTGAACGCGAGCCTGCCGGACGTGGCGGCGCTGCGGACGGCGCAGAACTACGTGCTGTGCAACAACGACAGCGTGGTGACGCTGCCTGGGGGTGACGAGTTTTACATCCCCGGGGGCGGCCCGTGGCCGGCGATCCCCGGGGAGGAGTGGTGGGCAGAGGAGGTTCAGACGGTGGCGATCAAGGGGGCGCCGATGACGATCGTGAACAACACGGCGGCGATCTCGAAGAAGCGGGTGGAGTGGAACCTGAGCCACGGGTGGCCGCATGTGCCGTCGGACACCGGGGTGCCGACGGAGGGTGGCAGCGGCTCGGAGAGCGGCGGCTCGGAGAGCAGCGGGAGCGGGAGCGACTCGAGCGGTACAAACAGTGAAGGCGGCTGCGGCTGCCGCAGCGAGGCGGAGAGCAACGGGGCGCTGGGCCTCGGGCTGACGGCGTTCGGGCTGCTCGCGCTGCGTCGTCGTCGTCGCTGAGCGAGATCGACCGGGAGAGTGTCATCGAGACCGTGATCCCCGCTCGGGGATCGCGGTCTCGGTCGTTTCGCGCCAGGCTGGCCGTCAGCGGAGCCATGGTCAGGTGCGTCGCGTTGTGGGACCCTGGACCCACTTCTTTTAGCGGTCGGAGAACTCAGATGCGACGAACAAACCGAAACTGGTTGCGAGTGGCGAGCGGGCTGGCAGTGCTGTCGATGGCGGGCGTGGCGATGACGCCGAACGCGGCTGAGGCGTGCGGCGGTACGTTCTGTGACGGCGGCGTGCCGGGGCCGATGCCGGTGGACCAGAGCGGGGAGAACGTGAT